>CAZVRW010000007.1:13132-45925 GCA_964630265.1 uncultured Rhodospirillaceae bacterium
CCCAGTCACCGCCCCAGTCATCGCCGGTGTCGCCGCCGAGTCACCACAGGCGGCGCTATTTCAGAGCATCGCCGACGATCCCGGCGAGGATGAGGTCGAGCTCGGCCGCCATCTCGTCCAGCGCCGCGACGTCATAGGCGCCGAAGACGTGGCTCGGCAGGCGGTAGGTCAGGCGCGCCGAGCCGTCCGACTGCTCGGTGACATAGAGGCGCAAGGGGGCCTCGATGCCGGCGGGCACGGAGGCGTCCAGCATGCGCACCGCGAACTGCGGCTTGAAGATCATGATGACCCGATTGCCGGGAATGGTGACGCCGATGGACTCGGCGCCACAGTGGGCGCAGGCCTCGGCGACGATGCCCATCCGATGCGCCGACACCGCCTGCCTGAGCGCCTCGACGAACGCGTCGAACGGCTTGCCGGTGTCGATGACCTGGGTGCCGGAATAGGGTGTCGGGTCGGCGGCCGCCGCCGATCCGGTGCCGAGCGGCGTCAGGGCAACAGGCGTCAGGGCAACAAGAGCGATCAGGGCCGCACAGAGGAAACGGATCACGATGCGCCTCACGTGTCTGCTTCGGGAACGTCGAGCGTAATCGGTCGGCGGCGCGGGAACCAGGGGCGATCACGCCGAATTGACAAGGATTTGGCGGCCTGCCCGGCCGTCCCGGACGCCGCGGCCTATCCGGCCGTCCCGGACGCCGCGGCCTATCCGGCCGTCCCGGACGCCGCGGCCGGCTCTTCGGCAGGCCCGCCCAGTTGCGCCACGTCGACCCGTTCGGCGCGCTTGACGATCTTGTCGGTGGAGGTGCGGATCTGTCGCAAGTCCTCCTCGGCCTGACGGAAATGATCCTGCAGGCGGCCGACACGGCCGTCGAGGCGCGCCACATCGTCGGCCAGCGCTCGCAGCTCGCCCTCGATCACCTGGGCCTGGGCACGCAGGTGCACATCCTTCAGGACCGCGCGGACGGTGTTCAAGGTCGCCCAAAGCGTGGTCGGCGCGACGATCCACACGCGGCGACGGAACGCGTCCTCGACGACGTTGCGGAAACTCGTATGCAGTTCGGCGTACACCGCCTCCGACGGCAGAAACATCAGGGCGGAGTCGGCGGTCTCGCCGGGGACGATGTAGCGCTCCTGAATGTCGCGCACGTGCTTCTGGACGTCGGCGCCGAAGGCCCGGCCGGCCTGGACCTTCGCCTGCGGCGTCTCGGCGGCGCGGAGGGCCGCGTAACTCTCCAGCGGAAACTTGGCGTCGATGACGATACGGCCGGGCGGGTTGGGCAGCGTCAGCACGCAATCGGCACGGCGGCCGTTGGACAGGCCGACCTGGAAGGCGTAGGCGGATTTCGGCAGTGCCGCGATCACCAGATCGTGCAGCTGCACCTCACCGAAGGCGCCGCGGGCCTGCTTGTTGGCCAGGATGTCCTGCAGGCTGGCCACCTGCGATGCCAGGGCGGTGATGTTCTTCTGGGCGGCATCGATGAGCGCCAAGCGTTCGTGCAGCACGCGCAGGGTCTCGCCGGTTTTCTCCGTCTGCAGCGCGAGCCCGTCGCCGAGCCGGTGCGCCAGCGAATCGAGCCGCTGACCGACGCTGGACTGGGTCTGTTCGAGGCGGCCGGAAAGCTCGAATTGGGCGCGCGCCAGTCGTTCGGTGGTTTCGGCCACCTGGGCCAGCCGCACCACGGTTTCCGCGCGCGTGCGCTCGCCACGGAGCACGGCGAACAGCACGAGGCCGACGATGGCGAGGACGACGAGGCCGCCGCCCACCACCGCGGCCAGCAGATTCGGATCGCCGAAGACCATGTCATTCACCGAGGCGTGCTCCCTGTCGCGCGCGGACCTTGCACCACCACCGTGCGGGACGCAAACTCAGGCATCGCACACAGCCCCGGCCCGGTGTCCCGGCCACGCCCGCCCCGGACCCGGCCGCCTGGGCCAAGCTGGAGCCGCGACCATGCATTCGTCCACCGCCGCCGTCGTCATCGCGCTGCTCGCTGGCGCCGCCTTCGCCTCGCGCGGCCTCGCCGAATCCCCGCCGGAGAGTCGGCTGGCGCCCGACGCACGCAGCGATCTCAGACTCACCGTCTACGGCAACGGCCTCGCGCTGATCAGCGACACGCGATCCGCCGACCTCACGACGACGCCGGAGCGGTTCGTGTTCGATGGCGTCAGCCGCCGGATGATCCCGTCAAGCGCGCTGGTGTCGGCGGCCGACGGCCTCAGCGTCCAGGCCATGGAATATGACACCAACGTGCTGACCGCCACCGCGTTGCTGGAGCGCTCGCTGGGGGCCACCGTCGGCGTCGTCCGGACCCATCCGACCACCGGCGAGGACAGCGTCGAGGACGCCGAGGTGCTGAGCGTCGATGGCGGCGTCGTGCTGCGTTATCGCGATCGCATCGAAACCGGCGTGCCGGGGCGGCTGGTGTTTCCGGCAGTGCCCGACGACCTGCGCGCCCGGCCGGCGCTGATCGCCACCATCGCGGCCGACGCGGCGGCAACGCAACCGCTCACCCTCACCTACCTGTCCGAGGGGCTGTCGTGGAGCGCCGACTACGCCATCGTGCTCGACGACGACGCGATGACGCTCCGCCTCGACGGCCGCGCCACCATCGTCAACGAAAGCGGCATCGACTATGATGACGCGACGGTGGCGCTGATCGCCGGCGAGGTGCACCGGGCCGGAATCGCGACGCGCGGGATGCGAATGGACGCGGCGGTCAGCGCCATGCGGGAAGCGGCGCCCATGGCGGCCCCGCCCGAGCGCGAGAGCTTCGGCGACCTGCATCTTTACCACCTGCCGGACCCGGTGACCCTGGCCGACGGCAAACGCCGGCAGATCGCCCTCACGGGCGCGGACGCGGTGCCGTTCGAGCGCCGCTATGTCAGCGAGAGCGGGGTCAACGTCTTCGGCCCCGTCGTCGGCCAGACCGTGCCCGATCATCCCGTCATCCGCCTGCGCTTCGTCAACGACGCGGCGGAGAGCGGCGGCGAGCCGTGGCCCGAAGGGCTCGCCCGGATCTACGCGCCGGACGCGGGCGGCACCCTCCGGCTGCTGGGTGAGGGCATCCTGGCGCGGACGCCGCGCGGCGAGCGCGCCGAACTGACGCCCGGCCGCGCCTTCGACATCACCGTGCGCCGCACGCAGACGGATTTCGTCCGCAGCGGTCTCGCCGAGCGCGTCTTCGAGAGCGCCTATCGCATTGAGGTGCGCAACGCCAAGGACACGGCGGTGTCGGTCGACGTTGTCGAACGGCTGCCGGGCGACTGGCGGATCCTGGAAGAAAGCGCCCCCCATCAGAAGGAGCAAGCGGCGGAGGCCCGGTGGACGGTCGAGGTGGCCCCCGACGCCGTCGAAACCATCACCTATCGGGTGCGCGTGCAGAATCGCTGACCGCCTCGCATGACGGCAGCGGCCGGTCGGTCGCCATCCGGATCCAGACGGCGACCGGGTGCGGCGACGCGGGATCCCAGCAGAACGGCACCGGCGCCGCGGTGGCCGTCTCGTCACGGGCACCGAGAATCGCCAGAAAGACGGCGAACCAGGCAATAGCGAACCCGGCGACCCAGAGGCGACCGTGGCGCGGCCGCGCCGGCCGATCGCGATAGGCGGAGGCGCCGAAGGCACCGGCCGGCAAAGGCCCCGCCGCCTGAGCCTCACGCACTTGGCGCACCAAGTGCGTGACCCAGGGGGGCACCGCGCCGTGGAACATGTAGCGCGCGAAGGTGCGTTCGAGGTCGGCGTCGAGTGGCTGGCGACCGAACCAGCGTCGATAGGCGAGGCGGACGAAGTCGTACTCTTTCAGGCCGAGCACGGCCGCCGCATCGGCGACCCCGCGACAGGACGCTGAACGATCCGGCATGATCTCACGTCGGCCGATGGCCGGCTCCCTCGCTGTGCCGCGCTCTCTGTGGGCTGGCCCAATTTATATGACCTTGGCATGGCGCCTGCCGATCGCCACGGCGAGCCATGCGCAAACCACGCGAGGACCTGGGCGGACGTCCCGGCGTTACGCGACGCGCCCGGGGCCCAGCCGTGTCAGGGGGCCAGCCGTGTCAAATGCGCGCCTTCGGCAGGAACGGATCCGGCTCGAAACCCGACAATGGGTCCCGTTCCGGCCCCGTGTCCGCCGGCAGGTCGTGGACATGGACGTCGGCGCCGGCGTGCCGCTTCATGATCTCGACGGCGCTGGCTTCGTGCGCCGCGTCACGGACGTGCACCCACAGCAACAGCCCGCCC
The DNA here is from genome assembly GCA_964630265.1 of uncultured Rhodospirillaceae bacterium. GTDB lineage: Bacteria > Pseudomonadota > Alphaproteobacteria > Rhodospirillales > Defluviicoccaceae > CAZBWP01. The sequence continues at coordinate 17,370 of CAZVRW010000007.1, forward strand.
TTGGCCAACTGTTCCTCCACCGAGAGTGCCCGTTCCTTGCCGATTCGCCGCGCGAACCACGCGCCGAGCGCGCCGCCGCCGCTGCCGAACACCAGCGCGCCGACGATCGCCCAGCCGAGCGCGCCGCCCGACGCGACGATGCCGCCGACCGCCGCCATCGCGCCGACATACGCAAGTCCTCCGATGGTGCCCGCCCGCGCCTCGACCACGGAGTCCTTCTCGATGAACAGGGCGCGGGGCGCCTGCGGATTGTCCTCCAGCTCGCTCACCTCGTTGTAGACGTGGCCGAGCTTCTCCGTGACCGTCTTGCGACCGGCGAGAAGGCTGAGGTCGGATCGGTCGAAACCGTGGTCCAGCAGTTCGTCGACCGCCGCCTGAAAGTCCTTCTCGGAATGGAAAACGCCGACGGCCTCGCGGATCGTGCCGGCGGACGGTGCAGTGTCGATCATCGGATTCCCCTCGTGCACTCTGGGAAACACGTGCGTTTCCCGCTTCGGGTGGCGCGGTCGCCGCAGCGCATCGGCGCGGCCGCGCCGCCTGCGTTCGCCATCATGACCGAGGCGTTGCCGATTTTCCAGCCGGATCGTCGGACCGGCCGGCGAGGCCGGCCTCGCCGAGATAGGCCGCCAAGCTGTGGTCGGCGCGCCGCGTGTGGGTGCCGATCCAGCGGCCGAGCGCCTCGACCCGATCCAGCGTCAGGTCGATTTTGCCCGCGCGATACTGCTCACGAGTCTCCTCGATCCGGTCGAGGGCGGCTTCGTGCTCCAGCACGTGCGCCGCATAGCCGTCATAGGCATAGAGTCGCATGAGCAGCTCTTCCGACGCGAAGTGGACCTTGGTGAATTCGAGAAGCCGGTCGAAGACCTCATCCACCGCGTCCGCCGGCCGGCCGGCGGCAACGGCGTCGCTGAGGGCGCCGAGCAGGCCGAGTTGCAACCGATGCTCGCCGTCCATCGGCTCCGAGCCGGTCGCCAGGTCGCTGTCGAGGATCGGGTCGGTCATGGCGTGTCCTTCATCCTAGTGGTGCATGGACCTAATGGTGCAGGGACGCCGGTCGCCGCCGCGCCCGGCTACCGGCCGGCCAAGTGGAGGACGATCTGGCGGGCATGCGCGTGGGTGCGGTGCTCGAACAGGTAGACGCCCTGCCACGTGCCGAGCGCCAAGCGTCCGCCGGTGACCGGGATGGCGAGCTGGACGTCGGTGAGCGCGCTGCGGATGTGGGCCGGCATGTCGTCCGGCCCCTCGGTGGTGTGGCGATAGAGCGCCGGGTCATCGGGAACGAGGCGTGCGAAGAACGTCTCAAGGTCTTTCGCCACGTCGGGATCCGCGTTCTCCTGGATGGTCAGCGAGGCGCTGGTGTGGCGGCAGAACAGGGTGAGCAGCGCCGTGGTCAGTCCCTGCCCGGCGACCCAGTCGGCGACGGCGCCGGTGATCTCGTGGAGGCCGCGACCGCGGGTCTTGATCGTGAGGGTGTGCTGGGCAGTCTCCATCACCGCTCCGAATGCGCGGAAGGCGCCCCGAAGGACGCCTTCACAGAAGCTCCGATCCGCCGATCCGATCCGATTGGCTTTAAAGCGTCAGCAGCGCCATGGCCGTCGCCAGCGTGCCGATGCCGGCGAGGCCATACAGGACCCAGGCGACGGCGCCGTCCTGGCGGATACCCACGTCGTGGGCGCAGACCCGCAGACGATGCGCGGCGTGCCAGAGCATCAGCGCAATGATGCCGAGCAGAATGATGCGGATCGGCCAATAGCTGACGAAGTTGTACATGGTCTCATACTGCAGCGCCCCCTCGAACAGCCCGACCGCCGGGCCGAGGGAGGTGATGACCACCATCACCGGCAGGATGAAGGCGACGGTGGTGCCGCCGGCCGCGAACAGCAGCCAGGGAATCGCTTTTGCGGACGGTTTCGACATCTCAGGCAACTCCCGCCAGAACGAGGAAGAACAGCGACACGACCCCGAGCACGGCATAGTGCGCGCCGATGATGTAGTGACCCGGCACGAAATGGGTGCCCTGCTGGATGCGCATCGCCTGCGGCACCGCCTTGAACCACGCCGTGGTGTGGATGATGGCGAAGGCGAAGACGATGAGATGAATGATCACGCCAATCGGGCTGGTCACGTAATCCACCCAGCCCTGCCATGCGGCCTCACCCTGCCCCAGCCGGAACAGGCCGAAAATCAACATCACCGCGTAGATGGCGACGAATAGCGAGCTTATTTCGTGCAGCATGTAGTGCTTGTATCGGGAATGGGTCATGAACCAGGAGGTCTTTGACATCTCCCGCTTGTAGGGACGTCGAGCCATTACTTCTTCCCTCCCATGCCGAGCAAGCCCGTGACATAGTCGATGGCGCTGTTGACCTTCAACTGCTGAATCGCGCCGGCGGGATCCACGTCCTTCGGGCAGACCTGGGAACAGGCGCCGACGAAGCTGCATTCCCAGACGCCCTCGTGGGCGGCGACGATGTCCTCGCGCGCCGAGCGGCCGACGTCGCGATTGTCCAGATTGTAGCGCTGCGCCAGCGCCAGCGCCGCCGGACCGACGAAGCCCTCATCCAGTCCAAACTGCGGGCAGGCGGCGTAGCAACACAGGCAGTTGATGCAGAGCGTGTACTGCTTGTAGCTCTTGAGCTGCGCCGGGGTCTGCAGGTACTCGCCCTGCTCGACGGTGCGGGACTCCTTCGGAATGATGTAGGGTTTGACGCTATTCAGGTGTTCCATGAAGCCGTCGAGGTCGACCATCAGGTCGCGCTCGATCGGGAAATTGGCCAAGGGCTCGACGCGAATGGTGTCGCCCAGGTCCGACAGGAACGCCTTGCACGACAGCATCGGCTCGCCGTTGATCATCATGCCGCAACTGCCGCAGACGAACATGTGACACGACCAGCGATAGCTCAATGTCCGGTCGATCTCGTCCTTGACGTAGTTGAGCGCGTCGAGGACGACCCACTCTTCCTCGCAGGGGACCTCATAGGTCTGGAAGACCGGCTCGGCGTCCTGCTCCGGACGATAGCGCAGGACTTCGAGAGTGATGGTGCGAATGCTCATAGGACCTGTCCTCCCGCCTCGCCGCCGTAGACGCGCGCGGCCGGCTGCGACTTGGTGATGATGACATCCAGGTAGTCGACGCGCGGATCGCCGTTGGAGTTGTAGTACGCCATGGAATGCTTGAGGTAGTTGACGTCGTCGCGGTCGACGTGGTCGAGCCGCTGATGGGCGCCGCGCGATTCCTTGCGCTCCAGCGCCGACACCGCCAGGGCCTGCGCGCACTCGATCATCGCCCCCAACTCCAGGGTCTGCACCAGGTCGGTGTTGAACACCCGGCTCTTGTCCTCGAGCTTGACGTCCTTGTAGAGGGCGCGCACCTCGGCGACCACGTCGCAGGTGGCCTGTATCGCCTTGCCGTCACGGTAGATGCCGCAGCCTTCTTCCATGCTCATGGTCAGCTTGTTGCGCAGCGCCGATACGCGCTCCTTGCCCTCGCGCTTGAACAGGCCCTCGATCCGCGTGTCCACGTCCTTCGCCTGCGCTTCCGCCGCCGCGTCGCTGGCGGCCTTGGCGCTCCGCGCATATTCGACCGCGTGCAATGCGGCGCGCGCCCCGAACACCAGCAACTCGCCGAGCGAGTTCGAGCCCAGGCGATTGGCGCCGTTGATGCTGACGCAGGCGCACTCACCGGCGGCGAAGAGCCCGTCGATGGGGGTGGCACCGTTAATGTCGGTGTGGATGCCGCCCATCATGTAGTGCACCACGGGACGGACGGGCACCAGATCGGTAACCGGATCGGTGTTGACATAGCTGCGCGACAGTTCGCGAATCAGCGGCAGTCGCTCATTGATCAGCGGCTCGCCCAGGTGGCGCAGGTCGAGGTGCACGACGTCGCCCCACTTGGTGGGAATCGTCCGCCCCTTCTGCTGCTCGTGCCAGAACGCCTGGCTCAGGCGATCGCGTGGACCGAGTTCCATGGACTTCAGCACGGGCTCTTTGGTTGCCGGACCGAGGCCATAGTCCTGCAGGTAGCGGTAACCGTCCTTGTTGAGCATGTAGCCGCCCTCGCCACGGCAGGCCTCGGTCAGCAGGATGCCGCTGCCGGGCAAGCCGGTCGGATGATACTGGACGAACTCCATGTCCTTGAGCGGCACGCCGGCGCGGTACGCCATCGCCATGCCGTCGCCGGTCTTGATCGCGCCGTTGGTGGTGAACGGGAAGACCCGACCGGCGCCGCCGGAGGCGATGATCACCGCCTTGGCCTTGACCAGCTTCAACTCGCCCGTGCGCATCTCCAGGCAGGTGAGACCGGCGATGCGGCCGTCGTCGACCATCAGGTCGGTGACGTAGTGCTCATCGATCCGGGTGATCGACGGAAACTGCAACGTCGTCTGGAACAGCGTGTGCAGCATGTGGAAGCCGGTCTTGTCGGCGGCGTACCACGTGCGCATGATCTTCATCCCGCCGAAGGGCCGCACGGCCACGTGGCCGCCGTCCTCGCGGCTCCACGGACAGCCCCAATGCTCCATCCGCGTCAGTTCTTTCGGGATCTCATTGACGAACAGCTCGACCGCATCTTGGTCGGTCAGCCAGTCGCCGCCGGACACGGTATCGTTGAAATGATAGTCGAGGTTGTCATTGTCCTTGATCACGCCGGCCGCGCCACCCTCCGCCGCGCAGGTATGACTGCGCATGGGGTAGACCTTCGAGATCAGCAAAACGTTGACGGTCGGATCCGCTTCGGCGACGGCGATGGCCGCCCGCAGGCCGGCGCCACCGGCGCCGACGATGGCGATATCGGTGGTGATCGTTTTCATGGAGTGCTCCCAGTTGGTCCCCTGCTGCGCGCGGAGTATAAAGCAAAGGTCGCCGAACGCCAGAGGTGCCGCTCATGTCCTCACCGTTATTTGTGAGGTGTCGTGATCCGGCGTGGCGGAAAAAACCCGAAAGTTCGTGCGGGTTGTGATTTGCCTTCGGCGACGGATCGCGATCGTCGACAGACGCCGCCGGCTGACGTAAGCAGCGGCACCATGACTTCGCCCCGTGACGTCCTCAACACCGTCTTCGGCTTCCCCTCGTTCCGCGGGCGGCAGGAGGAGATCATCGCCACCGTCATCGCCGGTGGCGACGCCCTGGTACTAATGCCGACGGGCGGCGGCAAGTCGCTCTGCTACCAGATTCCGGCGCTGTGCCGGCGGGGTATCGGCATCGTCGTCTCGCCGTTGATCGCGCTGATGGAGGATCAAGTGGCGGCGCTGCGCCAACTGGGGGTGCGCGCCGCCGCCCTGCATTCGTCGCTGCCCGACGGGGTCGCCCGCGCCGTCGAGCGGGACCTGGAGGCCGGCGACCTGGATCTGGTCTATGCGGCGCCGGAACGGGTGCTGACCGCAGGCTTCCAGGATCGGCTGACCCGCCTGCCGATCGCCCTGTTCGCCATCGACGAGGCGCACTGCGTCTCGTCGTGGGGCCACGACTTTCGTCCCGAATACCGGCAATTGGTGGTTTTGCACGAGCGCTTTCCGGCGGTGCCGCGCATCGCCCTGACGGCAACCGCCGATCCGCCCACCCGGGCCGACATCCTCACCCAGCTCCGCCTCGAACGCGCCCGGCTGTTCGTCGACAGCTTCGACCGGCCCAACATCCGCTATCGCATCATGCCCAAGGCGTCGCCGCATCGCCAACTGCTGGACGTCGCCCGCAGCGAGCACCCGGGGCGGACCGGCATCGTCTACCGGCTGAGCCGCGCCAGCGTCGAGGACACGGCGACGCGACTGCAAACGGATGGGGTCAAGGCGATCCCCTATCACGCCGGTTTGGACGCGGCGGTGCGGGCGCGCAATCAGGCCCGCTTTCTCAACGAGGACGGCATTGTCGTCGTTGCCACCATCGCCTTCGGCATGGGCATCGACAAACCGGACGTGCGCTTCGTGGTGCACGCCGACCTGCCGAAGAACCTGGAAGCCTATTACCAGGAGACCGGCCGGGCCGGACGGGACAGCCTGGCCGCTGAGGCGGTGCTCCTCTACGGCATCGCCGACGCCATCCATCTGCGTCGCTGGATCGAGACGTCGACCGCGTCCGAGACCCAAAAACGCGTCGAGAACGTCAAGCTGGACGCCCTGCTCGGCTACTGCGAAACGACCGAGTGCCTGCGCGGCGTGCTGCTCGGCTATTTCGGCGAGACGCTCGGCCAGCCGTGCGGCAACTGCTCGTCCTGCCTGGATCCGGTGGAGAGCTTCGACGGGTCGGTGGCGGCGCAGAAGGTGCTGTCATGCGTCTATCGCACCGACCAGCGCTTCGGCGCCGCGCACATCGTCGACGTGCTGCTCGGCCGCGACACCGACCGCGTCCGCCGCTTCGGCCACGACCGGCTGTCGACCTTCGGCATCGGCACGGAATTCCCCGAAAAGACGTGGCGCTCGATCGTCCGGCAACTGGTCGCCGCCGGTCTGCTGGTCGTCGACGTTCAGGGCCACGGCGGCCTGTCGCTGGGCGCCGATTGCCGTTCGGTGCTGCGCGGCGAGCGGCCCATCCGCCTGCGCCGCGATCCCGAGAAGCGACCGGGGAAGCGCGGCCGACAGGACCAGGAGCCCGAGACCGATCCCGCCGACCGCGGGCTGTTCGAGGCGCTGCGCGGCTTTCGGCTGGAGCAGGCCCGCTTGCAAGACGTGCCGCCCTTCGTCATCTTCCACGACACGACGCTGCGGGAGATCGCCAGAACCAAACCGCGGACGCTGGCGGCGCTCGGCGGCGTCTCCGGGGTCGGCCGGGCGAAGCTCGAGCGGTACGGCGAGGCCGTACTGGCGGTGATCGCCGCCCATGGATCGGCCGATGCCGGAGCCTGAGTCGCCGGCCATCGGCGGGATCTGGGCGCACGTTCGCGATCTCGTCCGCCTGGCGGCACCGGTGGTCGTCGCCCGCTCGGGCGTGATGATCCTGATCCTCGCCGATACCTTGATGATCGGCCGATTCGGCTCGTCGGATCTCGCTTTCTTCGGCATCGCCATGGCCGTGGTCATGGTGTTGATCGTGAGTTCCATCGGCCTGCTGATGGGCACGCTGGTGGTGACCGCGGCGGCGCACGGCGGCGGCCGGCCGGCGGCCTGCGGCGCCGCCTGGCGACGCTCGCTGCCCTACGCCCTTGCCATCGGCGTGACGGGAGCGATCATCTGCGCGTTCGGCGCCGACCTGCTGCTGCTGTTCGGCCAGCCGGAGGCGCTGGCCGCGGGCGGCGGCCGGGTGTTGCGCATCCTCGGCTGTGGCATGCCGGGCTTTCTGGTGTTCGTGACGTCGTCGTTCTTCCTCGAGGGCATCCGCCGGCCGCTGCCGGGGATGCTGATCATGCTCGCCGCCAACGTCGTCAACGTCGGCCTGAACTGGCTGTTGATCTACGGCAATCTGGGCGCGCCGACCCTGGGCGCCGAGGGCGCGGCCTGGGCGACGACGGTCGTCCGCACCGGCATCGCCGTCGCCATCGTCACCTACATCCTGACCATGCGCGATCACACTCGGTACGCCGTGCGCTCGGCGGCGACCGGCGGCTGGCCGGCCGGAACACAGCAGCGCCGGATCGGCTATGCGGCGGGCTCGGCCATCGGCGTGGAATCGCTGGCCTTCGGCATCGTCAACCTGTTCGCCGGACTCCTCGGGCCGGTCGCCATCGCCGCGTATTCCATCGCCTTCAACCTGTTCGCCCTGGCGTTCATGGTCGCCATCGGCCTCGGCGCGGCGACCGCGGTGCGCGTCGGTATGGCCTGGGGACGCGGCGACCACGCCAGCCTCGCCGTCGCCGGTTGGACGGGACTCGCCGTGACTTCCGCGGCGATGGCCGCCATCGCCGCGCTGTTCGCCGGCATGCCGGACGGTCTGGTCGCCGCCTACACGGACGACCGGGCCGTCGCCACCCTCGCCGCCGCCCTGCTCGCCTTTTCATCCTGGATCCTGATCTTCGACGGCGGCCAGGCGGTGATGGCGAATGCGTTGCGCGGCCGCGGCGAAACCTGGGTGACGACGGGACTGCAAACCTTCGCCTACTTCGGCGTCATGGTGCCCGGCGCCTGGCTGCTCGCCTTCACCGCCGGACGCGGCGTCCTCGGCCTGTATGAGGGCATTCTCGCCGCCAGCGTCGCCTCGATGCTCCTGCTGTGCGCACGGTTCCATGCCCTGGCGCGGCGCGATCGGCGCGTCGCAACGGTTTCCGGCGCCGGCGGCGCGCGCTAAACTGACGCCCGTCGCGACGACGAGCGGACGTCCCGTCGCGACGATGAGCGGACATAATGTCATGGCCGGGCACGCCGACGATCAGGGTTGGACGGACTTCGAGGCGTGGTGCCGACGGCGCCGGCTCCGGCCGCTGCCGGCGCACCCATGGACGGTGGCGGCCTTCGTGCGCTGGTGCGAGGCGCGGCATTCTTATGCCAGCATCATTCGGCGGGTGAAGGCGATCGCGCGGCGGCACCTGCTCGCCGGACTGCCGGCGATCGAGCGCCATCCGCTGGTGCTGCGCACATTGCGCCTGGTCGAGCGCCACGAACAGACCCGTGGCCAGCGCGCCGCGTTGTTTCCGGAACCGACGGGCGACCCCGCCCGAAGCACGTCGAAGCCGGCGGCGGCGCCCGCCCGATCCCGCCGCGGCGGCGGCTTGGCGGCGTCCCCGAAGCTGGTCTCGCGCCGCCCCTCGCCGGGTTGAACGGCAGACCTGCGTCCTTGCCGTTTCCCCGCCATCGGGTCTACCATCGCAGGCGCGAAATGCGGGTGTGCGCTGCGGCACGCGCCGGGCGCACGACCGCGACGAACGCGCACCACACCAACGCGCACCACACCGCGCGCCACACATAAGAGTGAGGAGACGGCCATGAGCGATCTGATGGGCTACTACTTCGAGGACCTCGAAGAGGGCATGAGCGCGACCTTCGGCAAGACGATCACCGATGCCGACATTTGTATTTTTGCGGGCGTCTCCGGCGACACCAACCCGGTGCACCTGAACGACGAATTCGCCGCAGGCACCATGTTCAAGACACGCATCGCCCATGGCATGTTCGGCGCGGCGCTGATTTCCGCGGTGCTCGGCACCAAGCTGCCCGGACCCGGCTGCATCTATGTCAACCAGACGCTGAAGTTCAAGGCGCCGGTCCGGGTCGGCGATACCCTCGTCGCCAAGGCCACCGTCAAGTCGAAGGCGGCGGACAAGGGCTTCGTCACCATGGAGACGGTATGCACCGTTGCCGGCAAGACCGTGATCGACGGCGAGGCGATGCTGATGGTGCCGAAGCGCGGCTGACGGCCGCGCCCCGCATCCACCGCGACCCCCGGGAGAACCGACCATGGATCCGAAGACCAACACCGCCTACGAAGACACCCTCAACCAATACCTCCGCCTCGGCAGCTTTCCGGTGGCGATCAAATTCCTGAAATCGTGGGACGAGGCGCCGCCGAAGGCGCGGCGCCCGGCGCGCGACCTCGACCACCGCTTTACCACCTGCCAAGCCATCGCCACGTCGCGCCGCTACGGTTGGACGCTGGCGTTGGGGCGCGAGGACTCCAGTTGTGTCCTCGGCGCCATCGCGCTCGGCCTCGAACGGCGGCTACCCGCCTATACCGAGGGCAATCTCTGCGTCGATCTCTACACCGAAAGCCTGGAGGCAGGACGACTGAGCGAGGCCAGTGTGCCGACGCTGCCCGAAGGCGCCTTTGTCGGCGTCGTCACTGCCCCGTTGGGCCGCGCCGCGTTCACGCCCGACAGCATCGTCATCTACGGCAACTCGGCGCAGATCATGCGCCTGGGCCAGGCGTGGCTATGGAAACGCGGCGGCACCCTCGACAGCCCCTTCCGCGGGCGCATCGACTGTGCCGACTTGGCGATCGCGCCGTTTCTGTCGGGTGAGCCGCAGATGATCGTGCCCTGCACCGGGGATCGCATCTTCGGCCAGGTGCAGGACCACGAGGTCGCCTTCAGCTTCCCATTCGCGGTGATCGACGAGATCATCGAAGGCCTGGAGGCGACGCACAAGGCCGGCGCCACGCGCTATCCGGTCACCAATTGGATGACGTATACTGGCGGCTTCCCGCCCTCCTACGACGCCCACCGCCAGGAGCTGGAGGACGCCGGCCCACCCGATCGGACGTAGCGGGCGGCCGCAGGGCTCAGGCCGCTTCGATGTCGGTGTGGCTGAAGTCGTTGCCCTTGAACAGCAGCGGCTCATCGCTCGCCTTGGCCAGCGCATAGGCGAAGCGCTGGCGGATCGCTTCCATGACCCTGGCCGGTCCGCGGCGGCAATCATCGGACGCATCGGATCGCTTGGCCCGGCCGGCCTTTCGGTCTTGACCGGACCGGATGTCCGTGACACCAAACCGGTATGCGGTTGTTCAGACATTACGAGAACCTGCCGGTCGAGGTGCGCGGGTCGGCGGTTGCCATCGGCAACTTTGACGGCGTCCACCTCGGCCACCGGTCGGTGATCGGCGAGGCCGGGCGAATCGCCCGCTCGCTCGGCTGCCCGTGGTCGGTGCTGACCTTCGAGCCTCACCCGCGTCACGTCTTCAAGCCCGAGTTGCCGCCGTTCCGGCTGACGCCGTTCCATCGCAAGGCCCGGCTGATCGAGGCCATGGGCGTCGACGTGCTGTTCGTCGTCCGCTTCGACCTGGAGTTGGCGCGCCTGCCGGCGCGGGACTTCGTCGAAACCGTGCTGGTCCGCAACCTGGGGGCCCGCTCCGTCGTCTCCGGCCACAACTTCGCCTTCGGGCACGATCGCGCCGGCCACCCGGAACTGCTTTTGCAACTCGGTGGTGACCTGGGGTTCGACTACACCTGTGTGCACGAGATCCGCGACGACGGCGGTGAGGCGTACTCGTCGACCCGCATCCGCCGCTGTCTCGCCGACGGTGATCCGGCGGCGGCGGCGCGGCTGCTGGGGCGGCCGTTCGAGATCGAGGGCACCGTCATCGAGGGCGATCGCCGCGGCCGGACCATCGGCTTTCCCACCGCCAACATCGACCTCGCCGACTACGCCCGGCCGGCCTTCGGCGTCTACGCGGTGCGCGCCGCCATCGATGACGCGGGCGACGACGCGGGCGACGGTGCGGGCGACGGTGCGGGCGACGGTGCGGGCGACGGTGCGGGCGACGGCCCGCTGTCGTGGCATGCCGGGGTCGCCAATCTCGGCATCCGCCCGAGCTTTCGTGCCGCCTCGCCGCTGCTGGAGGTCCACCTGTTCGACCTCGACGGCGATCTGTACGGCAAGCACCTCAGGATCGCGCTGCTCGATTTCCTGCGACCGGAAAAGACGTTTGACGGCCTCGACGCTTTGCAGGCACAAATCGCCGCCGACTCCGCCCGGGCCCGCGCCCTGCTCGGCGCGACGGCAGCGGCCGCCGGCCGAGGGACCGCGTCATGACCATCGATTACAAATCCACCCTGTTCCTGCCGCAGACCGACTTCCCGATGAAGGCCGGGCTGCCGAAGCGCGAGCCGGAACTGCTCGCCCGCTGGCAGGCCATGGACCTTTATCGGCGCCAGCGCGCGGCGGCGGCGGGCCGCGACAAGTTCATCCTGCACGATGGACCACCCTACGCCAACGGTCATCTGCACATCGGCCACGCCCTCAACAAGATCCTCAAGGACGTGGTCAATCGGTCGCAGCAGATGCTGGGCAAGGACGCCAACTACGTGCCCGGCTGGGACTGCCACGGTCTGCCCATCGAGTGGAAGATCGAGGAGAAGTATCGCGCCGCCGGGCGGGACAAGGACGCCGTGCCGATCGTCCAGTTCCGCCGCGAGTGTCGCGACTTCGCCGAGCACTGGGTCCAGGTGCAGAGCGACGAGTTCAAACGTCTGGGCGTCGTCGGCGACTGGGACCACCCTTACACGACCATGAGTTTCGCCGCCGAGGCGCAAATCGTGCGCGAACTCGGCAAGTTCCTGATGAACGGCGGCCTCTACAAGGGCGCCAAGCCGGTGTTGTGGTCGGTGGTCGAACGCACGGCGCTGGCCGATGCCGAGGTGGAGTACCACGACTACACCTCGACGACCATCTACGTGCGCTTCCCGTTGGCGGCAGCCGCCGCCGAACCGGGACTCGACGGCGCGTCGGTGGTCATCTGGACGACGACGCCCTGGACCATGCCGGGCAATCGCGCCGTCGCCTATGGCGAGGACATCGACTATGCCGTCGTCGAGGTGGACAGCGCCAGCGACGAAAGCTTGGCGCGGGCGGGTGAGCGGATCGTGCTCGCCGAGGCGCTGGTGGCCGAGGTGGCGGCGGCGGCCGGGATCACCGGCCATCGCATCACTGCCCGGATGAAGGGGGCCGCCTTCGCCGGCCTCACGCTTCGCCATCCGCTGCACGCCCATGGCTACGACTTCGCCGTACCCATGCTCCCCGCCGACTTCGTCGAGGTGGAGACCGGCACCGGCTTCGTCCACATCGCGCCGGGGCACGGCGTCGAGGACTGGGAGTTGGGCATGCTGCACGGCGTGCCCGTGCCGGAAACCGTTGGTCCCGACGGCGCCTTCGTCGACGCCGTACCGCTTTTCGCCAGCCGCCGAGTGTTGCAGGAGGACGGCCGGAAGGGCGACGCCAATCCCGTGGTCATCGCCGCGCTGAAGGACGCCGGCGGGCTGCTCGCCAGCGGCCGCCTGCAGCACGACTATCCCCATTCCTGGCGGTCGAAGGCACCGCTGATCTTTCGCAATACGCCGCAGTGGTTCATCAGCATGGAGACGAACGGCCTGCGCGACGCGGCGCTCGCCGCCATCGACGTGACACGCTTCGTTCCGGCCTCGGGCCAAGTGCGCTTGCGCAGCATGATCGAGACGCGCCCCGACTGGTGCGTCTCGCGGCAGCGCGTCTGGGGCGTGCCCATCACCGTCTTCACCCACAAGCGCACCGGCGAGGCGCTGCGCGACGAGCGGGTGCTGGAGCGGATCGCCGACGCCGTCGCCGCCGAGGGAGCGGATGCTTGGTTCGCGTCGCCGCCGGAGCGCTTCCTGGCACCGGAGCACGATCCGGCCGAGTGGGATCAGGTCACCGACATCCTCGAGGTCTGGTTCGACTCCGGCTCGACCCACGCCTACGTCCTGGAGCAGCGCCCTGATCTCGCATGGCCAGCGTCGCTCTATCTGGAAGGCACCGACCAGCACCGTGGCTGGTTCCATTCGTCGCTGCTCGAAAGTTGCGGCACGCGCGGCCGGGCGCCCTACGAGGCGGTGCTCACGCACGGCTTCGTGCTCGCCGAGGACGGCCAGAAGATGTCGAAATCGCTCGGCAACGTCGTTTCGCCGCAGGCTGTCTGCAACGACCTCGGCGCCGACATCCTGCGCTTGTGGGTGGTCGGCTCGGACTATTCCGAGGACCTGCGCATCGGCCCGGAGATCCTCAAGCAGACGGCCGACATCTACCGCCGCCTGCGCAACACGCTCCGCTTCCTGCTCGGCAACCTGCACGGTTTCAGCGAGATCGAGCGCCTGCCGGTCGCTGAATTGCCGGAGCTCGAGCGCTGGGTGTTGCACCGGCTGTGGCAGTTCGACGGCCAGTTGCGCCGTGCCTGCGACGCGCTCGAGTTTCATCAGGTGTTCGCCGAGTTGCACACGTTCTGCGCCGTCGACCTGTCGGCATTCTATTTCGACGTCCGCAAGGACTGCCTCTACTGCGACCCAGCCGACGCGCCGCGGCGCCGGGCGGCGCGCACGGTGCTCGACCTGCTGTTCGATCACCTCACCGCGTGGCTGGCGCCGTTCGCCTGCTTCACCGCCGAGGAAGCCTGGCTCGCCCGCCATCCGGACGCCACCGAGTCGGTGCACCTGCGGCTGTTCCCGGACATTCCCGACTCATGGCAGGATGTGGACTTGGCCGCCCGCTGGGAGACCATCCGCGCCGTCCGCCGCGTCGTGACGGGTGCCTTGGAAATCGAGCGCAAGGTGACCAAGCGGATCGGAGCCAGCCTGCAGGCGCACCCGGTGATCTGGGCCGACGACGCGACGCGGAGGGCCTGCGCCGGCATCGACCTCGCCGAGATCTGCATCACCTCGACCGCGGCGTTCGGCGACGGCGCGCCGCCCGACGATGCGTTCGGATTGGCCGACATTGCCGGTGTCCGCGTCCGCATTGACGTCGCCAGCGGTCAGAAGTGCGAGCGGTGCTGGCGGGTGCTGGACGATGTCGGCCATCGAACCGATCATCCGCACATTTGCCGGCGCTGCGCCGATGCCGTCGACCGGTTCCCCGCCGCCGCCGAGTGAGGCGGCCGTGGCCGCCGTGCGGTCGCCGGCCTTCCGCCTGGGGCTTGGTCTCGCCGGGCTCACCCTGTTCGTCGATCAGCTCAGCAAGTGGTGGATCCTGGACGCGGTGATGCTGCCGCCGCGCACAATCGAGGTGACGTCGTTCTTCAATCTGGTGCTGGTCTGGAACCGCGGCATCAGCTTTGGCCTGTTCAACCAGCCGGGCGGCTGGAACGCCGTGATCCTGTCGGCGCTGGCGCTTGCCATCGTCGTCATCCTGCTCGTCTGGATGGCACGAAGCCAACACCGGCTGACGGCTCTCGCCCTCGGATTGATCGTCGGCGGGGCCATCGGCAACGTCATCGATCGCCTGCGCTTCGGCGCCGTCGTCGATTTTCTCGATGTCCATTACGCCGGCTGGCACTGGCCGGCGTTCAACGTCGCCGACAGCGCCATTTCGGCGGGCGCGGTGCTGCTGATCGCCGATGCCTTGTTCTTGCGGTCGCGATCATCGTAATATGCAGGTATGATTCTTCCTCTCGATCATCGGATTGCCGTCACCTTGCGCTCGCTGTTGGCCCCGCTCACGTTCGCCGGACTCGCGGTTGTCGTCACCGCGTGCGGCGGCGGCGGCTTCCTCGATCAGGGCAAGCGCGCACCCGACGAGTTCACCGTCTACTCGCGCGCGCCACTCAGTCTGCCGCCCGGATACGCGCTGCGTCCGCCGGAGCCGGGAGCGGCGGCGGGCGATCCAGCTGGCCCGCGCGCCGAGGCGCGTTCGGCGTTGGTCGGCGGCGCACCTGCGGGCAGCGGCTACGGGCCGGTCGGGGACAGCTACGCCGCGGTACCGACATCGGCGGATGGTACCGACGCCTTTTGGTCCAGTCCCGACGCGGCATCGGCCGAGGCTTCGGCAATCGGGGCGTTCTATGGCGAGACGCCACCGACCGGCGCGGTCGCCGGCCGCGGTGGCTACGCCCCAGGCGGGCCGGCGTCGCCAGGGGCCGAAGCCCTGCTGGCGAGAACCGGCGGCGCCGAGGCCGATCCGGCGATTCGGGATTTCGTCAACCGTGAGACCGCGATCCTCGCCGAGGAGGACAAGTCGTTTGTCGAGCGGCTGATCTTCTGGGGAACGCCAACGGAGTACGGCACCGTCGTCGATCCCGTCGAGGAACGGCGCCGCATCAAGGAGAACCAAGCGCTCGGCCGGACCGTCACCGCCGGCTCGACACCGACGATCGAGCGGCAACGCCGCTCCACCTTTCAGGGCCTCTTCAACTGAGCGGACAACCGCCCGATCATTAAATCGTAGCAAGACTCACCGGACCGCGTTTGCGCCGTCGGCGCCGGCGCCCATATCTCGGTCTGCCGAGTAACATGCGGACGGTGGTCATGCGCCTTCTCTCAGCCTTGCTTCTCGTTGCCGTCGCTATCGTTGTGACGCCGCCGACCGCGGCCGCAGGCGTGTTCAAACCGGAGACGTTCACCCTCGACAACGGTATGCAGGTCGTTGTCGTGACCAACCGCCGGGCCCCGGTGTTGACGCACATGGTCTGGTACAAGGTCGGTGCCGCCGACGAGCCGATTGGCCAGTCGGGAATTGCCCACTTTCTCGAGCATTTGATGTTCAAGGGCACGGAGACCGCGCCCCCCGGCACGTTCTCGCAGACCGTGGCCCGGCTCGGCGGCCGCGAGAATGCCTTCACCGGCCACGACTACACCGGCTATTTCCAGACGGTCGCCCGTGAGCACCTGGAAACGGTGATGGCGCTCGAGGCCGACCGGATGGCCAATTTGGTGCTCTCCAAGGAGCAAATCGAGACGGAACGCCAAGTGGTGCTCGAGGAACGGCGCCAACGCATCGAGAACGAGCCACGGGCGATCCTCGGCGAGATGATGGACGCGGTGCTGTTCCTGAACCACCCGTACGGGCGACCGATCATCGGCTGGCGCCATGAAATCGAAGGCCTGGAGCGCGGCCAGATCCTGGAGTTCTATCGCCGTCACTATGCACCGGACAACGCCATTCTGGTCGTCGCGGGCGACATTGACGCTGAGACCGTGCGGTCGCTGGCCGAAACGCACTACGGGCCGATTCCGTCAGCCGACGTGGCGTCGCGGCAGCAACTCCGCGAGCCTCCCCACGCTGCGCCACGCCAAGTCAGCCTCGCAGACGCCCGCGTGCGCCAGCCGGTCTGGCAGCGCGCCTATCTGGCGCCAAGCTATGGCGCCGGCGATCGAGAGACGGTCGATGCCTTGCAGGTGGCTGCGTCGGTGCTTGGCTCCGGTCCCACCAGCCTTTTGTATCAGCGGCTCGTCGTCGCCCAGGCGTTGGCGCTCAACGCCGGCGCCGGCTACAGCCCGAACGTCCGGGGGCCAGGGACATTAACGGTTTATGCGCTGCCGCGTCCCGGCGTGTCGTTGACCGACCTGGAAGCTGCCGTCGATGCCGTGCTTGCCGATGCCGTTGGCAATGGCCTGCCCGCCGACGACGTCGACCGGGTGAAGACGCGGATCGTCGCCGATGCGGACTATGCCCGCGACTCGCTGCGCGCCGCCGCGTATTCGCTGGGCGCGGCGCTGGCGGCAGGGCGCGCCGTCGAGGACGTGGAGACCTGGCCGGAGCGAATGGCCGCGGTAACGATCGAGCAGGCCGACGCCGCCCTCGCCGCGGTGCTGAACATGGACCAGTCGGTCACGGCGCGCCTGCTGCCGGTCGATCCAAAGCAGGCGGCGGCCCGATGAGGATCTCTGCCATGACCGCCACCCGCCCACGCCTGCCGCTGCATGTCCTCGTCGTCGCCATGGTCCTGTGGACCGTATCCGCGGCGCTTTCGCCCTCGCCCGCCGGCGCCGTCGAGGTGCAGCGGGTCACCGGCGGTGGCGTCGAGGCGTGGCTGGTCGAGGACACGCTGGCGCCCATCGTCACCATGCACATCGCCTTTCGCGGCGGCGCCGCGACCGACCCCGCGGACAGGGCGGGGCGGGCGGCGATGGCCGCCGCCCTGCTCACCGAGGGGGCTGGCGAGCTGGATTCGGCGGCCTTTCAGCGACGGCTGCAGGAACTGGCGATCCGCGTCAACGTCGGCGCGGACCTGAACCTGTTCAGCGTCACCCTGCGCACCCTGACGCGCAACCAGGACGCGGCGTTCGCGCTGCTGCGCTCGATGCTAACGTCGCCGCGCTTCGATGCCGACGCGATCGAACGGGTGCGTCAGCAGTTCCTCGCAAGGCTTCGCCAGAACGCCGAAGAACCCGACGTCCTGGCCAGCGAGGCGCTGATGGCGGCCCTGTTTCCCGACCACCCCTACGGCCGACCGATCAGCGGCACCCTGGACGGCATCACCGCGATCACCGCCGAAGATCTGCGCGCTTTTGTTCGGGAGCGGATCGCCCGCGACGGCATGATCATCGGCGTCGTCGGCGACATCAGCCCGGAAGCGTTGGCCGACGTCCTCGCCGCCACCTTCGGCGAGCTGCCGGAAACCGGCACCCCGCTCGGCGTCGCCGATGTCGCTCCCGTGGAGTCGGACGCATTGACCCTGATCGCGAAGGCGGTGCCACAGAGCGTCGTCGTTTTCGCCCAACCGGGGCTAAAGCGTGCCGATCCCGACTGGTACGCCGCCCTCGTCGCCAACCACATCCTCGGTGGCGGGAGTTTCACCTCGCGGCTTTATCGGGAGGTGCGGGAACGGCGAGGGCTCGCCTATGGCGTCAGCTCGTCGCTGATGCCCCTGCACCACGCGGCCCTGCTCCGTGGCGGCGCCGGCACCGCCAACGAACGAGTAGGGGAAACCGTGCGGGTGATCCGCCAGGAGTGGGCGGGCTTGGCCGCGGCCGGCGTATCAGACGCCGAGGTCGCGGATGCCAAGACGTTTCTCACCGGCTCGTTCGCCCTCCGCTTCGTTTCGTCGCCACAGATTGCCCGGATGCTGGTCGGCATGCAGATCCATGACCTCGGTCTCGACTATTTTGACCGTTATGCGGCGCTGATCGACGGGGTGACCTCCGACGACGTCAACCGCGTGGTGCGGCGACTGATCCGGCCGGAGGCGCTGCACATCGTCGTCGCCGGCCAGCCGGAGGGGCTGACCCCGACCAACTGACCGGGCCTAAGCCTCAGGATCGTGCAGCTCTTCCCAGATGACGGGCGCGCCGATCTCGGCGAAGCGGAACAGGTGGAAGGCACGCCAGCCGTCGTAGTCGAGGATGCGGATCTCGCCGTCGGCCAGACCGTACTGAACCGCCGAGAAGTGCTCGCGATAACGCTCGCGGGCCAGCGCCAGGGGGATCTCGTAGGCGATGAACTTGCGGATCCCCTGGCCGGCAAGACCGGCGAGGAAGAGTGGGTGGAGGGGCGACTCGAAGCCCGTCAGCAGCGCCTTGGGCCCATCGCCCGCCAGCAGCAGAAATGCCTTCATGGTGCATCCCCGTCGGCGGCGGCACGCCGCCGCCCATAGCGCCGGCTACCACATTGTCCGTGACCGGACCAGAGGATGGTGGCCGTGGCAGGAACGATGCGGGGCGGCGCGTGTGCCCGGCGGCTGCGGGGTGATGGGGCCTTGCCTTGCCGCAGCCGGAGGGCTAAGACCGGTGACGCCGCTGGGCCAAGAACCGTCGCATCCGAGCCGATGACCGCTGTCCCTGTTCGCTATGAGAAGGTGCTGTCGATCGTCGGCGACGTGATCCGCATCGCTTTGCCGGCACAGACGCGAGATGATCCGGAAGGCCCGCGGTTCGGCGATCTCGCCATGGTCAGCGAGGGCAACACTTTGTTGCGGCTGGCCCAGGTGGTGCGGCTCGACGAGGGGGCGGCCTCGCTGCAGGTGTTCGCCGGATCGCCGGGGCTGTCCACACGGTCGAACGTCCGCTTTCTCGGCCATCCGCCGCGCGTGCCGTTCTCCGCCAACATCCTCGGCCGCGCCTTCGCCGGCGACGGGCGGCCCGTCGATGGCGGCTCCCCCCTGGAGCAGGACCCGCGGGTGGAGATCGCCGGGCCATCGGCCAATCCGGCGCGGCGCGCCCTCGCCTCGCGCATGATCCGCACCGACGTGCCGATGATCGACGTCTTCAACAGCCTGGTCGAGAGCCAGAAGATTCCGATCTTCTCGACCTCCGGCGAACCGCACAACGCGCTGCTCGCCCGCATCGGCGTGCAGGCCTCGGCCGACATCGTCGTCTTCGGCGGCCTGGGCCTGACCTTCGACGAGTTCTGGATCTTCCGCTCCGCCTTCGAGGACGCCGGCGTCTTTTCGCGAACCGTGATGTTCGTCAACCAGGCGTCCGACCCGCCGCTCGAGCGCCTGCTGGTGCCCGACATGGCCCTCGCCGTGGCCGAGAAATTCGCCGTCGAGGAAAAAAAGCGGGTGCTCGTGCTCCTGACCGACATGACCGCCTATGCCGACGCGCTGAAGGAGGTCGGCGTCGCCATGGAGCGGGTGCCGTCCAATCGCGGCTATCTCGGCGACCTCTACTCGCAGCTGGCACGCCGCTACGAAAAGGCTGCGAGCTTCCGCGCGGCGGGCTCGGTCACCATCCTCTCGGTGACGACCATGCCCGGCGGGGACGTCACCCATCCGGTTCCGGACAACACCGGCTACATCACCGAGGGCCAGTTCTACCTGAAGGACGGCGCCATCGAGCCGTTCGGCTCGCTGTCCCGGCTGAAGCAGCACGTGGTCGGCAAGGAGACCCGCGAGGATCACGGCGCGGTGATGAACACCATGATCCGCCTCTTCTCCGGAGCCCGCGACGCCCAGCGCAAGCAGGCGATGGCCTTCGAGCTGTCGGAGTTCGACCTCAGGCTGTTGAAGTTCGGCGAGCTCTTCCGCGAGCGTTTCATGGAGATCTCCGTGGCGATTCCGCTGGAAGAGGCCTTGGATCTGGGCTGGCAGACCATGGCCGAATGCTTCGCTCCCGAGGAGTTGCTGGTCCGGCAGACGCTGATCGACAAGTACTACCCGCGCCAAGCGGCCTGACCGATGGCGCGCATTCCCCTCAGCAAGTCGCAGTTGGCGCGGGAGAAGGAAAACCTTGCGTCATTCAACCGCTACCTGCCGGCGCTCGACCTGAAGCGTCAGCAGCTGATGGGGGCGCGCAATCGCGGCCGGCGCGACCTCGCGCGCCTCGAGGCCGAACTCGCCGAGCTGATCCGGGCGACGGGCTCGCAGCTGCCGATGCTCGCCGAGCGGCGGATGAACCTCAAGGGTCTCGTCAAACTGGACGCGGTCCGGCTCGGCACCCAGAACGTGGCCGGCGTGCAGCTGCCCATCGTCGAGGATGTCTCGGTGGTGGTGGCCCCCTACGGCCGGCTGCTGCGGCCGCACTGGGTCGACGCGGTGGCCGACCGGCTTGCCGCCGCCATCCGCCTCAGGGTCGAGATCGATGTCGCGCGGCAGCGGCTCGAGGTGCTGAACGCCGCGGTCACCAAGGTGACGCAGCGGGTCAACCTGTTCGAGAAGGTGCTCAAGCCGCAAGCCGAGGCCAACATCCGCCGCATCCTCGTCTTTCTCGGTGATGCCGAGCGCGCGGCCGTGGTCGGCGCCAAGCTCGCCAAGTCGAAGCGCGCGGCCGAGGCCGAAACGGTCGCCGCGGCGGGAGCGCCGGCATGAGCATCGTGCCGATGGCGAAGGTGAGCCTTTGCGGACGGCTCGACGACAAGGCCGCGACGCTGGAAGAGGTGCAGGCTCTGGGGGTCGTTCACCTTCTGCCGCTGCGCCCGCCGCAGCCGTTGACGCCGATCGATCCGGAAGACCGACGCCGCGCCGAGACGGCGTTCCGCCACATCATGGATGCGCAGGACCACCTGCGCCCTTATCGCTCGGAGAGCGGGTTCGACCGGGACACCGTCATCGACCAGATCCTCGCCAATCGCCGACGGCTGCGCGAACTCGGCGACCGCCGCGACGAACTGGAGGCGCGGATCCAGGGCCTGGAGGCGTGGGGCGATTTCATCTTCCCCGATCTGGACGATCTCGCCGGCATGCGGCTCTGGCTCTATCCCTTGCCGGTCAAGGAACGGGCCGCGCTCGACCGCCTGGAATTGCCCTGGGTCGTCGTCGGCCGCGGTCCGACGACGCTGAACGTCGCCGTCATCGCCCGCGAGGAGCCGCCCCCCGGAACGCTGCCGGTGCGGCGGATCCGTGCCGGCGCGGGGCCGCTCAGCCGCTTGCGGGCCGAACTGGAGGAGATCGAGATCTCGCTCGAGGAGGCCGATGTGGCGCGCGCCTCGCTGACCCGCTGGCGGGTGTTGCTCGGGGCTTACCTCGCCCAGGCGCAGGATGTCGATGCGCTGCGCGAGGCGGCCGAGCAAACTCGCGACGAGGACCGGATCTTCGCCCTGCAGGGCTGGGCGCCGGCCGACTGCGCGCCGGCGTTGGAGGCCCTGGCCGAGGCCCGCGGGCTCGCCGTCCTGGTCGAGCCGGCGGGTCCCGAAGATACTCCGCCGACGCTGCTGCGCGACCCGGAGCGCATTCCTGGCGCCGGTGATCTCACCACCTTCTACACCAGCCCCGGCTATCGGGACTGGGACCCGAGCCTGATCGTCTTCACCTCGTTCGCGCTGTTCTTCGCCATGATCATGGCCGACGCGGGCTATGCCGCGCTGCTCGGCGTCGGCGCGTTGCTCACGTGGCGGCGGCTGGGGCGCAGCGACGCGGGGCGACGCGGCCGCACCCTTCTGGCCGCGCTTGCCGGCACCAGCTTCGTCTACGGCGTTCTCGCCGGCTCCTATTTCGGCGCGGCACCGCCGGCGGGGGGTGTACTGGCCACGCTCGCCGTGATCGACGTCACCGACTTCGACTCGATGATGGTCATCGCCATCGCCATTGGCGCGATCCACCTCACCGTGGCGCATGGCGCGGTCGCCTGGCTTTCCCGTCATCGGGGTGCGGTCATGCTGGCGCCACTGGGCTGGATCCTCGTCATCTGGAGCGGCATGCTCGTGTGGCTCGGCGGCGAGACCGGCGAGCGGCTGGGGCTCGGCGGCGTGGTCCTCGGCCTCGTCGCCGTCTACGTCGGTGCCGCCGCCAAGCAGGCCGTCGTGCGACCGCGCGACTGGCTCAAGCGCCTGGGCGCCGGTTTCATCGGCATCACCGGCATCAGCCGCCAGTTCGGCGACATTCTGAGCTACCTGAGGCTGTTCGCGCTCGGCCTCGCCAGTGCATCCTTGGCTGGCACGTTCAACATGCTCGCCGCCGATCTGCGCGCGTCGATGCCGGGCATGGGGCTGTTTCTCGGCATCCTGGTGCTGCTCGTCGGTCACGGCATCACCTTCGCGCTCGGCATCATGAGCGGCTTCGTCCACGGGCTCCGGCTCAATTTCATCGAATTCTTCGGCTGGGGGCTCACCGAAGAAGGCTATCCATTCAAGGCATTCGCGAAGAAGGAGGCGCCCGCATGAACGAACTCGTCATCGCGCTCGGCTGGCTCGGCGTTTTCGCGCCGGCGGCGCTGGGCGCCATTGGCGCCGGCATCGGCGTCGCCATCGCCGGTCAGGCGGCCATCGGCGCCATGCTCGAATCCGATGGCGGCTACGGCCGTTTCGTTGGGGTCACGGCGATTCCCTCCTCGATGTCCATCTACGGCATCGTCGTCATGTTCTCGCTGCAGCGGCCGATCACGGCGGAGAATGGCGGCGCCCTGTTCGGCATCGGCCTGTTGACCGGCATCGCCCTGTTGTACACTGGGATCTGGCAGGGCCGGGCGTGCGCCAGCGCCATCACCGCCTCCAAGGACAAGCCGGAGATCTTCGGTCTCTCCCTGGCGCCGGCGGCCATCGTCGAGGGCTTCGCCGTGTTCGCCTTCGTCTTCGCCCTGGTACTCGCCGGCGGCATCGGTGCATGAGGGGGGCGTGATGGCTGAGCATCCGACCGCAGCCGGCACCGCCTCGGGGCTCGAAGCGCTGATCGCCCGGCTGCGCGACGAGGGCGTCATGGCCGGTCGCGCCGAGGCCGAACAGCTGGTGGCCGACGCCCAGGCGCGCGCCCACAAGATCATGCAGAAGGCCGACGCCGACGCCAAGGCGATGGTCGCCGCCGCGCAGCGCGAAGCCGACGGCCTGCGGCGGGCGGGCGAGGAAGCTCTGAACGTCGCGGCCCGCGACACGGTGCTCGAACTCAAGGATCAATTGGCTAGGCACTTCGCCGATCAGGTGGGGAAGACCGTGTCGGCGGCAACGCGCGACCCGGCGATGCTGGAGCGGATGATCCTCGAGATCGTCGGCCGGGCGCGCAGCGAAGGCGGTGTCGATCAGGCGCGCGCGGTCGAGGTGATCCTGCCGCGCGACGCCATCGGCCTGGACGAGTTGCGCCGCCGCCCCGAGGAACTGCAACAGGGCTCGCTCGCGCTGTTCGTCGCCGCCACCTCGGGCGAAATGCTGCGCGAGGGCGTCACCTTCGCCCGCAGCGAGGACGAAGCGGGCGGCATCCGGCTGCAACTCAAGGACCGATCGGTCAGCATCGACATTTCCGACCGGGCGGTGGCCGACGCCATCCTGGTTCATTTGCAGCCACGATTCCGTGCCCTGCTGGAGGGGGTGGTGACGTGATCGGCACGCTCCCGCCCTACGTCACCCTGGTGGCGAGCCTGCCCGCGGTCGGGCCGCTGCTGACCAACAAGGTCCCGCCGATCAACGAGGTGCGGCTTGCACAGCGCCTGAAATGGCTCACCAAGGAGGACCAAGCGCAAATCGAGACGT
Organism: uncultured Rhodospirillaceae bacterium; assembly: GCA_964630265.1. Lineage (GTDB taxonomy): Bacteria > Pseudomonadota > Alphaproteobacteria > Rhodospirillales > Defluviicoccaceae > CAZBWP01. The sequence goes on from CAZVRW010000007.1 coordinate 41,279, forward strand.
TGCGCTCCCTCCTTGCCTGGACTCGCCTGGACATGACCGAGACGGATGAGGCGTTCGTCGCCCGTGCCGACCGCCTGTTGCGCGGGGTGCACAGCGCGCCGCTGCGGGCGGCGGTGCGCGACCGCCTGGAGATCCGCACGGTGTTGGCGGCCTTGCGCCGACGCCATGCCGGCGAGGAGGCACCTCCACCGGGGACGGTGTGGGGGTTCGGTCGGTTCGTCGCCACCATCCGCGCCAATTGGGGGGCGCCGGACTTCGGCGTCGGCCGGGCGTTTCCGTGGATCCTGACCGCCAAGGAACGACTGGAGAGCGACGACCGCCCGGGTCTCGAACGCGTCGCCCTGGAAGCCGCCTGGGCCGCTGGCGAGCGCCACCTTGGCGGTCACGATTTCGACCTGGAAGCCGTCGCCCTGTATCTGGCCCGCTGGTCGCTGGTGGACCGATGGGCCCGCTATGATACCGACGCCGCCGCCGCGCGCTTCACCGAACTGCTCGACGAAGCGCTCTCCGATTCACCTTCAGTGCTGGCAGCCGCATGACCGATCCCGTCGCCCGGGAGGCCGAGACCTCCTCGTCCGTTGCGCAGGTCTCCGCCGTGCAAGAGGACATTGTCCGCCTGCGGTTGACCGACCCGGCGCAAGGCCGGCTCGTCAAGAACGAGGTGATCTACATCTGCCCGGCCCGCGCGCCCGGGCAACGGCTGAAGGCCGAGGTGCTGCGCGTGCTCGGCGACAGCGCCGACGCGCAAGTGTACGAAAGCACGACCGGGGTCGGCCTCGGCGATCCTGTGGAGCAGACCGGCCAACTGCTGTCGATCCGCCTCGGCCCGGGACTCCTGGGCCAGGTGTTTGACGGCCTGCAGAACCCGCTTGAGACGCTGGCCGTGGACCACGGCGTGTTCCTGCCGCGCGGCGTCAAGGCCCCCGGCCTCGACCTCTCGACCAAGTGGTCGTTCACCGCCACCCGGCGGGTCGGCGACAAGGTGCACGCGGGCGACGCACTGGGCACGGTGCCGGAGGGCCCGATCGTACACAAGGTGATGGTGCCGTTCGACCTGGACGAGAACTTCGAGGTCAGTTGGATCCGTGACGGCTCGGTCACCGTCGACGAACCGATCGCCAGGCTCAGGGCGGCGTCGGGCGCCGAGCGCACCGTCACGCTGGCCCAAGAGTGGCCGGTGCGCGAGCCGCTGCCCCGCCGCATCCTCGCCCGCGGCTATTCGACCCGGCTCTATCCGTTCGAGCCGATGGTGACGACGCAGCGGATCATCGACACCTTCTTTCCCATCGCCCAGGGCGGCGCCGCCTGCGTTCCCGGCCCTTTCGGCGCCGGCAAGACGGTGCTCCTGAACGGCATCGCCCGCCATTCCGATGTCGACATCGTCGTCCTCGTCGCCTGCGGCGAGCGCGCGGGCGAGGTGGTCGAGACCATCACCGAGTTCCCCCACCTGAAAGACCCGAAGACCGGCGGCTCGCTGATGAATCGCACGGTGATCGTCTGCAACACCTCGTCGATGCCGGTGGCCGCCCGCGAGGCGTCGATCTATACCGGCATCGCCATCGGCGAGTACTACCGCCAGATGGGTCTGAAGACGCTGGTGATCGCCGATTCCACCTCGCGCTGGGCGCAGGCGATGCGGGAAACCTCGGGCCGGCTGGAGGAGATCCCCGGCGAGGAGGCGTTTCCGGCCTATCTCGACAGCGCCATTAAAGGCGTCTACGAGCGTGCCGGGGTGATGAAAACCAACGACGGCGACATCGGCGCGCTCAGCATCATCGGCGCGGTCTCGCCGGCCGGCGGCAACTTCGAAGAGCCGGTCACCCAATCGACGCTGGCCGCCGTCAAGTGCTTCCTCGGCCTCTCCTACGACCGCGCCTATAAGCGGTTCTACCCGGCCATTGATCCGCTGCTCTCCTGGTCGCGCTACCGTCAGCAACTCCGACCGTGGGCCGCCGAGCACCTGGGCAGCGACTGGACCGACCGGGTCGAGACCCTGATGGCCCTGCTGCAGCGCGGTGACGACATCGCGCGGATGGAGCAGGTGACCGGCGAGGAGGGCATCAGCCTGGACGACTTCGTGGCGATGGAGGCCGGCCGCTTCGTCGACATGATCTTCCTGCAGCAGGACGCTTTCGACGACGTCGACGCGGCGATGCCGCTCGACCGCCAGAAGGTTCTGTTCGACCGCGTCTATCACATCGCCACGCGATCCTATGGCTTCGCCGACAAGGATGCCGTGCGGCAGCACTTCACCAAAATCACCGGCCTGTTCAAGAACCTCAACTACGCCGCCCCCGGCTCCGGCGAAGCCGCGCGCCTCGTCACGGAGATCGAGGCGATGGACGCTCAGGCGCCGCTGGCTATCGGCAGCGAGTAGCGCGCCCGGCCCGCGCGCCGATCAGATCGCCAAGGCTTCGGGGATGACGTGGATGCCGTCGGCGAGCAGCGAGACCGTCGCCTCGACTCCCTCGGCGACGGCGTTGCGGCGGGCGACGTGGAGCGGCAGCGAGAAGTGGATCGGCAATTCGGGCGCGTGCCGGGGACTCAGGGTCAATTCGGCCGATTGCCCGATCACCAGCATTGTTTCAATGGTCCCGGCGACCGGATTTTCGTGCTCGCCGCGCGACGGCCGCTCGCGGCGGTGCAGCAGCACGTAGCCGTTGGGGACGATCCAGGTGACGGCCTGACCGGGTTTCGTTTCGCTGGGCGAGGCCGCTTCGATCGGCACGCCGGCCCAGTCGAGGAGGGTCCGGCCGGTCGCCGCATCGCGCCCCGTGACCGTGCCGGCGAAAATGTTGCGGACGTCGACCAGCCGGGCGACCTCCACCGAGGCCGGCCGCGTGGTCACCGCTTCCGGCGTACCAGCTTGCAGCGTGCGACCGTGATGCAGCACGACCAAGCGGTCGGCCAGCATGATCGCTTCGTCCAGATCGTGGGTGACCAGCACCACCGGCATGTTGAGGACGCGGCGCAACTCCGCGATCTCGCGGTAGAGACGTTGGCGCGTCGCCTTGTCGACGGCGGAGAACGGCTCGTCCAGCAGCAGCACCTTCGGCTGGCGAGCCAAGGCGCGCGCCACCGCCACGCGCTGCTGTTGACCGCCGGACAGTTCCGCCGGCCGGCGCCGCTCGAGCCCCGCCAAATGCACCAGATCGAGCAGGCTTTGCGCCCGGCCCGCCCGCTCCCTCGGCGGCACCTGTCCCATGGCCGCCATGATGTTGGCGAGGGCGGACATGTGCGGAAACAGGGCGTAGCTCTGGAACACCATGCCGACGGCGCGGCGATGCGCGGGCAGGTGCACGCCGTCGCTTCCCGAGAACCAGACATCGCCGTTGACGCGAACGCTGCCGTCGGTCGGCCGACAGGTGCCGGCGATCGACCGCAGGATCGTCGACTTGCCGCTGCCCGACGGCCCCACCAGCGCCAACACCTCGCCCGGCGCGCAGGTGAACGACGCGGCCAGCGGTATGGGCGCGGCCTGGATCAGGTCGACCTGCAACCCCGCGGCCGCGCTCATCCCAGCCGCCGGCCGATGCGGCGCGAGAACGCATACGTCAGGGCGATGGCGGCGAGCGACAGGGCCAGCAGCAGCGCCGACATCTGCGCGGCCGCTGCGTCGTCGAACGCCTGGACCCGGTCGTAGATGGCGATGGCGATCGTCTTGGTCTCGCCGGGGATCGAGCCGCCGACCATCAGCACGATACCGAACTCGCCCAAGGTGTGGGCGAAGGAGAGCACCATGGCCGTCATGATCCCCGGCCAAGCGAGGGGCAACTCCACTTTGACGAGAGACTTCCAGGGCGACAGGCCGCAGCAGGCGGCCGCCTCCCGCACGTCGGCAGGGATGGCTTCGAAGCCGCGCTGCATCGGCTGGATGGCGAACGGCAGATTGAAGATCACCGAGGCGATCAACAGGCCCTGAAAGGTGAAGACCAGTTGGTGGCCGAAGGCTGCCTGCCAGAACTGGCCGATGGGCGAGGCGGCGCCGAAGGCGACGAGCAGATAATAGCCGAAGACCGTCGGCGGCAGCACCAGCGGCAGCGCGACGAGCGCTTCCGTCATGCCCTTACCAACGAAGTCACGATAGGCGAGCCAGCGGCCGACGAGGATGCCGATGGGCAGCAGCAGGACCACCGTCCAGGCGGCGAGACGCAACGACAACCAAAGCGCCGTCCAGTCCATGCGTCGCCCTCCCGCTGTCGATGCGGCCGCACCCCGGCCGCTCAGCTGCTCTCGCCGGGCAGCACGAAGCCGTATCTGCGAAAGATCGCCCGGGCGGCAGGCGCCTGCACGTAGGCATAGAAGCGTTCCGCTACCGGTCCGGCATCCTTCACCAGCACCATCCGCTGGCGCAGCGGCGAATGCCAGTCTTCCGGGATCAACGCGAACGCGCCGAGGGCGGCAACCTGCGGCGCCAGCGCCAGGGAATAGGCGATGATACCGCCCTGGGCGTTGGCCGACGTCGCGAATTTCGCCGCCTGGCTGACGTTTTCTCCCAGAACCAAGCTGCCCTCGACTGCCTCCCACAGCCCGACGTGCCGAAGCGCTTCCTTGGCGCGCCGGCCATAGGGCGCGTGCTCCGGGTTGGCGATGGCGAAGCGGCTGACGCGGCCGTCGACAAGGGCAGCCTTGAGGTCGGCGAGAGAG
>CAZVRW010000007.1:46025-51693 GCA_964630265.1 uncultured Rhodospirillaceae bacterium
TCTTCCAGCGCAAACTGCAGATCCGATGCTCCGGCGATAACCGGCGCGTCTCGCTGCTGCGTCTGGGTCCAGGCTGGCGTTGCGAGGGTTGCGGCGGCGATAGCGATGGCAGCCGCGATGGTGGCGACAAGGGTCCCGCGGGCGGCGATCGGCATGGCTGGTGACCCCCCAAACGATAGGAACGGCTGTACATATCGGTGGAACGCCGCATGCGCAACCGCTATTCGCCGACGGGCGGATCTCGCAACAGCCGCCGCAGGGCGTCCATCTCGCCGGCGACGGCCGTCTCGGACAGCGCCTCCATCCGCCGGTAGGCGGCCAGCACCGTCTCGCCCTCCGGCGACAGCACCGCGCCCCCGTGCGCCCGGCCGCCGCGGCTGGTGGTCACCAGCGGCGCCTTGAACGACGCGTTCATGGTCTCGACCAGCAGCCAGGCGCGCTTGTAGCTCATCCCCATGCGCCGGCCGGCGGCGGCGATCGATCCCGTCGTCTTGATGCCATCCAAGAGGTCCGCCTTCCCCGGTCCGATCGCGATGTTCGGTTCCAGCACGATGCGCAGGCGCACGCCAATGGTCTTGTTTCCCGCTCTCATGCCTCCCTTGTAGCCGCCGCCCCGGCGCCTGTCATGGGCCGGGGCTTGGTTTGGGGAGCGTCGGCCATCACGCCTGGGGAAATTTTCGCGGGAAATGTCTCTGTGATCCTGCTATCGAAGCGCCGCCGTTCAACCGGTTTGTTGAGGACCTCGAGCAGAGATGACACGGCTTTTCCACCCGCTCTGCGTCGCCGCCGTCGCCACGTGTTTGCTGGTCAGTGCCTGCGAAGAGGCCTCGGCGCCGGAAGAGCCGATACGGCCGATCGGGGCCATGCGGGTGGTCGATGCCGAAGCTCTCGGGGCGCGGTCCTTTCCCTGCCGCGCCGAAGCCGTGAACGAGATCAACGCGGCGTTCGAGGTGGCGGGGCGACTGATCGAACGGCCGGTTCGCGTCGGCTCGGACGTGAAGGAGGGGGAACTGCTCGCCCGCCTTGACCCCAGCGACTTCGAAAACGCTTTGGCTCAGGCGCGGGCCCGGGTCGAGCGGGCACAGGCGATGCGCGATCGTGTGGCGCAGGCGCTTCGCTCCGGCGCCGTCGCCGAACAGGATCTGACCAACGCCCAGGCGGAGCTGGACGAAGCCCTGGCGGTGGTGGAGATCCGCGCCAAGGCGCTCAGCGACACGCAACTGCGCGCCCCGTTCCCCGGCATGATCGCCGCCACCTTCGTCGAGAACTTCCAGAACGTGCAGGCGAAGCAGCCGGTGATGCGCCTGCTCGACATCTCCAGCATCGAGTGCGTCGTCAACATTCCCGAGAACCTGATTTCCGCGGCGCCGTATGCCCGGGACATCACGGTGACGTTCGACGCGTTTCCGGGACGTGCCGTACCAGCAACCATTGCCGAGATCGGCCGCGAAGCGTCGGCGACGACCCGCACCTTCCCGGTCACCCTGGTCATGGCGCAGCCGGAGGACTTCGAGATCCTGCCGGGCATGGCGGGTCGGGCAACGGGCCGGGCGGAGCTGCCGGACCACACGCCCGATGCCGGCTATGACCTGCCGCTGGCCGCGATTTTCACCGACGACGGCGAGCGGTCGCTGGTCTGGGTGATCGACGCGGAGACGCTCACCGCCACGAAGCGGGAGGTGGAGGCGCTGGTTCCGAGCCCGCTCGGCATGCGCGTCCGGGGTGTGGCGCCCGGCGAGTGGGTCGCCACGACGGCCGTGAACGTCCTGCGGGAGGGGCAGCGGGTGCGCCTCCCACAACTGGAGAGTGAGCAAGGTCCGCAATCATGAGCCTTGCCAGGATTGCCATCGAGCGGCAGGCGGTCACTCTTTTTCTCGTCGTCCTGATCGTCGTCGGCGGCGTTTTCAGTTTTTTTCGACTGGGCTGGCTGGAGGACCCGGACTTTTCGGTGAAAACGGCGGTCATCGTCATCCCCTACCCCGGCGCCAGCGCGGAGGACGTGGAGAACGAGGTCACCGACGTCATCGAGAGCGCGCTGCAGGAAATGCCGCAGGTCAAGGAGCTGTATTCCCTCTCCCGCCCCGGCTCCTCGCTGATCCGCGTCGACATCAACCCCCGCTTCTGGGCGCCCGATCTGCCGCAGGTGTGGGACGAGATGCGGCGGAAGATCAACGACGCCCGGCCCAGCCTGCCGCCCGGCGTCGGGGAGCCGGTTATCGGCGACGACTTCGGCTTCGTGTTCGGCTTCCTCATGGCGATCACCGGCGACGGCTACAGCTATGCCGAACTCGAAACGTTCGCCGAAGGCCTGCAAACCCAACTGGGCACCGTCCCCGGCGTGGCGCGGGTCGCCCTGTGGGGCGTGCAGCAGCGCGTCATCTATGTTGACGTGTCCGAGCAGCAACTGGCCACGTTCGGCATCTCGCCGCAGGTGTTCGCGGCGACCCTCAGCCAACAGAACATGGTGGTCAACGCGGGCGGCATCGATGCCCAGGACCAACGGTTCCGCGTGGCGCCCACCGGCGCGTTCACCTCGCCCGAGGACATCGAGCGCTTGGTGCTGACCGACTTCCGCGCTCAACCGGTGACCCTGACCACGCCATCGGGCGCGCGAACGGTGGTCGCGCCGTCCGGAACCCCATCGCGGACAACCGAGTTGATCACCATCGGTGATCTCGGTTCGGTCTCCTCGGGCTACGCCTCCCCGCCGACGCAACTGATGCGATTCAACACCCGCGATGCCGCCGGACGGTTTTTCAGTGCACCGGCCATCGGCATCGCCATCGCCAACGCGGCCGGCGGCAATGTCGTGCAAACGGGCCGCAGCATCGATGAGCGTCTGCGGCAGCTCGAAGCCGACCTGCCGCTGGGAATCCAGCTGCACCGGATCGCCTGGCAGTCCGATCTGGTGGTCGATTCGATCCGGGGCTTCATGATCAGCCTGTCCCAGGCGGTCGCCATCGTCCTGCTCGTCCTGATCGTGCCCGTTGGCTGGCGGATCGGCATCGTCATCGGCACGGCGCTGCTGCTGACATTGCTCGCCACCTTTATCGCCATGGCGATCATGGGCGAGAACCTGCACCGGATGTCATTGGGCGCATTGGTGATCGCGCTCGGCATGATGGTCGACAACGCCATCGTCGTCGCCGACAATTTCCTTGTCCGGATCCAGAAAGGCATGGATCGCAAACAGGCGGCGATCGAATCCGCCGATCTTCCGGCGTGGCCGCTGCTCGGCGCGACGATCGTCGCCGTGCTGGCCTTCTTTCCCATTTACCTCTCGGAGGAAAGCGCCGGCGAATACACCCGGGCGCTGTTCACCGTGGTCGGAATTTCGCTGCTGTTGAGCTGGTTGATCTCGCTCACCGTAACGCCGCTGCAGCTCTTGTCCATGGTCCCTTCGCCGCAAGGGGCCGAAGGCAAGGAGGCGTCTGAAGGCGGCTTCTACAGAACGTTCCGAGCCTTCATCGTCAAGGCCGTCCGCTTTCGGTTCGTGTTCGTCGCCAGCATGTTCGCGGGCCTCGTCATCGCCATCGGCGCCTTCGACCGGGTCCCCCAACAGTTCTTTCCGGACGCCGATCGTGCCCAGTTCATGCTCGACTACTGGGCGCCGGAGGGGACGCGGATCCAGCAGGTCGCCGCCGACACCCGGGAGATCGAGGAGCGGCTGCTGCAGGACCCGCGCGTGGTCAGCGTCAGTACGTTCATCGGCAGTGGCCCGCCCCGCTTCTATCTCCCCGTCGATTCAGAATTTCCCTATCCGTCCTACGCCAACATGATCGTCAACACCAGCTCGGCCGACGTGGTGCCGACGCTCGCCGACGAGACCAAGGAATGGCTCGTCGACAACGTCCTGCAGGCCGTGGTCCGCGTCCGCCTTTATGCCCTCGGCCCGAGCAATCCATGGAAATTCCAGGCGCGGATCATCGGACCGAGCAACGCCGATCTGGATGAGTTGCGCGCCCTCGGCGAAGAAGCGTTGCGGCTCCTCGACGGTCATCCGTGGCTGGCCGAGGCACGAGTGGACTGGCGGGAGCGAGTCCGCGTGGTCGAGCCCATCTTCAACGACGAACGGGCCCGCTGGGCCGGGGTGGCCCGCGACGATGTGGCGAGCTCCACGCGACGGGCAACCGACGGCGTTCCCGTCGGACTGTACCGGGAAGGCAACACGCTGTTGCCGATCATGGTGCGGCACGTCGAGGACGAGCGGAACAGCCTCGCCACCCTCGACGTGCTGCAGGTCCAGCCGTCAGGCGGCGCCGAGCCCGTGCCGCTGTCGCAGGTGACCAGCGGTGTCGAGATCAATTGGGAGAACCCAATCCTCGCCCGCTACCAGAAGCGGCCGACGATCACCGTCGAAGCCGAGCCGATCCGCGGCGTCACGCTCGCCGACTTCATGGCCTCGGTGCGCGACCAGTTCGAGGCCATCCCCTTGCCACCCGGCTATGAGCTGTTCTGGGATGGCGAATACGCCGACTCCAATGCCTCGCAAGCGAGCCTGATCCCGGGGATCGTGCCAGCGGTCGCGATCATGCTGCTCATCCTGATCGCTCTGTTCAACGCGTTCCGGCCGGTCGCCATCATCCTGCTGATCATCCCCTTCGTGTTCATCGGCATCTCGCCGGCCTTGTTGATCACGCAGGCCCCCTTCGGCTTCGTCGCCCTGCTCGGGGCCATGAGCCTCTCCGGCATGATGATCAAGAATGCCGTCGTGCTGTTCGATGAGATCAATCAGGAGTTGGGCTCAGGGAAGTCGCCGCATCAGGCGATCGTCGATTCCGCCATCTCCCGCACCCGGCCGGTGCTGCTGGCCGCCGGGACCACGGTGCTCGGTGTGATCCCGCTGTTGTCGGATGTCTTTTTCCGCTCCCTGGCCCTCACCATCATGGGCGGCCTGTTGGTCGGATCGATGCTCACCCTGGTGATGGTGCCGGTGCTCTACGTCATCTTCTACCGCGTCAAGGCCCCCGGCACCCAGGCGGCCTGACCGGCAGGGCGCCGACCGCGCCGATCAACCGGTCTGGCCGAGACAGTCCGTCAGCGACTCGGCGAGCCCCCGCAGCAACTGGAAATAGGCGTCCGATCCGGGGGGCAGGTCGGCGCCGAGCGGGTCGAGCACGGCCGTGCGGGCGCCGGTGCCCTCGACCACCGTGGCGACGATCGCCGGCTCGAATTGCGGCTCGGCGAAGACGCAGGCGGCGCCGGTGTCGGCGATGCGGGCACGCACCGCGACCAGGGCCTGGGCGCTCGGCTGGCGCTCCGGGCTGATGGTGATGGATCCGGCCGCGTTCAGCCCATAGCGCGTCTCGAAGTACTGATAGGCATCGTGCAGCACCACGAAGGCCCGCGTCCGTACCGGCTCCAGGGATTGCCGGAGATCCGAGTCCAGCACACCGAGTCGGGCGCGCAGGGCGGCGGCGTTGACCTGGTAACGGGCGGCGTTGGCCGCATCGGCCTCGCTCAGCACGGCGGCGATCCGCTCGACCATGGCCTGGGCATTCACCGGGTCCAGCCAGATGTGCATGTCGGTCTCACCGTGCGCATGACCGTGGTCGTGGTCGCGCGCTGCGTCGTCGTGCGCCTCGTGGCCGTGCGCCTCGTGGCCGTGCGCCTCGTGGCCGTGCGCCTCGTGGTCGTGCGCCTCGTGGTCGTGCGCCTCGTGGTCGTG
>CAZVRW010000007.1:51793-76042 GCA_964630265.1 uncultured Rhodospirillaceae bacterium
CGTGCGCCTCGTGGTCGTGCGCCTCGTGGTCGTGCGCCTCGTGGTCGTGGTCGTGGTCGTGGTCGTGGTCGTCATCATGCGCCGCATCCGCGTCGCCATGCGGCTGTTCGCCCCCCGGCCCGCCGACGCGATAGGGCAGCAGCGTAACGCCCGCCGCCTCGGCCAGGGCGACCACTTGGGCGCCACGCGGGATCGTCGCCAGCGGCTTTTCCAGGAAGGTCTCCAGTTCATCGCCCACCCAGAAAACCACGTCCGCGTCCTGCAGGGCCTGGGCATCGGACGGCTTCAGCGCGTACGTGTGCGGCGAGGCGCCGCCCGTCACCAGCAAGGTCGGGGTTGCGACGCCCTCCATGATGCCGGCGACCAGCGAATGGATGGGCACGATGCTGGCGACCACACGCGGTGCGTCGGCCCGCACCGGCACGGCGAGGCCGAGGGTGGTTGACAGCGTCGCGCCGGCGGCAAGGATGGCGAATGGCAAGCGAACCATGGCAGGGCTATGCTCCTTTCTGTGGAATGGCCATACGTCTGTCGAATGGCCATACGGATGATGGCATCGGATAAAGAGATATAGTATAACATGTCAACCTGAAGGCTGGAGGATATGGCCGAACCACGCACCTGTTCACCGCGCCTGCCGCCCGCAACGTCGGAGCCGTTCTTTCCGAGCGCCGACCACGATCACGACCGCTGTCGGGCGGCCATCCTCGCGGACGCCGAACGGGTGTGCCTGGCCCGTCGGGTGCGTCTGACGACGCAACGTCGCCGCGTGCTCGAGATCGTCGCCGAAAGCCACGGGGCCATCGGCGCGTACGACATTCTCGACCGGCTGGCGCGGGACGGCCGGCGGCCCGCCCCGATCGCCGTCTACCGCGCCCTGGATTTCCTGATGGAGCACGGCCTCGTCCACCGGCTGGCGAGCCTCAACGCCTACGTCGCCTGTGCCCATGCGGCAGGCCGCCATGGCGCCCAGTTCCTGATCTGCCAACGCTGTGGGACGATCGGCGAGATCACCGACGCACGTGTCAGTCGGGCGATCGCCGCGGCGGCCTCGGAGGTCGGCTTCAATGTTTCGGCCGCGGTTGTCGAAGTGGCCGGGCTCTGCGCCGCCTGCGGCCAGGCCGCCCACGATGCCGCCGGCGGCTGAGCCAGTGCCGGACGGGCCGCCGGCACTTCCGCCGAACCGACCGCCGGGCGCCGCCGACGACGCGGCGTTGGTCGTCGGCGAGGGGCTGTGCCTGCGCTTCGGCCGCCACACGATCATCGACCATGTCGACATCGTCGTTCGCCCTCGGGAGATCACCACCATCATCGGCCCGAACGGCGCCGGCAAGACAACGCTGCTCAAGCTTCTCCTGGGCCTGCTGCGGCCGACGGCGGGCGTCGTGCGCCGCCGCACCGGGCTGCGCGTCGGCTATGTCCCGCAGCGCCTGCAACTGGATCCGGTACTGCCGATCACCGTCGCCCGGCTGATGACGTTGACGTTGCACCGCCCCCGGACGGCGGTCGCCGGCGCCCTCGCCGAGACCGGCGTCGCCCACCTCCTGGACGCCGCCGTCCAGTCCCTGTCCGGCGGCGAGTTGCAGCGCGTGCTGCTGGCGCGGGCGTTGCTCGTCGACCCCGATCTCCTGGTCCTCGACGAGCCGATCCAGGGCGTCGACTTCGCCGGCGAGGCCGCCCTGTACGAACTCATCAGCGACCTGCGCCGGCGGCGCGGCTGCGGCGTAATCGTGGTCTCGCACGACCTGCACATGGTCATGGCGTCGACCGATCACGTGCTGTGTCTCAACCGCCACGTCTGCTGCGCCGGCACCGCGGAAGCCGTCGGCAGGCACCCGGAGTTCGTGCGCCTGTTCGGACCGAAGGCCTCAAACCTGCTCGCCGTCTACGCGCACCATCACGATCATCGCCACGCCGCGTCGGGCGACGTGGTGCCCCTCGACGGCGACGAGCCCAACGACCCACCGGCCGGCGAGCGAGGCCGCTGATGCTCGACGACTTCTTCGTCCGCGCGCTCATCGCCGGCATCGGCGCCGCCATCGTCGCGGGGCCGCTCGGCTGCTTCATCGTCTGGCGCCGGATGGCCTATTTCGGCTCGACCATGGCGCATTCCGCCCTGCTCGGCATCGCCCTCGGCTTCCTCCTCGACGTCGACCCGTACATTGGCGTCGTCGCCGTGACGGTGCTGGTCGCGCTGCTGCTGGTCTCGTTGCAGCGCACGCCGTGGCTCTCCGGCGACACGCTGCTCGGCATCCTCGCCCATGCGGCCCTGGCGCTCGGTCTCGTCGCGATCGCCCTGATGACGTGGCTCAGGCTCGACCTGATGAGCTACCTCTTCGGTGACATCCTGGCGGTGACGATGCAGGACATCGTCTTGATCTACCTCGGCGGCGTGGTGGTGCTGGGCATCCTGGTGGCGATCTGGCGGCCGCTGCTGGCGACCACCGTGCACGAGGACCTCGCCCGCGCCGAGGGCGTCCCCACCGCCCGCGTGAGCCTCGTCTTCATGGTGCTGATCGCCCTGGTCGTCGCGCTGGCGATGAAGCTTGTGGGAATTCTCCTGATCATTTCGCTATTGATCATTCCCGCCGCGACGGCGCGCCGTTTTGCCCGCACGCCGGAACAGATGGCGGTGATCGCCATCGGCGTCGGCGTCGCGGCGGCCGTCCTCGGGCTCAATGGCTCGCTGCACTGGAACACGCCCGCCGGGCCGTCCATCGTCGTCGCCGCCACGGTCTTCTTCGTGCTCAGCCTGGTGCCGCTGCCGCCCGCCGGCCGCGCCCGCAGGGGCTGATCCCGCCGGAGCAATCCTGTGCCGCCGGCGGGCGCTTACTCCGCCGCCTGCCGCGGTTCGAGATCGACAGTCGGCCGGGCGGCCGGGCGCTGACGCTCGATCAACGGCCCGATCAGCGTCAGCAGCGGCGGGATGATGGCCAGTGTCAGCACCGCCGACAGCGCCAATCCCCCCAGCACCACCGAACCGAGCCCGCGGTAGAGTTCCGAACCGGCGCCGGGAAACACCACCAGTGGCAGCATCCCGAAGATGCTGGTCAGCGTCGACATGAAGATCGGCCGGATGCGGTCGCGGGTGGCCGACACGATGGCGTCGGCCGCCGCCATGTCATCGACCCGGGCGTGATGCAGGGTCTGGTGCACGAGCAGAATGGCGTTGTTGACGACGATGCCAACCAGGATGATGAAGCCGAGGAGCGTCAGCATGTCCAGCGGCTGATAGGTGAACAGGTTGAGGATGGCCAGCCCGCCGACGCCGCCCGCCGTCGCCAGCGGCACCGCGAGGCAAATCACCAGCGGGTAGACGAAGCTCTCGAACAGCACCGCCATCACCAGATAGACGATGGCGATGGCCAGGAGAAACTGCCACTCCATCGCCGCCCAGGTTTCGGTCAGCTTGTCGGCGACACCGGCCAGCCGCAGCGTGACGCCGGACGGCAACCCCTCGGCGCGCAACTCGTCGACCACCTTCGCCTGCAGCATCTCCATGGCGGCCTCCAGCGGCATAGCCGTCGCCGGACGGATGTCGAGCGTCACCGTCCGCTCGCGTTCGAGATGCCGGATCTCGGTGGGGCCGGAGGTCACCTCGACCCGGGCCAGGGAGGAGACCGGCAGGATCTCGCCCGAGGGGGTGACGATCGGCAACTGTTCGATGCCCTGGGTCTGAATGATCTGGCTCTCCGGGCCGGCCAGGGTGAGGTCGATGCGCTTGCCGCCGACGGTAATCTCGGCGACGCGCAGGCCGTCGTTGAAGGCATCGACCGTGGAGGCGAAATCGCGGCCCGTGACGCCGGCATCGGTCAGCCGCAGCGGATCGGGCGTGATCCGCACCTCGGGCGAGCCCAGCTCCAGTCCCGGCCGCGGTCGCATCTGGTGCCCCTCGCCGCGTGGCAGCAGCGCCTCGATCTTGCCGGCCGCACCCTGGGCGACCTCCAAAACATCTTCCAGGTCTGGGCCCGAGACGTTGACGTCGATGGAGCGGCCGCCGCCGACGGCACGGCCGAACAGTGACGGCTGGCTGATGACGCCGAAGGTGCCCGGTTCGCGGAAGATCAGCGGCCGCAACACGGGGATCAGGTCGCGGACGCGGCGTGGTTCGGCAGACGTCCCGCCGATGAAGGTGGTGGTCGGCCGGGCGACGAAGAAGAAGTTCTCGAACTTCGGCGGTTGTCCCGGCTCGGTCTCCGGACCGGTCTCCGACGCCCACATGGGGCGCACCTCCGCCTCCAGGCCTTCGGCGATCTCCCGCATCGTCTCCAGGTTGTACCCCGGCGGCGGCAGCACCACGGCGAACACCAGGTTGCGATTGCCTTCCGGCAGGTATTCCAGCTTCGGCAGGAACAGCCATGTGGCCGTCCCGGCGGCACCGCAAACCGCCAGCACCAGCACGACCGCGGCGATCCGGTGACCGACGATACGCCGCACGAAGCCGGTGGTGCCGTCGACGAAGCCACGCGCCAAGCGATCCACCACCGGCAGGCGGCGGTTCTTGGTGACGTCGCCGATCGGTTGGCCGAGCAGGCGGTTGGCCAGCGCCGGAATGACGGTGATGGCGACCAGCAACGACAGCACGACGGCAACGGAAATGGCGACGGCGATGTCGCGGAACAACTGGCCGACTTCCAGTTCCATGGTGAGGATCGGAATGAACACCATCACCGTGGTCAGCGCCGACACCAGCACCGCGCCCCAGACCTGCCGCGCGCCTTCGTAGGCGGCGCGAGCGGCCGGCATGCCGCGTTGTCGCAGGCGGAAAATGTTCTCGAGCACGACGATCGCCGCATCGACCACCATGCCGACGGCAAACGCCAGCCCGGCCAGCGAGATCACGTTGATCGACCGGCCGAGGGCCGCCATGGCGACGAAGGAGCCGATGATCGACACCGGGATCGCCAGCGTGACGATCAGCGTCGCCGATCCCGACCTGAGGAACAGAAACAGCACGATGGCCGCGAGCGAGCCGCCGATCCAGATGTTCTGTTGCACCAGATCGATGGACGAGCGGATGTAGGTGGTCTCGTCGTAAACCTGTTTCAGCGTCAGTCCCGCGTCCGGGATGAGGCCGCCGTTGAGTTCGTCGACGGCCTGCCGAATCCCCGCCATGGTCGCGATGACGTTGGCGCCGGTTTCGCGCAACGCGTTCATCGCCAGCGCTGGTTCGCCGAGGTAGCGGATGGCGGCCGTCGCCTGCTTGATGCCGAACGCCACTTCGGCGACGTCGCCGACGGTGACGCGGGCGATGCGCCCGGTGGCGGGATCGGTGATGCTGCGCAACAAGACGGCGCGGACATCATCGGGCGTTTTGAATTCGCCTTCGCTCCGAACGACATAGCGGCGCTTGCCTTCGTCGACATCACCGGCGGAAACCGAGACGTTGGCGGCGCGCAGCGCCTGCACGATGTCGGGCACGGTCAATCCGTACTCGGCCATCAATAACGGATCGACGGTGATCTTCAGTTCGCGGTCGGCGCCGCCAAAGACGTTGACCCGGCTGACCCCGGGCACCCGTTCCAGGCGCTCCCGGATCACGTCGTCGACGAACTCGCGATAGGTGTCGATCTCCCGTTCGTTGCCGGGCGCCCGCCGGAAGATGAACCAGGCGATCGGCTGATCGTCGCTGCCGGCGGTATCGAGCATCGGCTCGTCGGCCTCGTCAGGATACCCGGAGATCCGGTTCAGTCGATTGGCGACGAGCAAAAGCGCCCGGTCCATGTCCTGACCGACGTTGAACTCGAGCGTGATGCGGCCGGACCCCGTGGACGACGAGCTGCTCATCTCCGCCAGTCCCTCGAGGCCGCGGAGCGCCTCTTCTTGGCGGTTGATGATTTCCCGCTCGACCTCGGCGGGCGCCGCCCCCGGCCACGAGGTGTTGACGCTGATCACCGGCCGATTGACGTCGGGTGCGAGCTGGATCGGAATGTTCTGCAGGGCAACCATGCCGAACAAGACGACCATGATCACCGCCGCGAGGACGGCCATGGGCCGCTCGATCGACAGGCGGATCAGATTCATCCGCCGGCTCCCGCACCGGCTCCCGCAGCGGCCCCACCGTTGACCCGGATTGACTGCCCCGGTCGCAGGCGTTCGTTACCGCGAACGACGACGACGTCGCCGTCCGCGAGCCCGTCGAGGACCTCGAAGCGGCTGCCAATCGCCTCCCCCACGGTCACCGGCCGCGGCACGGCCTTGCCGTCTTCCACCGCGAACACGGTCTGCTGCCCGCGCCGGCGGACCACCGCATCCTTGTGCACCGTCAACACGTCGCGCGACCCGCCCACGGGAAGCCACAGGGTGACGCTCTGACCGGAGACCGCCTGAGAGCCAAGTTCCCCATCCGGCGCGAACCGCACCGTCCGGGTGCGGGTGAGCGGATTTTCTTCCGGCAGCACGGCCCGCACCGTTGCCGGTTGGCGGTCGGCGCCGAAGGCCACGGACGTCCCGGACTCCAGCGCCCGAGCGCGCACCTGGGGCACGTCGGCCTCGATTTCCAGACAGCCGGCGTTGACCAGCGTAACCACCGCCGATCCCGGACTGACGTAGGCACCGACTTCGGTGTGCCGGCGGCTCACCGCGCCGGCGTACGGCGCCCGAATCTCGGCGTCCCGATAGTCGATCTCAGCCAGCCGTTGTTCGGCGGTCGCCCGAGCCACCAGCGCCTGCGTTTCGGCGAGATCGGCCTCGGTCATCGCCACCTCCAGCCGCTTGTCCTCGTACTGACCCTCGCTGAAGGCCGGCGAGCGACGCAGCCGGCTGAGCCGGTCCAGTTCCTGCCGCCGCAACGCCAACTTCGAGCGGGTGGCGTTGACCACGGCTTCCGCCTCGGCGACGCGGGCGCTGCGCAGCGCCACTTCGGCGGCAAAGCGTTCGCGAGCCAGTACGGCGATGACGTCGCCCTCGCGCATACGATCGCCGACCTCGACGGCGACGTGGCCGACGGCGCCGCCGACCTGCGCGGTCACCTCGCCACCCTGGCAAGCGACGAAGCGACCAACCACGGGCGCGGTCTGGTGCAACGGCTCGGACCGCACCGGGTCCACGCCCACTAGGGACGCCTCTTGTGCAACCGCCGGCAACGCCGCGCCGATCAGGCAGGCTGCCAGCAGCGCACGTGCCGCGCTTCGAATCCTCATAAGTCGACCTCTGCCCTTAGTCCACGGTCTCTGCCCTTGCGGCTTCGCCGCCCCTTGACGCCCGGCCATGCCGCGACCGGCTCCTGCAACGTCGGCCCCGGCGGCCTCGTCGAACGACGGCGTTCAAGTGCGGTCCACAGCCGCTGCAAACCCGATCGACTGGTCAGGCGAATCCCGCCTCCGCCCCGCTCCAGCCGAGCCGGCGGATATTTTCCCTGGCCAGCGCTGCGACTAACCACCAATATGGCAGCTTTCGGCTGTTCGTCCATCCACTCTCGATCAACCTCGCGGACCTTCGCCTTTATGCCAACCGCCCTGTTTACGCATCCGTCCTGTCTGCAACACGAAATGGGATCCTGGCACCCCGAGGCCCCGGCCCGGCTCCTGGCGATCCAGGAGGCGCTCGAACACGAGGATTTCCACTATCTACAGCGACGCCAGGCACCGCTCGGCTCGGTGAAAGAGATCGAATACGTCCACGCGCCCTATTATGTGGAGGCGCTGTTCGAAAACCTGCCGAAGTCTGGGCACGTGCATCTCGATCCCGATACCGCCACGTGTCCGGCGTCGGGAAACGCGGCACTGCACGCCGTCGGCGCCCTGTGCGAGGCCATCGACGCCGTCATCAAGGGCGACATTCGCAATGCCTTCTGTGCCGTGCGGCCGCCGGGGCACCATGCCGAGATCGCCCAGGCCATGGGCTTCTGCCTGTTCAACAACGTGGCCATCGCCGCCGAACACGCCCGCCACAAGCACGGCATCGAACGCGTCGCCGTCGTCGATTTCGACGTCCATCACGGCAACGGCACGCAGAACTATTTCTATCGCTATCGTGACCTGTTCTACGCCTCCAGCCACCAGTGGCCCTGCTATCCGGGCACCGGTATGGAGCAGGAAACCGGCGTCTATAACAACATCGTCAACGTCCAGCTCCGCCCGGGCTCCGGCTCGGAGGAGTTTCGCGCCGCCTATCGCGACCGGATCCTGCCGGCTCTCGATGCCTTCGCACCCGATCTGCTGCTGATTTCCGCCGGATTCGATGCGCATGCCCGCGACCCGTTGGCACAATTGCGCGTTCAGACGGCAGATTTTCAGTGGGTGACGCGGGAACTGCTCGACATTGCCGAAAAGCGCTGCAATGGTCGCGTCGTTTCGACACTCGAGGGGGGTTACGATCTGGAGGCGTTGGCCGCCAGCGTTGCCGTGCACGTCAAGGCGATGATGGGCAGTTGACCGGCGTCCTGCGACGTATCTCTCTTGCTGCTCTGTTTTTCGGAACATATGCTCGCGGGACATGTGCCTTGGGGGATCGATGCCTGAACCGACGCTGCCGGCTGATATCGTCGGACTGAGTTTCGAAGACGCGCTGGCCGAGCTCGAAACGATCGTCCGCCGGCTCGAGGAGGGATCGGCGCGACTCGACGAGGCGATCGGCGCCTACGAGCGCGGCGCATTGCTCAAGCGACATTGCGAGACCAAGTTGCAGGAAGCCCAGATGCGCGTCGAAAAGATCGTCCTCGGCCCCGATGGCTCCGTCGGGGTGCAGCCCGCGACGCTGGAATAGGGATCCCGTCCGTGGACATCCAGGCTGCGCTCGCCGAGAACGCGCGTGCCGTGACGGCGCTGCTCGAAACGCTGTTGCCGTTGGACGACGAGCCCGAATCGCGCGTCGTCGAAGCGATGCGCTATGCCACCTTGTCCGGCGGCAAACGCATCCGCCCGTTCATGGTGACGGCCAGCGCCGGTTTGTTCGATGTGGACGGCGAGCGGGCGATGCGCGTCGCGGCGGCCGTGGAGATGGTGCACTGCTATTCGCTGATCCACGACGACCTGCCGGCCATGGACAACGATTCGCTGCGGCGCGGGTTGCCCACCTGCCACGTCAAGTTTGACGAAGCGACGGCGATCCTCGCCGGCGACGCGCTGTTGACACTGGCCTTCGAGGTGCTCGCCCATCCGTCCACCCACGGCGATGCGCGGGTGCGCAGCGATCTGGTCCTGGATCTGGCCAAGGCGGCGGGCGCCGACGGCATGGTGGGCGGCCAGATGCTCGATCTGCTGGCCGAGAACGTCGATCTGGAAGTGGACGCCGTCACCCGCCTGCAGCGGCTGAAAACCGGCGCGCTGATCAACTTCTCCTGCGAGTCCGGCGCCGTGCTCGGCCGCGCCACCGAGGCGGCACGCTTGGCGCTGCACGCCTATGCCCACGATCTCGGACTCGCCTTTCAGATCGTCGACGATCTCTTGGATGTCGAAGGCTCCGAGGCCGAGGTCGGCAAGAAAACCGGCAAGGACAGGGTCGCCGGCAAGGCGACCTTCGTCACCAAGCTCGGCATCGAGCGCGCCCGCGATCAGGCGGAAATGCTCTCGCGCCAAGCCATCCAACATCTCGACGTTTTTTCGGACTACGCCGATCCGCTGCGCGCGCTGGCTCGGTATGTCGTCGATCGCCGCGCGTGATTGGTGTCCGATGAACCGGACGACTGGCCGCGAAGAGAAATAAAGGAGTTGAGACTGTGACGGAGCACCGGATGACCCCGCTGCTGGACCGCATCAACGATCCCGCGACCCTGCGGACCCTGCCCGAGAGCGATTTGCGCCAAGTCGCGGACGAACTCCGTAGCGACACCGTGCGCATCGTCTCGCGCATCGGCGGCCACCTCGGCGCCAGTCTCGGCGTCGTCGAGTTGACGGTGGCGCTGCACTACGTCTTCGACACGCCGCGTGACCGGTTGCTCTGGGACGTCGGCCACCAGGCGTATCCACACAAGATCCTCACCGGCCGGCGTGCCATGATGCCGACGTTACGCCAGGGCGGCGGCCTCTCCGGCTTCACCAAGCGCTCGGAAAGCGAATACGATCCGTTCGGCGCCGGGCACAGCTCGACATCCATCTCCGCAGCGCTCGGCATGGCCGTCGCCCGCGACGCCGAAAAGCAGGACAACCACGTGATCGCGGTGATCGGCGATGGCGCGATGAGTGCCGGCATGGCCTACGAGGCGATGAACAACGCCGGCTCCATGGATTCGCGGCTGATCGTCATCCTCAACGACAACGACATGTCGATCGCGCCGCCGGTGGGGGCGCTCAGTGCCTATCTCTCGCGGCTGATCTCGTCTCGCTCGTTCCGCTCGGTCCGCAATTTCGCCGGCGAGTTGGCGCGCAAGTTCCCGCGGCCGCTGGGCAACGCCGCCCGCCGCGCCGAGGAGTACGCGCGCGGCATGGTCACGGGGGGCACGCTGTTCGAGGAGCTCGGCTTCTACTATGTCGGACCCATCGACGGTCACAACCTCGACCACCTGCTGCCCGTCCTCAAGAACCTGCGCGATGATCGCGAGCCGGGCCCCGTGCTCTTGCATGTCGTCACCCGCAAGGGCCACGGCTATGCACCGGCCGAGCAGGCGGCGGACAAGTACCACGGCGTCGGCAAGTTCAACGTCGTCACCGGCGAGCAGGTCAAGGCGAAGAGCAATGCGCCGTCCTACACCGGCGTCTTCGCCAGGGCGCTGATCCGTGAGGCGCACAAGGATCCGCGGGTGTGCGCGATCACCGCGGCGATGCCGGGCGGCACCGGTCTCGACGCCTTCGAGCAGGTGTTCCCGGACCGGACCTTCGACGTCGGCATCGCCGAACAGCACGCGGTGACGTTCGCCGCCGGCCTCGCCGCCGAGGGGCGCAAGCCGTTCGCCGCCATCTACTCGACCTTCCTGCAGCGGGCCTACGATCAGGTGGTGCACGACGTCGCGCTGCAGAAGCTGCCCGTGCGTTTCGCCATCGACCGCGCCGGCCTGGTCGGCGCCGATGGCGCCACCCACGCCGGGGCCTTCGACCTCGCCTATCTCTGCTGTCTGCCGAACATGATCGTCATGGCCGCCGGCGACGAGGCGGAGTTGATACACATGGTGGCGACCGCCGCCGCCATGGACGACCTGCCGAGCGCCTTCCGCTATCCGCGCGGCGAGGGGATGGGCGTCGAACTGCCGGAGGAAGGCGTGCCGCTGCCCATCGGCAAGGGACGCATCCTGCGCGAAGGCACCAAGGTGGCGTTGCTGAGCCTTGGCGGTCGGTTGGCCGAAGCGAGCCGCGCCGCCGACGAACTCGCCGCGCGCGGCCTCTCGACGACTCTCGCCGACGCGCGCTTCGCCAAACCGCTGGATCGCGACCTGATCGGCCGGCTGGCGCATGAGCACGAGGTGATGATCACCATCGAGGAAGGGTCGGTCGGTGGCTTCGGCGCGCACGTCATGCAGTTTCTCGCCACCGCGGGGATCTTTGATAGCGGCCTGAAGTTCCGCCCCATGTGCCTGCCCGACCGGTTCCAGGACCACGCGGCGCCGGATGTCCAGTACGCCGAAGCCGGTCTGCAGGCGGCCGACATCGTCGCCACGGCGCTGTCGGCGCTCGGCCTCAACAAGGACGCGGCGGCGGTGGCGCGCGCCTGAGCCGCGTGACCGGCGCCGGGCGCCGGCGACGGCTGGATCAGCTGCTGGTCGAGCGCGGGCTGGCGGACAGCCGGGCCAAGGCGCAGGCGCTGATTCTCGCCGGGCTGGTCTTCGCCGACACGCGGCGCCTCGACAAGGCCGGCCAGATGCTGGACGTGGACGCACCGCTCGAGGTGCGTGGCCGCGACCATCCTTGGGTTTCCCGCGGCGGCGTCAAGCTGGCCCATGCCCTTGACCATTTCACCCTCGATCCCGGCGACCGCGTCTGCCTCGACGTCGGCGCATCCACGGGCGGTTTCACCGATGTGCTGCTGACCCGCGGCGCCGCCCGTGTCTACGCCGTCGACGTCGGCCACGGCCAGTTGGCTTGGCGGTTGCGCCAGGATCCGCGCGTCGTCGTGCTGGAACGGACCAATTGCCGCTCGCTGGCGCGCTCACACGTGCCGGAGGCGGTCGACCTCATCACCTGCGACGTCAGTTTCATCGGCCTGGAGACGGCGCTGCCGGCGGCGCTGGCGCTGGCCGCCGCGTCCGCCGATCTGGTGGCGCTGATCAAGCCGCAGTTCGAGGCGGGCCGCGCGCACGTCGGCAAGGGCGGCGTCGTCCGCGATCCGGCGGTGCACGCTGCCGTCTGCAACCGCATCGCCGCCTGGGTGCAAACGCAAGGTTGGGCCGTCCAGGGCATCGTCGCCAGCCCGATCACCGGCCCCGAGGGCAATGTCGAGTTCCTGCTCGCCGCCCGGCGCCTCAGCCCGCCAGCCTGAGGAACACGCCGACCAGCACCACCATCTGCACGACATTGATGGCGACGCTCGCCCGGTGCAGGCGATTGAACCGCCGCCGCGCGCCTTGGTCACCCTGCAGCCACAGGTCACGGGCCTGATTGATGCGCGGCATCAGCAGCACCATGGAGACAAGGAAGAGAGCGCATATGGCGGCGAGCAGCCAGCCCTCCGGCCGCAGCGCCAGCGACAGCGCCGCCGCGCCGGTCAGCCCGGCGTTGACCTTGTAGTAAACGGGAAAAAGCGCCCGCAGCAGCCGGCCGGCCGGTTCCGGCGCCAACGTGCGAAAGATCACCGGTGCGTAGACTGCGGCAAAGAACACCATGCCGCCCAGCGCCAGAGCGACCAGCAGGCTCGCCAGCATCGTCAACGTCAACATTCGGTCTTCCTCCCGCCCCGGCGTCCCTCGAGACCGGTCCGATCAGATCCGATCCACTGACATGCCATACGGGACGGCGACGACAGGCGATCAGCCGCGCGCCACCCGCCGCCGCTCAGTGGAAGCGCGCGCCCTGGGTGAGCCGGCGCGTCGTCGTGCGCCAAGCTTCAAGCTGTTGGCGCCGGCGTGCCTCAAACCGCTCCGTCGCCGCCGCATCGCGGACGAACGTTCGCGGACCACTGCCGAACAGCAAGCGCGAGCGGCGGGTGATGCCGCGGGTCGGCATCGTCCCCAGGTTGGCTGTCTTCATGCTGACCTGCCGGCGTGTCCCCGGCCCCGTCGTTGGCCTGGGCGTCCCGCTCCCGGCCGCGGCCAGGGTCGCGGCCTTGCCGGCCTGCTGCTGCCACAGCTTCGTCACCTTGGCGCGATAGGGGCCATTGTATTCGGGCGTCGCCGAATGGTAGCGGCCGGCCGCCGCCGTCCACGAGCCGGTCTCCCGGTGCAGGTCCTTGAGGAAGCGGGCGGCATAGGCGGCGTTGGCCGTCGGATCAAAGGCTTGCGCGAGGCCGGCGAACGCGTCGGGATGATAGCGCAGGTTCACTTGCATGCAGCCCACGTCGATGTTGCGGACGCCGCGGCTCTGCAGTGCCTCGACCGTGGCGACCGCCGCCTCCTTGGTCGGCAGATATCGCCCATTGCCCTCGGCCATGACGGTCCATGGCCAGGCAAGACGTGCCTGGTGCTGCTTGCTGGTGCGGCCGGATTCGGCGAGCGCGATCGCCTGGAGCAGGTGCGGGGGAATGCCCGCCGCCCGCTCGGCCTGTGCGACGGCGCGGGCGCAGAGGGTCCAGGGATCCTGGTGAGGCGCCGTGGCGGCGGCGTCGCCGAGACCGGCGAGGATGAACAGAGTGAACGCGAAGAGTGGGCGATGATGCATGTGGCGGCTCCTGTCGTCCCTTGCCGAACAACGGAGCAATTTCCGGGCCAACCGACGGGCTCCCCCCGATCAGCGCCGGCCACGCAACTGCCGCCACAGCGTCATCACCCGCTGCCGGTAGGGGAAATTGTTGCGGAACTTGCCGGAGTGGTACGTCTGCACGGCGTAGATCCACGATCCGGTCCGGCGGAACAGCGTTCGCAACAGCGCGGCCGCATAGGCCGCATTGGTGCCCGGATCGAAGGCGTCGTGCAGGCTGGCGAAAGCGCTGGGGTGGTAGTGCAGGTTCACCTGCATGCAGCCGACGTCGATGTTGGTTTCGCCCTGGGCGCGCAGGCCCTGCACCGCCGCCACCGCTTCATCCGGGGAATCGAGAAAATAGCTGGCGCCGGCATTGTTGATCGCCCACGGCCAGGGTGTCCAGGCGCCGGTCTCCGGGTGGCGCCGGCCCGATTCCGCCAGCGCCACCGCGTGCAGCAGATGGCGTGGCAGCTTCGCCGACCGTTCTGCCTCGGCGATCGCCGCGAGGCAGAGTTGCCAGGGGTCGTCACTCGCGACCTCGCGCGCCATCGCCGTCACGGTCGAGAGCCACAGGATCGCTGCCACCGCCAGGCCGTGGCCGAGACCGGGAGGGCGGCCGACCGGCCTCAGCCGCATTGCCCGCGATGGCGGAGCAGATGGTCGGCCAGCACCAGCGCCAGCATCGCCTCGGCGACGGGGACGCCGCGAATGGCGACGCACGGGTCGTGCCGCCCCTTGGTCACCACGTCGACCTCGGCGCCGTGCACGTCCACCGTCGGCTGCGATGTGGCGATCGAACTGGTCGGCTTGATGGCGAGGCGGACGACCACGTCCTGACCGGTGGAGATGCCGCCGAGCACGCCGCCGGCATGGTTGGAGAGGAAGCGGACCGCATCGTCCTGCATGCGCATGGCGTCGTTGTGCTCCTGGCCCGTCAGGGCGGCGGCGGCGAACCCGTCGCCGATCTCCACGCCCTTGACCGCCGGGATCGACAGCATCGCCTTGGCGATGTCGGCGTCCAGGCGATCGAACGTCGGCGCGCCGAGGCCGGCGGGCACACCGGACGCCACCACCTCGATGATGCCGCCGACCGACGAGGCGGCCTTGCGCACGCCGTCGAGGACGTCTTCCCATGCCGCCGCCGCCACCGGATCGGGGCACCAAAACGGGTTCCCCTCTGTCGCTGACCAGTCCCAGCGACGGCGCTCGATGCGATGCGGTCCCAACTGCACCAGCGCGGCGCGTACCGCGACGCCGTCGCCGAGGATCCTGCGGGCGATGGCGCCGGCGGCGACCCGGGTCGCGGTTTCCCGCGCGCTGGAACGGCCGCCGCCACGATGGTCGCGGATCCGGTACTTTTTCCAATAGGTGTAGTCGGCGTGGCCGGGGCGGAAGAGGTCCTTGATGGCGCCGTAGTCCTTGCTGCGGGCGTCCTCGTTGACGATCAACAGGCCGATGGGAGCCCCGGTCGTCAGCCCCTCGAACACGCCGGAGAGGATCTGCACGGTGTCGCTTTCGCGGCGCTGGGTGGTGTGGCGGCTCTGACCGGGGCGGCGGCGATCGACCCAGTGCTGGATGTCGGCGTCGACGAGCGGAATTCTCGGCGGCACGCCATCGACGACGCAGCCGATCGCCGGCCCGTGGCTCTCGCCGAACGACGTGATCTTGAGGCTGTGGCCGAAGGTGTTGCCGGACATCAGGCGGACATCAGGATTGGGGCGAGAAGTTCGCGAGCAGGTCCTTGACGTTGTCGACGGCGTCCACCGCCATCATGCCGATGGCGTTATAGCCACAGTCGACGTGATGCACCTCGCCGGTCACCGCCGACGAGAGATCGCTCAGCAGGTAGAGTCCGGCGTTGCCGACCTCTTCGAGGGCGACGTTCCGCCGGAGCGGCGCGTTGTATTCGTTCCAGCGCAGGATGAAGCGGAAGTCGCCGATGCCGGAGGCGGCGAGCGTCTTCATCGGGCCGGCGGACAGGGCATTGACGCGGATCGCCTGCTTGCCCAGGTCCTCGGCCAGATAGCGGACGCTGGCCTCCAGCGCCGCCTTGGCAACGCCCATGACGTTGTAATGCGGCATCACGCGTTCGGCGCCGAGATAGCTCAAGGTGAGCAGGCTGCCGCCGTTCCGCATCAGGCGCTCGGCCCGCTGACAAACGGCGGTGAACGAGTAGCACGAGATCATCATCGTCTCGGCGAAGTTCTTCGGCGTCGTGTCCACGTACCGGCCCTTGAGCTGCTCCTTGTCGGAAAAGGCGATGGCATGGACGACGAAGTCGAGATCGCCGAGGCGCTCCCCGACCGCCGCGAAGGCGGCATCCAGATCCTCCGGGTTGGCCACGTCGCACGGCACGACGATCGATGATCCGACCTGTTCCGCCAGCGGCGCCACGCGCTTGCGCAGCGCCTCCCCCTGGTAGGTGAAGGCCAGCGACGCGCCGTGCGCATGCGCGGTCCGGGCGATCCCCCAGGCCATGGATCGGTCGTTGGCGACGCCCATGATCAGGCCCCGCTTGCCAGACATCAGCGGTGCGGAGGTGCTCATTGTGTTCCCCTTTGGCGGGCCCCTTTGGCAGGCCCCATTGGCGGGCGGCAGCGCGGGATCTCGGGAGGGCGACCGACGGTGCGGATGGCCCGCCGCCGCGACAGGCGGTTCCCCTTCCCGCGCTTGGCCTTATATGATGCCCCTCGACGCGTCAACGTCGGGGGACGGAATCGTGGCTCCATTGATTTCCCGATCGGCGGCTCTCCAGACCACGCTGCAGTTTCTCAAGCGCTGCGCCGTGCGGTTCGATGAGGATCGCTGTTTCGCCGCGGCTGCCTCGCTCAGCTATGCCTCGCTGCTGGCGCTGGTGCCGCTCACCGCCATCGGTTTCGCGGTGATGGGAGCGTTCCCGGTGTTCGGCGACATCCAGCAGGAGTTGCAGGCGTTTCTGTTCGACAATCTGGTGCCGACGGCGGTCGATTCGGTGAAGGAGTACATCGAATCTTTCGTCGGCCGGGCGCGCGGCCTCACCGCCGTCGGCATCGTCGGCCTCGCCATCACGGCGCTGTTGCTGTTCGTCACCATCGAATCCGCCATCGACGTGATCTTCAAGTCGGCAGAAACGCGGTCGATGATCCGCCGGCTACTGGTCTTCTGGGCGATCCTGACCCTCGGGCCACTGCTCATCGGCGCGAGCTTCTCGCTGGCGATGGATGCCTTCGCCTTCACCAAAATGGTTGCCGCGGGTGCGATGGAAGGCCCGCTGGCGTGGCTGTCGCAGATCCTGCCGACGCTGTTGTTGGCGGCGGCGTTCACCCTGTTCTATGCGATCCTTCCCAACCGGCCGGTCAGGATCGCGCACGCCTTGGTCGGCGGTCTCGTGGCCGGGGTTGCCTTCACCCTGCTGAAGTCGGGCTTCACCGCCTACGTCACGGCGTTTCCGGCCTACAGCAATCTCTACGGTGCCCTCGCCACCATCCCCATGTTCCTGTTCTGGATGTATCTGTCCTGGGCGGTGATCCTGGCCGGCGCCGTGGTGACGGCGGAACTGCCCAACTGGGGGCGCTCGGCGGTGGAGCTCGGCACGCCCCTGCCGCCGGCCACCCGATTGACCGTGGCGCTGAGCGTGCTCGCCGTGCTCTATCGGGGCACGCGCAAGGGCCGGCCGGCCACGCGCCGCGCCGTGGTCACCGCGCCCGAGGTTCCCGACGCCGTCGCCGATACGCTGTTGCACGAGCTGCGCGGCGCCCAGTTGGCCGACCGTACGGCCACTGGTCGCTGGCTGCCGGTGCGCGAGGCGGCGTCGACCACCCTCGCCGACGTGGTCAATGCCCTCGGCCTTGACCTCGGCGAGGGGGACATCCCGCCCGCGACCGACGCAACCCCCTGGCGACGGCGGCTCGGCGAGTTGCTCGCGGCGGACGCGGCAGAATCACGCGATCGGCTGGCCATCAGCCTCGACGCGTTGTTGTTCGACAGCGCGCCCGCTGAGAGCGGCGGGACCGATGCGGCCGCGGCCGGTCTACGGCTTGGGCGAACGCCTTAGCTGCTCGCGCACTTGGGTCTGCAGCGGCTCCGGCAGGCCCTGGATCGCCTCCTCGACCGTATGCAGCAATTGGCGCGCGGCATAGACCTGATCCAGCAGCGAGAGGATCAAGCCGAGCGCGTCGCTCTCCACCATCAGATCCCGGCGGAGCTCCAGGATCAGGCCGATCCGGGCCTCGTCCACGTCGTCGAACTCGAGCCGATCGCCGACCCGGCTCGGCTTGACCCATTCCTGGTCGATCCAGGTGGTGAGTTCGATGCGATCCACCCGATAGAGGCGGACGATGTCGTCGAACGACCGCATGGTCTAGGCTCCCCCCTCGCCCCGCACATGATAGGGGTGCCGATCTGCCCAGTCGCGAACCAGCTTTTCCAGGTCGGCGTCCGGCTGGTCCGGCAGCATCACCTGCAAGGTGACGTACTGGTCACCGCGGCCACCGCCGGGCTTAGGCGCCCCCTTGCCGCGCAGCCGGAGACGGGTGCCGGTGTTTGAGCCCTTCGGCACCGCCATGCTCACCGGACCATCCACCGTCGGCACCTGGATCTTGCCGCCGAGCAGGGCTTCCGGCAGGGTCACCGGTACGTCGACGACGATGTCGTCGCCGTCGCGCCGGAACGTCGGGTGTTCGCGGACCGAAAGCTCGACGTGCAGGTCGCCGCGCTCGCCGCCGCCCATCCCCGGTTGCCCCTGCCCCTTGAGGCGCAGCACGCTGCCGTCCTTGGAGCCGGGGGGGATGGTGATCTTCAAGCGCCGGCCGGTGGGCAGCTCAACCTCGCGGGTCGCGCCCTTCACCGCATCGAGGAAATCCACGGCAAGCGTCGTCCGCACGTCACCGCCGCGCATCGACGGCCCGCGGCGGCCGCCGCCGAACAGGTCGGCGAAGATGCCCTCGCCACCGATATCCTGGAAGAACTCCCGGGGATCGTGATAGCGCGTGCCGGGCTCTCCCTCGGCGCGCCGACGATAGAAACCGCGCGCCATGGTGGGCGCACCCGAGGCATCGATCTCGCCGCGGTCGAACTGCCCCTTCTTCTCCGCATCCGACAGGAAATCGTAGGCCGCCGCCACCTCCTTGAACCGATCCTCGGCTTTGGCATCGCCGGGATGCAGATCCGGATGCAGCTTGCGGGCAAGCTTGCGGTAGGCCGATTTCACGTCCTTGATGTCGGCGCCCTTGCCGACGCCCAGCACTTCGTAAGGGTCGCGAGCCATGGTCAGCCTCGTGGCGTCGCCGTCGCGACGCGGTCGGCGGCAGTGATCCGGGCGGGGCGTTTGACGCGTGTACGCATGGGTAACGGCATCGGGCAGGATGGCGTATAAGACAGCCGCGGCGGGCCGCAGCGATCCATGAGTATAGGAGGATCGGTCGATGATCTCCACCCCGACCGAAGAACCGTTCGAGCAATTCCGCCGCTGGTTCGCCGAGGCGGAGACGAGCGAGCCCAACGATCCCAACGCCATGGCGCTGGCAACGGCGACGGCGAATGGCGCACCGTCGGTGCGCATGGTGCTGCTCAAGGGCTGGGACGCCGACGGCTTCGTCTTCTTCACCAACCTCGGCAGCCGCAAGGCGGCGGAGTTGGCGGAAAATCCGCGCGCGGCGCTGTGCCTGCACTGGAAAAGCCGCAAGCGGCAAGTGCGGATCGAGGGCCACGTCGCGCTGGTCACGGACGCCGAGGCCGATGCCTACTTCGCGTCGCGGCCACGGGTGAGCCAGATCGGCGCCTGGGCCTCGAAACAGTCGCAGCCGCTGGACGGCCGCTTCGAGTTGGAGGGGCGGGTCGCCAAGATGACGGCGCGATACGGCATCGGCAGCGTGCCGCGGCCGTCCTTCTGGTCGGGCTACCGGGTGGTGCCCGACGCCATCGAGTTCTGGGAGGACCGACCGTTCCGCCTGCACATGCGTTGGCGTTATCAGCGTGACGGCGACGGCTGGTCGAAGCAGGAACTGTTTCCATGACACGCGGCCCGGGGAGCACGGCCGGCGGCGCCGCCGCGATCAGCGGACCGGCCGCCGACCGGCTGAAACGGCTGGCGGCACTGGCGGCGGTGGGCGTCGCCGGCCTGCTGATCATCGCCAAGGCGGCGGCCTACTTCGCCACCGGGTCGGTGGCGCTGTTGTCGACGTTGATCGATTCGCTGCTCGATCTGGCGGCCTCGGGCGTCAACCTGTTCGCCATCCGCCACGCCACGCAACCGGCCGACCGCGACCATCGCTTCGGCCATGGCAAGGCGGAGCCGCTCGCCGGCCTCGCCCAGGCTGCGTTCGTCGGCGGCTCGGGCGCCTTCCTGATCTTCGAGGTCATCGCCCGCCTGATCGAACCGCGACCGATCGCCCAGACCGGCTTCGGCTTGGTCGTCATGGCATTTGCCATCTGCGTGACCTTGGCCCTCGTCATCTTCCAGAAGTTTGTGGTCCGGAAAACCGGCTCGCTGGCGATCAGTGCCGATTCGCTGCATTACAGCGCCGACGTGCTGACCAACCTCAGTGTGGTCGTCGCGCTGCTGCTGACCGCCGAGTTGGGCTGGACCCTCGCCGATCCGCTGATCGCGCTCGGCATCGCCGCCTATCTGCTCCTCGGCGCCTGGCAGATCATGACCCAGAGCCTGAACGTGCTGATGGACCGCGAACTGCCAGAGGAGGACCGCGCCAGGATCCGCAAAATCGCCACGGCGCACCCGGCGGTGATCGATCTGCACGACCTGCGCACCCGATCCTCGGGAACCCGCGCATTCATCCAGTTCCACCTGGAAATGAACGCCGGTCTGTCACTGATTGACGCCCACACCATCGCCGATCAGGTGATGGCGGAGATCCAGAAGGCGTTCCCGGGCGCCGAGGTGCTGATCCACGAGGACCCGCACGGCATCCCCGAGCAACGCGCGGTCTTCGAGTAGCTCACGGCGTCGCCCGCGGCGCCTCCAATGCGACTTTCCCCGCGGCGCCAAAGCGCTTAGGGTACGGCAACGGGGAGATGTGGGACCGGTGATCGTCGAAGATCAGAGCGAGGTTCTCGAAGCGCTGTCGCGGCCGGAGACCTATGGCAGCGCCGATCCGGTGGAGCGCATCGACACCCACATCTCGGCGGTGTTCCTCACCGGCGACCGCGCCTTCAAGCTGAAGCGCGCCGTCCGCCTTCCCTATCTCGACTATTCCACGCCGGAGGCGCGGCGCCGCTTCTGTCACGCCGAGGTGCGCATCAACCGCCGGACGGCGCCGGCCCTCTATCACGGCGTCGTCGCCGTGGTGCGCGATCCCGACGGCCGGCTGCGGCTCGGTGGCGAGGGCAAGGCCGTCGACTGGCTGGTGGAGATGACCCGGTTCGAGGAGCACATGCTGTTCGACCGGCTGGCGGTGGAGGGCCGGCTCGATCGATTCGCCATGGAGGATCTGGCCGATGCGGTCGCCCGCTTCCACGGCGCCGCGGAGCGGGTGGCCGACGCCGGCGGCCGGGCGGCCGTGCTGAAGGTGATCGAATCCAACGCCGACTGCTTCGCCGAGGCACCGGCCGGCATCCTCGACGCGGCGGCGGTCGGAACGCTTCGCGAGGCGTCTTGGCGCCTCCTCGCCGGGGTCGAGGGCCTGCTCGAGGAGCGCCGCGCCGCCGGGTTCGTGCGGCACTGTCATGGCGACCTGCACCTCCGCAACATCTGCCTGTTCGAGGGCCAGGCGACGCTGTTCGACGCCATCGAATTCAGCCAGGAGATCGCCAACATCGACGTGCTGTACGATCTGGCGTTTTTGGTCATGGACCTGGACCACCGCGGCCTCAGGCGCCTCGCCAGCATTCTGCTCAACCGCTATCTCGACATCACCGCGGACATCGGCGGGCTGGCGGCAATGCCGTTGTTCCTGTCCCTGCGCGCCGGCATCCGCAGCCACGTCGCCGCCCTGTCATCCACGACGCAAAGCGACGCCTCCGCGGCCGAGGCGCTCCGCACCGAGGCCCGCACCTACCTGGGCGAGGCCCTCGCCTATCTGGAGCCGGCGGGACCACGGCTCATCGCCGTCGGCGGACTGTCCGGCAGCGGCAAGTCGCGCCTCGCCCGGGATCTGGCGCCGCTGGTCGGGCCATCGCCGGGCGCGCGGGTGGTGCGCACCGACGTGACCCGAAAACGCCTCGCCGGCGTCGGGCTGGAGACGCGCCTCGGCAGCGCCGGCTATTCGCGGGACATGACCGAGCGCACCTATCAGGCGGTCTATGACGAGTGCCTGGCGGTGCTGGCCACCGGGCGCGCGGCCATCGCCGATGCCGTCTTCGCCCACGCCGAGGAGCGGACGGCGATCGAGGCGGTGGCGCGCGAGGCCGGCGTGCCGTTCCATGGCCTGTGGCTGGAGTCGCCGCCCGAGGTGATGCAGGAGCGGGTGACGCATCGCAAGCGCAACGTCTCCGACGCCACGTCGTGGGTCGTCCGCCTGCAACTGTCCTACGATCTCGGCGACATCACCTGGGATCGGATCGACACCGGCGGCAGCCGCGAGGACTCCGTCGCCCGGGCGCGCACCGTCCTCGGCCTTGCTTGAACCGAAGCCGCCGCCGCGCTTCCCTTCCGCCCGGCTTCGCGCGATGATGGAGGACGTGGCCAAAGGGGATCGTCATGTCGATTCGTAAGCTTCTCGTGCCCGTTTCCGGCGATGACGCGGCGCGGCCGGCGTTGACTGCCGCACTTCGCGTCGCCCGCCAGTTCACCGCCCATGTCGAAGCGCTGCACGTTCGCCCCGATCCGCAGGACTCGGTGCCGCTGCTGGGCGAGGGCGTCTCCGGCGCGATGGTCGAGGACCTGATGCGGCTCACCGAGGAAGAAGCGGCGGGCCGCGCGGCGAAGGCGCAGGCCCTGTTCGCGGAAAGTTGCGCCGCCTTCGATGTTCCCGTGCTGACGACGCCGGCGGCACCCGACGGAGCGTCGGCGACGTGGCGCGACGTGGTCGGGCGCGAGGACGACGAGACGGTGCACCGTGGCCGCCTCGCCGACCTGATCGTCCTCGGCCGCGCCGCCGAGGCGGCGGGGACGGTGACGACGCTCACCCTCAACGCTGCCCTGTTCGAGAGCGGTCGGCCGGTGCTCATCGCGCCACCGGCGGCCGACGACAGGGCCCCCGACGGCAGGGCACCCGTCGGCACGGGGACCGTGGCAACCGGCGGGCCGTTCGCCCGGCGCACCGCCATCGCCTGGAACGGCAGCGCCGAGGCGGCGCGCGCCGTCAGTGCCGCCCTGCCGTTCCTCGCCCGGGCCGAGGTCGTGGTGCTGTTCAGCGCCACCACGGCGGCCACCCCGCCCGAGGCGGCGGACGAACTTGCGGCGTACCTGCGCTGGCACGGCATCGCGGCGCAGCCCGGCAACCTCCCCAACGGCGCCGAACCGGTGGGGGCGGCGATCCTCGCGGCCTGCGCCGCCGACGACATCGACCTGCTGGTGATGGGCGCCTACACCCACAGCCGGCTGCGCGAGCTGATACTCGGCGGCGTCACCCGGCACGTGCTGGACGCGACGCCGATCCCGCTGCTGATGAGCCACTGAGCCGGCGGGCGTGGCGGCGATCGACCGACCGGCGCTCGGCGCCCCCGCCCGTGCCGGCGGTGCCGGCGACGAGCGGCCATGCGTGGTGATCACCGGCGCCAGTCGGGGGATCGGCCACGCGACGGCGCAACTGTTCCTGGAGCGCGGCTGGCGCATCCTCACCTGTTCGCGCGAGGACGTGCCCGCCGACTGCCGGCGCGATCCCAACTGGACCCTGCACATCCCCGCCGACCTGGCGACGGCCGCCGGTGTCGCCCGCTTCGTCGACGCCGCCGGCGCGGCGCTCGGCGACGGTGCGCTGCACGCGCTGGTCAACAACGCCGGCGTCTCGCCGAAGAGCCCCCTGAAGGAACGGCTCGGCTGCCTGAATGGCGACCTGGACGCCTGGCACGACGTCTTCGAACTCAACGTCTTCGCGGCATTGCGCCTCGCCCGCGGTTTCGCCGCGGCGTTGCACCGGGGACGCGGCGCGATCGTCAACGTCACCTCCATCGCCGGCCACGCCATCCACCCCTTCGCCGGCTCCGCCTACTCCATCAGCAAGGCGGCGCTGTCGGCGCTGACCCGGGAGATGGCGCACGAGTTCGCGGCGCTCGACGTGCGCGTCAACGCCGTCGCCCCGGGGGAGATCCGGACGGCGATGATCGGCGCCGAATACGAGGCGCTGATCCCGCAGATCCCGCTGGAGCGCATGGGCACCCCGGCCGACGTCGCCCGCGCCATCTACTACCTCTGCTCGGCGGACGCCGGCTACGTCACCGGCGCCGAGCTGTGGATCACCGGCGGCCAGCACCTGGCCTGAGGCCGGCGGGCGCGGCGGGCATGGAGCGCACGAAAAGCAACGCCACGTGCGGGGTCCGGTGCAGTTTTTGCACGTTTCGGCCACGTTTCGTACAGGCTAAGTGTTTGAGTCTTTCTGTAAGCGATTGAAAACGTTGGGTCGGCACGCGCCGCGCGTGTGAAACTGTCGGAAAAAGTAGGAAAATGTAGGAT
>CAZVRW010000008.1:0-75471 GCA_964630265.1 uncultured Rhodospirillaceae bacterium
GCATGTGCACCTTGAGGATCTGCTCGCGCCCGAGAATGTCCGGATTGGGCACCACCACCTGGCGGTCGAAGCGGCCGGGGCGCAGCAGCGCCGGATCCAACACGTCCGGTCGGTTGGTGGCGGCGATCAGGATCACCCCTTCGTTGGCCTCGAAGCCGTCCATCTCCACCAGCAGCTGGTTGAGGGTCTGTTCGCGTTCGTCGTTGCCGCCGCCGAGGCCGGCCCCGCGATGCCGGCCGACGGCATCGATCTCGTCGATGAAGATGATGCAGGGCGCATTCTTCTTGCCCTGCTCGAACATGTCGCGGACGCGGGACGCACCGACGCCGACGAACATCTCGACGAAGTCCGAGCCCGAAATCGTGAAGAACGGCACGTTGGCCTCGCCGGCGATGGCGCGGGCGAGCAGGGTCTTGCCGGTGCCCGGCGGACCGACGAGCAGGCAGCCCTTGGGGATCTTGCCGCCGAGCCGCTGGAACCGCTGCGGATCCTTGAGGAAGTCGACGACCTCTTCGAGTTCCTGCTTTGCTTCCTCGATGCCGGCGACGTCATCGAAGGTAACTCGCCCGGTGCGCTCGGTCAGCAACCGCGCGCGGCTCTTGCCGAAGCCCATGGCCTTGCCGCCGCCCGACTGCATCTGCCGCATGAAGAAGATCCAGACGCCGATGAGCAGCAACATCGGGAACCAGGAAATCAGCACGCTGAGGAAATTCGGCGAGCCGTCGTCGGCGGGTTCCGCGGTGATCTTGACGTTGTTGCCCTCGAGCATGCCGATCAGGTTCGGATCCTGCGGGGCATAGGTCGACAGCGGCCGCCCCTCCCGGTTACGCGCGGTGATCTCCCGACCCCGGATGACAACCTCGCGGATTTCGCCACTCTCGACCTGTCCAACAAATTCCGAATAGGGAACCGCATACCCGCTCCCACGCGGCGTCGGCTGCTGGAAGGTGTTGAACAGGACGACCACGGCCAAGGCGACCGCAATCCAGAGCACGAGGTTCTTGCTGAAATTCACGCGTGTTGTTCCTTTGTCGATGGACCCGCGAAGTGGCCGACCGAACGGCCACGTTCCGTCGGCGCGAGCGGACCAACATCACATAGTATCGCAAACGAACGCCGCAAGAAACGTCCCGCCGGCCAGCACCGGGCGCCGCGGCCAAAACCGGAGCCGCACCTCCGGCAAAGTATCGCCCGCCGTGCCGGCGCGGCGGACGCCGAGATGCGGCACGGCGACGATACCGCCGTCCTCGTCGAAGATGGCCGGAAGCGTCGGGGCGATTAGCGCCGGCACGGTCCGCCGCGCCATCCCGGAGGACTCGGCCTCTGCGGTCACTGCTTGCCAACCGAGGCGGCCCAACCCGTCGAGGCGCAGCGGCCGAGACCGGGATGACGCCGCCACGCGCGCGAAAAAGCGACCATCCCACCAGCCCCGTTCGCCGGGCGACAGCAGCAGGGGTGGCGGTGGCGTGCGCATCTCCCGAAAGATCAGCAGTCGATCACCACGGCGGACGATGCGGCAACCGTGCAGGGTCGCCCCGGCGCCGCCGAGAGCGCCGATCAGCCGGTCGACCGCCGCCTGCGGGGGATGATGCTCACGCCCGCCGATCGTGGTCAGCAGTGCCGCCAGCGCCGCGCGCGCCACCTCGGCCGAGGCGTCGTCGGCAAATCCTGCGGCGAGCCAGGCGAAGCCGGCGGGATGTACCGACGCCGTCCGGGCCAACAGTCGCGCGACCGCGGTCTCCGTTGCCGCGTTGCGTTGCGCCCGACCGGCCGCGCGCGCCAGTTGCGCGTCGCCGCTGTCGTTCGCCGCCGCCAAGGCTTGGCGGACCCGCACCCGTTCGAACCGTGGATCCCGGTTCGACGGATCCTCGATCCAGGTGACACCCCGCCGCGTCAGGGTGGCCCGCACGCGTGCAGGCTCGACGGCCAGCAGCGGGCGCAGGATGCGGGCAGCGGGGGTGTCGACGATCGGCGCCATGCCCGCCGCCGCGGCGTCGCCGCCGCGCCGGGCGCCGCGCATGATCACCGTTTCCAGCTGGTCACGACGATGATGGCCGAGCAGCAGATGCAGCACCCCCGCCCGCCGGCACCAGCCGGTGAGCAACGCCAACCGGCCGGCGCGCGCCCGTTCCTGGACGCGGCGCGACGGCGGCGGGCCGGGCCACGCCAGGATCTCCACGGCGATGCCCCGACCGCGCAGCACCGCGGCGACGTGCTCGGCCTCGGCGACAGACTCCGGACGCAGCCGATGGTCGACGAGCAACGCGCTGACCCGGCCGCCGCGACGCCGGGCCCAATCTTCGGTAAGAATGCAGAGGGCGGTACTGTCGGCACCGCCGGAGACGCCGACGGCAAGCCACGGCGCCGGCTCGAAGGGCTCGAATGGCGCCATCAGGGCGGCGAACCCGGCGGTGTCGATGGCCGCCGCTGCGTCCCCCGCCATGGTCCGGGTCAGGGGCACCCGAGGCGCGTTGCTTCCGCCGCCCGCCGGTCCTCGATGCGCTGGGGCGCTCGCGGGAAGGCGCGCTTGAGCTGGGCGAAGGTGG
The DNA here is from genome assembly GCA_964630265.1 of uncultured Rhodospirillaceae bacterium. Taxonomy (GTDB): domain Bacteria; phylum Pseudomonadota; class Alphaproteobacteria; order Rhodospirillales; family Defluviicoccaceae; genus CAZBWP01. The sequence goes on from CAZVRW010000008.1 coordinate 2,547, forward strand.
TGCAGGCGTCGTCGGTGCGACCGATCTTGGCCAGCGACATGCCGAGCTTGAGCAGCGAGTCCGGTGCCTTCGAGCCATCCTTCTTGGCCTGATAGGCGGTGGCGAACGCCTTCGCCGCGCCCTCGAAGTTGCCACGAACGTAGTAGGTCTCGGCCAGCCAGTAGCGGGCGTTGTCCGCCAGTTCGGCTTCCGGATGCCGGTCGACGAAGGCGCGCAGCGCCGCCTCCGCCGTGTCGTACTGGGCCGTCTGCAGCAACCGAAAGGCGTAGGCGTACTGCTCCTCGGGGGTGCCGTCCGGCAAGGTCGCCGCGGCGGCGGGCGCCTGCGGCGGCGGCGCGGCGGTTGGCGGCGGCGCGGGTCCGCGCGGCGCGGCGGGTGCCGCCGCGACGGGCGCCCCCTGAGCGGCTGCCTCCAGCCTCTCGAGGCGGCTCTCCATGTCGGCGATGGCGGTCTCCAGCCGCTCTTCCAGGCGACGGATCCGGAAGTCCAGTTCCTCGACTTGGCCGGTCGCGGCGCGGATGTCCTGTTCCAGCGTCGCCACGCGCACCTGGAGCCGGGCATAGGCCGCCGAGGACTCCTCGACCGCCTGTCCCTGGGCCGGCGCAACCGGCACGACGGCGGCCGCCGCCAACACGACGAAGGCGACACCCGCACTCTGGGCGGCACGCGCGGCGCGGCGGGCCATGGTCGGCCTCACATGCCCGGGCGGGCGCCCGGAACGATGGTCACCGCCCGCCGATTGCGCGCCCAGGCGGCCTCGTTCGAGCCGGCCACCGCCGGCCGCTCCTCGCCATAGGACACCGTCCGGATCTGAATCGGATCGACGCCGAGCGACACCATGTAATCGCGCACCGCATTCGCCCGCCGGTCGCCGAGGGCAAGATTGTACTCTCGCGTGCCCCGCTCGTCGGCGTGCCCCTCGATGACCACGGCGATGCCGGTCGCACCCGCCAAGAGCCGCGCCTGCTCGCCGATCGTCGTCCGCGCCGGGCCGTCGAGAGTGTACTGATCGAAACCGAAGTAGACGGTATCACCGATCCGTTCGAGCTGCGTCTGCGCCTCCAGCGCCGATGCCGCCACCGGCGTCGTCGGGGCGCCGGTCGTCATTTCGCTGCCGGCGCCGGTACCGGCGGCGCTGCCCGCCGTGCCGGTTTGCCCCGGGGTTTCGCAGGCGGCAAGCAGCGCCAACGCGGCGAATACGGCGAGTCCTCGGTAAGGCATCTCACTCTCCATGGTCCAGGAACGAGCGTGTGTCCAGCGATGCCGCGGAGCGGGCGCGGCTCAAGGATTGAGCGGCGACCACGAGGGGTCGGAGGCATCGATCGGGGTCACGATCTCTCGACGATTGTAGCCGGTCAGGTCCACCGAGAACAGCCGGGTCACGCCGCCGGCCCCGCCCGCGCCTTGCGGTTGGCGCGAGAAATACAGGATCACCCTGCCGTTCGGCGACCACGTCGGGCCTTCCACGTGGAAGCCTTCGGTGAGCAATCGCTCGCCGCTGCCGTCGGGATTCATCACGCCGATGTGGAATCGGCCGCCCAGCATCTTGGTGAACGCGATCAGATCGCCACGCGGCGACCACACCGGTGTCGCATAGCGGCCGTCGCCGAAGCTGATCCGCTTCACGCCGCTGCCGTCGGCGGCCATGACGTAGAGCTGCGGCGAACCGCCCCGGTCCGAGTTGAAAACGATGCGCCCGCCGTCCGGCGAGAAGCTGGGCGAGGTATCGATGGCCGACTGCGTGGTCAACCGCCGCAATGCCGGGCTGCGCAGGTCGTACGTGTAGATGTCGGAATTGCCGTCGATGGCGAGCGACATCGCCAGCACGGTGCCGTCTGGGGAAAAGCGCGGCGCGAACGACATGCCATCGAACTGTCCGAGCGCCCTGTCGCGCCCGGTCTCCACATCCAGCAACCGGACGCCGGGACGCCCGCCCTGGTACGACAGGTAGGCGACGGTCTGACGTGTCGGGGAAAAGCGCGGCGTCAGAACGAGCGCGCGGCCATCGGTCAGGAAGCGGTGGTTGGCGCCGTCCTGATCCATGATCGCCAGCCGCTTGACCCGCCGGTTGAACGGCCCGGTCTCGGCGACATAGACGATGCGACTGTCGAAATAGCCTTCCTCGCCGGTGAGCCGCTTGTAGACGGCGTCGGCGATCAGGTGGGCGACGCGGCGCCAGTTGCTTGCCGGCGTCGCGAACGACAGGCCGATCATTTGCTGTTCGGCGAACACGTCCCACAGCCGGAACTGCACCTGCAACTGACCGTCGGGCAGCAGCGAGGCGCGGCCGTGCACCAGCGCCGCCGCGTTGATGACGCGCCAGTCGCCGAAACGGGGCGGGGTCTGAAGGGCGAGATCGCGCTGCACGAACGCCGACCGGTCGATGGGCTTGAACAGCCCCGACCGTTCCAGGTCCGCCGCCACCACCGAGGCCACGTCGCGGCCGAAGGCCACCTCGTTCGGCTGGTCGCCCGCGAAATCGGAGATCGCGATGGGGATCGGCTCCCGCACACCGCGGGTGATGTCGACGTTGAGTTCGGCGGCCGATCCACCGGCTACGCCGACGGCGAGACCGGCGACCATAAGGACGGCGATGACATGGCGCCACGCCGACCAGCGTTGCGGGGACACGCGCATCATCGGTTCATCATCTCCTGTGGATTGAAGGTCAGCACCAGCTGTTTCCAGGTCTCATATTTTTCGGGCGGCAGACGAAACGGGTGGCACCGCGGATTGAGCACCGCCCGCCGCGCGCTGTCCGCCGCCGCCTGCCAGGCACCGCTGCCCGACGGCTGCCGGGCATCGTCGATGACGACGCTGCTCGGCGTGCCGTCCCGGTTCATCACCACCCGCAGGCGCACGATCAGATCGCCGGCATCACGCGCCCCGGCGGGGACGTTCCAGCACGCTTCGATCTGTCGGCGCAAGGCCGCGATTTCGTCGGCGGTGACCTGGTCCGCCTGGCCAAGCTGTGGCTCCGCCGACTCGAGCAGGGCGGCGATCTGATCGGGCGCGGGCGCGCGCGTTGGATCGAGGGCCGGATCGATCGTCGCGGCGGCGCGCTCTGCGGCCTCCAGATCGTCGACGCGCTGCAGCACCGAGGCGAAGTCGGGCACCTCGGCGTCGGCCGGTTCCTCCGGTGTCGGGGCTTGCTCTGCCGGGGCTTCCGGTACCGGCGTTTCCGGTGCCGCCGGCCGGGCGGCTGGCGTATCGGCAGGCGGCGTGTCGGCGGGCGGCGTGTCGGCGGGCGGCGATGGGGGCTTCGGCTCGGAAAAGTCGATCAACGGTGGCGAGGTCGTCGAGGACGAGGTGGTCTCCATCCCTCCCCCCGACGCCTGCCGGGCGGCGGCATCCTCGGCGGGCGTCGGTTCGGGGGCGGGGGCAGGCTCCGCTTTCGGCTCGGGCTTGGGCGCCGGCACCGGCTCGGTGGCGGCGGCTGTCTCTTCCCTGGCCGGCCGGGACGGCTCGACCGGCGCCGGCTCGGCGCGCGGGTCGCCCGGTCGCGGCGTCGCCGCCGGACCGCCGCTGCCCGGCGTCCCGGTTCGTCCCGGTGCCGGTGGCTTCGCCGACGGCGGGGTCGGGGTCGGGATCGCGCGGGACGCCTGCGCCGCCGCCGGCGGCGGCGTCGTCTCCCGCCGGCCGCCGGAGGTACGGGGCGCGGCAACGGGCGTGCCCAGCGACGCCAGGGCCGGCACGTCGCTGACACTCACCACCTCGACCGAATTGTGGACGTCGACGTCGAGGCGGCGGCCGTCCGCGGACGGATCGAGCAGCACGACCACCAGCAGCAGCACGTGCAGGGAAACGGAGGCGATGAGCGGTTTGCGCACGGCGGGTCACGAGCCGCGGGGACGGCCGCCGGGCCGTAGCGGCTCCCGGAGCGGCTCCGGGAGCGGCTCGGTGATCAGCGCGACCCGCCGATAGCCGGCCGCCTGCAGGGTGCCGACCACCGCCATCACCCGGCCGTAGTCGATCGCCCGGTCGCCGCGCACGAACACCCGCAGGTCGGGGTTGGCGCCGGCGACCGCCTGCATCTGCGCCGGCAAACTCTGCAGGTCGACGACGGTCTCCTGCAGATACACCTGCCCGGCGGCGTCGACCGAGACCACCAGCGGCTCGTCGGTGCCGGGCAGCGGCGCTGCCTCGGTTTTCGGCAGGTCCACCTCGACGCCGGCGGTGAGCAGCGGCGCGGTGACCATGAAGATGATCAGCAGCACCAGCATGACGTCGACCATCGGCGTCACGTTGATCTCGTTCATCAGCGAGGTCCGCCGCCGCCGCCCGCCGTTGCGGCGCTGCGACCCGGCCGCGTGCATCGCCATGGCTCAGGTCTCCGCCGCCGGCTGCCGTGACAGGATCGCCAGGAACTCGCCGGCGAAGCCCTCCAGCCGGCCGGCATAGCGATCGATGTCGCGCGACAGCTTGTTGTAGGCGAGCACCGCCGGGATCGCCGCCAACAGCCCGAGCGCCGTCGCGAACAGGGCTTCGGAAATCCCCGGCGCGACGGCGGCGAGGCTGGTGTTGTTGGAGAGTCCGATGGCGTGGAAGGCGTTCATGATGCCCCAGACCGTGCCGAACAGGCCGATGAACGGCGCCGTCGAGCCGGTGGACGCGAGGAACGTCATGTAGCGCTCGACGCGCTCGATCTCCCGCGCCGTGGTCAACTGCATCGCCCGTTCCAGCCGTTCCTCCAGGGTGGAGCGGGCGCCGCCCGGACGCCGATCGCGCGACGCCTGTTCGCGTCCCCACTCGCGCATCGCCGCGACGAACACCGCCGACATCGGATCGCGCGGCCGCGACTCCAGCTTGTCGTAAAGATCCTCCAGCGCCCCGCCCGACCAGAACGCGCTCTCGAACACGCCCGCCGCCCGGTTGAGGCGGCGCAGCGTCAGATACTTTTCGAAGATGATCGCCCAGCACCAGATCGACGCGGCGAGCAGCAGGATCAGCGTGAACTGCACCACCACGTCGGCGTTGAGGAAGATCGTCACCGGCGACATGCTGAGGCCGGCAGCCGACCCCGCCAGAGCAGCCGTTGCAACCGAAGTGCTTTCCATCGACTCCTACCGTTCGTTTCCAGTCATCGTCGCCGCGAGGGCGGCGCGGAGCTCCACCGGCACCCGCGCCGGCCGGCCCGTACCGTTGAGACACGCCAGCACCACCTCGACGTCCACCAGCACATCGCCACCGCGGCGGATCGCCTGGCCGAGCGCGAAGGATGCGCCGGCGACCCGAAGCACCCGCGTCGCCACCAACAGCGCATCCTCGAGGCGCGCCGGCGCGCGGTAGTCGACGACGCAGCGACGGACGGCGAACGCCAGGCCCGCCTCCTGGCGCAGCCGCACGTGGTCGGTGCCGAACGCCCGCAGCATCTCGGTCCGCGCCCGCTCGGCGAATTTCAGATAATTGGCATAATACACGATGCCGAAGGCGTCCGTGTCCTCGTAGTAGACCCGCACGGGAAAGATGAAGTCCTCGCCGTCGAAGCGGCCCGGCGGCGGCTCAAGCGTCGGCATCATCGTCCAGCAGGTCCAGTTGATCGGGCAAGGCGAGCACCGGCAACCCCAGGTGCCGGTGGGCGGCGGCGGCGAGCACGCGGCCACGCGGCGTGCGCATCAGAAATCCCTGTTGCATGAGATAGGGCTCGATGACCTCTTCGATGGTGTCGCGCTGCTCCGAGACCGCCGCGGCCAGCGTCTCGACGCCCACCGGGCCGCCGGCGTAATGCTCGGCGATGCACCGCAGGTAGCGGCGGTCCATGGCGTCGAGGCCGCGGTCGTCGATGTCGAGGCGATCGAGGGCCGGCGCGGCGATCGCCGCGTCGACCCGCGGATGGCCATCGACTGTGGCAAAATCACGGACGCGCCGCAGCAGCCGCACGGCGATGCGCGGGGTGCCGCGCGACCGCCGGGCGATCTCCTCGGCGCCGTCGTCGGTGACCTGGAAGGTGAGGATGCGGGCACCGCGGCGAACGATGCGGGCGAGTTCGGCGGGCTCGTAGAACTCCAGACGCAGCGGAATGCCGAAGCGTTCGCGCAGCGGCCGGGTGATCAGGCCGGAGCGCGTCGTCGCCCCGACCAGGGTGAACGGCGGCACATCGATGCGCACGGTCCGCGCCGCCGGCCCTTCGCCGATCACCAGGTCGAGCTTGAAGTCCTCCATGGCCGGATAGAGGATCTCTTCGACCGTCGGCGACAACCGGTGGATCTCGTCGATGAACAGCACATCCGCCGGCTGCAGGTTGGTGAGGATGGCGGCGAGGTCACCGGGGCGCGCCAGCACCGGCCCCGAGGTGGCGCGGAAGCCCACCCCGAGTTCGTGAGCGATGATCTGCGCCAGCGTCGTCTTGCCGAGCCCCGGCGGGCCGTGCAGCAAGACGTGGTCGAGCGGCTCGTCGCGCCCCCGGGCGGCGGCGATGAAGACCCGGAGATTGGCGCAGACTGGCCGCTGGCCGACGAAAGAGTCGAGCGACGCCGGCCGCAGCGTCTCCTCGCCGGTATCGTCCTCGCGTCGCTGGCCGGTGACGGCGCGCACGAGCCCGGCCGCCTCGCCGGGATCCGATGGTTGGCGATCGCCGGGATCAAATGGCTGGCGGGGACGCGCGCTCATGGCCCTTCACCCCGCGGCGCCAGGCGGGTCAAGCCGTCGCGGATCAGCGCCTCCACCCCCGGCGTCTCGCCCAGCCGATCCGCTGCCGCGGCAATGGCGGTGAACGCCTCGCCCGGCGCGAACCCCAGGTTGACCAGCGCCGCCACGGCATCGCGGGTGTCCGCCGCCACGGCGGGAACGGAAGCGACGGCGGCCGTGCCGGCGGGCGCGATCGAGGTCGCCTTGTCTTTCAGTTCGCTGGTGATGCGGGCGGCGAGCCTGGGCCCAACCCCCGCCGCCCGGCCGAGCGCCGCCCGGTCGCCGGCAGCGATGGCCAGCGCCAAGTCGGCCGGCGCCAGCACCGTCAGGATCGCCAGGGCCACCTTGGCACCGACGCCCTGCACGGTGGTGAGCAAGCGAAACCACTCGCGCTCGACGGCGTCGAGGAAGCCGAACAGCTGGATCGCGTCCTCGCGCACCTGCGTTTCCACATGCAGGCTGGCGGCCGCGCCGGTCTCCAGGCGGGCCAGGGTCCGCCCGGAGCAGAACACCAGATAGCCGACTCCGGCGACGTCGACGACGACCCAGCCATCGCCGGCCCCGTCGACGCGGCCGCTCAGCTTGGCAATCATCGCCCCGCCGCCGCGATCCGCGCCGCCGTCTGCCGGTGGTGCGCGTGACACACCGCCACCGCCAAGGCGTCGGCGGCATCCGGTGTCGACAGTTCGGCACCCGGCAGCAGCATTCGGATCATCAGTTGCACCTGCTGCTTCGCCGCGTGGCCACTGCCCACCACCGACTTCTTCACGAGGTTCGGCAGGTATTCGGCGACCGGGATGCCGGCCTGCGCCGGAATCAACATGGCGATGCCGCGCGCCTGGCCGAGCCGCAGCGTCGAGACGGCGTTGCGGTTGACGAACGTCTCCTCCACCGCCGCCTCGTCGGGGCGGTAGCGCGCCATTACCTCGGCCAAGCCCTCGGCCAGTTGCTTCAGGCGCTCGGCTAGCGACAGCCGGTCGTCGGTGACGAGGGCACCGTCGGCGACGTGGCCGAGACAGCCGTCGGCGGCATCGACAACGCCCCAACCGGTGACGCGCAGGCCCGGATCCAGTCCGATCAACCGCATTTCATTTGCTTTCCGCGCATTCCGCCCATTCCGCGCTGCCCGGGGTCGCGCCCGGATCGCCCGGCACCCGCCGGTCGGTTCCCGCCGCTCGGGTCAGCCGCTCGGGTCAAGCGCAAGGGTCAGGCGCCCGGGTCAGGCGCTCAGCCTCTCCAGGACGTCCTCGGGGACGTCGAAATTCGCCATCACACGCTGCACGTCGTCACTGTCTTCCAGCGCGGCCAGCAGTTTCAACAGCGTTGCCGCCTGCTGCTCGTCGACGGCGACGGAGACGTTGGGCTTCCAGTCGAGACGGGCGATCTCGGCATCGCCGAACCGCGCCGCCAAGCCTTCGCGCACGTCGTTCAGATCGTCAGGCGCGCAGACGATTTCGTGCCCGGCGTCGCTGGACACCACGTCGCCCGCCCCGGCGTCCAGGGCCGCCTCGAACATGGCGTCGGCGCTCGCCGCCGACCCCGGATACAGGATCAGGCCGACGTGGTCGAACAGGAAGCTGACCGAGCCGGTCTCACCCAGCGAGCCGCCGTGCTTGCCGAAGGCGGCTCGGACCTCGGCGGCGGTCCGGTTGCGGTTGTCGGTCAGCGCCTCGACGATGACGGCGACGCCGCCCGGACCGTAGCCTTCGTAGCGGATCTCTTCGTAGGTATCGCCCACATCCTCGCCGGAGCCGCGGCGGATCGCCCGGTCGATGGTGTCCTTCGGCATGTTCTGGGTCTTCGCCGCGGCGATCGCCGCGCGGAGGCGCGGATTGGCCTCGGGATCGGGCAGGCCGGAACGCGCCGCGACGGTGATCTCGCGGATCAGCTTGGTGAACATCTTGCCGCGCTTCGCGTCCTGCGCGCCCTTGCGGTACATGATGTTCTTGAACTGGGAATGACCGGCCATCTGCCGTCCACCTCTCAAGGCGGAACCCCCAGGGCCCGCCGCCCGAACAGATTAGCGCAACCCGCGCGGCAGTCCACGTCGAGTGCAGCGCCAGCCTAGGGCAAAAGGCCGGGCTGACGCAAATGGCCGCGGCAAACGCCGGCTCAGGTCGGCCACGCGTCCGCGAGGCCACCGCCAACCCTCAGAGGCGCAACGTGTTTTGCAAGACCTGTGGCATCGTCGGTTTCGACGTAGACGGCGCAGAGCGCCGCCGGACCGTCCGCCGGCTGCAGTCGGGCGCCCGGGATTTTGCGGACGAAGCGCGCCACCGCCTCGGCTTTCTTCATGCCGATCACCGAATCGTAGTCACCGCACATGCCGACGTCGGTGATGTAGGCGGTGCCGCCGGGCAGGATGCGCGCGTCGGCCGTCGGCACGTGGGTGTGGGTGCCGGCGACCAGCGAGACGCGGCCATCCAGGTGACACGCGAGCGCCTGTTTCTCGCTGGTCGCCTCGGCGTGAACGTCGACGATGACGCAGGCGACGGAAGCGCCGAGACGGTGATTGAGCAGCGCCTTGTCGGCGGCCTGGAAGGGATCGTCGAGGGGATCCATGAACAGGCGGCCCATCACCTGCAACACCATCACCCGCTGGCCGACGCCGTTGTTGTAGATGGCGGCGCCCCAGCCGGGCGTGCCGTCGGGGAAATTGAGCGGACGGAGCAGCCGAACATCGCGGCCGATGTAGTCGATGATCTCCCGCTGGTCCCAGACGTGGTTGCCGGTGGTGATGGCATCGACGCCGACCTGCAGGAACGCCTGACAGATCGCCTCGGTGATGCCGAAGCCGTGGGCGGCGTTCTCGCCATTGACCAGGACGAAGTCGAGGTCGAGGCGGCGGCGGATGTCCGGGATCTGCGTGAGAATGGCCTGCCGGCCGCTCTTACCGACGACGTCGCCGCAATACAGCAGCCTCATCGCGTCGCCCGGGTGAGCCCGCGATCGGTCAGGATCCAGTCGAGTGGTGCGTCGTGTTCGTCGCGCGGCACCTTCGCCACCGCCTGGATGAAAAAGCCCATGCCGACGGTGGTCAACGGCCCGGTACCGCGCAGCGCCGCGCAGGTCCGATCGTAGTAGCCGGCGCCGTAGCCGAGCCGCCAGCCGGCGCCATCGACGGCAAGCAACGGCACCAGCAGCACGTCGGGCCGCACCTCCGGCGCCGCCGCCACCGGCTGGCGCGTCTCGAAAGGGCCGTCCTCCAACGCGTCGACGGGACGCCAGCGGCGAAACACCAGCGGCGCGCCGGGCGCCACCACCACCGGCAGCGCACAGGCGATGCCGCGGTCGTCGAGGCGGCCGATGATCGGCCGCGGATCGATCTCGGTGGAGATCGGCCAATAGCCGCCAACGATGCTGTCGGCGCCGATGCCGAGTTCGTCCAGGCCGGCGAAGAAATGGCGCATCGCCGCCATCGCCGCGTCCGGTCCGTCTTTCTGGTCGACGACCAGCCGGAGCGAGCTCAGGCGCGCCCGCATCTGCTTTTTCTGCTCGGCAAGCAGCGATATGGGTTCGGTGGCGGTCATGCGAGACGATCCTGGCGGTGCCGGCCATTCAGTCAGATGCTGCGCAGGGGGCGAGCGGACGGTGCGCAGATGGTGGGCGGCGCCGCCGAAGCCGCTGGTCCTTGTGATCCCTCGTGGCCTGCGTCACGCAGGTGGGCGCCATATTCCGGGCCCACGGGCCCGGAAGGGACAGCTCCCTAGAGATCGGAGTTGGCCCCGGGGAACGACGACCCGACGCACTCGGCAGCACTCCGCCCGCTCCTTACTTACGTCGGCTCAAGGCGGGCCGCAATCTCTTCGATCCGATCCGCCAGGGCTTCCAGGTCGGCGACCAGCGCGGCGCCGCTGAGGCCCGCGGCGGCGGGAGCGTTGCGGCGCAGCGCCTCCAGTTCGCCGAGCGCGTCGTCCAGGCGATCGGCCAGCACCAGGCTCGCCATCAGCATCAGCCGGGTTTCGTCAACCGGGCCGCTGCGCGCCGCCAGCGCCCCCACCTGGCGATCGACGGCGCGCGCGAGGGACATGAGCCGCTCCTCCTCGCCGTTCTCGCAGGCGAGATCGTAGTCACGGCCGTTGACGGTGATGGTGAGCTGACCCATGGCGTTACTCGTCCAGAATGGCCTTGAGCCGGGCGACCGCCGCGTCCAGCCGACGGGCCAACTCCTCGCGGCTGACCGGGTCCGGTGCGCCGGTGCCGACGATCGGCGACGGCGGATGGCCGGGCTCGCGGGTCGCCGCGTCCAGACGCATCACCGCCGCGGCGAGGCGATTGATCGCGTCGTCGAGCGTCGTGTCGGCGGCGGCGGGCCCTGCGTCCGAGTGGCTCATCGTCCGGCGAAGATAGGACCGCGCCCGCAAAGGCGTCAATCGTCCCGACCCGGTCGTGCCGAGCGAGCGTCCCAACCCGGCCGAGCGCCGCGGGCCCGACGCCGCGATGCGCCCGCCGCGGCCAAAAACCCGTTGACGATCAGGGCCGATCGGACAATTGTGCGCGCGTTTGCATCGAAGCGTCTCGAGTCGACCGTCATCCGGCGTGTTGGCGACCGGGTGGTGCGCCCACCCGCGGGGGATCTCGAGGGCTCTTACATCCAGCAATTTACAGGAGGAACGCATGGCGGTTCGGGTTGGCATCAATGGGTTCGGCCGTATCGGTCGACTGGCCCTGCGCGCGGCCATGGAAGCGCGCCGCAATGACATCGAGTTCGTCGCCGTCAACGACCTCGGCCCGGTCAAGACCAACGCTCATCTGCTCAAGTACGACTCGGTGCACGGCACCTACCCCGGCAGCATCCAGGCCGGCGACGGCAGCATGACCATCGACGGCAAGACGGTCAAAGTGCTGAGCGAGCGCGACCCGAAGAAGCTGCCCTGGGGCGATCTCGGCGTCGACATCGTCTGGGAGTGCACGGGCATCTTCAGCGACCGCGACAAGGCGGCGGTGCACCTGGAGACCGGCGCGCCGAAGGTGCTGGTCTCGGCGCCGTCCAAGGGCGCGGACGCGACGGTCGTTTACGGCGTCAACCATGACGTGCTCAACGCCGATCACAAGGTCGTCTCCAACGCGTCGTGCACCACCAACTGCCTGGCACCGCCGGTGTTCGTGCTCAACAAGCTGATCGGCCTGAAAAAGGGCTACATGACGACGATCCACGCCTACACCGGCGACCAACGCATCGTCGACACCCTGCACAGCGATATGCGCCGGGCACGTGCCGCCGCCCTGTCGATGATCCCGACGACCACCGGCGCCGCCCGCGCCGTCGGACTGGTGCTGCCGGAACTCGCCGGCAAGCTCGACGGTTCGGCGATCCGCGTGCCGACGCCGAACGTCTCCATGGTCGATCTGGTGTTCGAGGCGAACAAGGCGACCACGGTCGATGAGGTCAACAACGCCATCCGCGAGGCGGCCGAGGGCCCCCTCAAGGGCGTGATGGCTTACAACACCGAGCCTTTGGTCTCCATCGACTTCAATCACGAGTCCAACAGCTCGGTGTTCGACGGCACCCAGACCCAGGTCATCGACGGCACCATGGTGCGCATCGTCGCCTGGTACGACAACGAGTGGGGCTTCTCCAATCGCATGTCCGACACCAGCCAGGTGTGGGTTAACGGCTGACCGCTTCGGTCACGATCACGCGCGGAAGGCGGGACCCCGGGTCCCGCCTTTCCTGTCTCTGCCGCCGGGCGATGGCTGGCCGCTGATGGCAGATCGGCCCGGCGTCCCGCCGCCGGCGATCATCGTTCACGATCTCGCCGGGGCGACGGCGGCACTGACCGCGGCGGCCGCTCTCGGCGTGGCGGTGGCCGTGCGCAGCGCGCCGGGCGCCGTCCGCTATCTCGGCGCCCGCCTGTTCCTCGACATCGTCGCCGAGGCCCTGATCGCCGTGCCCGACGCGGCGGCCGTGGCGGTGGTCGACTGCGGCGCCGACGCCGGCCACGCCCTGTCCGCGCTGCGCTCTGGTGCCACCCGGATCCGCGTCGATCTGCCGGCTGCGGCGCGCGGCCGCCTCGCCGCGATCGCCGCCGCCCGCGGCGCCGTGATCGACGACGATCCCGCGCCGGCGCTGGACCTGCTCCCCCTTGCTCATCCCGAGGATTCCTGCCGGCGTTGGCTGACGGCGGCGCGGGCGCACGGCGGCGACGGGATGGCGTCGGTTGCCTCGAACCGGGCCGGCGTGTACACAATGGCGCGGGAACGAACCGTCCGCGGCCTCCGCCGCCCGAGAGGAGAAACCGCCATGAGAGTAACCCGCCAAGTCAAGTCGATCCTCGCCAACTACGAGAGCGACAATCCGGCGACGAAAGCCAACATCGCCCGCATCCTCTGCACCGGCAAGCTGGCGGGCACCGGCAAGGTGGTGATCCTGCCGGTGGACCAAGGCTTCGAACATGGCCCGCACCGCAGTTTCGCGCCGAACCCGCCGGCCTATGACCCCGAGTACCATTGCTCGCTCGCCGTCGCCGCCGGCCTCAACGCCTACGCCGCACCGCTCGGCATGATCGAGCAGGTCGCCGACAGCTACTGCGGCCAGATCCCGTTCATCCTCAAGGTCAACAGCTCGAACACCCTCTACCGCGCCAAGGAGGCGCCGAGCCAGGCGCTCACCGCCTCGGTGGACGATGCCGTCCGCCTCGGCGCCGCCGCCATCGGCTTCACCATCTATCCGGGCTCCGACGAAGCCTTCACCATGATGGGCACCATCAAGGAGATGCGCCGGGAGGCTGCGGCCAAGGGCATCGCCACCGTGATCTGGTCCTATCCGCGCGGCGGCGACCTGTCGAAGACCGGCGAACTCGCCATCGACATTGGCGTCTATGCCTGCCACATGGCGGCGCTGCTCGGCGCCCACATCATCAAGATCAAGCTGCCCACCGCCGACATCGAGCAGGACGAGTGCCGCAAGGTCTACGAGGCCGAGGGCATCGATGTCTCCACACAGGCGGCGCGGGTCGCCCACTGCATGGACGCGGCGTTCAAGGGCCGGCGCATCGTCGTCTTCTCCGGCGGCGCCAAGAAGGGCGCGGACCAGGTCTTCCAGGACGCCCGCGACATCCGCGACGGCGGCGGCAACGGCTCGATCATCGGCCGCAACACCTTCCAGCGGCCGCGCGACGAGGCCATCGACATGCTGACCAAGATCATCAACATCTACCTGGGCAAGGAGTAGGCTCTCGTTGTCGCTGCGCGGCGCTCCGGCCACGAACCACGGCGTGTCCGACGGAACCCCGCCCGGCCTCGGCATGAGCGATGGCGACGCACCATGGTGAACGATGACGAGGCGCGGGCGCAGCTCTACCTGATCACGCCGCCACGCCTGGATGCGGCGGCGTTCGCCAAGGACTTGGCGAGCGCGCTGGATGCCGGGCCGGTGGCCTGCGTCCAGCTTCGCCTGAAGGACGCGGACGACGATACGGTCCGCCGCGCCGCCGATCTGCTCGGCCCGGTGGCGCGCGAGCGCGATGTCGCCTTCCTGCTCAACGACCGCCCCGATCTCGCTGCGGCCACCGGCTGCGACGGCGTGCACATCGGCCAGGGCGACGCGCCCTATGCCGAGGCCCGACGCCTCCTCGGCGAGGACCGGATCGTCGGCGTCACCTGCCACGCCAGCCGCCACCTGGCCATCACCGCCGCCGAAGCCGGCGCCGACTACGTGGCCTTCGGCGCCTTCCATGCCAGCGACACCAAGGAGCCGCCGGCCATCGCCGACCCGGAGATCCTCACCTGGTGGTCGGAGTTGATGGTCGTCCCGTGCGTCGCCATCGGCGGCATCACGCCGGCGAACGCGGGCCCGCTGGTCGCCGCCGGCGCCGATTTCATCGCCGTCAGCGCCGCCGTCTGGCGCCACCCGGATGGCCCCGCCGCCGCCGTCCGCGCCTTTCACGACGTGTTGCAGCAAACGGGGGCTGGATGACAGATGTAGGGTGGAAATCGGCGCCTGAAAACGCGCTAAGCCCTTGATATATTCTGTAACCTATTGAAAATACTGAGGGTCACTGCGGCCGCGCGTGCGGAATGTAGGGTTTTGTCGGAAAAAGTAGGATTTTGTAGGACGTACGGGGATGTCCGGGCCCGCCGCCGGGTGGCTTCGGTAAGCGGTTTCATTCCGGCCAGATAACCCGACCGGAGGCGCCGGCAAGGCCAAGCCGCTCCCCGGCCGCCATGAACCATGGATCACCGGCAAAGCACCGGTTCTCCACTTGCATTCCGGAGAACCGTGACAATATCCGCGGAATCCTTGGAATACACGGGGGATCGCCCGGTCCCTTTCGCTCGCGCGTCGACCAAGCGTTCAACAAACTTGGAAAGGATCTGTCCTATGTCACTGCGAATAAATGATGTTGCGCCTAATTTCACCGCCGAGACCACGGAGGGGACGATCACCTTCCACGATTGGATCGGCGACGGTTGGGCGCTCCTGTTCTCGCACCCGAAGGACTTCACGCCGGTCTGCACCACCGAGCTCGGCTATCTCGCCGGCCTGAAGGGCGAGTTCGACAAGCGCCATTGCAAAATCATCGGGCTCAGCGTCGATCCCGTCGGCAACCATGCCGCCTGGGCCAAGGACATTGAGGAAACCCAGGGGCACACGCTCAACTATCCGCTGATCGGCGACCCAGAGCTGAAGGTGGCGAAGCTCTACGACATGCTGCCGGCCGAGGCGGGCGACACGTCGGAAGGCCGGACGCCGGCCGACAACGCCACGGTGCGCACCGTCTTCCTCGTCGGACCCGACAAGAAGATCAAGCTGTCGCTGACCTATCCCATGTCGACGGGGCGCAACTTCGACGAGGTGCTGCGGGCGCTGGACTCCTGCCAACTCACCGCCAAGCACCAGGTGGCGACACCGGTCAACTGGCACCGCGGCGAGGACGTGATCATCGTCCCCTCGGTCTCCGACGACGCCGCCCGCGAGAAGTTCCCTGGCGGCTGGAAGGCACCGAAGCCCTACTTGCGCATCGTGCCGCAACCGCAGGACTGAGCGGCCGGCTGCGGCTCGGGCGCTCGCCCCGCCGCGGCGGCCGCGATCGCCTCAGATGGCGATGCAGACCTTGCCGAAGTGGGTGCCGCTCTTCAGGTGACGGAAGGCGTCCGGGGCTTCGACGAAGGGGAACACCTTGTCGATCACCGGACGCAGGCCGGCCTGGGCGATGGCGCGGACCATCGCCTCGAAGCCGTCGCGCGAGCCGACGGTGACGCCTTGCAGGGCGAGGTTGCGCATCACCACCAGCGGCAGGGTGACGGCGGCGGTGGCGCCGGAGAGGACGCCGATGACACTGATGCGGCCGCCGGTGCGGGCGGTGCGGATCGACTTACCGAGGGTGTCGGCGCCGCCGAGTTCGATGATGTGGTCGCAGCCGGCGCCGCCGGTCAGTTCCTTCACCGGATAATCCCAGTGCGGCGTGGTGGTGTAGTTGATGGTGTGGTCGGCGCCGAGCGCCCGCGCCCGCTCCAGCTTGGCGTCGCTGGATGAGGTGACGATCACTCGCGCGCCCATCAGCTTGCCGAACTGCAGGGCGAACAGGGCGACGCCGCCGGTGCCCTGCACCAGCAGCGTGTCGCCGGCCCGCAGCGGGACGTCGCCGGTGAGCGCACTCCAGGCGGTCAGCGCCGCGCACGGCAGGCATGCCGCCTCGACGTCGCTCAAATGCGCCGGCACGGGCGCGACGCCATCCTCCGGAAACACGCGGAATTCGGCCAAGACGCCGTCCACCGGGCCGCCCAGGCTCTCGTGCATTTTCGCCTGGCGCGCCTCGCCGCCCTGCCAGCGCTGGAAGAACAGCGGACAAACTCGGTCACCGACGCCGACGCGGCTGACCCCGTCCCCCACCGCGATCACCTCGCCGACACCATCGGAGACGGGGATCAGCGGCGTCGCCACGCGCGGTCCGTAGCCCCCCTCGACCACCAGGGTGTCGCGGAAGTTGAGCGATGCGGCCTGCATCCGCAGCAGCACCTCGCCCGGGCCGGGCCGCGGGTCCGGACGTTCGCCGAGCGCCAGCTTGTCGAGACCGAACGAGTCCGTCAGTTCCCACACCCGCATGACGATCCTCCCCTCCTCGTGACCACATCGCCGAGCATAGGCCGGCCGGCGGCGGCCGCACCAACCGCAGATCATGCCGACAGCAGGCTGACCTCGGTCTTGGCGGCGATACGTTTGACGTCGATGGGCTCCAGCGCGCCTGCCATCGGCTGCATGGCCTCGGCGGCGCCGGTGGCCACCGCCCAGCAGAGCGTTCCGGGCAGGTCGTCGTCCGGCGCGGTGACCAGACCGGCGAGGAAGCTGTCCCCACTGCCGGTCGGGTTGACGGCGGCGATCGGCGGCGGCGCGGCATACCAGACGCCGTCGTCGGCGACCATCACCGCGCCGGCGGCCCCCAGGGTGATGGCCACCGCACACGGTCCGCGCTCGCGGATCGCCCGCGCGGCCGCGGCAGCCTCGGCAACGTCGTCGATGGCCTGGCCGAGCAGCGCCGCCGCTTCCGGGCCGTTGATCTTGATTGCCCCGAGACCGGCGCCGACGGCATCCCCCAGGGCGTCGCCGCTGGTATCGATCCACACCGGCTTGCCGGCCCGTTGGGCGCCAGCCACCAAGGCGGCGATGGCGCCCGCGGGCAGGCCGGGCGGCAGGCTGCCACTGATGGTGATCACGTCGGCCCCGCGCGCCGCATCGGCGACATCGCCGACGAAGTGCCGCCAGTCGGGCGGCGCGGGCACGCTGCCCGGCTCGTTGATCACCGTGGAGCCGCCGTCGTGGACGATGATCACGCAGGTGCGGGTCTCGCTGACGGTGCGGGTCCAGCGGGCGGTAAGCCCCTCGGCGGTCGCCTGCTCGGCGGCGAAGCGACCGGCATGGCCGCCGATCGGGCCGGCGCACAACGCCTGGTGACCGAGCCGCAGGACGGCGCGGGCGACGTTCACCCCCTTACCGCCGCACACCGTATGCACGCTGCCGGCGCGCCAGACGCCGCCGACGGCGAACCCGGGCACGGTGACGATGCGATCGACGGATGGGTTGGGGGTGACACAGAGAACGCGCATAATCAGCACCATCCCGCGCCGCGACGACCGACGCAAGCGGCCATTGCTTGCGCCGGCGCCGCGAACGCCGGATAGTTCGCAAACGGCACGATCGGAGCGTCCATGCCCCGCAGCAATCCCACCCTCTGCGGCTCGATCGCCGGCACCCCGGGGCGCTTCGGCGTCGCCATGCACACCGCCGCTTATCGGGCGCTCGGCCTCGACTGGGTGTATGTCGCGTTCGGCACGGCGGACACGGCGGGCGCCGTCCAGGCGATGCGCACGCTCGGCATCCGCGGCCTCGGCGTCACCATGCCGCACAAGCTCGCCATCGCCGGCCACCTCGACGCGCTGGACGACGCGGCGATCGCCATCGGCGCCGTCAACACCGTCGTCAACGACGCCGGCCAGCTCATCGGCCACAACGTCGACTGGACCGGCGCCGTGCGGGCGCTGAGCGCGGTGACCCGCCTGGACGGCAGGCGCGCGGCGGTGCTCGGCGCCGGCGGCGGCGCCCGCGCCATCGTCTACGGCCTGATCCGCGCCGGCTGCCGGGTCACGCTCTACAACCGGAGCGAAGCGCGGGGACGCGCCGTCGCCGAGGCGTTCGAGGCGACGTGGGGCGGGCCGCCGGCAGCGCTCAGCGAAACCGGCGAGATGGATCTGCTGATCAACGCCACCTCGGTCGGCTTCCATGCCCCGGCGGCGACGCCCATCGCCGCCGAGGCGTTGCGCTCCGGGTTGGTCGTCTTCGACGCGGTGCCCCAGCCGCTGGAGACGCGGCTGTTGCGGGAGGCCGCGGCGCGCGGCTGCACCACCGTGCCCGGCGTGCGCATGCAGCTGCACCAGGCGGCGGAACAGGTCCATCTCTACACCGGCCGCGAGCCCGACCTCGCGGTGATGGAACGCGCCCTGCGTGCCGTCCTGGCGGAAACGACAACCGCCGGCACGCCCGCCGGCTGAGGAGATCCGCATGCCCGGAAGCATCGACGCCCGCCTCGCCGCCCTCGGCATCACCCTGCCGCCCCCGGCGCCGCCGGCCGGCGCCTACGTGCCGTTCGTGCAGGCCGGCCCCCTGCTGTTCGTCGCCGGGCAACTGCCGATCAAGGGAGGCGAAATTCTCTATCGCGGACACCTGGGCACCGACGTTGCGCTCGACGACGGGGTCGCCGCGGCGCGGCTCTGCGCCATCAACCTGATCGCCCAGGTGAAGGCGGCGTGCCGCGATCTCGATCGCGTGCGCCGGGTGGTCAAGCTCGGTGGCTTCGTGGCGGCGACGGCCGCGTTCACCGATCATCCGAAGGTGCTGAATGGGGCGTCCGACCTGATGGTCGAGGTGTTCGGCGATGCCGGCCGCCACGCCCGCTTCGCCGTCGGCGCGGTCTCGCTGCCGCTGGGGGCTGCCGTCGAGGTGGATGGAATCTTCGAAATCACGGGGGGCGGCGCGCAATAACTTTGATGATTGTGTTGGCGATCCATTACCGCTATTTCTGATCGACCTGAAGAAAGGCCGTTCGACGTTCGGAGAAGCGGCCAACAAAGGGTGGGAAGCGTGCTGGGAGTTTGGGGCGAGAGCGTGCGCAACGTTCCTTCGCTGACAGGTGACGGCATTCCGGTCACCGTCGGCGCCTCGCCCGATGCGGATCCTTCACCATCCAGTTTCCCAAATGCGGGCGGCGCGGCCAGCGGTCGTCGTCGAACGCGCCGTTGCGTTTCGACCCAACTGACAATGCGAAACGGGAGATCCTAAGATGCCAAAATCCAAGACCTTGCGCCGCGCGACCCACGGCGTCGTCGCGGCCGCCGTCACCGCTGCACTGCTCGGCGGCGCCGGCCTCAGCCCGGCCAGCGCCCAAGAAAAGGTCCGCTGGCGCATGCCGGTGGGCTTCCCCTCCACCCTGCCCGCCCTCGGCGACACCGCCCCCTGGGTCGCCGACATGCTGGACAAGGCGAGCGGCGGCGACATCCAGCTCAAGATCTACGAGCCCGGCAAGCTGGTGCCGGCCCTGCAGATCATGGAAGCGGTGAAGGAAAAGAAGGTGCAGGCCGGCTACACCTGGATCGGCTACGACATGGGCAAGATCCCGGCGCTGCCGCTGATCTCCGCCGTGCCGTTCGGCATGGAGCCGTGGGAGTTCAATGCCTGGTGGTACTACGGCGGCGGCATGGACCTGGCCGCCGAGCTCTACGCGCCGCACAACATCCATCCCGTGCTGTGCGGCATCATCGGCCCGGAGACCGCCGGCTGGTTCGCCAAGGAGATCACCTCGCTGGACGACATCAAGGGGCTGAAGATCCGCTTCGCCGGGCTCGGCGGCAAGGTCCTGCAGAAGGCCGGCGCCTCGGTCACGCTGATTGCCGGCGGCGAGATCTACCAGGCGCTGGAGAAGGGCGCCATCGACGCGACCGAGTTCTCGCTGCCGGAGGTGGACCAGCAACTGGGCTTCCACCAGATCGTCAAGAACAACTACTTCCCCGGCTGGCATCAAACGTTCACCACGATGCACCTGATCGTCAACAAGGAGATCTGGGACGGTCTCACCGACCAGCAGCGGGCAATGATCGACATGGGCTGCATGGCCGGCGTCACCGCTGGCCTGTCCAAGGCCGAGGCCAACCAGGGACCGATCATCGCCGGCTTCGCCGACAAGGGGGTGACGGCCCATAAGCTGCCGGAACCGATCCTGCGTGAGCTCCACAAGCTGACCGAGGAAGTGCTCGAAGAGGAAGCCGCAGCCGACCCGATGTTCGCGAAGATCCTCGAATCGCAGCGCGCCTTCCGCAAGGACTACAATCTGTGGAAGAGCTTCGGCTACCTGCCCCGTGACTTCGAGGGTTCGGACGAACAGGGCTGAACTCCGAAAGTGGCCCGTGTGGCGGATGGCTGGAGACCGAGATGACTGAACGGGGCCGCGGCACGCCGTCCGAGCCGCACATCGACGTGGACCAGCTGATCCACCACACGGAGCTGCCACACACCCCCCTGTCCCGCATCCTCGACGGCTTCGTCAAAGCCGTCGGGGACGCGGTGTCCTGGCTGTGGGTGGTCCTGGTCCTGGTGATCGTCGTCAACGTGACTTTGCGCTACGCGCTGGGCCGCGGATACATCTCTTTCGAGGAGCTGCAGTGGCACATCGCCGCCGTCGGCTGGCTCATCGGGCTATCGTACTGCGTGCAGAACGACAGCCACATCCGCATCGATATCCTGCACGACCGCTTCAGCCGAAAAACCAAGGCGTGGATCGACTTCCTCGGGGTTCTCTTCTTTTTGATCCCCTACACGTATCTGGTGCTGCGCTATTCGCCGGCGTTCATCGAGTTCTCCTTCAGGACCAACGAGGTCTCCGACGCACCGGGCGGCCTGCCCTACCGCTGGATGATCAAGAGCGTCATGTGGATCGCCTATGCCATCCTGCTCGTCGCCGCGATCTCCCGACTCAGCCGCGCCGCCGCAGTGGTCTTCGGCAGCGCGTCGGCCCGAAACCGCAACCGGGGCTGACCCGCCATGGAACTCAACGAAGTCCTCGCCATCGCGATGTTCGTCTCGTTCATCGGGCTGCTGTTCGCCGGCTTTCCGGTGGCGTGGACGCTCGCCGGCATCGCCATCGTCTTCGCCGCCATCTCCATCGCCTGCGACACCTATCTCGACACCTTCATCGGCATCGACTGGGGCTACGTCTCGATCATCACCGACGACATCTGGAACACCATGACCAACTGGGTCCTGGTGGCGCTGCCCATGTTCATCTTCATGGGCCTGATGCTCGACCGCTCGGGCATCGCCGAGCACATGATGGAGAATTTCACGCAGCTGTTCGGCCGCGTCCGTGGCGGGCTCGCGGTCACCGTCACCCTGATCGGCGTCCTGCTCGCCGCCTCCACCGGCATCATCGGCGCGTCCGTCGTGCTGCTGACCCTGCTCAGCCTGCCGATCATGCTGC
The DNA here is from genome assembly GCA_964630265.1 of uncultured Rhodospirillaceae bacterium. GTDB lineage: Bacteria > Pseudomonadota > Alphaproteobacteria > Rhodospirillales > Defluviicoccaceae > CAZBWP01. Next base: position 24,140 of record CAZVRW010000008.1, read on the forward strand.
GCTACAACTACCAGAAGGAGCTGGCCGTCGGCACGGTCTGCTCGGCGGGCACCCTCGGCATCCTGATTCCGCCATCGATCATGCTGGTGATCATGGCCGACCGCATGTCGAAGCCGGTGGGCGACCTGTTCATGGGCGCGGTGTTCCCCGGCCTGCTGCTGGGCGCACTCTACGTCATCTACATCTTCGTCATCGCCAACCTCAGGCCGCACGTGGCGCCGCTGCCGCCGGATGCGGCGAAGGTGGACCTCAAGCTGATCCTGCGGGTGTTCCTTTCGGTGCTGCCCCCCGCCGCGCTGATCCTGGGCGTGCTGGGGACCATCTTTTTCGGCATCGCAACACCGACGGAGGCGTCGGGGATCGGGGCCTTCCTCGCGTCCATGCTGGCGCTGGCCCGCGGCCGCCTCACGCTCTCCGTGCTGCGCGACGTGGCGCGACAGACGACGACGACGACGGCCTTCATCTTCGCCATCCTGGTGGCGGCCAACGCCTTCGCTCTGGTATTGCGCGGCCTCGGCGGCGACGACCTGATCGAAGGCGCGTTGCTCGGCCTCAATCTGGGCCCCGACGGCACGGTGATCGTCATCCTGGTCATCGTGTTCCTGCTCGGCTTCGTCCTCGACTGGATCCAGATCATCCTGATCGTGCTGACCCTGGTCGGGCCGGTGGTCGAGTCCCTCGGCTTCGACCTGATCTGGTTCATGATCCTGTTCGCGGTGTGCCTGCAGACATCGTTCCTGACGCCGCCGGTGGGCTTCGCGTTGTTCTACCTGAAGGGCGTCGCGCCGCCGGAGGTGACGGTGCGCCACATCTATCGGGGCGTCGTGCCATTCATCGTCCTGCAGCTCATCGGCCTCACCATCGTCTACCTGTTCCCTGGGATCGTGCTATGGCTGCCGCGGATGATGTATCAGTAGGCGCAGCGCCGTGAGCTGCGGTGCGTGCGTCCCATGAGGGACAAGGTCGTCAGCGCCGCCGAGGCCATCGCCATCATCCGCGACGGCGACACCCTCGCAAACACCGGCTTCGTCGGCGCCGGCGCGCCGGAAGCGCTGCTGAAGGCACTGGAGCGACGATTCCTGGAGACGGGAACGCCGCGCGACCTGACGCTGGTCTTCGCCGCCGGGCAGGGCGACCGGCAGCAGCGCGGCCTCAATCGCCTCGGTCACCCGGGGCTGCTGAAGCGGGTGATCGGCGGCCACTGGGGCCTGATCCCCAAGCTCGCCGCCCTGGCCATGGCCGACGAGATCGAGGCCTACAACCTGCCGCAGGGGGTGATCTCCCACCTGTTTCGCGACATCGCCGCGCACCGGCCGGGGAGCATCAGCAAGGTGGGGCTGCACACCTTCGTCGACCCCAGGCTCGACGGCGGCCGCATCAATGCCCGCACCACCGAGGAGATCGTCGAGGTGGTGACGCTGGCCGGCGAGGACTGGCTCTTCTACCGCGCCTTCCCCATCACCGTCAGCTTCGTGCGCGGCACCACCGCCGATCCGTTCGGCAACATCACCATGGAACGGGAGGCCCTCAGCCTCGACAACCTGGCCATGGCCATGGCGGCACGGAACTCCAACGGCTGCGTCATCGCCCAGGTGGAGCGCATCGCCGAAGCCGGTACGCTCAACCCGAAGGCGGTGAAGATCCCGGGCGCCCTGGTCGACTGCGTCGTCGTCGCGGCGCCGGAAGATCACGCCCAAACCTATGCCGTCGCCTATGATCCGGCGTTCGCCAGCGAGATCCGGGTGCCCCTCGGTTCGCTGGCGCCGATGGCGCTCGATGAACGGAAACTGATCGCCCGGCGCTGCGCCTTCGAGCTGCCCGCCGGCGGCGTCGTCAACCTCGGCATCGGCATGCCCGAAGGGGTCGCCGCCGTCGCCGCCGAGGAGCAGGTTCTGCGGTTCCTCACCCTGACCACGGAGCCGGGGACCCTCGGCGGCGTGCCGCAGTCGGGCCTCAATTTCGGCACGGCGATCAACGCCGACGCCATCATCGACCAGAACCAGCAGTTCGACTTCTATGACGGCGGCGGCCTGGACATGGCCTGCCTCGGCCTCGCCGAGTGCGATGCCGAAGGCAACCTCAACGTCAGCCGCTTCGGCCGGACGCTGGCAGGCGCCGGTGGCTTCATCAACATCAGCCAGAATGCGCGAAAGGTGGTGTTCGCCGGCACCTTCTCCACGGGTGGCCTGAGCATCGCCATCGAGGACGGAGCGCTGCGCATCGTCCAGGAAGGGCAGAACCACAAGTTCGTCGCGCGCGTCTGCCAGGTGACGTTCAGCGGCCGCTATGCCGCCGAGACCGGCCAGCCGGTGCTCTACGTTACCGAGCGCTGCGTCTTCGCTGGCACCGCTAAGGGCCTCGAACTGGTGGAGGTGGCGCCGGGCGTCGACATCGAACGCGACATCCTGGCGCACATGGATTTCCGCCCCATCGTCAACGACCCGAAGCCGATGGATGCGCGGATCTTCCGGCCAGAGTTGATGGGCCTGGAGGCCGATCTGATCGGTCGGCTGACACTGCCCGACCGCATCAGCTACGATCGGCAGCGCAACACGCTGTTTTTGAACTTCGAAGGGCTGCAGGTGCGCGACCTTGCCGACGTGGACGCGATCCGGACCGCCGTGGAGAGCCGCTGTCAGGCGATCGGCCGGTGCGTCGCCGTGGTCGTCAATTACGACAGCGTGCGCATCGACGAGACGGTGCTCGACGCCTACGCCGCGATGGTGCGGCGGATGGAGCGGCAGTACTACACCACCGTCAGCCGCTACACGACGAGCGCGTTCCTCCGCCTCAAGCTCGGCGAAGCGCTGCAACGCCGCGATGTCGCGCCGCATGTCTTCGAAACCGAGCGGGAAGCGCGCAGCTTCCTCGACGGCGCCGACTGAAGCGGCGGGCGGCGGGCCCGCATCCGCCGGACCCGCCGCAATACGCCGACGTCAAGACGCGCGAGGATGATCGCGGGGCGCCCCCGGATCAGCTCAGCAACCCCAGCGCCGCCCGCGCACGGTCGCCAGGCCGACGAGGCCCATCACCAGCAGCACGATGGTTTCCGGCAACGGCACCGCCGCGCTTTCGATCGCGAAGGCATACTGGGCACCGAACACCGAGCCACCCAGCTGGAAGGCGTAGATGTCGAGCACGTAGTCGCCGGGCGCAAGGAGCTCCTGCACCATGCCCATGTCGGCCGACATGCAACCCAGGCCTTGGCCCGTGCCGCCCGGCGCGCACGGATGCAGCAGACCGGGGAACGCCGTGATCAACGTCTGCGTGCCGCCGGGGCCGCTCAACGTCACCTCGGCGGTGTCGTCCGCGAGGATCCAGAGGCTGAACTCGCTGGGCATGACCAGGGAGAACGCCCGCTGGAACTGCGCCGTCTCGTTGCCGGGAACGCGGGCGCCGGCGATGTTGGGGGCCTGAAAGCCGCCGATGCCGGTGTTGCCGTAACTGATCCATTTCGCCGTGCCGGCGGCGAGGCCGGCGGCCGCGCTGACGTCGCCCCACACCGAATGCGGCGTGATCGAGGTGATGCTGCCGGGGGTGATGCTGTTGGCGAGGACATCGTTGCCGTCGCCGCTCCACCCCTGCATGATCGTGGCGGACGCGGGCGCCGCCATCAAGGACGCGAAACCGAGCGCCATCAGAAAGAGCTTCGTCTTCATGGTCTGTTCCCTTGCTGTTGCGACCCGCAGGTGTTGCAGGTGGCTGCTTCTGCAATCCTAGCTTGCATTCCGTGTGCCGAACTTAATTTTTTCTGTAGAATCAATTGGTTAAGAGAAGCCGGTCGGGCAGGCCGCTGCCCACAACCGACGAAAGTGTAAAAATTTTTTACACTCGCAGGGATTGCCGCCACCTTAATGGACCCTGCTTGGGTCCATAACATGCGGAAATTCCTCAGGAATGACGCTCGTCTCGCGGTGTAAAATTTCCTGACACCCCGAGGCGCAAGCACTGCATTCCCCGTTCTCCCGACGCCGCAGCGCGTTTTCCATCGTCTGGCAGAGCTTCGGGTGATATTCTGCTACCCACAGCGGCGATGCTTGCAGATGCGCTGTAACGCAGGACATTCAGTGAGGTTGAAAAGACTCGGGGAGGTTTTTCTATGTTGTCACGTCTCACACTTGCGCGCGGCCTGTTGTTCATCGTCATTTCCATCATGCTCGTGACGCCGGCAGCCGCCCAGACCAGCATCCAACAGCGCCCGCAAACGCAGATGCAACAGCTGCAGCAGCAACAAGGAGGGCCGTCGATATCGGGTCCGAAGCGCCGAATCCCCGGTGGGCCTGGCAGCTTCACATCCCTCAGCGGCACAGAGGAAGCCGATTTCTGCTGCAAGTCAGGCCAGGGCGGACAGGGCAACCAGTGCTCGGAGTTCGACCCGAAGAAGTTCAGTTGCACCGATTTTACGCTGCATTGCGACGGCAGTTGGTCGTGCCAGCCGGGCGGGACAAGCTGTCAGTGCCTGTAAGGTCGGTCGATCCACTCAACCATTGATCTGGCCGTTCGATCGAGCCAACGGATGAACCCCATCCATTGGCATCGAACCACGGCAACGGTTCCGGCTCGGGCTTATGGTCGCGAGGGTTGCGGGCTAACGCCGCCGGTGAAGCCGCCCGGGAAGCCATTGAAGGCGCCGGGAGAGACCCTCAGGGGCGCATGGCTGCCGCGGATCTGCGCCAGTTCGGCGGCTTCCAGCCGTTCGCCGATCGCAAAGATCTCCTCGGCCACGGCCGCGGCGAGCGCGATCGTTTCCGGCTCCATGGGCCGCCCCGAGCCGCCATTGCAGCGGTAGAGGGCCTCGATCTTTTTCACATAGGCCCGGGTTTCCCGGTAGGGAGGGATGCCCTTGTGGCGACGCACCGCGCCTTCGCCGGCATTGTAGCCAGCGAGCGCCAGCTTGACGTCGCCATCGAAGTGCTTCAGCAGCCACTGCAGGTACTTCATGCCGCCCTGCAGGTTCTGCTTCGGGTCGAACGGATCCTTGACACCGAAGCGGTCGGCGGTCTCTGGGATCAACTGCATCAGGCCCTGCGCCCGCTTCGGCGACACCGCCTTCACCCGAAACGCCGACTCCGTGGAGATGACCGCATAGACGAGCACGGGATCGAGGCCGAACTCCGGCGCCATCCGGTCGACCAGCGCCTTGATCTGCGGCGGCACCCGGTCGGCGATTGGCTGCCGCGACACCTCGGGCCCACAGCCGGCATCGGCCGCCACGGCGACGCCATTGGCCAACAGCAAGACCACGGCCGTTGCCGCGACGATGCGTCGAAGCCGCCGAAATCCCTTGATTGCCGCGGTGCCGCTGCTTGCGATCATTGTCCCGCGCCCCGGTCCCAGACATGCGCGCCTTCGCTGCAGGATACACGCATCGGCCGAAAAAGGGAAGGCGCCGCGGCTACGTCGCCGGGCGGCTGTGGCGGTGCGGTGCGACGGTGGCGGGATCCCCGTGCGCGTGCTCGTCCACCTGCACGTCGATGGGGATGAGTTGCAGGGCGCCGTGGCGGACTCCACGTTCGCTGATCACCGCGTCGGCGAACCGGCGCAGCCGCTCGGTCTCGCCCTGCAGAATCATCGCCTCGATGCAGTTATCGTGGTCCAGGTGGACGTGGAGGGTCGACAGCACCAAGTCGTGATGCCCGTGCTGGGCGCTGGTGAGACGCCGGGCCAACTCGCGCTCATCGTGGCGGAACACGTAGGACAGGCAGCCCACGCAGTGGCGGGCCGCCTGGGTCTCCAGTCGCTCTTGCTCCAGGTGGGCGCGCATGATGTCGCGCACCGCCTCGGATCGGTTCGCATAGCCGCGCCGCTGCATGAAGGCGTCGAACTGCTCCAGCAGCGTGTCGTCCACCGTCACCGTGATCCGTTCCATGGCTCGCCCCTCCAGGCTGTGGGAGTCAATCGCGCGTCATATTTTTTTGAAATTTCTCTTATCACGCCCGTCGATCATGGTAGCATGCCGCATGGATCGGGTCAGGGGACGGGAGATGGCGCCGATGAAAAAACTGGCTCTTTTGGCGGCGGGTCTGGCGGCGGTGCTGGGCGCCGTGGCGACCGGCCCGGCGGCCAACGCCCACTTCCAGGTGCTGCTGCCGTCGACCGACGTGGCGGCCGACGCCAGCGAGGCGGCCCTCGTGATCGAGTTGGCCTTCACCCACCCCATGGAGCGCGGTCCCGCCATGGACATGGCGATGCCGGTGCGCTTCGGCGTCCTTGGTCCCGGCGGCGTCGAGGACCTGCGCAATCGCCTGGAACCGCGCCCCATCGACGGCAAAAGCGCCTGGTGGACCGCCTACCGGCTCGGCCAGCCCGGCAACTACGTGTTCTTCGTCGAGCCGCAACCCTACTGGGAACCGGCCGAGGGGAAGATGATCGTCCACTATACCAAGGTCGTGGTCGACGGCTTCGAGTGGGGCGACGGCTGGGATGCCGCCGTCGGCTTCCCGGTGGAGATCCGGCCGCTGGTCCGCCCCTATGGCCTGTGGACCGGCAACCTGTTCCGCGGCGTCGTCGAGCGCGATGGCGCGCCGGTGCCGTACGCCGAGATCGAGGTGGAATGGCTGAACGACGGCAGCGTCGAGGCCCCCGCCGCCGCCTTCATCACGCAAGTGATCCGCGCCGATGCCCATGGCGTGTTCGCCTACGCTCTGCCGCGGGCCGGCTGGTGGGGGTTCGCCGCCCTGGTGGAGGGTGCCGAAACGATGCCGAATCCCGACGGCGAGGCCGTTCCGGTGGAACAGGGCGCGCTGATGTGGGTTCGCGCCGTCGACATGAAGTGACAGAGAGCGCGGAGCCCCTGCCCCATGGCCCACATTCCCGATGGCGTGCTCTCCGCCCCGGTGCTGATCGGCGGCGGGCTGGTCGCGGCAGCGATCGTCACCGTCGGGCTGCGGCGGCTCGAGCCCGACCGGATGCCGCAGGCCGCCGTCCTGTCGGCAGCCTTCTTCGTCGCTTCGCTGATCAGCCTGCCCGTCGGGCCGACCAGCGTGCACCTGCTGCTGAACGGTCTCATGGGGCTGGTGCTGGGAGTGATCGCGGCGCCCGCCATCCTGGTGGCTCTGGTGCTGCAGGCGGCGTTCTTCGGCTTCGGCGGGCTGACCAGCCTCGGCGCCAACACCGTGGTTTTGGCGCTGCCGGCGCTGCTCGTCGCCGCCATGCTGTCACCGGCGCTTCGTCGCACGCGGGAGACGCGCCACGCCATGCTCATCGGCGGCCTCGCCGGCGGCTTGGCGACGGCGGCCTCGGCGGGATTGCTCTGTCTCTCGCTGGCCCTCAGCGGCGCCGAATACCTGCCTGCGCTGCCCGTGGTCGCGGCGACCTACGCGCCGTTGATGATCGTGGAAGCGGCCGTCGGCGCGGCGGCGCTCGGCTTCCTGACGAAGGTCAAACCCGACATGCTCGGCGCGGAGCGGCTGGTGCATGGCTAGTGGTTCGATGCCAACGGATGAGTCCCATCCGTTGGCTGAATCGAACCACCAGACCAATAGTTTAGTGGATCGACCGAGCTGGCGCTTGGGCACCAAGCGTCAGATCCGATCCACTAGCGCACAGCCCCCTTCAAATGATCCACATGAAGGAGCCTGTGCTCTAGAAACACCAAGTTGCGCGCGGCGACCGCGCAGTCTTCGAATGCGCCGCCGCACGAGGCCTGCGGGGCGCGCCCTTGCGGTCGCCCTGATCGCCGCATGGTCCCTCACCGCCGCGCCCGCCGCCGCCCACAAGTTGAAGGTCTTCGCCAGCGTCATCGACGGAAGCGTCGATGGCAGCGTCTACTTCGTCGGTGGCGGCGCGGCCACCGGCGCCATTGTGACCATCGAGACCGCCGACGGCGCGCCGGTGACCACCGTGACCACGGACAGCTCGGGACGCTTCCGCTTCGTGCCGTCGGTGCGCGCGGCGTTGCGGATCACCGCTGACGCGGGCGACGGCCATATCGCCCGCCTCGCCATCCCGGCCGATCAACTCGGCCGAGCCGGGTCGCCCGTCGCCACGCCGCCCGGCACCACAGCGGTCGACAGTCTGGCGGTCGACAGTCGGCTCGCTGACGCTGGGATCGCCGACGCTGGGGCCATGGCAGCACTCGTGGAAGCGGCGGTGGCGCGGCAGATCCGCCCCCTCCGCGAACAGCTCAACGGCTACGAGGACCGGGTGCGCTGGCGCGATGTGCTTGGCGGACTCGGCTACATCGTCGGCTTGGCCGGCTTGGCCGCCTGGCTGACCGGCCGCCGCCGACGCGGCGCCGCCGAGTAAGGGAGGGCCGGAAAAGCGAGGGACGGAGAAGCAAGCCCCGAGGAAGAAGGACGCGGGCGGTCCGCCCTACCCCTTCGCCGGATGGCCGGCGGGACGACCGGGGAGAGTCGCCTCAAGCCATTCGAGAATACGGGTGGCCACCTGCTCCCAGTCCTGGTCCAGCATCATCGCGTGCGGCATGTCGGGGTAGATCTCGGCGCGCGATCCAAAGGTCAGCGCCGTCATCTCGACGGCGGTGCGCGAGATGAAGGGATCCTTGCCGGCCCCGAGCACCAGCACCGGAATGTCCGTGCGCCGACGCGACGAAGGCAGATCCAGGCCCATGGCGTCGAGCACCGCCATGTGCGATTCCGGCTGGGCGTCGGGCAAGACCTTGCGGATGTAATCGTCGGGGGTGTCCTCACGGAACAGCGCCCGCCGCGTGCCTTCCAGCGTCGCGGCGCCGGGCCCGAGATTCTGCAGCAACGTCATGTCGCGAAACAGCATCGGATTGGCCAGCGCCATCTCGATCGCCTTGGCCGCCATGCCGTGCGGCGGGCCGGAGGCCAACAGCACCGCCGCCGGCACGGGACGCCGGCTCAGGTAATGCTGGACGACGAGGCCGCCGAGGGAATGGCCGATCAGCACCGGGCGGCTCTCCAGCCCGCCGGCGATCCGCTCGACATCGTTGACGTAATCCCTGAGCCGCGTCGTCGCGAGCCGATCACGGCCGCCGCTGGCGCCGTGGCCGCGCAGGCTGAGGGCGATCGCCCGGAAGCCGTGCTTGGCGAAGAACGGCAGGAAGAACGGCTCCCAGATATGGGCCGACGTGAACACGCCGTGGATGAACAGCAATGGTGTCGGCCGGGCAGCGCCCTTGGGCTCGCGGGCAATCAGTTCGAGATGCACCGTTCGCATGTCGCCGCCGGTCATGCCGCCAGGTCCCGGACCGCGGCGCCGCCGACGCTGCCATCCAACCAAACGGCGATGCGTTCGGCCACGGTCTGCCAGCCATGGTCCAGCATCATCGCATGGCCGATGCCGGCGATGGTTTCGGCGTCGGTGCCGTAAGTCTTGGCGGTTTCCCGCAGGGCGCCGGGATAGACGAAGAGGTCATGCTCGGCGCCCAGTACCAGCACCGGCGCCTCGCCCCGCCATCGGGAGGGCGGCAGGTCGAGCGCCAGCATGTCGAGGACGACCATCGGCGACTCCGCGCGGAAACGCGGCAGCCACCGCCAGAACACATCGTCAGGGGTCGCGTCCGAAAACAGCGCCCGCTTAAGCACGCGAATGTCACCGGCCATGGGCCCGAAGGTCTGCACCGCCCAGATCTGCAAGAGGAGGCAGGGGTTGAACAGCGCCATGTTGAGCCAACTGCCGAGCAGTCCGTGCGGCGGCCCCGACGCCATCAGCACGGCACCGGGCCAAGGGCGCCGGTGCAGCAGCTTCTGCACCACCATGCCGCCCATGGAATGGCCGATCAGCACGGGCGGGGTGGCCAGCGATCCGGCGATGGCTTCGACATCCGCCACGTAGTCGGCGAGGCGTGTCGTCGTCAGCGACTCGTGGCCGTCGCTGCCCGCGTGGCCGCGGAGACTGACCGCATGGGCCTCGTAGCCCCGTTCGGCGAAAAACGGCAGGAAATGCGGCTCCCACACCCAGGCGCCGCCGTAGGCGCCGTGCACGAACAGCAGGGGCGTCCGCCGCGCCCGCCCCCTCGGCCCATGACTGATGACCTCCAGGTTCATTATCCCCTCGCCACTAGTGGTCTTTGAAAATCAAGGGTAAACGATTGCGCAGGCGAAGGCGAGGATCGTCTCCGTCGCCACTCGCCGGGCGATCTGCTAGGGTCGGCTGCAACATTGACAGGTGCGAGCCTTTCACCATGATCGCCGATGCCGACGCCGTCTTGCGTCGCCTGCTTGCTGCCGCCCTCGCCGCGGCCGACCCCGCCGAACTGGTGCCCAAGCACCTGCCGCCGCCGCCGCGCGGCCGCGCCATCGTCATCGGCGCCGGCAAGGCCGCGGCGGCGATGGCGAGGGCCGTCGAACGCCAGTGGCTGGACGACCGCGAGGCCGAACGCCCCGGCGGCGCGGCCCGGCTCGAAGGGCTCGTCATCACCCTGAAAGGATACGGCGCGCCGACCCGCTGCATCGACGTCATTGAAGCGCCGCTGCCGATGCCGCGCGACATGGCCGAAGACGTGGCGACGCGCATCCTGGCGTTGGCCGCGAGCGCCGGACCGGACGATCTGGTGCTGGCGCTGTTGTCCGGCGGCGCGTCGGCGCTGCTCGCGCTCCCCGCTCCGGGACTGGACTACGGCGAGACCGTGGCGCTCAATCCCGCGCTCGTCGACGCCGGGGCGACGATCTCGGAAGTGAACTGCGTGCGCAAGCACCTGTCGGCGGTCAAGGCCGGACGACTGGCCCTCGCCGCCGCGCCGGCGCCGGTGCTGGCCCTGCTCATCGCCGACGTCGGCGGCACCGACATGTCCGTGGTCGGCTCGGGGCCGACACTCGCCGACCCGACGACGCTGGCCGATGCCCGCGCCGTGCTCGACCGCTATCGAATCGTCCGCTCGCCCGCCATCGATGCGTTTCTCGCCGATCCCGCCAACGAGACGCCGAAGCCGGGCGATCCGCGCCTCGCCGCATCGTCGGCCATCGTCCTCAGCGGACCACGGCAGGCCCTGGACGCGGCGGCGGCGGCGGCGAAGGCGGACGGCATCACGCCGGTGGTGCTCGGCGACAGCGTGCAGGGCCACGCCCGCGATATCGCCGCCGTGCAGGCGAGCCTGGCGTTGGAAGTGGCGGCTGCGCGCCGGCCGATTCGCCAGCCGCGCGTCATGCTGTCGGCGGGAGAAACCGTGCCACCGGACCCGCGACGCAGCCGCGGCGGGCGCAACACGCTCTACCTCCTGGCGCTCGCCGTCGCGTTGAACCGGCACCCCGGGATCTATGCACTGGCCTGCGACACCGACGGTCTGGACGGCGTCGAGGACAACGCCGGCGCCATCGTCCGGCCCGACACGCTGGACCGCGCCGCGGCCCTGGGCATCGACGCCCGCCAGCATCTCGACAACGAAGACGCCTATTCGTTCTTCGCGGCGCTCGGCGATCTGTTGGTGACCGGTCCGACCCTCACCAACGTCAACGACTTCCGCGCAACGCTGATCACCTGACCGAGGACCTGCTGCCCATGTCACCGTCGCCCGGTGTTCCGATCCCTTTCCCCCGCGCCCGCCGCCGCACCGGACGCGGGGTGGCCGCCGCGCTGCTGCTCGCCGCGTCGGTGGTCGTGGCCGTGCCCGCCGGAGCCCAGACGGAGGCATGGCAGGGGGCGATGGTCGCCGGGCTCGATGCCTACCGCCGGGGGAACATGACCGAAGCGGAACGACAGTGGAAGATGGCGCTGGACTATGCCGTACCGCTCGGCCCCGACGACCCGCGGCTGGCGAGCGCCATGAACAGCCTCGGCTCGTTGTATCGCGAGCAGGACCGCCTGCTGGAGGCCGAACCGCTGGTCCGGCGGGCCCTGGAGATCCGCGAGGCCGCGCTCGGTCCGAACCACCGGGACGTCGCCCTCACTCTGACCAACCTGGCCGAGGTGCTGCGCGTGCAGGACCGTCTCGACGAGGCGGACGCCCTGCTCGAACGGGCCCGCGGCATCCTGCAGCAGGAGTCCGATCCGGAGCAGCGCAGCATCGCGGTGATCATCACCAATCAGGCGCTGATCGCCTATGATCGGGGTGATTTCGAACGCGCGGCGGCGCTGCATCGCGAGGCGCTGGCGATCAAGGAAAAGGCCCTCGGGGGCGACCACGTGGACGTTGGCATCTCGGTGTTCTACCTGGCGCACGCCGTCGACGAGCAGGGCAACGACACCGAGGCCATGGCGCTGTTCGAGCGGGCGCTCCGCATCTGGGAGAAGACGCTCGGCCCCGACCATCCGCAGGTCGCCCGAACCCTGGTCGACCTGGCCGAACTCTACGAGTTCCAGGGCCGTCAGGAGGACGCCGAGGCGCTCTACACGCGGGCCCTCGCCATCGACGAGGCGACCTTCGGCTCGCAGCACCAACGCGTCGCCGATTCGACGGTCCGCCTGGCGCAGCTCTATCATCTGCGGCGCGACTACGAACGGGCGGAAGCCCTGTACCGCCGCTCGCTGGAGATCTGGCAGGACTCGCCACCGGACGACCCGGAGTTGGTCCCCCAGACCGAGAACGATTTGCAGCGCCTGCTGCGGGAGACGGGCCGTGACGCCGACGGCGCGCGCACGGACGCGCCCGCGCCGGCGACCAGCGTTCAGTAAGCCGGAGAGCGCACGGTCAGCAGATGCGGGGCAGTTGCTCGCCGGCGAGCCAGTCGATCACCCGCTCGCCGCCGAAGGCGGTCGCCATGCGGACGAAGCGATGGGGATCGTCGACGACGCTGCCGATGATCGCCGCGTCGCGGCCGAGGGGATGGGCGCGCATACAGGCGAGCAGCGGCTCGGCGTCGCCCGCGGCACAGAAAGCGACGAGCTTGCCCTCGTTGGCGACATAGAGCGGATCCAGGCCCAGCAGCTCGCAGGCTCCGCTCACCGCCGTGGAGATAGGGATCGCCGCCTCGCGGATCTGGATGCCGACCCGCGATTCCCGGGCGATCTCGTTGAGCACGGCGGCGAGGCCGCCCCGCGTCGGGTCGCGCAGCACGTGAATGTCGGGGACGGCGCGCACCATGTCCGCCACCAGCCGGTGCAGGGCCGCCGAGTCCGACAGGATCTCGGTCTCGAACGACAGGTCTTCGCGCTTCGACATCACCGCGACGCCGTGGTCGCCGATACTGCCGCTGACCAGCACCGCGTCCCCCGGCCGCGCCCGGTCGGCGCTGATGCGCACGCCATCGGGCACGACACCGATTCCCGTCGTCGTGACGAACAGGCCGTCACCCTTGCCGCGCTCGACGACTTTGGTGTCGCCGGTGACGATGGGCACCCCCGCCTCCCGCGCCGCCCCGGCCATGGAGCGGACGATGGCGGCCAGATCGGCCAGGGGGAATCCCTCTTCCAGGATCATGGCGACCGAGAGAAATGTCGGCCAGGCGCCCGCCATAGCCACGTCGTTGAGGGTGCCGTGGACGGCGAGCGAGCCGATGTCGCCGCCGGGGAAGAACAGCGGCGAGATGACGAAGCCGTCGGTGGTCATCACCATCCGCCCGGCGCCCACCTCGAAGCACGCCTGATCGTTGCGTTGCGCCAGATAGGGATTGTCGAAACTCGCCTCGAACAGCTCCTCGATGAGCTGCGCCATGGTCCGGCCGCCGGCGCCGTGCGCCAGCTCGATGCGCCCCGCCGCCAAGTCCAGCGGCCGGATGTAGGGCTTGCGGGTGATGCTCATGCTGATCCGCTGGCGGGAGCGGGAACGGGCGCGGCGGCCGGTTCGCGGAAGCGGCCGTAGGAATAGTAGGCGGCGCAGGCGCCCTCCGACGAGACCATGCACGAGCCGAGCGGATTGTCCGGTGTGCAGACGGTGCCGAAGATCTTGCAGTCCGTTGGCTTCTTGACGCCGCGCAGGATGGCGCCACAGGCGCACGCCTTGTGGTCGGGGACCTGCGGCTCGGTGAGGGCGAAGCGGCGCTCGGCGTCGAACGCGGCGAACTCGGACTTGATGCGAAGCGCGCTGTAGGGCACGGGACCAAGCCCCCGCCACTCGAAGCTGCGGCGCAACTCGAACACTTCAGCGACCAGGGCCTGCGCCTTCAAATTGCCGTCGCGGTCGACGACGCGGGTGTACTCGTTTTCCACCTCGCAGCGCCCCTCGTTGAGCTGGCGAATCAGCATGAGGACCGCCTGCATCACGTCCAGCGGCTCGAAGCCGGCGACCACCACGGGCCGCCGGTACTCCTCGGCGAAGAACTCGAACGGCCGCGAGCCGATCACCGCGCTGACATGCGCCGGCCCGATGAAGCCGTCCAGCGGCAGGGTGCCGAGCTGGCGCACGTCCGGGCTTTCCAGAATGTTGGCGATGGCCGCCGGTGTCAGCACGTGGTTGCAGTGGACGGTGAGGTTGTCGAGGCCGAGGGCTTTCGCCTGCTTCAGCAGCACCGCGGTGGGCGGCGTCGTCGTCTCGAAACCGATGGCAAAAAAGACGACCTCGCGATCGGGGTTGGCGCGAGCCAGCTTCAGCGCATCCAGGCTGGAATAGACCATGCGCACGTCGGCGCCCTCGGCGCGGGCGCGCTGCAGCGTCATCCGCTCGATGGCGGGCACCCGCAGAAGATCGCCATAGGTGCAGAGGATGACGCCGTGCGCGCGGCACAACTGCAGGGCCTGGTCGATCCGCCCGATCGGCAGCACGCAGACGGGACAGCCGGGGCCGTGGATCATCCGCACCCGGTCGGGCAGCAAGTCCTGCACGCCATAGCGGAAGATGGCGTGGGTGTGGCCGCCGCAGAACTCCATCAGGTGATAGCGGCGGTCGGGGCGCGCCTCGGCGGCGATGGCGGCGGCCAGCGACCGGGCGAGGTCGCGGTCGCGGAACTCGTCGACCCAGCGGACGGTCATGACACCGCCGGCTCGTCATCTTGAAGATCCAGCTCCAGGTCTTCCAGCATGCCGGCCTCGGCGAACAGCCGGAGCGTTTCCGCCGCGTCCTCGGGATCCAGTTTCGACAGGGCGAAGCCGACGTGGGCGATCACGTAGTCGCCGACGGCGACGTCGTCGATCAGGCTCAGGTTGATCTGTTTGACGATGCCCCCGACCTCGCCCCTGGCCATGCCGAGGTCGCCGATCTCGATGATCCGCATCGGTACCGCGAGACACATCCCGTTATTCCCTTGCCATGCCGACGGCCCATGCCTGGCCCAGGCTGATCGCGCGATCGCCGGGATCGAGACGTTGTCCGCGGATGGTGCGAACCCCCTGCCCGGCCAGCAAGCCGGCGAGCTCGGTGCTCAACACCGTGTTGAAAAAGCAGCCGCCACAGAGCGCCACGGTGCGGAGCCCGGTGGTTTCCACGGCGCAGACGACCCAGTCGGCGAGGGCGGCGGCGAGCGTGCCGTGGAACAGATCGGCGCCCGTCTCTGGGTCCAATGCCGTGAGCCGGGCGAGCAGCGGGCGCATGTCGAGCACACCGTCGGCGAGCGTCCAGCCGCCTGGGTCCGCCACCGGGCGCCGCACCATCGCTTCCAGCGCCATCGGCGCCTCGCCCTCGAAGCGGGCCACCGGCTTGACGCCGAGCAGGCCGCAGGCGGCGTCGAACAGGCGGCCGGCGCTGGACGTCAGCGGCGCATTGACGCCGCACGCCAACATCTGGGCGATCACGCCGGCGCCGGGCCGGTCGGCGAAGCGGCTGGCGATCTCATCGCCGCGGCCGAGCGCATGCAGCGCCGCCGCGCCCATCCGCCAGGGCTCCCGCGCCGCCACGTCGCCGCCCGGCTGGCGCAACGGCGCGAGATGGCCGAGTCGGCGGTAGCCGGCGGCATCGACGCAGAGCATCTCGCCGCCCCAGGCTTGATTGTCCGGCCCAAGACCGAAGCCGTCGAGCGTCAGCCCGAGGACCGGTTCGGCGAGGCCGTGCTCGGCCATCACCGCGGCGACGTGGGCATGATGATGCTGCACCGGCACCGCGGCAACGCCGAGCGAGGCGGCCAGCGCCTCGGCATAGCGGGTGCTGGGAAAATCGGGGTGCAGGTCGTGGGCGATCACCGCGGGCCGAACCCGGGCAGACAGGCGCTCGGCCGCCGCCTCGAACGCCAGGATCGCCGCCGCCGTCTCCAGGTTGCCGTTGTCGGCCGACAGCACCGCCTGCGAGCCGTGGGCGAGGCAGACGGTGTTCTTCAGGAACGCGCCGACGGCCAGCACCGGCGCGACCGACCGCGGCAGGACGAACACCTGGGCGGCCGCGTCGGCCGCGCTGGGGACGAGCGGCAGGTCCATGGTCAGGCGGTCGCGGCTCCGATGGTCTCGCCCGACGACGCTGCCGGGGCGCGGCGCCGGTCGACCCACGCGAACCAAGCGTCCAGGCCGGCGCCGGTCAGCGCCGAGACCTCGAGCCACCCCGCCGCCGGATTGATCCGCCGCGCGAAGCCGCGACAACGCTCGATGTCGAACGGCACGTAGGGCAGCAGGTCGATCTTGGTCAGCAGCACCAGGTCGGCACGATGGAACATGTCGGGGTACTTGAGCGGCTTGTCGTCGCCCTCGGTCACCGACAACATGACGACGCGCGCCGCCTCGCCCAGGTCGAAGGCCGCCGGGCACACCAGATTGCCGACGTTCTCGATGAACAACAGGCCGCCGGCCGCCTGCGGCAGATCGACGAGCGCATGGCCGACCATGTGGGCATCCAGATGGCAGCCCTTGCCGGTGTTCACCTGGATCGCCGGCGCGCCGGTGGCGCGGACGCGGTCGGCGTCGAACTGCGTCTGCTGATCGCCCTCGATCACCGCCACCGCGGTGAGCGGAAGGAAATGCTCCACCGTCTTGACCAGCAGCGTCGTCTTGCCCGACCCGGGCCCCGACATCAGGTTGAGGGCGACCATGCCGGCGGCGGCGAGCCTAGCCCGATTGGCGGCGGCGTGCCGGTCGTTCTCACCAAGAATGTCCTGCTCGATCTGGATGATCCGCGTCTGGCTCAGCCCCGGCACGTGCACGCCGGCGAGACCGGCGCCGAAATCGAGGCCCCCGGCCGCGGCTCCGTGATCGTGGTCATGGTGATGGTCGTGGTCATGGTGATGATGGGGATGGGGATGGCGATGGGGATCGTGATGGTGATGCTGGTGCGGTCGGGCCGCGCGATGGTCGGCGGGGTCGTGGGCGCCCTTGGGCCCCGCGTCGGGCTCGCCGCAGCCGCAAACCGTGCACATCACTCCACCTCCAGTTCGATGATCCGCAGCTCGTCGCCGCCGGTCACCTGCAATTCGTATCCACCACACTGCGGACACACGTCATAACGCTCGGTGATCTCCACCGTTTCGCCGCAGTTCATGCACCAAGCCACCCCGGGCAACCGAACAAGGTCGAGGAGGGCGTCCTCCGCCAACGTCCCCCGCGACACCACCCGGAAACAGAAGTCCAGCGCCTCGGGCATGACGCAGGACAACGCGCCGACCTGCAACCGCACCACCTTGACCCGGCGAAAGCTGCGTTGACGAGCCTCCTTCTGCAAAATCCGGACGACGCTCTCACAGAGCGACATCTCGTGCACGGCGGTCCCTCCGAGGGCCCTTACAGGCGTTCAGCGGCGGCGATCTCCCATGCCGTCGGTCATCTTCGTTCTGCCGTGACGCGGATTTCGACCGATAGCCACGTCAGTCTACAGATTTTTCCGGCCGAGGCAGCCGGAAAATGCCCACGCGCGGATCGGGCCAATCTCTCGGCGTCGGCCATTCCGGCTCGCGCCGCTTGTCACCCCGGCGACGGCGCGCCGCCGACGAACACGACGGCCGAATACGGCGGCAGCGTCAGGGCGAGGGAGAACGGCCGGCCGTGCATGCCCTCCTCCCAGGCGTCGACACCGCCATCGTTGCCGACGTTGCTGCCGCCGTAGCGCTCGGCGTCGGTGTTCAAGGCCTCGACCCATCGCCCGCCCGCCGGCACGCCGATGCGATAGCCGCGGCGCACCACCGGCGTGAAGTTGCAGACGATGGCCGCCATGCGCCCTCCCTCCCGGTCGAGGCGGAGAAACGACAGGATGCTCTGGTCGGTGTCGTTGGCATCGATCCACTCGAAGCCCGCGGCATCACAGTCGAGGCGGTGCAGCGCCGGCTCGGAGGTGTAGAGCGTGTTCAAATCGCGCACCATGGACTGCACGCCGCGATGCATCGCGTCGTCCTGGTGATGCCAGTCGATGCTCATGTCGTGGTTCCATTCGCGCCATTGCGCGAGTTCGTCGCCCATGAACATCAGCTTCTTGCCCGGCTGCGCGAACACATAGGCCAACAGCAGACGCAGGTGCGCGAAGCGGTCCCACCAGTTGCCCGGCATGCGGGCGATCAGCGGTCCCCGACCCTGAACCACCAGGTCGTGGGACAGTGCGGTGACATGGTTTTCCGCGAAGACGTAGGACGGCGCGTGTGTCAATTCGTCGTGGTAGTACTTGCGGTGAATCGGCTGCCGCCCGAAGTAGCGGAAGATGTCGCCCAACAGCCGATTATTCCACTTGTAGGTGAAGCCGAGCCCACCGAGCAGCGTCGGGCGCGAGACCATCGGCCAATCGGACATTTCGTCGGCAATGGTGACGACGCCCGGATATTCGGCCTGAACGATATCGTTGAAGCGGCGCAGAAAGTCGATGGCCTCCAGGTTCTCGTGGCCGCCGAACCGGTTGTGCGCCCACTCGCCGGGGCCGCGGTCGTAGTCGAGATACAGGATCGGCGCCAAGTTGCCGATCCGCAGACCATCGACATGGAACTGATCCAGCCAGTAGAGCGCATTGGCGATCAGGTAGTTGGCCACCTGCGGCCGGCCGTAGTCGTAGACATACAGTTGGGAGCGGGCGTGCCGCTGCTGGCGGGGGTCGGGGTGTTCGTACAGCGGCTTGCCATCGAAATTGCCGAAGCTGCCGGGCGCATCGGCGAACTGCGTCGGCACCCAATCGAGGATGACGCCGACGCCGACGGCGTGCAGCCGGTCGATCAACAGCCGCAGATCGTCGGGTCCGCCGAACCGCCCGGTCGGTGCATACGGGGCGTGCGGGGCATAGCCCCACGAGCCGTCGTGATCGAACTCGGCCAGCGGCAACACCTCGACATGCGTGAAGCCCAGATCGGCGACATAGGCGGGCAGCGTCTCGGCCAACTCCCGATAGGTGAGCCAGCGGTTGTCCGCCTCCGGCACGCGACGCCACGAGCCGAGGTGCACCTCATAAACCGACATGGGCCGGTCGAGCCCGGACCGCACCGCGCGCTGCCGCATCCACTCGGCATCCGTCCAGCGGAAATCACTCTTGGCGGCGATCACCGACGCCGTGCCGGGCCAGCGCTCGGCCTGGAAGGCGCAGGGATCTGCGCGCTCCAGCGGCTGCGTGCCGGGCGCCGTCTTGATTTCATATTTGTAGGGGCCGCCCGGTGCGACGCCCGGCAGGAAGATGTCCCACAGGCCGCAATCGTGGTGCCGGCGCATGCCGTGGCAGCGGCCATCCCAGCCGTTGAAATCGCCGAGCACGGCGACCCTGGCGGCATCCGGCGCCCAGACCGCGAAGGCGACGCCGGTGATACCGGCGACCTGTGTCACCCGTGCGCCGAGCACGTCAAAACTGCGCAGGTGCTGCCCCTCACCCAGCAGATGCTTGTCGACGTCGCCGATGACCGTCGGAAAGCGGTAAGGATCGTCCTGCTCGATCTGGCGGTCGCCGAGGTCAACGCGGAACCGATAGGCAAACGGCGCCGACCGTCCACGAATCGCGCCGACGAACAGGCCGGCCTCGTCAATCCGCTCAAGGTTACCGACAACGCGCCCACTCTCCCCCTCCACCACCGCGACGGCCGTCACCCGCGGCAGAAAGGCACGAACGACGACGGCGTCGTTGGTGAGCCGGTGCATGCCGAGAAAACCGAACGGATCGGGATGGTCGGCGGCAACCACGGCCGCCACCTCGTCGGCGCGCGCCAGCGGCGGCAGGGGCGCCGGCTTCGCTGATGGTTTCGCGGCAGGCTGATCGGCCTTAACGGGCGCGGCCGGCTTCGTTGGCTGGTCGGCTTTGGCGGGTGTCGCCGGCTTCGCCGGAGCCGACGCGGTCGGGATCGATGGCGCCGCCGGCTTTGCCGGAGCGGACGCGGGCGGGGTCGTCGGCGCCGCCGGCTTCGCCGGAGCGGACGCGGGCGGGGTCGGACCTGATGGCTCGGACGCTGTCACAGCCGCCGGTTTCGCGGGGGCTGCCGCCGGCTTCGGTGTCGCGACGGCGCCGGGTTCCGGCTTCGGTGGAGCGGCCTTCGCGGCCGGTGCGGGCTCGCCGGTCTTGGGGCCGGTCTTGGGGCCAGTCTTGGCGCCGGTTTTGGAGACGGTCCCGGCAGATGCAGCGGCGGGCTGCTGCGTGGCCGGGCTCTTCACCGGTTCGGACGGCTTCGCTGGCCCAGCGCGCTTCGCGTCCTGTGCCGATGCTGTCGCGGAATCGGCATCCTGCCCTCCACGGCCGCCCTTTGCCGAGCCCTTGCCGCCGCTGCTTGGTGCCTTCGCCATCCTGTTTCATCCTTCCCCGAAACCACGCTCTCTGCGCCGGACCGGCGGTGCACGTCGCATCCCCACTCCGACCGGTGCCGCGGTTTTACCCCGATTGTCATGCCGTGTGAAGGCAAGGCGGGCCTTGTGCAGAATCCCGATGCACTGCCGGCGAGACATGGTAAAAGTCGAGAAACACCATGATCGATCGCCCCTTTCTCCGTTAAGAGTGCTCTCCGGGTTCGCATCGATCGTCGCAGGGGCCTTGGCGACACCGTGCCACCGCCGCCCGTGAACGGTCTGCGTTGCCCGCCGACGACGTCCCGCTGGCGCGGGACCGACCCAAGGCTGCTACCAGGGAGGACCTTCAGCCATGCCCACGAAATCCAAAGTCGCAGCGTCTCCCAAGTCGGGGAACGAAACGCTGCCGGCCGACTATCACACGGAAATCGACGCCGACAGCCTGATCAAGAGCTTCAACTTCCACCTGCACTTCACGCTGGCCAAGGACCAGTACTCGGCGACGACGCAGGATCGCTATCACGCGCTCGCCATGGCCATCCGCGACCGGTTGATCGGTCGCTGGATCCAGACCCAGCAGGTCTATCACAAGCAGAACGTCAAGCGGATCTGCTACCTCTCGCTCGAGTTCCTGATGGGGCGGGCGATGGGCAACAACGTCATCAACCTGCTGATGGACGACACGTGCCGGGAGGCGATGCGGCGGCTCGGCCTCGACTGGGACGTGCTGCGCGACATCGAGGTGGATGCCGCGCTCGGCAATGGCGGCTTGGGACGCCTCGCAGCGTGCTTCCTCGATTCCATGGCGACACTGAAGCTGCCGGCCATCGGCTACGGCATCCGCTATGACTACGGCATCTTCAAGCAGCGGATCGAGAACGGCTATCAGGTGGAGGAGCCCGACAACTGGCTGCGGTACGGCAATCCTTGGGAAATCCCGCATCCGGAGTTTTCGTATCCGGTGCACTTCGAGGGCCGTGTGGAGAACGTCCGGGGCGGCAGCGACGGCAAGCATCGCTGGGTCGAAACCCGGCCGATCATCGGCATGCCATATGACACCCCGATCGTCGGCTTCGGCGGCACCACCGTCAACACGTTGCGGCTGTGGACGGCCAACGCCACGCAGGAGTTCGACTTCCAGGACTTCAGCCGCGGCTCCTACGTGGAGGCGGTGGAAGACAAGGTGATGGCCGAGAACCTGACCAAGGTTCTCTATCCCAGCGACGCCATCTATGCAGGTCGGGAACTGCGCCTGCGCCAGCAGTACTTCTTCGTCTCCTGCTCGCTGCAGGACATCTTCCGCCGCTTCAAGGGCGATGCCAACGCCTGGGACCAGTTCCCCGACAAGGTGTTCATTCAGATGAACGACACCCACCCGGCGCTTGTGGTGCCGGAGTTGATGCGGCTGTTCGTGGATACCGAGGACCTGCAGTGGGACAAGGCGTGGGAACTCACGGTGAATTCCTGCGGCTATACCAACCACACGCTGCTGCCCGAGGCGATGGAGAAGTGGCCGGTCAGCATGTTCGAGCGGCTGCTGCCCCGCCATCTGCAGATCATTTACGAAATCAACAGCCGGTTTCTGCGCAAGGTGGCGACCAAGTACCCCAGCGACATGGACCGTGTGCAGCGGATGAGCCTGGTCCAGGAGCAGCCCGAAAAGGCGATCCGCATGGCCAACCTGGCGATGGTCGGCAGTTGCTCGGTCAATGGCGTCGCCCAGTTGCACACCGACCTGCTGCGCACCCAGACGGTGCCGGAGTTCGTCGACTTCTTTCCCGAACGCTTCAACAACAAGACCAACGGCGTGACCCCGCGACGCTGGCTGCTGAAGGCCAATCCCGGCCTTTCGGCGCTGATCACCGAGGCGATCGGCGACGGTTGGATCACCGATCTCGACCAGTTGCGCGGCATCGAAAAACATGCGGAAGACAAGAGCTTCCGGGAACGGCTGCGCCAGATCAAGGACGCCAACAAGGCCATCCTCGTCGACTACATCCAGCGGGAACTGGGCGTTTCGGTGCCGCCGGACTCGCTGTTCGACGTGCAGATCAAGCGCATCCACGAATACAAGCGTCAGCTGCTGCTGTGCCTGTATGCGATCGTCCTGTTCAACCGCCTGAAGGACAATCCGAACGCCGACATCATGCCGCGGACGTTCATCTTCGGCGGCAAGGCGGCGCCGGGATACTTCCAGGCCAAGCTGATCATCAAGCTGATCAACGAGGTCGGCAACGTCATCAACTGGGATCCGCAGCTCGCGGACAAACTCCGGGTCATCTTCATTCCCGACTATCGCGTCTCCCTGGCCGAGAAGATCATCCCCGCGGCACAACTCAGCGAGCAGATTTCCACGGCCGGCATGGAGGCCTCGGGCACCGGCAACATGAAGTTTGCCATGAACGGCGCGCTGACGATCGGCACGCTCGACGGCGCCAACATCGAGATCCGCGAGGAAGTCGGTGACGACAACATCTTCATCTTCGGGCTGACGGCGGACCAGGTTGCCGCCTCCCGTCACTCCTACAACCCTCGCGACGTCTACAACGCGGATCAGGAGATCCGGAGCGCGATCGACCTGATTCGCAATGACTTCTTCAGCATGAACGAGCCGGGGATCTTCCAGCCCATCGTCTCGGCGATTCTCGACGAAGGCGACTACTACATGAACCTCGCCGATCTGCGCAGCTACATCGAGTCGCAGGCGGCCGTCGACCGCGAGTTCCGCGATCAGGACGCGTGGACGCGCAAGGCCGCCATCAACATCGCCCGGACCGGGAAATTCAGCTCGGACCGAACGATCGCCCAGTACGCCCAGGAGATCTGGGGCGTCACGCCGGTCCCGATCGAGCCACGGGGCTGAGACGGCAACGGCGACACGTCGGCGGCACCTGGGGAGCCTTCGCTCCTAAGGTGCCGCCGGCATCGTGCCGCCCAACGCCGACCGGCGCTTCGGCTCCACGAGGATCGGCAGTAAGTCTGGACCTGGGCTTTGCTGCGGTGCACACTGGGGCCCGGATCATGCGGTCGTCAGGTCGCACAATCCGTCAGCGGATCCCAAGTCACCGTCGGTCTCGCA
Organism: uncultured Rhodospirillaceae bacterium; assembly: GCA_964630265.1. Taxonomy (GTDB): domain Bacteria; phylum Pseudomonadota; class Alphaproteobacteria; order Rhodospirillales; family Defluviicoccaceae; genus CAZBWP01. Next base: position 47,604 of record CAZVRW010000008.1, read on the forward strand.
CGGATCGCAGCGAACGCCCGCCCGAAGCCCCGCATGTCGAACGGCGGGTCAGGAACACGCGAAAGAAGGCCGAGCATGTATATCACGATGATTTCGTCAGAAATGGCCCCTGTCGCGAAGGTCGGCGGCCTGGGAGATGTCGTTTTCGGCCTCAGCCGCGAACTGGAGATCCGCGGCAATGCCGTCGAAATCATCCTCCCGAAGTACGACTGTATGTGGTATGATGAGATTTGGGGTCTTCACAAGATATGGGAGGAGCTGTGGGTTCCATGGTTCGGCGGCGCCGTGCCGTGCAGCATCTGGTTCGGCTTCGTCCATGGCCGCAAGTGTTTCTTCATTGACCCGCACTCGAACGACGGTTTCTTCACCCGCGGCTGCTTCTACGGTGAGCATGATGATATCATGCGCTTTGCTTTCTTCTGCAAAGCCGCCATGGAATTCATGTTGAAGGCGGACAAGCGGCCGGACATCATCCATTGCCACGACTGGCAGACCGGCCTGATTCCGGTGCTCCTTTACGAAATCTACAACCGCTATGGCATGGACCGACAGCGGGTCTGCTATACCATTCACAACTTCAAACACCAGGGCATCACCGGCCCGCAGGTGTTGACCGCAACAGGGCTGAACCGGCCGGATTACTTTTTCCACAAGGACCGGCTCGGCGACGATCACAATGACACCGCCATCAATTTGATGAAGGGTGGCATCGTCTACGCCAATTTCGTCAATACCGTCTCGCCGCACCACGCCTACGAGGCACAGCATACCGATCAGGGTCACGGACTCGGCCATGCGCTCGCCGTCCACGGCCACAAGTTCGGCGGCGTGCTCAACGGCGTCGACTACGACATCTGGAATCCGGAAATCGACCGGTTCATTCCGTCGCACTACAATGTCTGGAACGTCGACGACAAATATCCGAACAAGGAAGCGTTGCGCGACCGTCTGTGGATGCGCCGGGACTTCAAGCCGCTGGTCGCCTACGTCGGCCGGCTTGACGCGCAGAAAGGCGTGCACTTGATCCAGCACGCCATGTTCTACTGCCTGGAGAACGGTGCGCAGTTCGTGCTGCTCGGCGCCGCCGGCGAGTCCGGCATCAACAATCACTTCTGGCAGCTCAAGCACCATTTGAACGACAACCCGGACTGCCATCTGGAAATCGGCTTCAACGAGCAACTGGCGCACCAGATCTACGCGGGCGCCGACATGATGGTGGTGCCGAGCCTGTTCGAGCCGTGCGGCCTCGCCCAGCTCATCGCCATGCGCTATGGCACGGTGCCGGTGGTGCGCGCCGTCGGCGGCCTCGTGGACACCGTCTACGATCGTGACACGTCGGAGCGGCCGCCGGAGGAGCGCAACGGCTATGTCTTCAATGATGCGGATTTCCCGGGCATCGAGTCGGCGCTGCACCGCGCCATCGGCCTCTGGGGCTCTTATCCGAAGGAGTTCCGCCGACTGGTCACCAACGGCATGGCCATGGATTTCTCCTGGGGCGCGTCCGGCTCGCACTACCTAGCGATCTACGAGCACATTCGCGCCCGCTGACCCGCCTCCCTATGCCGCCAACGCGCCGGCCCGGGTGGGCAGTCCTCTGCCCACCCGCCGCGCGGGTCTACTGACGCGGAGTGATTTGGTAGTGGTTGGACAGCCAGCCGCCGGCGAGACCGACGGCGCCGCCGATTCCCGCGCCCAACGCGGCGTTGCCGGCCATCGCTCCGATGGCGGCGCCACTGGCCGCGCCGACGGCGCCACCGGCGAGAGTTCGATTCGCCTCGGGGCTCTCGCAAGCCCCGACGGCAAGCGCTGCAAGGAACGTGGTCGCTAAAGCTAACTGCTTCATGCCTCATGCTCCATCATAAGAAACTCACAAGCAAGTCATTGACGAGACCGTGACGGGACCAGGCGTCCCGACGTCATTTGCACGGGTAGTTGGCCGACCAAGCACGAAACAATGCGTCGATGGCACCTTCGTTCAACGCTTGGGGATGTGAGCGGGCCCAGGAGACGAAAACCCGGACGCCGTCCTCACGAGTCGTGTCGGGCGGCGGACAGACGGCGCGCCCCAGTCGTGGCGCCACCGCCTCGTGCATGCGGTAGGCGCCGATGACGATGCCGTGGCACATGTGGATGGCGTCGCGGGCGAATCTGTCACCGGGGGCGGGATCGCACAATTTGAGCAGATCTGCCGCCGTTTCGATCACGAAGTGTTCTTCCGAAAGCTGGTCCGCAGTCGCCGAGTGGGGGACGAAAAGCGCGCCCGACACCAGCACGGCGGCCGCCAAGGCCGCGAGAGAGCGCATGATTCCTCCTGAGCTCCATTGTTTTGATGGATGGTCATCGACGCGGCGGCGAAATCGGCCAGCGGCTCGCGCCGCCCGCAGCGTCACGTCACCCTAGTCCAGCTCCCGGCCGGAGCCAACGGGAATCCGCCGCGCCTCGGGGGCGGGCGTCAGTCGGCGAGGAGCACCGCCCGGCACTCTTGCGGCAGTTCGGCCAGGGTGACGCGGCGGCGGGGACCCGAATATCGGGCGATCGCCTCGGCCTTCTGCCGCGCCTCGTCCGAGAACCACCAGGCGAGGCTCCCGTCGCAGCCGTCGCCCGGCGGCACCGGCGCCTGGTCGACGCAGCCACTGGCATCCGCCGGACAGCGCAGCCGAATGTGAAAGTGATAATGGTGGCCCCACCAAGGGCGGATCTTGGCCAGCCATGTCCGATCGCCGCGCACCGACTCGCACAGCGCCTGCTTGATCGCTGGATGGACGAAGATGCGCGCCACCTCCGGGGCCTCGGATGCCGTCCGCAACAGTGCAGTCGGCCGGCCGTCCCAAAGCCGCCGATCCACCGCCCAGCCGCTGTCGTCCAGCAGGGAGACGGCGGAGAGGCCCTCCCGTTCCTCGCTGCTGAGACGCCGGTTCGGCGCCGCCAGAAACCAGATGTCGGCATCCAGGCCGAGCTGATGGCTGGCATGCCCGGAGCGCATCGGACCGCCCCGCGGCTGGGCGAGGTCGCCGATCAGCAGACCCGGATGGCCCGCCGCCCGGACGCGCTCCGAAAAGTCATCGAGGAAGCGAATCAGCACGGGGTGGCCATAGAAGCGGTCCCGCGACGGTCGCATCACCTGATGGCCGGGACCGTCGAGCGGCAGCGCCTGGGTGCCGGCGACGCACCCGCGCGTATAAGTGCCGAAGACGTCCGGCCGCTGTTGCGCCGGGCCGTCGACCTCCCACCATTCCGGCACGGTGTCAGCACCCGCCGGCGCGGTGGCCATCACCAGCATGGCGAAACACAAGACGGCGTATCGGCGCCAAGCTCCGCGTTGCTCCGCCCCCATCCCATCGCGCATCATCGAACGGCGCCTCTGTCGCTCAGGAAACGATCCACATATCGTCCTTCACGCCGATCGATTTGTCCAGTGTCCGGTACGAACGCGAGCGCCGATGATCGGCCGGCGACGGACGACCACCCGGGAGACCCCGTCATGACCGAGACCACGCTCAGATTCGAACTCGCCGACCATGTCGCGCGCCTCACCCTCGACCGACCGGAGGCCAACGCCCTCGACCTGGACCTTGCCCGCGCACTGATGCAGGCGGCCATGCGGTGCGATCACGACCCGGAGGTGCGAGCGGTGCTGTTGACCGGCGCCGGGCGGTTCTTCTGTGCCGGCGGCGACCTCCGGGCAATGACCGGATACGGCGCGGCGCTGCCGACGGGTTTGAAGGAACTCACCGTCTACCTGCACGCCGCGGTCAGCCACTTCGTCCGCATGCGCGCCCCCCTGGTGATAGCCGTCAACGGCGCCGCCGCCGGCGCCGGCATGAGCCTCGCCGCCGCGGGCGACCTGGTGCTCGCCGCCGAATCCGCCACCTTCACCATGGCCTATACGGCGGCGGGGCTGGTCCCGGACGGGGCGGCCACCTGGCTGCTGCCGCGCCTCATCGGCCTTCGCCGGACCCAGGAGCTGATGCTGACCAACCGCCGGCTCACCGCGCCCGAGGCCCACGCGTGGGGCCTGGTGACGCGCGTCGTCGCCGATGACCGGCTCGCCGACGAGGCGGCGACGCTGGCGGCGAGCATCGCCCGCGGTCCGACCGTGGCGTTCGGAGGTGTCAAGCGGCTGTTGTGCGAGAGCTTCGCCGGGGGGCTCGAAAGCCGCATGGAGGCGGAAGGCCGCGGCATCGCCGCCGTTGCCGGGACCACCGATGGCCGTGAGGGCATCGCGGCGTTCCTGGAGCGCCGCCGTCCGACCTTCCGCGGCGTCTGAGAGGTGGGTGGCGGCGCGGCGCGGCGGGTCACGAGGTGACTGCGGCCACCCCTTGGTCTGTGCTGATGACGTGGAGCGGCTGCGGCTCGCCGAAGGCGTAGCCTTGGGCACGATCGATGCCGAGCTCGCGCAAGCGGTCGACGACCGCCGCGTTGTGGGCATATTCGCCGACCGTCTCGATCCCCATGCTCCGGCCGGCGGTCTGCACCGCAGCGACGAACGCGGCATCGACGCTGTTGTCCACCACGTCACGCACGAAGCTGCCGTCGACCTTCAGGAAATCCGCCGGTACCGCGCGGAGATGGGCGAAGGAGGACGGGCCGGCTCCGAAGTCGTCGAGCGCCACCCGCGCCCCCAGCGCCTTCAGGTCGCGCGCCAGCATTGCGGCATTGCCGACATTGCGGGCGGTCAGCGTTTCCGCGAAGTCGAAACACAGACGGTGCGGCGCAATGCCGTAGCGATCGAACCGTGAGGCGATGAAGCCCGTCATCTCCGGATCATTGATGGAATTGCCCGAAAGGTTGATCGCCAGTCCAACGGCCGATCGTCCCTCCAATTCGCTCGCGAGGAAGGCGATGGCGGTGTCGATCACCCAACGATCGATCGCTCCCATGAGGCCGAAGCGGTCGGCCGCCGAAACGAAGGCATCGGGCCCGACGACGTCACCGTCGCTGTCGACGAGGCGGAGCAGCACCTCCCACAGATCGGTGGTGCCGGTTCGCTCGGACAGCACCACCATCGGCTGGCAAAAGAGCCGAAAGCGCCGCTCATCCAGCGCCGACTGCAATCGGCTGGCAAGCAGCACCTCGCCGTGTCCCGGCGAGACCTCGGCCGCGCCCCGGCGGACGTAATGCACCCGGTTGCCGCCCGCCTGCTTGGCAGCGTAGCAGGCCAGATCAGCGCGTGTCAGCACCTGCGCGGCATCCTCGGAGTCCGGTCCGATGGGCACGACGCCGACGCTGACGCCGATCCGGAAGCTCCGGTCGTTCCAGACGAACCGATGATCGCGAATGGTGGCGACGATGGTCTCGGCGATCTTGATGGCTTCCTCGAGCGCACAGGCATCGAGCAACAGCGCGAACTCGTCGCCGCCGAGCCGCGCGAAGGTGTCGCGCTCCCGGAACTTGCCGACGAACAGCCCGCGAATCTGCGCCAGCAAGGCATCGCCGGCGGCGTGTCCGGCGGCGTCGTTGACGCATTTGAACGCGTCCAGATCAAGGAAACAGACCGCGTGATTCCAGCCGTGGGCGCGGGCGCTGGCCACCGCGCGTTCCAGGCGACGAGCGAATTCCCGCCGGTTGACCAAACCGGTCAGCGGATCGTGCGACGCCTCATGCGCCAGTTGCCGCGTCCGCCTGCGGATCTCGGTGACATCACGAAACACCAGCACGGCGCCGATCAGCCCGCCGGTGCGGGCGCGGATCGACGATGCGACCATGTCGATCGCGTGGTCGACGCCGCGCCGGCAGACGAGCAAAACCGGCCGCGCCGGCACCAGCGGTGTCGCCGCCGCGAGGCACTCGGCCAACGGATCGGAGGCCGCTTCGCCGGTTTGCTCGTCGACCAGTCGGACCACGTCGAGCAGTGACCGGCCGCGCGCCTCGTCCAGGGTCCAACCGGTGAGCCGTTCGGCGACCGGGTTCAAATAGTCGATGCGCCCCGCCGCATCGGTGGAAATCACCGCGTCGCCGATGGCATGCAGCGTCACCTCGGCCCGCTCCTTCTCGGCGAACAGCGCGTCTTCGCTGAGCTTGCGGTCAGTGATGTCGAGGACGGAACCGATGACGCGCTGCGGTCCGCCAGCGGTGTCACGCAGCACTTCCCCGCGGCTGCTCACGAGCCGAATACCGCCGTCCGGGCGGACGACGCGGAGCTCGGTGGCATACGTCAAATCTCCCGCCAGCGCTTCCGCCAACGCCGCCTCGACGCGGGGACGATCCGCCGGATGGATGGCATCCATGACCCGCTGGATCGTCGGCTCGAAGATGCCGGGCGCGTAGCCGAAGATCAGAAAGTGCTCATCGGACCATGCGCATCGCCCGGTCGCGATGTCCCATGACCAGCTGCCGAAATGGGCGATGCGCTCGGCAGTCTTGAGCAGATCCTGGCTTTCGCGCAAGGCTCGCTCATTGGCATGGCGCGCCGTCACATCGACGACCAGGACATAAAACCCCTGCACCGTGCCGTCGTCGGCGATGTCGGGGGTGTAGGTCACCTCGTTGCGTCGCGTTCCGGCGGCGGCGGCGAGGACGTATTCGTAGCGAACCTCGCGGCCCGCCAGCACCTCGTCGATGTACGGCGCGATGTCGCGGAAGACGTCGCCGCCGAGCAGCTCGCGGGCATGCAGGCCGATGATCTCGTCGATCGGCCGGCCGAAGTCGCGTTCATAGGCGTGGTTGACGAACCGGTACACGCAGTCGCGATCGAGATAGGCGATGCGCGCCGGCAGAGCGTTGGCGATGCGGTTGGACCGGGCTTCGCTTTCGGCCAGCTTCCGCTCGGCCGTGCGCCGCGCCGTCACGTCGGTCCCGAGCGAAATGAAATAGCGGGGCCGGCCGTCGGTATCGAAGAAGCCCCGGTCGTCCCAGAGGTGCCAGTGCACCGCACCCGACGCATCGCGCACCGCGTGCTCGATCAAGCGCGAGGGCGCCTCGGGCGAGATGGCGGCCAGATGGGCAAGCGCCGGTTCACGGTCGGCCGGGTCGAGCAGGTCGAGAAACCGACAACCGATCATCGCCTCCGGTCGGGTGCCGAAGAAACGGGCGTAGGCCGTGTTGACGAAGGTCAACGTCGTGTCCGGCAGATATCGGCAGATCAGCGCCGGATGGTGCTCGACGAGGTAGCGATAGATGTCCGGCGTCACGCCCGCGTCGCCGCCATCTTCGCTGGCGTCTTCGCGGGCGACGAGCCGCAGCAGCCAGGGGCCGGCACCGTCGAGGGCGGTCAGTTCGGCCGGCAGCACCGGTCCATCGGCGACGCGAAAACCGACGCGTCGCGTCCGGCACACGGTATCGTCGTCGGCGGCGCCGGACGCCGCTTGGTTGGTGGCGGCGCCCAATGCAGCAAGGTCGTCGGCACCAGCGAGACAGGCTGCCAACGGCGTTCCCAGCAACGTCTCGCCCGCCACGCCACTCGCCGTCGCCAGTCCGCGGCTCACGGCAACGATCCGCGGCACGCCATCGTCCGCCGTTCGGTCCGCCAACAGGACCGGTTGATCCAAAACCTCAAAGGCCTTACGCCACGCGCCTGTCATTGCCGCCTCCGAGCGAACTGGAGCATCCGGAAGGTCAGGCATCGGTGGACGTCATCGACGCGGCACGCTGTCGCGAACGGCAGAACCCAAACCGACCCACCCCAAATTATGGCCCAAATGGGCTATATCGGCAAGCGTCATCTCGCGAACCGGGGCAGTCCTTCCACAACCTTTGATAAAACAACGGAAAACAGGCGACGGATCGACACGCCGTCCCCTGCCCCCACCGGTTGGGTGAACGATTGTTCATGAATCGGCAAGGACAACGCAAGGTCTTCGCGTCATCTTCGGGTGATCAATTCCACGCCTTGCAACTGAGGGTTTTACAGCATGACAAAAACCTTGTCTTCTCGTGGTATCTTGCCGATACGCCGTGTTGGCGGTGCCGCGATGGCCGCAGTCCTTGCGGTCGGCCTGCTCGCCGATCCGGGCGTCGCGGCGGCCCGATCGACGCCGGGCAGTTTCGCGGATCTGGTGGAAACCGTCGGCCCAGCGGTGGTCCAGATCACGACCACCGGGACCGCCTCGGCCCGCGCCGTCGGCCCCGCCGAGGTGCCGGAGGCGTTTCGCCAGGGACCGTTCAAGGAGTTTTTCGAACGGTTTTTCGGCCATCAAATGCCGGAGAGTGAGCCGCGCCCGCAGCCCCGAACGTCCGGACTCGGCTCCGGCTTCATCGTTGATGCCGATGGCCACGTGGTCACCAACAACCACGTCATCGCCAACGCCAGCGCCATCACCGTGAAACTGACCGACGGCCGCGAACTCACCGCCGACGTCGTCGGCATCGATCAGAAGACCGATCTCGCGGTGCTGCGCGTCGACACCGATGCGCCGCTGCCAACCGTCACCTGGGGTGAGTCCGATTCGCTCCGCGTCGGCGACTGGGTGGTCGCCGTGGGCAACCCCTTCGGCCTGGATGGCACGGCCACCGCCGGGATCGTTTCCGCCCGTGGGCGCAACATCGGTGCCGGCCCGTACGACGACTTCATCCAGATCGACGCACCGATCAATCGCGGCAACTCCGGTGGCCCGCTGTTCGATGCTGACGGCCGCGTCGTCGGCGTCAACACGGCGATCTTCAGCCCGTCTGGTGGCAACGTGGGCATCGGCTTCGCCATCCCGGCGGCCATCGCTCGCGACGTCGTCGCCCAACTGATCGATACGGGCGAGGTCAAGCGCGGCTGGCTCGGGGTGATGATTCAGCCGGTCACGCCGGATATCGCGGAGAGCCTAGGGCTGGACGAGCCCGTCGGCGCCCTGGTCGCCCGCGTCGAACCGGACAGCCCCGCGGCACGGGGCGGCCTGCGCGCCGGCGACGTCATCGTTGCCTTCGACGGCCAAGCCATCGACACCGTCCGCGACCTGTCGCTGGCCGCCGCGAGCACCAAGGCCGGCAGCACCACAGCGGTAACGGTGCGGCGCAACGACGCGCCGGTGACCCTGGATGTGACCATCGGCGCAGCCCCCACCAGCATCGCCGCGGCGCGGCCGGGTGCCGGCGATGCGCCCCAGACGGATGAAGCCCAAACGGTGGAGGGCATGGGCCTGGCCGTCGCCGGTCTGGACGACGGCACCCGCGCCCGCTTCGGTGTCGCCCCGGACACCGCCGGGGTCGTCATCGTTGACGTCGATGCCGACGCCGATGCCGCGCGCAAGGGGCTCCGCCCCGGCGATGTCATCACCCAGGCGGGCGGTGTCGAGGTCGTCACGCCGGCCGACCTGAAGGAGGCGGTGACGGCGGCGCAGTCCGCCGACCGGGGCAGCGTCCTGGTGCTGATCGAGCGTGACGGCATGACCCGGTTCGTCGCCCTGTCGCTCGCCGACGCCTGACTGCAGAGATCGTTCCGGCTCGTCCCCGCCGGACGAGCGGGCGGCGAAGTTCCCACGCCGCCCGGAGACCCCGCTTCGCCCCCCACGGAGCGGGGTCTTTTTTCTCCGCCGCCGCGGCGGTTTTTCGCTGATATAGTCCGGTTCATGCGCATTCTGATTGTCGAAGACGACACTGCGACCGCCGAGTACCTGCGCAAGGGCCTGACGGAAAGCGGCCACGTGATCGATCACGCCGCGACCGGGCCGGACGGCCTGGCGCTCGCCGCCGCCGGCGGTTACGAAGCGCTGGTCGTCGACCGCATGCTGCCCGGGCTGGACGGCTTGGCGGTGATCGCGGCATTGCGCGACCGGCGGATCGCCACGCCGGTGCTGATCCTCAGCGCCCTGTCCAAGGTCGACGACCGGGTGCACGGCCTGCGCGCCGGCGGCGATGACTATCTGACCAAGCCCTTCGCGTTCTCCGAACTGCTGGCCCGCCTCGAAGCCCTGGTCCGCCGCTCCGGCAGCGCCGACGCGACGCTGACCAAGATTGTCGTCGCCGACCTGGAACTGGACCGGCTGGCGCGGACCGTGCACCGCGCCGGCCAGCGCATCGACCTGCAACCGCGGGAGTTCCGGCTGCTGGAATACCTGATGCGCCACGCCGGCCAGGTGGTCACCCGGACGATGCTGCTGGAAGCCATCTGGGATTACCATTTCGACCCCCAGACCAACGTCATCGACGTGCACATCAGCCGCCTGCGATCGAAAATCGACAAGGGCTTCGAGCCGCCGCTCCTGCACACCATCCGCGGCGCAGGATACGCACTTCGTGCGCCTTCGTAACGCCGTTCGCACGTCGGCCTTTCGCCTCACGCTGCTTTATACCGCGGTGTTCGGCGTCTCCGTGCTGCTGCTGCTTGGCGCCGTCTCCATCTCCACCCTGGCGGTGCTGGACCGCCAGACCGACGAAACCATCGAGGCCGAAATCCGCGGCCTCGCCGAACAGTATCGCCAACAGGGGCTGGCCCGCCTGGTGGCAGTGCTGCGCGCCCGCAGCGGCGACGCCGACGACGAGGTGTATCTCCTGATCGACCCGGCGCTGCGCCCGCTGGCCGGAAATCTGCGACAGTGGCCGGCCGAGGCCCACGCCGACGGCGATTGGGTCCGCCTCACCCTCGACCGTCTGACCCCCGACGAAACGATCAGCCGCGAGGTCCGCGCCCGCACGTTCGTCCTGCGCGGCGGCTATCGGCTGCTGGTGGGGCGGGACGCCCGGGCCCGCACCCGGTTTCGCGAGACCATTCTGCAGGCGCTCGGCTGGTCGGTGGCGGCGACAGTGCTGCTGGGGATCGGCGGCGGCGTCCTGACCAGCCGGCTCGTCCTCGCCCGTGTCGATCGCATCTCCACCACCACCCGGCAGATCATGGCGGGCGACCTGAGCCAACGCATCGCCGAGACCGGCAGCGGCGACGAGTTCGACCGGCTGGCCGAAAGTCTGAATGCCATGCTCGCCCGACTCGACCACCTGATGACCGGCATGCGGCTTGCCACCGACAGCATCGCCCACGACCTGCGGGGTCCGCTGACGCGACTCAAGGCCCGCATCGAACTGGCCTTGCGCACGCCGCCTGGCAGCGACGCCGACCGTCGCGCCCTGGAGAGCGTGCTCGACCAGGCAGACGCAGCGATCGCGTTGTTCGACGGTCTGCTGGCCATCGCGCTGGCCCAGTCGGGCGCCGGCAACCGGGAGATCCGCACGGTCGACTTGGCGGCGTGCGCCGCCGAGGCGGTCGAGTTATATCAGCCGGTCGCCGAGGACAAGGGCCTCAGCCTTGAGACCACGCTGCCGGCGGCCGCGGCGCCAATCCGGGCCGAGCCGCAGTTCCTGGCGCAGGCGCTGGCCAACCTGCTGGACAACGCCGTCAAGTATACCCCGGCTGGCGGTCGGGTGACGGTCGGCGTCGAGGGCACCCCCGACGCAGTGACTCTCGCAGTCGCCGACAGCGGCCCCGGCATCCCGGCGGAGGCGCGCCGGCGGGTGCTGGAGCGCTTCGTCCGGCTGGAGGAGAGCCGGTCCTCGCCTGGCGCCGGTCTCGGGCTCAGCCTGGTTGCCGCCGTGTGCGATCTGCACGGCGCCACCCTGGATCTCGCGGACAACGCGCCGGGCCTTCGCGTCACCATCCGCTTTCCGAAGCCGGCCGACCCCGCAGATGGTTGACCGCGCCCGGCAGGTGCCGACTGGAATTCCGGTCACCGATCCCGTAAGTCTGGGGTGGTACCCCTGCCACCGGCCGCCCTGCTCCCGACAGCGAACCGCGAGGCCCTTCCATGACCAGCTTCGTTCACGCCATGCCGTTCGGTGCCCAGCCCGTGACCGACGGCGTCCGTTTTCGCCTCTGGGCCCCCGATCGTTCCGACCTGGCGCTGCGCCTGGAGCGCGGCGACGCGCATCGCGAAATTCCGCTCACCCCCGATGCCGCCGGCTGGTTCGACACCACCGTCACCGACGCTCGACCCGGCGATCGCTATCGCTGGCGGGTGGGCGGTGACCTGCTCGTCCCCGACCCGGCATCACGCTTCCAGCCCGACGACGTGCACGGCGCCAGCGAGGTGATCGACCCCGCCGCCTATTGCTGGCAGTTTGCCGACTGGTGCGGCCGTCCGTGGGAACAGACCGTCCTGTATGAGATGCACATTGGCGCGTTCTCGCCGCAGGCCACCTACGCCGGCGTCGCGGACAAGTTGGACCATCTCGTCGATCTCGGCGTCACCGCCATCGAACTGATGCCGGTCGCCGACTTTCCGGGACGATGGGATTGGGGCTACGACGGCGTCGCGCTGTTCGCGCCGGACAGTGTCTACGGTCGGCCGGAAGATCTGAAAGCGTTGATCGACGCCGCCCACGGCCGCGGCCTGATGGTGTTTCTCGACGTCGTCTACAATCATTTCGGGCCGGAGGGGAACTATCTGTATGTCCTCGCCCGCGAGCATTTTTTTAACGAACAGCGGTACACGCCATGGGGTGCCGCGATCAACTACGACGGTGCGGAGTCCCGGCCGGTACGCGACTTCGTCATCAACAACGTGCTGTACTGGTTGAACGAATATCGCTTCGATGGCCTGCGGTTCGACGCCGTCGACGCCATCGACGACCGCTCGGCCCATCACATCCTCGATGAAATCGCCGAACGCGTCCACGCCGCCGTCGAGCCGGACCGGTTTGTTCATCTGGTGCTCGAAAACGATCGCAATCAGGCGCGTCGCCTGGAGCGCGGTGTTGACGGCCGGCCGCGCACCTACACCGCCCAGTGGAACGACGACATCCACCACGCGTTGCACACGACGCTGACCGGCGAAGACGGCGGCTATTACGTGGACTACGCGGGTGATCCCGTCGGCCATCTGGGGCGCTGCCTGGCCGAGGGATTTGCCTATCAGGGCGACGCCTCGACGTTCCGCAAGGGAGAACGGCGGGGCGAGCCGAGCGCCGGTCTGCCGCCGGTCGCCTTCGTCGATTTCCTACAGAACCACGACCAGATCGGCAATCGCGCCTTCGGGGAACGGATCGGCGCGCTCGCTCCGCCCGAAGCGGTGACGGCGGCGACGGCCGTCGTCTTGCTGGCGCCGGCGGTGCCGCTCCTGTTCATGGGCGAGGAGTGGGCGAGCGATCGCCCCTTCCAGTTTTTCTGCGATTTCGGCGAGGATCTGCGGCAGCCGGTGCGCGACGGCCGGCGGCGCGAGTTCGCGTCGTTTCCGGAGTTCTCCGACGAAGCGGCGCGCGAACGCATCCCCGATCCGCTGGCCGAACGGACGTTCCGCGACAGTGCCCTCGACTGGGACGAGCCCGGCCGCGAGCCGCACCGCTCCGCCCTGGCGCTCAGCCGTTGGCTGCTCGCCCTCCGCCGAGCGGTCGTGGTGCCGCGACTCGCCGGCGTCGCCGGCCACAGCGGCCGCCTTGAGCGCCGCGGCGACCGCGGTCTGACGGTGGCCTGGACGCTGGGCGATGGCGCGGTGCTGACCCTGATCGCCCATCTCGGCGCCGCTTCCGGGCCGGCACCAGCGACATGGCCGGAGGGCGACTGCATCTTCTCGACGCATCCGGACGTGGCACGCCCGGCGAACCTGCCGGCATGGTTCGTCACCTGGTTCCTGGAGACGTGACGCCGTGCCCCCCGCCACGCCGCTGGCGACGTATCGCCTGCAGTTCTCCGCCGACTTCACCTTCGACGCGGCGCGCTCGATCGTGCCGTACCTGGCGGACCTCGGGGTCAGCCACGTCTACGCCTCGCCGTTCCTGCGCGCCCGCGCCGGCAGCACGCATGGCTACGACATCACCGACCACAATTCCCTGAACCCGGAACTCGGCGATGACGCGGCCTTCAAGGGCTACTGCGAGGCGCTGCTCGAGCGCAACATGGGCCAGGTGCTGGACTTCGTCCCCAATCACATGGGCATCGGGCGCGACGACAACACCTGGTGGCTCGACGTCCTCGAATGGGGGCAGGACTCGCCGTATGCCGAATTTTTCGATATCGACTGGCAGCCGGCCAACGCGCCTTTGCGCAACAAGGTGCTGCTGCCGGTATTGGGTGACCATTACGGCCGCATCCTGGAAGCGGGCGAGCTCACGCCGGCCTTCGATGCGGACTCCGGCAGCCTCAGCGTTTGGTATTACGAACACCGCTTCCCGCTGACGCCGGCCACCTACACGGTGGTGCTGGCCCCGGCGGTGGCGTGGCTCGCCGATCACGGGCGCGCGTCGCCCGAGGCGATCGCCGACTTCGAGCTGCTCGTCGCCGGCTTCGACGATCTGCGCGGCAATATCCGGTCGACCCGGCACCGCTCGGGCCGGCGCATCAAGGCGGACCGGTTGAAGCAGCGCCTCGCCGAGCTGGCACGCAGCGTCTCGCCGGTGCGCGAGGCGATCGAGGCAGCGCTCGCCGACCTGGGCGGCAGGCCGGGCGAACCGAAGAGCTTCCGGGCGCTGCACCGGCTCCTGGAGAGCCAATCCTATCGTCTCGCCTTCTGGCGGGTGGCCGCGGAAGAGATCAACTACCGGCGGTTCTTTCAGATCAACGATCTGGCTGGACTGCGGGTGGAGGTGCCGGCGGTCTTCGACGTCTCCCACCGGCTGGTGCTGGGGTTGATCAACGCCGGCCTGGTGCACGGTCTGCGCATCGACCACATCGACGGCCTGTTCGATCCCAAGCAGTATCTCACCCGGCTCCAGGCAAAGGCCAGCGAGGCGCGCGGCGGCGATCCCAGCGCCGAGCCGTTCTGGATCGTCGTCGAGAAGATCCTCGCGCCTCACGAGGGACTGCGTGAGGACTGGCCGGTCGTCGGCACCACCGGATACGACTTTCTCAATCGCGTCAACGGGCTGTTCGTCGATCCCCAGGGCGAGGCCGGGCTCACCAACGCTTATGAACGGTTCGTCGGCGAAGCGCGCGACTTCCACGCCATCGCTTATGCGGCCAAGAAACAGGCGATGGACCAGGAATTGGCCAGCGAACTCCGCGTGCTCGCCAACGAGTTCAACCGGCTGACGGAGTCGAGCTGGCTCACCCGCGACCACACGCTGGTCGGCCTGCGCCAGGCGCTGCGCGAGGTGGTCGCCTGCTTTCCCGTGTACCGCACCTACGTCGACCAGGACGGCGCGACGACCGTAGACCGTCGCGACATCGACTGGGCGGTGGCGCACGCCCGCCGACGCAGCCAGCGCGTCGACAAGACCGTGTTCGACTTCGTCCACGGCGTCCTCACCGCCGACCTTGCCGGACGCGGCGGTCCCTACAGCGTCCGCGAGGTGCAACGGCTGGCCATGAAGGCCCAGCAGTATTCCGGACCGGTCATGGCGAAGGGCGTCGAGGATACGTCGTTCTATCGCTTCAACCGCCTGACGTCGCTGAACGAGGTCGGCGGCGAGCCGACCCGCTTCGGCACCAGCGTCGCCGCCTTTCACCGCGGCTGCCAGGATCAGGCGCGGCGGTGGCCGGCGGGCATGCTGACCAGCGCGACCCACGACACGAAACGTGGCGAAGACGTGCGCGCCCGCATCAACGTTCTGTCCGAATTGGGCGGCGAGTGGCGCGAGCGGGTGGACCGCTGGGCCATCCTGAATGGCCGCCGCAAGCCGGAGGTGGATGGCCTCGCCGTGCCGTCGGCCGACGACGAGTACCTGCTCTATCAGACGCTGATCGGCGCGTGGCCGGTGACGTGGCATGACGCCGGCACACTCGATCCCAGTGAGATGGCGAGCTTCCGTGACCGCATCATCGGCTACATGTTGAAAGCCGTCCGCGAGGCCAAGGTGCACTCCAGCTGGATCGACACCCGCCCGGATTACGAGGACGGCCTCACGAGCTTCGTCGGCGCCATCCTGGACGTGGACCACCGCAACCCGTTCCTCGATGACTTTCGTGCCTTCCAGCGCGGTATCGCCCTGGCCGGGATGGTGAACGGCCTGGCGCAGACCACCCTCAAGCTCACGGCGCCCGGCGTCCCCGACATCTATCAAGGCGGTGAGTTGTGGGACTTGAATCTGGTGGATCCAGACAAC
Organism: uncultured Rhodospirillaceae bacterium; assembly: GCA_964630265.1. Lineage (GTDB taxonomy): Bacteria > Pseudomonadota > Alphaproteobacteria > Rhodospirillales > Defluviicoccaceae > CAZBWP01. The sequence continues at coordinate 63,495 of CAZVRW010000008.1, forward strand.
CGCCGCCCCGTCGACTATGCGGCCCGCGCCCGCGTCCTGGCGGAGGTGCGGGCGCTCGCCGACGCCTCGCCAGCGGTCGGCGCGGGGACGCTGCTGGACCGGTGGTCGGACGGCCGCATCAAGCTGTTCGTCGTCTGGCGGCTGCTGCAGGCCCGCCGGGAGATGCCGGCGCTGTTCGTCGGCGGAGATGGAGATTATGAGGCGCTGGAGACCATCGGTGATCGCGCCGACCACATCTGTGCCTTCGTCCGGCGGTCTGGCGGGGAAGCCGTGATGATCGCGGTGCCGCGGCTGGTGACCGCGCTCGGCGGGCTGGAAGGGGTCCCCCTGGGCAGCGCGGCGTGGGGCCGGACGGCAGTGAGTCTCGGCGCCGGTTGGGCCGGCGCCACCGCCCGCGATCTCTTCACCGGCTCCGCGGTCGCCATTGGTGCGCACGCCGGCGCGGTCGCGGCGGCCGACCTGTTCGCGACGTTGCCGATCGCCGTCTGCCGGCTCCCCCCGGCGACCGGGAGCGGGTCTTGAAGGATCGACCGGGTCGTTCGAACCAACCGCCGGGTGTGTCTCATGCGTCGGCATTCCCCCGGGGTCGGAACGCCTCGACACACGCTTTCCTGACAACCGTTGCGTCGGCGCGAAAACGGCTGACCACCCGCATGATTGGCGCGAACGGCGTCCCGGGTCATCGGCTCCAACTCCCCCAAGATCCAACCAGAGCCGCGCCGTGCCGCGCGGAATACGGGCATAACCTTCAAGGAACAGAATTGCGCTTTGTGTAATGCCACAAATGCGCGAGCCCGGACTCAGAATTCGCTCGGATGTCCCCTTGACTCCTGGGGATCAAGCCTTCACTCTTTCGTTCAGCTTCAGTGGTTCGTCAGCCGGTCGCGAGGTGTGCGGCGGCGCGGTACTGCAACAACTTAGAAGAAGCGGTGGGACAGAATTCTCTCGTAAGAGTTGCTAGGCACGCCTGGGCTTAGGGGAGGGACACACGCTATGCCTGTACAACCGATCGTTTTTCCAGGGATTGGCGCGGGCTCGCCGATCGGCTTTCCGACGCCCAATCCGCAACCCACAACTCCGATCAGCGGTGGCACGACAGTGCCGCAACTCATCGTCCTCGGCCCAAACGATGACGACCTCACCGTGCTCGATCGTCCGGTCGTCGTCATAGACGCGGGCGGCAACGACAGCATCACCACCGGCAGCTTCGACGATCGCATCTTCGCCGGGCCCGACGACGATGTCGTGACGACGAGCGGGGGGACCAATTACATCGATCTCGGCGCCGGCAACGACCGCGGGGAGAGCGGCGACGGCAACGATACGATCGTCGGCGGCGATGGATTGGATACCGTCCTCGCCGGCGGCGGCGATGACCTGATCTTTCCGGGACCGGGGTCCAGCGTTATCGACGGGGGTCCCGGCAATGATACGGTGGATTATCAGGATTCCGAAGAGCCGGTGACGGTGGACCTGGTGAACGGCGGAACCGGCGGCGACGCCGCGGGCGACCAGTATGCCAGCATCGAGAACATTAACGGCTCGGCGAACGACGATGTCCTGATCGGCGACGATGGCGATAACGTCCTGATGGGGCGCGACGGCGCCGACATGCTGATCGGCGGCGACGGCGACGACGCCGCCGCCTACGCCGAGGCCGCCAGCGGCGTGGCGGCGAGTCTGGCCGATCCGAGCGTCAATACCGGCGAGGCCGCCGGCGACAGCTATGGCAGCATCGAGAGCCTCATTGGCTCTGACTTCAATGATCTGCTCATTGGCGATGATGGGGCGAACACCATCACCGCTGGCCTGGGCGACGATATCATCGAGGGTGGCGGCGGGCCCGATCTGGTCATCGGCGGCCCCGGCGGTGATGACATCGACGGCGGCGACGGCGGCAACAATACCGCCAGCTACATGGGGTCGCCGGAGTCGGTCACGGTCAACTTGGTGACGGGAGCGGCGAGCGGCGGCGACGCCGAGGGCGATCAGCTCACCAGCATCCACAACCTGATCGGCAGCAACGCCACGTCCGGTCCGGGCGACGCTTTGACGGGAGACGGCGGCGCCAATCGGATCGAAGGTCTCGACGGCGACGACAGCCTGTTCGGTCTCGACGGTAATGACAGCCTCGACGGTGGCAACGGCAACGACTCCCTGGATGGCGGCGACGCTGACGACTTGCTGATGGGCGGGCCGGGCAACAACACGGTGCTCGGCGGCATGGGCAACGACACCGTCGTCGCGGGGCCCGACCCGGAGACCCTCGACGGCGGGATCGGCATCAATACGCTCGACTATTCGCGGTCGAATGCCGGCGTCACCGTCAACCTGCAGACAAACTCGGCCTCCGGCGGCTATGCCAGCGGCGACACCATCGCGAACTTCCAGGGCCTGGTCGGCTCGGCGTTCGACGACGTGCTCACCGGAGATGATGGGCCGAACACCATCACCGGCGGCGCCGGCTCCGATTTGATCATCGGCAGCCAGGGCGCCGACATGGTGTCCGGCGGTCCCGGCGCCGATACCCACCGCTACGACGATATCAGCCACGGCGGCGACACCATCGTTGACTATGAGCCCAACGATATCATCGACGTCTCGGCCATCGCCGATGCGGGGGTCGCGTTCGACGTGGTCGCCGACGGCTCCGATGCCGTCGTCACCGCAGACGGCGAAACCTTCCTCACGCTCCGCGACACCGATCCCAATGCCGTGACCCTCGACACCGGCGCGCCGCCACCGCCGCCCCCCGGATCGGGCGGTGGGCCAGGCTTCCCCGGATTCGGCGGCTTCCCGAGCTTTCCAGGTCTGGGCGGGTTCCCCAACCTGCCGGGTTTTGGTGGGTTTCCGACCTTCGGTGGCGGACTGCCCGGCGGCGGAACGCCCATCGGCGGCGGGACACCCATCGGCGGCGGCCCCACGACACCGGCCGTTCTGCCCTTCAGCCTCCTGTTCTCGATGGACGGGACGACGGACGACGACCTTGATGATTTGGGTGGGGGCTCGGGCGGCGACGCATTTCTGGTGTAGCGCGGCCACCCCGAGCGTGTATGCTCGCCCGAGCACGTCGCCTGTGGCCGGAGTCCGCAAAGGGTGGTCGGCAGACCGATAGAAGGTGCGAACATGAAGAATGTCAGCAGGGGGGCTGGAACGGGCCAGCTTTCGGAGCGGCTTGGCCTCGAAAGACCGGCTGCTGGATGCCAACTTGGTCGTGCGCGCCACGGCGTCGCTCTCGGACTCTGCCTGGCGATTTCGCTGGCCGCCGTCGACGCCGAGGCGCTGAGTATTCGCCTGGACTACAGCTTCGACGATCTCGGCTTCTTTGATGATCCCGTGCGGCGGACCGTGCTGGAAGTGGCAGCCGACGTCTTCGCGGGTCGGATCCAGGACACCCTGACCCCGATCATCCCCGGCGGCGGCAACCAGTTTTCCGCGCGCTTCATGAATCCGGCCACCCGCACCACGGCGGTCGTCGACAATTTCTTCGTCTCCCAGGACGAGATCGTCGTCTTCGTCGGCGGCTTCGCCGGTGGCGCGGGGACATCCGTGCTGGCGTCCGCCGGCGGGGGCGGTTTTTCGGCGGGCGGCTCGCAGGCGTTTCTCGACAACGTCATCGCCCGTGGACAACTCGGCGCCCTCGCCCCCGTGCCGACCGACTACGCCATCTGGGGCGGCTCGATGACGTTCAACATCGATAAGCCCTGGCACTTCGATACCGACCCCAACACCTTTGAAAGCTTCGACGGCCTCGCGGATTTCTACTCCGTTGCCGTGCACGAACTCGCCCATGTCATCGGCTTCGGCCAGGCGGAGTCGTGGGACGCCCTGATCGTCGACAATGCCTTCACCGGCACCGACTCGCAGGAGGTGTTTGGCGGCCCCGTTCCCCTGTTTCGCGGCGATCTTGCTCACTGGGCCGAGGGCACGAAGGGAACCGTGGATGGCGTGCCGCAAGAGGCGTCCATGGATCCGACCATCGGGCGCGGCGAACGGAAGCACCTGACGGATCTCGACTGGGCGGCACTCGCCGATATCGGCTGGGAGATTTCCGATCTCGTCATCACCCCCCCGCCGCCGGCGACGCCGCCCCCGATCATTGGCCTGCCGAATTTCAGCCTGTCGGGACTTAATCTGCCGAGCTTTGGCTCCGGCGTGCCGATCGGCGGCGGCGTGTCGATCGGCGGCGGTGTGCCGATCGGCGGCGGCGGTTCGACCATCGGTCTGCCGGGGTTCGGTGGCTTCACTCCCATCGGCAGTTCGGGAAGCTCCTCCTTCCTGCCGCTCGGAAATCTCAATCCGGGCGGCTCCCTCGGCTTCCCCACGGCGTTCTCCCCCTTGTTCCTGCGCGATGCCGGCGGGCCCGGGCCGCAAGTCATCAGCGCGCCCGCGACACCGTTGCTGCTCGCCACCGGCATCGGCCTCCTCGGACTGGCCGCATGCGCGACGGCCCGTCGGCCCGCCCGCCCGGCCTGCTGACGGCGCCCGGACCGGACACGCGCGCTCGCTCGGGCGGCGGCGCGTGATGTCCCGCTCCGGCAAACCGGCCCCTGGCTTCGTCTTGCGCCTGACCGAGAGCCTCCGGTCCGACCACGCATAAAGCGCGTTTCGGTCCGCATATGGCGCATCCTCGTTGCGTATCCCGGCCGATCGCCCCGCCGATCCGCCGCGACACAACGCCCGAGCGCGTCACGGAGCCAACACCCCCACCCGTGGCAAGACAAAAACTCGCAAAAATTGTATTCTTGTAAAATCGGCAAGACGTGATACAGTTACACACGCTAAAAGGGTAGTCAATCTCAGGCTGTGTTAAATGGCGATTTCGCCCAAAACAGGTTGTGGCGAGAGTCGGACGTCCGCCGGCTCCCCCGACCTGTCCCGCCTGCTCGGCATCGTGGGCGCGAGCGCGGCGCTGGCGTCCGCCGGGCCCGCCGTCGCCATGCCCCTGGTGCCCTTGGCCGCCACCATCTCGAGCAGCGTCATCGCCGTCGATCTCATGGGCGGCGGACCCTACGGGGTTGAGATCGAGGGACAACTCTACGCTTTCGGCAATGGTGTCATCATCTACCCCAACGCAGGGGTCGACACCGCGGCAAATGTCGGCGTCACCGTCACCGCCGTCGCCACCGACTTCGATCCGGACAACGACTTCAAAACCGTGCCGCTGGGATCGCACACGGTGACGTTCACCGGAACCCAGAGCACCGAAGCCGGGCCCGCTGTGGGGTCCGGTGGCGTTTTCGCCGATCCGGTGCCGCTCGTCACCGTCACCACGGAGAGCCAAACCGCGGCCGTGGCCGAGACGGCGGAACCGCTGTTCGCCCGCTCGGAGGTGCGCAGCGAGGCCACGATTGAGGGCATCGTCCTGCAGAGCCTGTTTCAGCCGTGTTGCCTGCTCCCGCCCGACGACTTCGCCCCTGAGTTGCGCCTCACCTGGGACGTCTCGACGTGGCAGTTGCAGGCCGACGCCCTGGGCGGCTTCGCCTTCCTGCGCGAGACGGTGACGGTGACCCAGGCGATCGGCGACACGCTGGTCTCCGAAACCGTCGGTTTCGCGACAACGGTGCACAATGGCCAGGCCTCGTTCGCCGTCGTCGACCCGCTTGGCACGTCCGACCTCGTGCCGTGGATCCTCGGCAACTTTGCCCAGGCGGGCTCGCTGCTGTGGCTCGGCGACGACGCGCCGTCCGTGACCGCGGCGGTGCCGTTGACCAACACCTTCGTGCAATCGGGCGAGCCCCTGGCCCTCTCCATCAGCACCGAGCAGTTGGCCATTGCCGCCGAGGCGCCGCCGCGGGCAGCACAACGCACCGCCGCCGCGGCGGGGCTGCCGGCCGGCCAACCGGCAACCGCCTGGGCAACCTGGGATCCGGCGCAGCAACGCCTCGCGTTCCAGCCCATCCCCATCCGCGGTCTCTGGCGTGACGATGGCTTCGCCGCCGATCCGGCCTACGCCAACGATCCGCTCCGCGGCGGGTTCATCGAGCTGGATCCGTTCATCCGCATCTGGGACGGCGACGCCTACGACCTGTTCTGGACCGGGGAACTCCGGCTGCTCGGGGGGGATGGCGAGATTGTCCTGCGCCTCGACCTCTCCGGGGCGGCGTTCGAGGACGGCCTGTTCGAGGCCCAGGGCTTCAATCTCTTTGCGCCCATTCTCAGCGTGACGGACATCGAACCGACCGCATCACCGTGGCTCACCGATTACCTGGTCGACAGCCGGCTGCTGGTGGACCTGTTGCCGGAGCTGTTCATCGGCCTCGATCTCTCAGGCCTCGAGGACCCCTGGGCCCAGCCGTTCGCGGTGCCGGCCTGGGGGGTGCTGTCGTTCGCCGGCCCCCGCCCCCCGCGGGGACCGCTGTCGATTGCCGCGCCGGCGGCCGCCCCGACCCTCATCGCCTGGTCCATCGGCCTCGCGCTGTGGCGGCGACGACAACGACAGCACCCTGCTCCCGGATTCTGAGTGGGTGGATCGGCCACGCTGCCGCCGGGCAACCGACCACTGCCTCTGATCCACCGCCTCCGGAACCACGCCGCACCCACGCAACATTGACGCGATCGACCCGGCGGCGCCCGGGTTGACCCGGCCGTTGACAGGGACCGGCGCGGCCCGGCGAACGCCCCCGCGTGGGGCCTGGCGGGCGGCTGCCACCGCGTTTTTCCCGGTCGGCGCCCGGCTCGGCACCCATCGGATTCGCGTCATTCTGGTTGTCGACAGTTTTTTTTGGGCCCACCGACGCGCCACCACGCCGTGCACGGTCTGACCCCGAAATGGGGACAGGGACGGGCCGATGCACTTAACTTTCCCCTTTTGGGTATAAAATTAGATAGCGCTAATGTTATCTTGCGTTGAGAACTAACGCATTGCCAGATGTAACGGTTTTATATCGTGCGAGTACAACTTTTTGTTGTTACATTACTGGTTGTATACAATCACATACGGATGTAAAAAAAGTTTCATTATGTTACTTGAATACAAGTGCCCCCACTGTCGCAAGTCGCTTGACAGTCCCACCGGTAACGCTTAAAGTTGCACAAATTTGTTGGGAGAGTGGACATGGTCAAACGTTCTTTTGCTATGGCGCTGTGTGCCGTTGCCTTTGCGACAACGGCTTCCGCGGAGACCCTTGCTGTAGAGTTGTCGCCCGCGCAAATGGATCGCGTGACGGCGGGCGCCTTTGAGTTGAGCGCCCTGGCGACCTTTGTTGGTGGCGGTGCGTCGTCGGGCAGCGTCGAGGCGGGCGCAGCGTTCTTCGCCCGGGTGGAGCCGACCGGCGTCCTGGGGGACAAGAACCCGGGCTTCTCGGCCATCGCCCGGTCCGAGGTCAATGTCGTCGGGTCCGGCGAAGATCAGGCGTTGTTCGCCGAGGCGGACACGCAAACGTTGGTTCCCGACGGCCCCGGCCGGATGGCCATCGGCGTTGGCGCCAGCGAGACCATCAATATCCCGGAAGTGGGGATCGCCTTTTCCTTCAGCACGGAATTCACGGTGAGCGTGCCGGCACCGTCGCGCGTGCCCTTCGGCTTCCAAATGCCGGGCAACATCATTTTGAAGTGACAGAACGACCGGCCCCGCCATGCGGGGCCGGTCGTTTTTGGGCGATAGAGCGACCTGGGGCGTGCGACGGGCAGACCGACGCGGGACTACGGTCGGCACCAACCATTTCGCATCGAGAACGCGTGCGAACGGAAGAAAAATGGGCAAGCGTTATGGCAACAACACGCTAACGTTGGTGTGAGCCGCAGGGATCGCGGCGCCTTGGCGCGCCGTCCAGTGCTGCGTATTCGGTGTATTCTGTCACGGGTCAATGAGGCGCCAAGTAATTTTGGCGCTGTTGATCTGTGGTTATTATTTTATATGAGTAGTGATTCCAATTTTTTCGTGTTTGCCTGCATTTTTTGTTTGCCTTCTCAAGCATTCGTGAGTATCGTTGATTTTGCGTGACGCTTCCGTGGGGGAGTTGTGGCGCGCCACCGAACGTTCGTGGTGGATTTTCAGAAACCCATGAGGAGGTACTTTACATGAAAACGAAGCTGCTCAGCGCCGTTGCGGCCCTGCCGCTCCTCGCGCTCGCCGGCGCCGCGTCGGCCACCGAGCCCGTCACCCTGAACGATGTCCAGATGGACGCCGTTTCGGCCGCCGGCCTCGTCCTGTTCAAGTTCGATCTGATCGCCGTTGGCGGCAACGCGGCCTCGACCCAGGTGGTCTTCGACGGCTCCTCCGCGCCCATCGCCACTGTGGCAAGCGAGCTGTCCAGCGTTGTGCACGTCCTCAGCACCGGCGAGTTCATCGGTGTGGCCGTCACCAGCGCCCTGCCGGTGCCGACGCCGCCCATCGTCGAACTGCCGACCCCGAACTGAGAGTTGCCGGACGATTCAGACGATTTCGTCAGGTGGACACAGCACACTTCGATTAGGAGAGACCAATCATGAAAACCGCTCTTTCGATGCTTGCGGGCGTCTCCATGCTCGCGCTCGCCGGTGCTGCTCAGGCGGCCGAGCCGGTGACCCTCAACAACGCCCAGATGGACAATGTGACCGCCGGCTACACGGCGATCATCCAGTTCGGCTTCGCCTCCCAGGGCACGGCGATCGCCGATCTCGTGTCCCAGACCCAGCAGCTCGCGCTGGCCTCGCCGACGCTCTTCGATGATGGCGGCACGCCGGACGATCCTGCCGACGACACTGTCCTCGGCCCGCTGGCGTCGGTCTTCGGCAACATCCTCGCCGTCGGCGCCAACAACGGCACGGTGGGTCTGCCCGCGACCGCCCAGATCTCGGGCTTCGCGTTCGCGACCGTCAACTGAGTGACTCGGATCATTCGCCTGACGGTCAGGCGAATGATCCATCGGTTCAAGACGCCGCGGATCCGGGGCTTCGCCCTCGCTGGCCGGACGTAACGCTTCGGTCGGTGGAAGTTCGGAGATCGCGAAGAAGCCGTCAGAACGGGCGCCCCATGCTTCGGCATGGGGCGTCTCCGTTTTCGGGGAAGCGTGATGCACGACCGCTCGCAACCATCAACGGCCGGACACCGGAGCGCGGCTCGAAACCAGGACGCCGCCAGCGCGGTGCCGTCCTTGCGGTCCCTGTCCATTTCGGGCCTATCCATTTTGGCCCTAACCGTGGTGGCGATCACCACCATCGGTCGTGACGCCGCCGCCGCACCCATCGTCGACGCGCCGCCGGGCGGGGCGACGGCCGGGCTCGTGCTGTTCAAGTTCGACGCCGTCGCCGTCGGCAATCCGGCGACGGCCCAGGTGGTGTTCGACGGCGGATCGGCCATCGTCGGCAGCGCCCCCGCCGAGATCGGCGGGCCGGTCGCCGTCGGCAGTTGGGGCACCTTCACCGGCGCGGCGTTCGCACCAACGGATCTCTGTTGCACCAACGGCCCGCCGGCTCCGCCCGCGCCGCCACCCGCGGCGGTTCCCTTGCCGGCGACGACCTGGCTCCTGGTCGGCGGCTCGGCCGCGTTGTTTTGGCGGACGGGGACCGCGCGCCGCCCGGCCGACACCCACTGACCACCGGCCGAGCCCCGCGGTCACCCACCGCACGCACGGCGCAGGCCGCCCGATCGTTGCATCCTTGCAACACCCTGGGCCTTGCCGCAACAACAGGCGCGACGGCTATGCTATTGCCCTTGCTTGCGGAAACTGCCCTGCCGTACCCTTCGCCCCGGCGGACAAGATGCCGCGTCGCCAGCGCGCATCAGCGGTCCAGGCAGCAACAGTGCAACGACAGTCTCCTGGAGAATGCATGTGACCCGCATCTGGTACCAACTCTCCGGCGCCTTTGCCGCTGTGGTGATTTTCACTGTCACCGCCCTCCCCGCGACGCCGGGTTCGGCGCGCCCCGTGAAGTCGTTGCTGGAAATGCGGCGCGAGAACGTCGTCGTTCAGGAGTGGGACCTGAGCTGCGGCGCCGCCGCCCTGACGACGATTCTCAAGTATCAGCACGGCGATCCGGTGACCGAGCGCGAGGTTGCCCTCAGCCTGATCGATCGTGAGGAATACATCGAGCAGCCGGAGCTGGTGATGATTCGCCAAGGCTTCTCCCTGCTCGACCTCAAGCGCTTCGTCGACGCCCGGGGCTACAAGGGTGTCGGCCTCGGCAAGATGTCGCTGGAGAATCTGATCTCGCGCGCGCCGATCATCGTGCCGATCTCGACCCACGGCTACAACCACTTCGTCGTCTTCCGCGGTGTCGTCGGCAACCGCGTGCTGCTGGCCGATCCGGCCTGGGGCAACCGCACCATGCTGACGGAGAAGTTCGAACGCGCCTGGATCGACTATGGCGACATCGGCAAGGTCGGCTTCGTGGTGGAGGGGGCGACCGGCCCGGTGCCGCCCAACGCGCTGGCCGTCCGCCCCGAAGACGTCCCGATGCTGCAGTGATCCCACAGTCACCCGCCCGCAAGCCCATGCCGAGGACCGACGCCATGCTTCCGACGACCCGACGCGCCAACACCCCGGCAGGGTCGCCAGCGTGGCGCGCCGCGTGCCTCCTGGTCCTCGCCACCGCCGGGCTGGCGGTCGCCGGATCGGCGCAGGCGCAGGCGCCGGATCGCGACGCGATGATCCAGGAACTGGTGCGCCAGATCCAGCTGCGCGATGCGGTCATTCAGGATCTGCAGCGCCGCGTCGGCTCGCTGGAGCAGCGCGTCGGCGCCCCGCCGCCGGCCGCCGTCTCGGTGCCCGTCCGCCCGGAAGAACCAGCCCCCGCCGCCGTGCGCGTACAGGCGCCGCCGCCGCAACCGCCCGCCCCTCAGCCCCAGACCACCGCCGAGGCGGCACCGCCCGCCGACCGTCCCGCCGCGCCGGGGACGGTGGAAGTGGACGAGGAAGCGGCCGAGCGCGCCCTGGATCGGACGCTCACCGACGTCGGCGCCCTGCTCCTCCCCGCCGGCCGCATGGAAATCGCGCCCTCGATCAGCTATACGCGCCGCGAGACCCAGAGCACCGCCAACACCTTCGTCACCGTTGGCGGCGACCTCGTCGCCGTTGCCCAAGACGTGCGGGTGGATCGCGACGAGGTGCGGCCGACGGTCGACCTGCGCATTGGCCTGCCCTGGGACACGCAGTTCGAGGTCGGCATCCCGGGGGCGTTCGTCAATCAAAAGGCCGTGGCCGGCGCCCAGGACCCGTTACTGGTGCGGACCAGCGAGTCCAACAGCGGCATCGGCTTCGGCGACGTCACCGTCGGGCTCGCGAAGACCCTGCTGCGCGAGGACGGTTGGATCCCCGATGCCGTGCTGCGCGTCACCTACGACACGGCGACCGGCCAGCAAATTCAGAACGGCGTGATCATGCCGGGGACCCCGGGCCTGCACGATATCCGCGCCTCGCTGTCCTTGACCAAGCGGCAGGATCCCCTGGCGTTCGTCGCCGGCTTCTCCTATGGCCACACCTTTGCCGGCGATTTCGACTTCGGCGGACAGGTGGGCAAGCAAGAGCTCAAGCCCGGCGATCAGTACACCCTGAATGTCGGCGCCATCCTGGCCGCGAGCCCGGAGACATCGCTCCAGTTTGCCTTCCAGCAGTCCTTCCAGAACAGCCAAAAGATCGCGGGCGTCAAGATCGACGACTCCAACACGTCGTCCGGCATCTTGTCGGTGGGGGCATCGATGATCCTCGGGCGGGGCGTGCTGCTGTCGGCCAGCGCCGGCGTCGGCCTCGGCCGCGACGCGCCGGACTACTTCTTCGCCCTCTCGGTGCCGGTCCGCTTCAACACGCCCTTCTGACCCCGCGGCGGCGCCCGACGCTGCCGCTGGCCCATTCTGCGCATCTCCCCTCAGGTCCGCTTGGCCGGGCCGTCCATCGGTCCGATGGCGCTCGCGCCGCGTATCCCAGCGCGTGAAGCAGGAAGGAACCAATGCGTGCAGATGGAGCCAGACACCGGATCGAGGATCGCCACCCGGTGGCCACCGCGGCAACGTCGTCGACCGTCACGGTGTACTATGATGGAGTCTGCCCCCTTTGCG
>CAZVRW010000009.1:0-331 GCA_964630265.1 uncultured Rhodospirillaceae bacterium
AAGCGTGGCCGGGGGCGGCCAGCGTGTAACCGCGCCGGACTTCCACCTTTTGATTAAAGTGTCACAATAAAAGGCTTCCCCCCCCCCCCCGCAATTCTGGCAAACTTTTGTCCGCATTCGATCAAAGGCTAAATCATAAGGAGGCATCAATGCGTCGATCGGGACTGTTAACCGCCACCGCCATCCTCATGGCCCTCACCACCACCGGCGCGCGCGCCGACGCCATGTTCATGGGCCTCGGCGACCTGCCGGGCGGGGGGTTCCGCAGCTTCGCCTACGGCGTCTCCGCCGATGGGTCCACCGTCGTGGGACAGGGCCGCTCCACTGCGGG
>CAZVRW010000009.1:431-15698 GCA_964630265.1 uncultured Rhodospirillaceae bacterium
CGACGAGGCGTTCCGCTGGACGGCGGACGGCGGCATGGTCGGCCTCGGCGACCTGACGGGCGGGAGTTCCTTCAGCCTTGCCAACGCCGTCTCCGCCGACGGCTCGGTCGTGGTGGGACGGGGCGCCTCCACTGCGGGCTATGAGGCATTCCGCTGGACGGCGGACGGCGGCCTGGTCGGCCTCGGCGACCTGACGGGCGGGGGTTTCAACAGCACTGCCTTCGGCGTCTCCGCCGACGGCGCGGTCGTGGTGGGAGGGGGCAACTCCGCTGCGGGCTTTGAGGCGTTCCGCTGGACGCAGGCCGGCGGCATGGTAGGCCTCGGCGACCTGACGGGCGGGAGTTTCTCCAGCGCCGCCCGCGGCGTCTCCGCCGACGGCTCGGTCGTGGTGGGACGGGGCGCCTCCACTGCGGGCGACGAGGCGTTCCGCTGGACGGCGGACGGCGGCATGGTCGGCCTCGGCGACCTGGAGGGCGGGAGTTTCTTCAGCGTCGCCAACGGCGTCTCCGCCGACGGCGCGGTCGTGGTGGGACAGAGCCGCTCCACTGCGGGCGCTGAGGCGTTCATCTGGGACGAAGACGACGGAATGCAGAGCCTCCAGCAACTCTTGATCGACGCGTATGGTCTGGGGAACAGCCTGATGGGCTGGATCCTCTCGGAGGCCACCGGCATCTCCGCCGATGGCCGCACCATCGTCGGCTACGGCAGGAACCCGAATAACCAGTTAGAAGCCTGGATGGTGCGGCTGGGGGAACCGCAGGTGGTGCCGATCCCGGCGGCGTTGCCGTTGTTCGCCTCGGCCGTCGCCGTGTTCGCCGCCCTCGGCGCCCGCCACCGCCGCCGCGCCGCCTGATCCCGCCGCCCCACCCGTCATTGCGAGGCGCGCAGCAACGAAGCAATCCAGGGAAGCCGGACGCGGTGCCCGAACACCCCGCCCCGCGGCCCTGGATGGCGTCGCTGCGCTCGCCATGACGCGGTTGGGGACGGCGGGCGGCGGGCGGCCTCCTGGCCGGGAGCACGCCGCGCCCGCCGCCGTCATGGCCGGGCACCGTCCCGGCCATCCACGGGGGCCGGGCGCGGTGGCGACCTCTCGGTCTCAGGTCCTGCGCAGGGCGTCGATGAACGCCTCTTGCGTCACGCCGGCCTGCTTGAGGACGCCGACCAAGGTTCCGGTCTTGAGTTCCCGATGGTTGGGCACGACGCAGCCGGTGGCGCCCCGCCGCATGACGATGTGACTGCCGCGTTGCCGCGCCACGACGAATCCCAGCGCCTCAAGCGCCCGGACGACCTCGGCACCGGAGACACCCGGCAGCCTAGCCACGAACCTCCACCTCGAACGTGGTCAAGAGCGGTTCGCCCGCCGTCACCAGCGGAAACTCCTCCAAGTAGAGCGCCGTCGCCTCGCGCAGGTTGGCGAGCGCTTCGTCGATGGTTTCCCCTTGCGTCGTCGTGCCCGTTTCCGGGTTGAAGGCGGTCAGCCCACCCTCGGGGGCCGGCATCAACACGGCCGTCAGTCGCATCAGCGCTCTCCGAAAAGTCCGTCTCACCGAAGAGTATGCGGCCGGCGGCGCCGCACACCAAGCGGCATCGACGCCCCGCCGCGCTCAGGGGCGGGCGACGTCGTCGATGAGGAGTTGCGGGCGGTTGCCGCCGCGGGCGTTGCGGCGGACGCGGCCGGCGACGTGGAGGACCACGCCGTCGCTCCGCAACAGCGCCCGGCCAATCTCCGTCGCGCCGGCGCGGAAGGCCATGCCGTCGAGCCGGCGGCCGCAGCCGTCCTCCAGGCTCACCCGCACGTGCTCGCCGCGCAGGCTGGCGGCCTGGGCGACGCGCACGTCGGCCAAGGCGAACACCGGCTCGGGGTTGCCGTTGCCGAAGGGGCCGAGGCGCCGCACGCCGTCGGCCAAGGCCGCCGCGTCGCCGCTGGTGCGCACCACGCCGTCCAGGTGCAACGCCGGCGCCGGCAGATCCCTGGACGCCGCCAGCCGTTCGCCGAGGAATGCCGCCAGGTCGTCCACCCGCTCCCGGTCGACGGCGAAGCCGGCGGCCATGGCGTGGCCGCCGCCGCGGGTCACCAGCCCGGCCTCGCGGGCGGCCAGCACCGCCGCGCCCAGGTCGAAGCCTGCGACCGAGCGGCCCGAGCCGACGCCCCCGCCGCCGCCGCTGCCATGACCGTTGCCGCCGCCATGACCATTGCCGAGCGCCACGACGCAGGCCGGCCGGCGGAAGCGCTCCACCAGCCGGCTGGCGACGATGCCGACGACGCCCGGATGCCAGCCGTCGCCGGCGACGAACACCAAGGGCGCCGCGCCCGCGGCTTCCGCCAGCACCATGGCGTGGTCGTGCACGGCGGCCTCGATCTTGCGCCGCGCCCGGTTGGCGCGCTCCAGCCGTTCGGCGAACTCCGCCGCCGTCACCGCGTCGTCGGTGACCAGCAGCCGCGCGCCCAGCCCCGCCTCGCCGACCCGGCCGCCGGCATTGATGCGCGGGCCGATGCCGAACGCCGCGTCGTCGGCCACCGGCGCGCCGTCCAGGCCGGCGAGCGCGGCGATCGCCTTCAGCCCGGCGTTCTGCCAGTCGGCCATCACCTTCAACCCCTGCACCACCAGCGCCCGGTTGACGCCGATCAGCGGCACGCAGTCGCAGATGGTGCCCAGCGCCACCACGTCGAGGAGTGCCCGCAGGTCGGGCTCGTCGCCGGCGCCATAGAAGCCGCGCGACCGGAGCAGCCGGTTGACGGCGACGACCAGGAGGAAGCTCACCCCCACCGCCGCCAGGTGCCCCTGGCCGCTGGTATCGTCGGCGCGCTTCGGGTTGATCAGCGCCGCCGCCCGCGGCAACGCGGCGTCGGGGGCGTGGTGGTCGACGACGATCACCTCCATCCCGGCGGCGGCGGCGGCGTCCAGGGCGGCGGCGGCCGTGGTCCCGCAGTCGACGGTGACGACCACGCGCGCGCCCTCGTCGGCCAGGCGCCGCATCGCCTCGGGCGTCGGGCCGTAGCCCTCGGCCAGCCGGTCGGGCACATAGAGCCGGCAGCGCCGGCCGATCATCCGGAGGAAGCGGCCGAGCACCGCGGCCGAGGTGGCGCCGTCGACGTCGTAGTCGGCGAACACGGCGATCGCCTCATCGCGCTCGATGGCGCGAGCCAGGCGATCGGCGGCCGTGTCCATGTCGGCGAGGCTGCTGGGATCGGGCAGCGAGGCGCGCAGGGTGGGCGCCAGATAGGCGTCCGCGTCAGCACCGTCGAGGCCGCGGGCGGCCAGTGCACGGGCCGCCGCCACCGGCAGGCCGAGGCGCTGGGCCAGGGCGAAGGCGTGCCGTTCGTCGACCTCGGCGACCGTCCAGGCGCGACCGCTGACCGAGCGGGCGACGAACGTCGCATCGCGGCCGACACACGTCGCATCGCGGGCGACGGCGGCGGCAGCAGCGGGAGCGATGGCGAGGGACGAAGCGGGCGGCACCGTGTTTCGTTTCCTCCGAGGCATGCGAAGGCATTTCGCCTGCACAGCGATAGCCGACGGCCACCGCGCCCGGCAAGCCGCCGCGCCGCACGGCCGGATTTCCGCTGCGATCTCAGGGGACCCGGCGGTGCCGTGCGGTGCCGTGCGGCGCCGCACGGCCGCCGCGTCACACCGGCTCGATGCGAATCAGCCGTGGCGGCTCGACGCAGGCGTCGAGCGCGGCGATGGCGGCGAGCGAGGCGCGCATCCCCGCCTCGGCGGTCTCGTGCGTCGTCATCACCACCGGCACCGGCTCGTTGGGCGCGCGGCCGCGCTGCAGCACCGCTTCCATGGACACCGCGTGATCGCGCAGGATCGCCGCCACGTCGGCGAACACGCCCGGCCGGTCGAACACCATCAGCCGCACGTAGTAGGCCCCCGTGTGCCGGTCCATGGGCAAGGCCGGCAGCCGTTTCAGCGCCGTCGCCGGCACGCCGAACGTCGGCACGGCAAGGCCGCGGGCAATGTCGGCGATGTCCGCGACCACGGCCGACGCCGTCGGCCGCTCGCCGGCGCCGCGTCCCTCCTGGACAATGGTGTCGACGAAATCGCCGTCGGCGACCACCGCGTTGAACACGCCGTTGACGTTGGCGATGGGCGACGCCATCGGCACCATGCAGGGATGCACCCGGCGCTCGACGCCATCCGGGGTCAGCTTGGCGATGCCGAGCAGCTTGATGCGATAGCCCAACTCCTCGGCGAAGGCGATGTCGAGGGCGCTGACGTGGCGAATGCCCTCGATGCTCACCGCGTCGAAGTCGACGGTGCAGCCGAAAGCGACGCTGGCGAGAATGGCGAGCTTGTGGGCGGTGTCGACGCCGTCCACGTCGAAGCTGGGATCGGCCTCGGCATAGCCCAGCGCCTGCGCCTCGGCGAGCACGTCCGTGAACTCACGGCCGGTCTGCTGCATCGTCGTGAGGATGTAGTTGCAGGTGCCGTTGAGGATGCCGAAGACCCGGCCGCTGGCGTTGGCCACCAGCCCTTCCCGCAGACACTTGATGATCGGGATGCCGCCGGCCACCGCAGCCTCGCAGGCAAGCGTGACGCCGGCGGCCTCGGCGGCTGTCGCCAGCGCCGTGCCGTGGTGGGCGATCAGCGCCTTGTTGGCGGTGACGACGTGGCGGCCACGGCCGATCGCCGTCTCGACGACGCGGCGGGCGACACCCTCGGCGCCGCCGATCAATTCGACGACCACGTCGACGTCCGCGGCCCCGCACATCGCCAGGGCGTCGTCCCACCAGGTGTAGGCGTCGACCGGGAAGCCGCGGTCACGCCGGTCCGGGTCGGCGACGTCGGTGAGCACGATCGGCCTGCCGGTCCGGGCCGCGAGCAGGTCGGCGTTGGCCTGCAGCACCTTGACGACGCCGCTGCCGACCGTGCCGAGACCGGCGACGGCGACGCGAAGGGGATTGCTCATGTCGTCTCGCCAACCACCTCAGATGACAAGGGAATGCTCGGCACCCGCCGGCTCAACCACGTTGTGGCTGCGCTTGAAGAAGGTGCGGATGTTGCGCACCGCTTGGCGGATGCGCTGGGTGTTCTCGACCAGGGCGAAGCGGACGTGGCCGTCGCCGTGCTCGCCGAAGCCGATGCCGGGCGCCACCGCGACCTTGGCCTCGCTCAGCAACAGCTTGGCGAATTCCAGCGAGCCGAGATCGGCGAAGGCTAGCGGAATCGGCGCCCAGGCGAACATGGTCGCCGGCGGCGACGGCACCTCCCAGCCGGCCGCGGCCAGTCCCTCGATCAGCACGTCGCGCCGGGCGCGATAGCGCTCACGGGCTTCGGCGACGCAGTCCTGCGGGCCGTTGAGGGCCGCAGTCGCCGCCACCTGGATCGGCGTGAAGGCGCCATAGTCGACATAAGACTTGACCCGCGCCAGGGCGGCGCAGAGCACCCGATTGCCGCAGGCGAAGCCGATGCGCCAGCCGGGCATGGAGTAGGTCTTCGACATGGAGGAGAACTCGACGGCGACATCCTTGGCGCCCGGCACCTGGAGAATCGACGGCGGCGGCGTGCCGTCGAAGTAGATCTCCGCATACGCCACATCGGACAGCGCGTAGATCTCCCGCTTGCGGCAGAAGTCGACGACCTCGCGAAAGAAATCCAGACTGGCCGTCTGCGCCGTCGGGTTGTTCGGATAGTTGAGCAGCACCGCGATCGGCTTCGGCACGCTGTGCTTGATGGCGCGATCGAGCGCCGACAACAGCTCGGCATCCGGCGTGATCGGGATGTTGCGGACGGCGGCGCCGGCAATGATGAAGCCGAACTGATGGATCGGATAACTGGGATTCGGCGACAGGATGACGTCGCCGGGACTGGTGATGGCGTTCGCCAGGTTGGCGAGGCCCTCCTTCGAGCCGATGGTGACGACGGCTTCGGTCTCCGGGTCGAGGCTGACGTTCCAGCGCCGTTCGTAGTAGCCGGCAACGGCACGCCGCAAGCCCTTGATGCCGCGAGATTCCGAATAGCGATGGGTGCGCGGGTCCTGTACCGCCTCGGCCAGTTTGGCGACGATGTGCGGCGGCGTTGGAAAGTCCGGATTGCCCATGCCGAAATCGATGATGTCGTCGCCGGCGGCTCGGGCGCGCGCCTTCATCGCGTTGACTTCGGCGAAGACGTAGGGCGGCAGGCGGCGAATGGCGTGGAACTGTGGATCCATGGTCTTTCCTCGTGCCGGCCCCGCAGGGCCATCGTAGTGCAAGCAGCGTTTACCGGATCGCGGCGGTCGGGGAAAGCCCGCGCCGGCGCGCCCGCGAACGGGCGCTGGCCCGACCGCCACGCCCCTCACCCCCCAGCATGACACGGCCGCGGTTAACGAACGAACAGGATCTCGGCGCGCCGATTGCCGGCCTCTCCCGTCCGACGGGTCTCGATGAACCGCGGCAGCGACGCCCCGGCGCCGGTGGCGATGATGCGGTCGCGGGGCACGCCGTAGCCGGCCAGGGCCGCCGCGACGCTCCGGGCGCGTCGTTCGGACACCGTCTGGTTGACCCGCGCGCTCTGGGCCGGATCCCGCGCCCCAGTGTCGGCGCTGGCGTGCCCGATCACGTAGACGGTCCCGCCGTGTCCGTCCCAGACGCGCGCCACCTGACGCAGGATGGCGCGATCGTTGCCGCTCAAGGCGGCCGATCCATTGGCGAACTGGATGGTGGCGATCAGCTCCCCGGACCCGCCGACGCCGTAGGCCACGCCCGGGACATCGGCACCCGCGCCGGTTGGCGAATACGAAACGATGCGCTCGCCGCCCGGGCCGCGGCCGACGGTCCGCCCTGCCGCACCGGCCGACGCACCCCAGGCGGGCGGCGGCGCGGCGGTCGCCCCTCTCAGCGGTTCCGGCGCCGGCGCCACGGCAAGCTCCTGCTGACGCAATGCTTCCTGGAAAGCCGATTGCACGGCATTGGGCTGTGGCCGACCGGACCGGCCGATCTGGTCCGCCGTGACCGTGCTGGACGGTGTGCCGCGGCCCTCGACGGTCGCCGGCGACGGAGGTGGCGAACCGTCGGGCCCCGGCGATCCGAAGGCCGGCGCCCCGTCGGTCGGCGAGGGCACGTCGCCATCCGGTGACTCATAGGCCGGTGGCACATAGGCCGGGGGGGCGTCCGCCGGCTCCAAGGGCCCGTCCGGTGCCGGCGGCAGATACGACTCGGTGGGCAGCGGCGGCGACGGCAGATACGAGTCGCCCGCCACCGGCGGCGGCGGCACGTCGCCGACGGAGCGTGGCGCGTCGGGGATGGGCGCGTCGGGGATGGGCGCGTCGGGGATGGGCGCGTCGGGGATGGGCGCACTGGGGACGGACGCGTCGGGCATGCTTGCGTCGGGCATGCTTGCGTCGGGGACGGGCGCGTCGAACCGTGGTGCATCCGATAGCGGAGCCACGGGCGCGTCCGGAACGGCCGATGGCGGTGGCGACGAAAGCGCCGGCGGCGGCGGCGGGGACGCTGGCATCGTCGTCCCGGGCGTGTCGCCGCTCGGCCCCTGCAACGGGATGGCTTCGTCGGAATAGCGTCGTTCCAATTGGTCGGCGACCAGGGCCGCCTGCAGGCTTTGGCGTTCCTCCGATGTCCGGGTGACGGGGCGCGGCGGCACCTCGGCCAGCCGTGGGAAGGGCTGACCGGCGCCCGGCGCTTCGGCCGGCGGCGTATAGGTCACGATCGGCCCCTCCGCCGCACCCCCCGCAGCACCCCCCGACGCACCGTCCGCGGCAGCGGTGGTCGCCGACTCTGGCGGCGGCATCGCCGTATCCGACGGTTCCGAAGGGCCGAACAGCGCGTCGTCGACGCTGCGATACCAGTGCGCCGGGTTGGCGGCATCGGGCACCGACGAACATGCGCCGAGGACCGATCCGAGGACCGCCGCCAGGCCGACCGCGCGGATGCGCCGCATCCCGCGGTTGATGTCGTAGCCGCCCGACTGTCGCTTGCTCGGCACGCGCTGATCCTCGCTTCGTCCGGTCCGGCGCCGGCGCCGGCTAACCATTTCCGCGACAAGCATACGGGATCGGATCGCCGCTGATCAACCGACCTGGCGCGGACGGGCGATCATCACCGGCTCAGGTTGCGGCGGTGGCGTCGCCCGAAGCCGTCGCCGTGTCCTCGCCGATGGTGTCGACGAGGCGTCGGGCGGCGCCATAGGGGTCGAGTTCGCCGGCCGCCGCCGCCGCCAATACCCGGTCCAGGCTGGCGCGCCGGCGTCCGAGAAGCTCGGTGCGGACGATGTCCTCGGCCGCCTTCAACACCCGTGTCCGGAGAATCAGCCGCCGCCGCTCGCTGATTTCGCCGCTCTCGTGCAGGTGCCGCCGATGCGCGTCGATGACGTCTAGCAGATCGTCGATGCCGTCGCGATTCTGGGCGCTGGTCGGCATCACCGGCACCCGCCACGTGGAATCGCCGCGGCCCGGGCTGCCCAGCTGCAACATGCCGCGCAGGTCGCCAACGGTCTTCTCGGCGTCCGGCCGGTCGCACTTGCTGACCACGTGGACGTCGGCGATCTCGAGCACGCCTGCCTTGATCGCCTGGATCTCGTCGCCGAGGCCGGGGGCGGAAACGACGACCACGGTGTGCGCCGCCTGCACCACGTCGACCTCGTCCTGACCGACGCCGACGGTCTCGATCAACACCACATCGAAGCCGGCGACATCCAGCACGTCGGCGACGTCCAGGGTCGAGCGGGCGAGGCCGCCGAGGGCGCCGCGCGTCGCCATGCTGCGGATGAACACCCCGGGATCGCCGGAGATCTCGGTCATGCGGATACGATCGCCGAGGATCGCGCCGCCGGTGAACGGACTCGACGGATCGATGGCGACGATGCCGATGGTGGCGCCACGCGCGCGCAGCCCCTGGGCGAGCGCCCGCACCATGGTCGACTTGCCGGCGCCGGGCACGCCGGTGATGCCGATCACGTGGGCGCGGCCGGCATGGCGGTGGATGGCGGCGACGAAGCGGCGCGCCGCCGGCGCGGTCGACTCGGCGATGCTGATGGCGCGGGCGATGGCGCGACGGCGGCCGTCCCGCACCTCGGCGATCAGGGCCGCGTCAGCGGTCGTTGGCGGTGTGGCCGGCATCGTCGCGGCTGTCATCGTTGAGGTCCTGGTCCCGGTATTCCTGGGCGAGGCGGACATAGTGCGGCGCCGTCGCCGCCAGCGCCTCCACATCCTCCGGGCGCAGGTCGCGCACGTGCCTGGCGGGCGTGCCGGCCCAGAGTTGGCCCGCACCGACGCGCTTGCCCGGGGTCACCACCGCGCCGGCGCCGATCATCGCTCCGCGCTCGACGACGCAGCCGTCCATGACCGTCGCGTGCATGCCGATGAAGCAGCCGTCCTCCAGCGTGCAGGCGTGGATCAGCGCCATGTGGCCGATGGTGATGTCATCGCCGATGCAGGTGCCGTACTTGTGGCGGGAAACGTGAACCACCGTGCCGTCCTGAATGTTGGTGCCGCGGCCGACGCGGATGATGTTGACGTCGCCCCGCAGCACGCAGCCGAACCAGATGTTGCTGTCGTCGCCGACCTCGACGTCGCCGATCAGCGTCGCCGACGGCGCCACGTAGACGCGGGCGCCCAGGCGCGGACGGATGCCGCGGTACGGCAGGATCACTCCGGACATGGTAACGTTCCCCTGATCATCCCCCTGATCATCGCTTGCCCCGTTGTCGGCGATTTGCCGCCGGCGGGCAAGCGTCCCGGCTGCATTCCCGGCAGCCGCGTTGCCGCCGCGGCGCGTGCACGCTCACTTGATCAGGGCGCTGAGTTCCTTGAACACCGGCGTCCCGGCGCGCTCCAGCCACTCGAACACCACCATCTCCGTCGTCACGATGCGCGCCCCCTCGTTGGCCAGCCGGCGCAGCGCCGCCGCGTGGCTGGCCGGCGTGCGCGAGGCCGTGGCATCGGCGACGACGAAGACCTCCGCGCCGCCGGCGAGCAGGTCGTCGACGGTCTGCAGCACGCAGACGTGCGCCTCGGTGCCGGCGACCACCGCCTGGCTGCGCCCGAGTGCCGTGTGGCGGTCGGCGAAGCCCGAGTCGCGCAAACACGAGAACGTCATCTTCTCGACGACAACGCCGTCGGGCAGCGTTTCGGCCACCGGGGCCACCGTCGCCCCGAGGCCGCGCCGATACTGCTCGGAAACCAGAATCGGCACCTCCAGCTTCGCCGCCGCGGCAATCAGCGTCCGGGTATTGGCGATCACCCGGTCCGCGCCCGCAACCGCCGGCAGCAGCCGCTCCTGCAGGTCGACGACGAGCAGGCACGAGTCGTGCACATCGATCAGCATAACCTCTCCTTCCTGCGGTTGGCCCAACGCGCCACTCACCCAGAGCGCCACTGGCCCAGTGCGCCACTGGCCCAGCAAGCCGTCGACCGAGCGCCCGTGCGTCGACGCCGACCGTAGCCGATCGGCCACGTTTCGCCAAGAAAGGTGGAAATGCGCGCGCGGTACCGGTCTCCGCGTTGACTTGTTCGCCGCACCACCTGATATCTTCGCGAGACCAACGATAGGGAAAAGTTTCACGGCCCACGTGCCGTTCGAAAAAAGAGCATGGGTTTCTCCGACCTCGGACTGAGCGAACAACTCCTGAAGGCTGTCAGCGACGCCGGCTACGACGTGCCGACGCCGATCCAGGAACAGGCGATCCCCGTCGTCCTGATGGGACGGGACGTGCTCGGCTGCGCCCAGACCGGCACCGGCAAGACCGCCGGCTTCACCTTGCCGATGATCGAGATCCTCGCCGCCGGCCGCGCCAAGGCGCGGATGCCGCGCTCGCTGATTTTGGAGCCGACGCGGGAATTGGCGGCGCAGGTCGCCGAAAGCTTCAATAAATATGGCAAGTATCATCGGCTGACCAAGGCGCTGCTGATCGGTGGCGAGTCGATGGCCGACCAGGTGAAGGTGCTGGACCGTGGCGTCGACGTGCTGATCGCCACGCCCGGCCGCCTGATCGACGTGTTCGAGCGCGGCTATCTGGTGCTCAACGACGTCAAGATCCTGGTCATCGACGAGGCGGACCGGATGCTCGACATGGGCTTCATTCCCGATGTCGAGCGCATCGTCAGCCTGTTGTCGCGGATGCGGCAGACGCTGTTCTTCTCCGCCACCATGCCGCCGGAGATCCGCCGGCTCGCCGACGCCTTCCTTATGAACCCGCGCGAAATCTCCGTGGCCAAGCCGTCGACGCCGGCCGAGACCGTGCAGCAGGGATTGCTGGTGGTCGACGCCACCGGCGGCGACGTCGGCATGCAGAAGGCGAAGCGGGCGGCGTTGCGCGCCCTGATCGACACCTACGACGTCGGCAACGCACTGGTCTTCTGCAACCGCAAACGCGATGTCGGCGTCGTCCAGCGCTCGCTGAAGCGGCACGGCTACGGCGCCGAGATGTTGCATGGCGACATGCCGCAGTCGGCGCGCTCCGACGTGCTGGCGCGCTTGCGGACCGGCGACGTGCGTCTGCTTATCTGCAGCGACGTGGCGGCCCGCGGACTCGACATCGCCGGCATCGACCACGTCTTCAACTTCGACGTGCCGACGCACGCCGAGGATTATGTCCACCGCATCGGCCGCACCGGCCGCGCCGGCCGCAGCGGTGTCGCGCTGACCATCGCCGCGCCCGAGGACGGCAAATACGTCACCGACATCGAGGCGTTGATCGGCCGGGCGATCCCGCGCGTCGCCCTCGAGGGGTTCGATACCGCCGAACTGGCGGCGCCGAGCCGCCGTGGCCGTGGCCGCAAAGGGCGTGGCGGCGAGCAGCGGCACCCCGCCAAGACGGCGCCCGCCCCCAAGATCCCCGCCACGGGAACGGCCACCGCCGGCAACGCGGCCCCGGCCCCCCAGCCGGCCGCGGCCGCCGAGGATCATCCTGGCGGCAGGGCCGCTGAGGATCGCACCAGCGACAGAGCCGCCGAGGATCGCACCAGCGGCAGAGCCGCCGAGGATCGCACCAGCGGCAGGGCCGCCGAGGATCGTAATGGCGGCAAGAAAGAGCCGCGGCGGCGCAAGCGCGCGCCGCGGCGCGAGCGCGACGGCGACGAGGCGCCGGTGGTCGGCATGGGTGACCATGTGCCGGCGTTCCTGCTGCGCCAACCGCGCGTCCGCAGCACCGTCGACGACGGCTGAGAGGTTGTGAAAGAATGCCCGCGAAGCCCGTTATCGCCGGAATTTTCCTCGTGTTTTCAAAGGGCGTTTTTTCGCAACCTCGATTGGTTCACAGGCTCTGAGCACACCGGGACCGCGCGGACGACGGCCGGGGACGGGCGCCGATGCAGACCATCTTCGTGCAGGTGAAATGCCAACTGGGGCAGGCCTATGCGGTCGCCGCAGCCGTCGCCGAGCAGGTCGACGGAGTTTCGGAAGTCTATTCCATCTCAGGCCATTACGACCTGATGCTGAAGTGTTACCTCGAGAATGACGCGGACATCGGCCACTTCGTCACCGAACGCCTGCAGACGCTCCCCGGCATCGCCGACACCTTCACCATCATCGCCTTCAAGGCCTTTACCTGAGCGGTGCGCCGGGCTCGATCGTCGGATCGCGTTTGATCCAGGCGACGAACAGCGTGTAGCCCAGCGACAGCACCACCGCGCCGGTGAACAGGCCGATGATCCCCGACGCGAGAAAGCCGCCGATGGCGCCGAGGAAGATCACCAGCATCGGCACGCGCGCGCCGCGGCCGAGCAGGATCGGTTTCAGCACGTTGTCGCTGACGATCACCAGCACCGTCCACGCGGCGAACAGCACGGCGGTCACGGTATCGTTCACATAGAAGATGTAGATCGTCGCCGGGATCATGATCGGCCCGACGCCCACCTGGATCGTCGCCAGGATCAGGCAGGCGAGCGCCAACAGTCCGGCGGCCGGCAGGCCGACGGCGAGAAAGCCGATGCCGGCGAGCAGCGCCTGGATCAACGCGACGCCGAGGATGCCGCGGGTGACGTTGCGGATCGTCAGCATCGCCAGATCGGCGTATTCCGGTCCGCGCGGCCCGGCCAGCCGCTCGGCGATGGCATCGGCGGCGCGCTCGCCGCCATCGGCGTAGACCATCAGCACGGCGGCGATGATGATGGCGGCCACGAACTCCAGCAGCGCCAGCCCCGCGCCCGCCGCCGCCGACACCACGGCACCACCGGCCGCCCGCAACTGCGGCCCGAAGCCGGCCAGCACATCGCCGATGTTCTCCGAAGCCTTCAACCAGAAGGCGTAAACGTGCTCACCGATCACCGCCCACGTCTTGATCGACTCCGGTGGTGGCGGAATGGATAGTTCGCCGTCCTTCAAGGCGTCCGCCACGGCGCCGACGCCGTCGGCCAGGGTTCCGGCCAGCACCGCCATGGGGATGACGATGATCACCAGCCCAAGCAGGGCGAACACGCTGGCCGCCGCGCCGCGCCGCCCGCCGAGCAGCCGGCGCAGCCTGAGGTAGCCGGGATAGGTGGCGATGGCGATGATCATCCCCCAGAGCGCCGGCTGCAGGAACGGCCGGAGCGTCTGAAAGCACCAAACGACCAGCACGGCGACGAGGCCGACGCGGATCGTCAGCTCGACCGCGCGCTCCAGAAACTCCCCCCGCTGCGTCTCCGGCTCCACGCTCATCCCGCGCCTCCACCGCTGTCCTTCTGACCGCTGTGTGCCCGCGTTTCGCCAGGACCACAAGGATCACGACGGCCCCGCCCCCGCTTCCCGCCCCCGCTTCGTGTCATTGCGAGGAGCAGAGCGACGAAGCAATCCAGGCCCACCGCGTTGCTGTCGAACGCCTCGCCCCCCGGCCCTGAATGGCGTCGCTCCGCTCGCCATGACGGCGGGGCGCGTTCGGGCAGGGCATTGACGGGGTGGCGCGGCGCGGTATCTGGCCGGGCGGGTGGCGCATCGGGCGGCGGACATGGCCAGCCGGAACGCAGCCGGACAGACCGAAAATCCTACATAATCCTACTTTTTCCTACAAAACCCTACATTTCCCGCGCCGCACCGCGCCATAATCCTTCTGGTTCAATATCTTAACCCAAAAAACCGCGTTCAAAGCTGCACCGGACCCGGGGTTTTCTGGGCGACATCGCGACTCGAGCCGCCCTCGGGCGCGTCCGGCACCCGTGGGCGGGCGGCGTTGAGGGCGTCCCAACAGGCGTCCAGGTCGCCGTGCGACTTGTGCACCCAGGCCTCGCCCCAGTAGAAATTGCAGCTTGTCTCGGCGCGCAAGAGGCGCCAGTGCGCCTCCTCGATGGCGCGCCACGCCTCCTGGTCCTCCAGGCCCGCGGCCTGCGCCCGGTTGAACAGGTCCCGGAAGGCGCCGGAGGTCTCGTGCACCCGGGCCATGGCGTCGCGCTGCGCCTGCGAGCCCTGCCACTGGTGGAAGTCCCAGCCGTGGTGCTCGTCGGTGTTCCAGGCGCCGCGGCGCACCCGCACCCGGCCGTGGGCGCCGAAGCGGTCCAGGTATTCGGTGATGAAGGTCGGCTTCAGGTCCGACCAGCCCTGGCGGATGTGGTCCATCGCCTCGGCGTAGAAGTATGACCAGAAGTTGGCCTTGGGGTTGACGTTGCGGAACCAGCCGCCGTTATCGCCATCGGTGGCCGTGGTGACCAGCGGCGGGAACTCGCACCACTTCGTCCGCTCATGCAATTCGTGGTAGAACCAGCCGTAATCCATGCCGGAAAGCTGGGCGTTTGAGAGGTCGCGGTCGCGCACCACGATGATGATCTCGTCGCCCTCGTGCTCGGCGATGTGCGGGCGGTAGCGCAGCTCCTGCCAGGACATCTCGTCGATGGCGTCGACGTATTCGCAGTCGACCAGCACGTAGCGATAGCCGGCGCGCTTCAGGTGCGGGATCATCTCCATGCAGAAGCCCATCTCCGGCGGCCAGAAGCCGGAGAAGTGCGCCCGGTTGAACAGGTGCCCGGCCAGGGCCTGCCAGCGCTGCAGGTGGTCGTCCCAGTCGGCCTCGGGGATCAGCGGCAGCACCGGGTGATAGTAGCCGGTGCCGAGGATCTCGAAGAGGCGCTCGTTCTGCAGCGTCCACAACAGCGTGCCGACGTCGACGATGCCATAGGCGCGGCTCTGGAACTGCGGCGACGCGAGACTCTCCAGCAGCGTGCCGGAGAGCGAGAGGTGCACCCGCGCGATGTCCTCGTAGGCCCACAGCGACCGCGGCATGCGGTCGTAGGCGAAGAGAATCTCCTTGGCCTCCCAGGTGTTGGCTTCCAGGAGATAATCGAGATTGCTCGGCGGCTGGTGCATGTTCAGCACGAGCGCGTGGTAGATGTCGCTCACGGCGGCGCCTTGTCCCCCCC
>CAZVRW010000009.1:15798-72186 GCA_964630265.1 uncultured Rhodospirillaceae bacterium
TGTCGATCGCTGTCGATCGCTGTCGATCGCCACGCTACTCGGTCAGCGTGCCGGGGATCAACTGTCGGCTTGTGGGGTCGGCGCCGGGATCGCCGCGTTGGCGGTGAGCGCCCGCTCGAACAGGGTGAGCAGGCGGGCCGCATTGTCGTCCCAGGTCAGCCCGCGCGTGTCGATCAGCCGCCGACCGGCGGCGCCAATCCGCTGACGCAGCTCGGCGTCGACGCACAGCGCCAGCACCTGGTCGCGGAAGGCCTGAGGATCGCCCGGCGCGAACAGCATGGCCGTCTTGCCGTGCTCCAGGATTTCCCGGATGTTGTCGGCGTCCGGCGCCACCACCGGGCGGCCCAGGGCGAGGTACTCGAAGATCTTCAGCGGCGAGGCGTAGGCGACCACCGCCGGCTGCAGCGCCACGTCGAACGCCGCGACGAAGCTCGCCACCTCGGCGCGCTGGACGACGCCGGTGACGACGACCCGGTCCTCGACGCCGCGGGCGCGGGCGCGCTGCTCCACCGCCGCGCGGCCGGGGCCGTCGCCGACGATGAGCAGCCGCAGGTCGCGGTCGCGCTCGTCGGCCAGCATGTCGACCGCCGTATCGAGGCCGTGCCAATCACGGATGAAGCCGGTGAAACCGAGAACCAGCCCGTCCGCGAGCCCCAGCCGCGCCCTGACCGGGCCGCCGTCGATGGGCTTGAGGAAACGCTCACGGTTGATGCCGTTGGGCACGACGACGACGCGCTCGGCCGGCACGCCCGTGTCGGTGACATGGCGGGCGAGCACGTCGGTCACCGCCAGAACCGTGTCGGCGCCGCGCCACGTCGCCCGCTGGCTCCAGCGGGCCAGCGCCGGGATGGCGATGCCCTGGGTATCACGGCGTTCCTCGAAGAGCGGCGCGTTGACCTCGAGGAACAGCGGCAGAGCGTGCGTCCGCCGCAGCCAGGTTCCCGCCGGCAGGTAGAGATTGTAGCGCTCGTAGAGCACCTCCGGTCGGTGCGCCCGCACGGCGCGCGCGAGCCGGACATAGGCGACCAGGGAATAGGCGAGTTCGAGCACCTCGTAGCAGGCGCGCGGCAGGCGCCGCTTCAACTGCGCAACCAGGCCGTGTTCACCACCGAACGCCTCGTCGCCGCCCAGCGATGGCCCGACCACGACGACCTCGTGTCCGAGCCGGCGAAACGCGGCGATCAGCTCTTCGATGTGAACCGCCTGCCCGTCCTTGGATGCGGTGCGGTGGTGGTAGAGGATCTTCAAAGGAACCGGCCACGTCTGTTCGGCCATGGCGACGGGGAGGTCCCCGGGGCCCGGCGCTCGATGCACTGTCGGTCGGGATTAGTCCAGGTAAAAAATTGACTCCGCGTTAATTGCGGCCACGTCGGCGCCATCGGTTAAAGGCGACGCGAAGCCGACCGGCCCGAACGGCCTCATCCCGAGCAGATCATTGGTCCGGAAGATTATCGCCTTGAACCGGGCTCGCCGGACTGGTTCAATCCGGGTCCGGCTCGGGGCCTCTCTGCTTGCGCCTCACCCCCTCCCCCTTACCCCATCGGAATGGAAGTGACTGTCATGAGCGCGATGCCCGAATACGTCGACGGCCTGCCCAACATTGCCGGCCAGGAGACGGAGATCCAAGCCATGATGGCCGCGGCGGCCGACAAGGAAGTGTTCCGGCCCGCCGGCGCCGTCGATTTCGCCAATATCAAGGCGGCGTTCGCCATTGCCCTGCACCAGCACCAGCCGCTGATCCCCGCCGGCGGCCACGACCTGCAGACGGCCGAGGTGATCAGCAACCTGAAGTACATGTGGGACAACCAGGGTATCGGCGACAACCACAACGCCCCGGTGTTCGCCTGGTGCTACAAGCGCATCGGCGAGTTCGTCCCGCAGCTCTTCCACGAGGGCAAGCATCCGCGGGTGATGCTCGAGTATTCCGGCACGCTGCTGCACGGGCTGCGTCACATGGGCCAGAACGACGTGGTCGACGCGCTCAAGGGCGTGACCTGCAATCCAGAGTTCTGGAACGGCGTGGAATGGCTCGGTTGCCCGTGGGGCCATGCCGTCGCGCCATCGACGCCGGTGCAGGACTATCGTCTGCACGTGCAAGCCTTCCTTCACCACTTCGCGGCCATCTTCGGCACCCAGGCCCTGGAACGGGTGCGCGGCTTCTCGCCGTCGGAGATGGCGCTGCCCAACCACCCCGACGTCGCCTATGAGTTCGTCAAGACCCTGAAGGACTGCGGCTTCCAATGGGTGCTCGTCCAGGAACACACCATCGAACAGCCGGAGAACGGCCACGGGCCGGAGCGCAAGCACCTGCCGCACCGTCTCGTCTGCCGCAATTCCAAGGGGGAGTCGGCGGAGATCATCTGCCTGATCAAGACCCAGGGGTCGGACACCAAGCTGGTGGCGCAGATGCAGCCGTTCTACGAGGCGAAGGCGCTGGATCGCTGGATGCTGGCCGGCAAGTCGGTGCCGCCGCTGGTCACCCAGATTGCCGACGGCGAGAACGGCGGCGTGATGATGAACGAGTTCCCGTCCAAGTTCTTCGAGGCGATGCGCGAAGGCTCCGGCTCGTCGACGGCGCCGATGAACGGCACCGAATACCTGGAGTATCTGTTCGCGTCGGGCATCAAGCCGTCGGACCTGCCGGAGGTGCAGCCGATCCACCAGAAGGTGATCTGGGATTTGATGCAGCCCGGCGACGGCCCCGAGAAACTGGCGACGGTCATCGAGGACTGCAAGAAGAACGACCACCGCTTCCACATGGACGGCGGCAGTTGGACCAACAGCATCTCTTGGGTCAGCGGCTACGACGACGTGTTGAGCGCCATGGAGCGTTCGAGCTCGCTGTTCTTCGAAAAGGTGCTGAAGCCGAAGGCGCCGACCGACGAGACGCGCTATCGCAACGCCCTGTTCCACCTGCTCTCGTCGCAGACCAGCTGCTATCGGTACTGGGGTCAGGGCGTCTGGACCGACTACGGGCGAGAGCTCTGCCGCCGGACCGATTCGATCCTCGCCAACGACTACGCGTGACCGGCCCGGCCGCTCCGGCCGCCGCTGTCGCCGCGGCCGGATGACGGACAGGAGACCGCGATGAAGATCCTGGTGCTGGCACATCGGTTCCCCTATCCGCCGACGGACGGCGCCAGGATCCGCGCGTTTCACATGATCGCCCACCTCAACCGCGGGCACGAGGTCACCGTGGCGGCGCCGACCCGCTCGCCGGCCGAGGCGGCGGCCGGCGCCGGGCTCGCCGAGCACTGCCACGCGATCCTGACGGACGAGATCTCCCGCCCGGCGGCGATGGCGCGGATGCTGCTGAACCTGCCCACCGCCACGCCGTCGAGCATGGGCTATTTCCACGCGCCGGGCCTGGCCCGGGCGGTGCGGGCGGCGATCGCGCGCGAGCGTTTCGACTTGATCATCTGCTACTGCTCGTCCATGGGGCCCTATGTGGCGGACGTCACCGACACCCCGAAGCTGCTCGACTTCGCCGACATGGATTCGCAGAAGTGGCTGGCCTATGCCGGCTTCCACGGCTTTCCCCGGTCCGTCGGCTACTGGCTGGAGGGCCGCAAGCTGGCGGCGGCCGAGGCGGCGCTGGCCCACCGCTTCGACTGCTGCACCTGCATCACCCAGGCCGAATTGGACACGCTGATCGGCTTCGGTGTCGACTGCGCGACCGACTGGTTCCCGAACGGCGTCGACCTCGACTACTTCGCGCGCGGCGACGCGCCCCACGATCCCGATCAGCTCAGCTTCATCGGGCGCATGGACTACTACCCGAACCAGCACGGCATGACGCGGTTCTGCCACGATGTGTTGCCGCGCATCCGCGCCGTGCGGCCGAACGCCAAGCTCACCATCGTCGGCGCCGAGCCGCCGCAGGCGATCCGCGATCTCGGCACGCTGCCCGGCGTCACCGTCACCGGCACGGTGCCGGACGTCCGCCCCTACACCCGGCACGCCGCGGCCACGGTCGCGCCGCTGTCGATCGCTCGGGGGACGCAGAACAAGATCCTGGAGTCCTGGGCGCTCGGCGTTCCGGTGGTTGCCTCGTCGCGGGCCGCCGCCGGTGTCGACGCGGTCGCCGGCGAGCACCTGCTCGTCGCCGACGAACCCGCCGACGTCGCCGCAGCCGCGCTGCGCCTGATGGGCGATCCCGATGAGCGGCGACGCCTCGCCGATGCCGGCCGGCGCCGCGTCGAGACGCACTACACCTGGGCCGTCGCCATGGCCCGCCTGGATCGCGCCATCGAGGCCGCGCTGGCGCGCCATCGCCAGCGCCGCGGCCAGCGCAGCCGCGCCGCCTGAAGGCGTCGGCCGTGCCTCAGAGCCTGTGAACCAATCGAGGCTGCGAAAAAACGCCCTTTGAAAGCACAAGGAACATTCCGGCGATAACGGGCTTCGCGGGCATTCTTTCACAACCTCTCAGTCGACGACGATGCGAGCCGACCGGTTGTCGACGATGACCGGGCTTTCGAGGAATCGCAGCGTCGGCTCGGTGCCCCACCGCCGCCGCACCCGCTCCCGCCACGCCTCGTCGAAGGCGCGTTCGGCGACCGCCCGGTTCTCCCAGACATAGATGCCACCGGCGGTACCGGCCGTCTGGTCGAAGATGTAGGTCTTCAACAACAGTCCAGGCTCTCCGAGATAAATCGGCGCGGAGTTGCGAAAGATCTCGCGAGCTTCTTCACGGCTCAGTGTGACCGGCAGCAAGAATTCGACGACGACCGTAATCATGTGCTGTTCTGGTTGATAGTCAGTGCCGCTCTGCGACGAGGGCCATAGACGATCATAGACGTTTGGTCCATCGGATTTTCATACTCCGGACATCCATGACTGAGAGCACGGCCGTTCGACGCGACGGCAGCCATCCGCTCGCATCGCCTCCGAACTGCGAGCGACACGCAACTGTAACACAACCGGCAGCGTCCGTCATGCGTCCGCTCGCCGCATCAACCCTGCTTCGCCTTGAGTTGCATGGCCCGGGCCAGCGTCCGGAAGCGCCGGTCGACGGCCTCGGACAGGAACACGGCATCGCCATTGGGCAGATCGAGAGTGAGCCGGCCGTCGGCGACGATCAACCGGGTCTGCGGCAACAATCCGGGCGCGCCGCCGGTCAGGGTATGGGCGAGCCGCAAGGCCAGCCCGAGGATCTCGGCGCGGCGGCGGACGGACTCGTCGAGCAGTCCGGCGATCGGCGTCAGCATCGCATCGCTCGCCGCCCCGTTGTAGCGGACGTGTATGGCGATCGCCAGCAAGGCCCGCTCCGGGTGCGTCAGGCCGGCATAAGGAACGCGCAAGACCCGATGGTAGGCATGCTCGGCGCGGTAGTCGGGATGCTCGCTCCAGCCGATGTCGCTGAGCAGGCAGGCGGCGAGGCGAAGCCGCCGGTCGGCGGCGCTCTCCCCGGAAAACAACGGTGTCATCCAATCGAGAATTTCCTGGCCATGCACCGCGAAGCGGCCGTTGCGCTCCGCGTGGCTCTCGCAGGCGCTGATCAGGGGATCCTGGTTGCGCAACCCCGGTGGCAGCAACTCGAGCATCTGCCCCTCGCGCATGCCGAAGCCCGAGAAGACGACACGCGCCGGCCGCATCGCGTCGAGGGTCGCCGCCAGGGCGATGGCGGCATAGGCCAGCGTTTCGAGGCGGCCGGAAGCGACGCCCTTGAGCCCGGCCAAGGTGACACTGCTCAAGGAGCCGACGAGATTGGCGAGCTTCAGGGCGTCCAGGAAGTCGATGACGTAGTTGTCCAGCACATGCAGAGGATAGTTGGTGTGGTCGATGAAAATCCGGCCGAGCGCCCGCCACGAGCCGCCCACCGCATAGAAGGTTCGATCGGCGATGGCGCCGAGCCAAGGCACGCTCGCCAAGCGCTCGTCGATCAGGTGTCGGGCCCGCGCCCGATCGCCACCCGACTCCTCGGCGATCCGCAAATGGCCGCCGGCAAGGGTCGCGAAGGCGCCGATGGCGCCGCGGTCGAGTCCGACAAGATCGAGACTGCCGCCACCGAGATCGCCGAGCGCGCCGTCGGCGTCGGCAACGCCGTTGAGGAGCCCGACGGCGGCGAGGCGGGCCTCCTCGGCGCCGCTAAGGACGTGCACCGCCGCCCCGCACACCGCTTCCGCCCGCGCGACGAACACGGCGCCGTCGGCCGCATCGCGCACCGCCGCCGTGGCGACCATCTCCAGAACGCCGACGCCCATGGCCGCGCAGAGCCGCGTGAACCGCTGCAAACAGCGCAGCGCCTGCTCGACACCGGCGGGACTGAGCCTGCCCGTACGCCCGAGATCGCGGCCGAGCGCACACTGCACCTTCTCGTTAAAGATCGGAATCGGCAGGCGCGTCGGTGTTTCGTAGACGACGAGCCTGACGGTGTTGGAGCCGATATCGACGACCGCGACTCGACCGTCAGCCGCGCCACCGTCGGCGGCCTGCGATGTGCGCTTGGCCATGCTCCCCCCGTCGCGGGACGGATCCCCGTTGGCCGCAACCTTAGCACGCCGCCGCAAGCGGGCGCAAAACGTCAGCAAGACACGCAGCCCTGCTTTGCGGTATAGTCGGACCCAGAGCTTCGGTAAGGGATGCATGTTCAGAACGGCGGAACTCGGCCGCAAGGTCGCCAAGGCGGACTTCCATCAGCAGGCACCCGTCCTGCGCGCCGAGCTGCTCGAAATGCAGCAACGGCTGCGCCGCGAGGCCGCTTTTCCGGTGATCGTGGTGTTCGCCGGGGTCGACGGCGCGGGCAAGTCGGAATCCATCAATTTGTTGAACGAATGGATGGATCCTCGCTGGCTGCTAACCCACGCCTACGGCCCGCCGTCGGACGAAATGGCCGAGCGCCCCGAGTACTGGCGCTATTGGCGGGACCTTCCGCCGAAAGGTCAGATCGGTCTGTTCCTCAGTTGCTGGTATTCGCGCCCGGTGCTGGATCGCGTTTACGAGCACACCACGGAGCCCGAGTTGGACGAGGCGCTGGATCGAATCATCGCCTTCGAACGGGCTCTCGCCGAAGACGGCGCGCTGATCGTCAAGTTCTGGATGCACCTCGGCAAGCAGGCGCAGAAGCGGCGCCTGAAGGCGCTGGAGAAGGATCCGATGACGCGCTGGCGGGTGAGCCAGACCGACTGGCAGCATTGGCACCTCTACAACCGGTTCATCGCTGCCGCCGAGCGGGTAATCATGCGCACCAGCACCGGACGGGCGCGCTGGCATATCGTCGAGGGCGAAGACCGGCGCTACCGCGCTTTGAAGATCGGGAGCATCCTGCAGACGGCGATCCACAAGCATTTCCATGAGTTCGCGGCGCTGAAGCGGGCGCTCGACGAGTTGCACGCAACCGTCCATGCGCGGCCGGGCAAGACGCCCGCCGGCGGCGATGAACGGGTGGTGACACTGACCCGCGCCACCGTTCTCGACAGCCTCGACATGACGAAGACCCTCGACAAGGAGACCTACGACGAGGCCCTCGAGCGATACCAGGGACGGCTCAGCCTCCTCGTCCGCAAGGCGAAGGCACTGGGCGTCTCGACGGTGCTGGTGTTCGAGGGCTGGGACGCCGCCGGCAAGGGCGGTGCCATCCGCCGCCTCGTCGCCGGCCTCGACGCCCGCGACGTCCAGGTGATCGCGATCGCCGCGCCAACGGACGAGGAGCGGGCCCAGCACTATCTCTGGCGCTTCTGGCGCCACCTGTCGCGTGCCGGCCGGGTGACGATCTATGACCGCAGTTGGTATGGCCGGGTGCTGGTGGAGCGGGTCGAGGGCTTCACCGTCGAGCCGCAATGGCGGCGCGGCTACCTGGAAATCAACGACTTCGAAGACCAGTTGGTTCGGCACGGGACGGTGCTCTGCAAGTTTTGGCTGCACATCACCAAGGACGAGCAACTGGCCCGCTTCCACGAACGCGAGCAAGTCGCCTACAAGCGCTGGAAGCTGACCGACGAGGACTGGCGCAATCGCGAGAACTGGGAGGCCTATGAAGCGGCGGTCAACGACATGGTCGAACGCACAAGTACCCTGCAGGCGCCGTGGACCCTGGTCGAGGCGAACGACAAGCGCTATGCGCGGATCAAGGTGCTGAAGACGGTTTGTCGGGCCCTGAAGGCCGGCATCGAGCGCCATCCCGCTTCGCTCGAAGCCGCGGCCGAAAGCAACGAAAAGGCGAAATCCGCATGACTGGAGGCAACGACACCGCACGCGCTCGGCCGGTCGCCGATCGGTCCGGCGCCGACTTGGCGCTGTCGGGCGCCGCGACGGCCGGCGCGGCGATGGCGGCAACCGTCGACGTGATCGACGACGCCGCGGCAGATGCGGCGGTAACGGACCACCCGGATGCCGCGCCGACCGACCTGAAAGCCCCTGAACTTTATCTCAACCGTGAGCTGACGTGGCTGCAGTTCAACGCCAGGGTTCTCGCGGAGGCGCAGGATCCGCGCACGCCGTTGCTCGAACGGGTGAAGTTCCTGGCCATTGCCGCCTCGAACATCGACGAGTTTTTCATGAAACGCATCGGCGGCCTGAAGCAGCAGCTGGGCGCCGGCATGCACAAGCTCACCGTCGACGGCAGAACACCGGCGCGACAGCTCGACGAATGCGGCGCGGTGATCCGGTCGTTCATGACGCGGAAACGAACCGTCTATCTCAGCCTCATGGCGGACCTGCGGGAGCACGATATCCGCATCGTTTCGTACGGCGATTTGACGACGGACGAGCGCAAAGCCGTGCGCGTCCACTACCAAGACAACGTGTTCCCACTGGTGACCCCGCTGGCCATCGACCCCGCGCATCCGTTCCCGTTCATGTCGAACCTGTCGCTGAATCTTCTGGTGACGCTGCGCTACGGCGACGGCCTGGACGTAACGCTGGCGCGCGTCAAGGTGCCGGTAGGCAGCGGCGTGCCGCGCTTCGTGCGGGTCGGCGAGTCCCGGCGCTTCGTGCCGCTGGAAGACGTGATGGCCAACTGCATCGACGACCTGTTTCCGGGCATGGACGTCGGCTCGGTCGAGCTGTTCCGCGTCACCCGCAACGCCAACACCGAGCGCGACGAGGAAGCGGCCGACGACCTGCTCGCGATGATCGAAGCCGAACTGCGCGAGCGCAAGTTCGCGCCGATCGTTCGCCTGGAGACGTCGACCGGCATCGATGCGACACGGCGGGGCATGCTCGCCGCCGAACTGGGACTCGACGAAGCGACCGACGTCTACGAGACCGACGTGATGATCGGAATGCGCGACCTGATGGAACTGGCGACCCTCGACATCCCGGAATTGCACGACCCGCCGCACGAGCCGATCACCAACGTCAAGCTGCAGGACCGCGACAACATCTTTCACATCATCCGCCAGAACGGCCCGATCCTGCTGCAACACCCGTATGAATCGTTCGTCACCTCGGTCACCCGCTTCGTCAGCGAAGCGGCCGACGATCCGAAGGTCCTGGCCATCAAGATGACCCTCTACCGGACGTCCTCCGACACGCAGATCATCGATCTGCTGATCCAGGCGGCGCAGAAGGGCAAACAGGTGGCCGTGGTCGTCGAACTGAAGGCGCGGTTCGACGAGGCCGCCAACATCCAGTGGGCATCGCGCCTGGAAGAAGCGGGCATCCACGTCACCTATGGCGTGCTCGGCCTGAAGACCCATTGCAAGCTGGTGCTGGTGGTGCGTCGGGACTACACTGGATTGCGGCGGTATGCCCACATCGGCACCGGCAATTATCATGCCGGGACGGCGCGTCTGTACTCGGACCTCGGCCTGTTGACCTGCGATCCCGAGATCGGCCGCGACCTCACCGAGCTGTTCAACTACCTGACCACCGGTTGCCGGCCGGTTCGCGCCTATCGCAAGATCCTCGCGGCGCCGAACCTCATGAAGCGCGCGCTGCTGCAGAAAATCGAGCGGGAGATCGCCCTGCACTCGCCGGAGCAGCCCGGCCTGATCCGCTTCAAGTGCAACGCGCTGGAGGATCGGGACATCGTCGAGGCGCTGTACCGCGCGGCGATCGCCGGCGTCGAGGTCCGGCTGATCATCCGCGACACCTGCCGGCTGCGTCCCGGCATCCCCGGGCTCTCGACAACGATCCAGGTGATCAGCATCGTCGGGCGCTTCCTCGAGCACACGCGCATCTACCATTTCCAGAATGGCGGCGACGACGAGTACTTTATCGGCTCGGCTGACCTGATGCGCCGCAACCTGGACAGCCGCGTCGAAGTGATCACGCCCATCGAGGCGCCGGGCCTGCAGCGCGACCTGGACGGCTTTCTCCAGGTCCAGCTGCGCGATCGCCGGAGCGTCTGGGAGATGCAATCGGACGGCTCCTACATCCAGCGTCAGCCGACCACCGATGCCGAGGCCCGGTCCTGCCAGGACCGCATGATCCAGGCCGCCGACCTACGCGCCGAGCGCGCCAAGCGTCTGCGCAAGATCAAGCCGCGGGGCTTCGCGCGACGCTCCCCGAAGTAGCGCCCCTACGCCGTCATCATGGACGGCGGGATGCTGCCGCGCCGTCGTGCACGAAGACACCGCCCCGGGTGACCACGAAGTCAACGCGATCGTCGGTCAGCGCCTGCAGGCATTCCAGAGGCGTGTTGACGATCGGCTCCTCGTGGACGTTGAAGCTGGTGTTGATGAGCACCGGCAGTCCCGTCGCCGCCTTGTGGGCGGCGAGGATGTCGAAATAAAGGGGATTGGCGGCACGCTCGATCAACTGCGGCCGGGCGGTGCCGTCGACGTGGACGACGGCGGGAATGCGGTCACGCCACGCCGGGCGGACGGCGCAGGTGATGGTCATGAAGCGGGCGGCGTAGCGGCTGACGGGTGGCAGGTCGAAGACCTCACCGGCGTCCGCGTCGGCCACCACCGGCGCGAACGGCATGAACTCGGTGCGCTGCAGCCGCGCATTCAATCGGTCGTTGATCGAGGCATCATCGGGTGCCGCGAGAATCGAGCGCGCGCCCAGCGCTCGGGGGCCGAACTCCATGCGCCCCGTGTAGAGCGCTCCGGCCTCCCCGCGGCGGAGCCGGGCAACCGTCTCGCCGAGGGGATCCGCCGAGACCCGCCGGACGCCGGGGGCGGCGGCAAGAACCCGGTCGACGGCATCGCCATGCTCGCGGCCCAGATAAACGTCTTCGAGCCGGTAGCGTCGGTCGAGCCACGTGGCCAGACCGTCCCGCTCCAGCAGCAACGACAGCGCCGCACCGACGGCCAGCCCGTCGTCGCCCATGGCCGGGAACACGAACACGTCGTTGAACGCGCCCGATTCGGCGAGCAGGCGATTGAGCGGGACGTTGGCGAAGACGCCGCCGGCGAGGGCCAAGTGGCTCAGCCGACGCGCGGCGTGGATCCGGTCGACGGAGGCGGCGATGCAGCTTTCCAACAGATGCTGCACGCTGGCGGCGACATCAGCTGGCTCCGCGTGTTCGGCGAGCGCGAAGACGTGTCGGCGCATCGCCTGATAGCTGGTGTAGTCGCTCTCGACGCGGCCGTGCGGGTCGACCCGGAAGCGCTCTGCCAGCGCATCATGGAGCCGCGAGGTGCCGTAAGCGGCGAGACCGGTCAGTTTGCCCTCGTGCCGATTGATGCGGTAACCGAGGGCCTCGGTGGCATAGCCATAAGCGAGGCCGAGGCTGTCGACGGGGATGGGCTGGTGCAGCGCCGCATCATCTCCCCATAAGGTTTCCAGGCGCCCGCCGTCGAGCACGTAGGCGCTGTAGTGCAGATGGTCGCCGCCGCCGTCGGCGGTGTAGACCAGCCCCTGCTCCCAATCGGTGAAGAACAAGGCGGACAGGGCGTGCGCCCGGTGATGGTTGGCGAAGTGGACCAGGGCATCCGGACGGACGCCGAGATGGCTCCGCAACAACTCGAGGTCGACGATGTCCTCGCCGCGCGAGCGCCCGGAGCGGCGGAGTTCGAGGAACAGGTCCTTCTGCTTCTGGGTGCCGAGCAGACCGCGGACCTTGCCTTCGATCAGCCGGCCGCCGCGAAAATGCGTGTAGAATCGCCAGGGCAGTCGCGTCCGGGTCAGCGCCACTGCCTCGACGTCCCGTCGCTCAAGCCCGGCGATCGACAGCACCTCGTCGATGGCGGCGTCGGGAATGCCGCCGCCATCGCCCTTGCGCCGGGTCAGGCGCTCCAGGGCGACGGCGGCGATCAGGCGATAGCCGTCGAACAGGGCCGCGGCGGCGTCGTGGTTGCCAGGGTGCACGCCAAGGGTGATCATCGGCCGGGCGTCGCCTCCAGGACATGGAAGACCGAGCGACAGGCGAACGTGAACTCGCGGCGGATGGTGCGCCAGCCGGCAGTGGTCAGCACCGCCTCCCAGTCGGCCAGCGACCGGCC
Organism: uncultured Rhodospirillaceae bacterium; assembly: GCA_964630265.1. Lineage (GTDB taxonomy): Bacteria > Pseudomonadota > Alphaproteobacteria > Rhodospirillales > Defluviicoccaceae > CAZBWP01. The sequence goes on from CAZVRW010000009.1 coordinate 28,131, forward strand.
GCGATAGCCCAGCTCCCACTTGTGGCCGTGCGGGTCGGCGTCGGGCACGAAGCGCATCAGCGAGCGACCCGTCTTGACGGCCAACCGCTGGTGGACGCGGTGCAGATTGGCCGCGAGCCAGAACTCGAACTGCAGGCCTTCGAACGGCACCGAGGTGACGAGATAGCGCGCGCCGCTCTGCCGGAAGGTGCCGAGGATCTGTGGCACGGCCTCCCAGGGCAGGTGTTCGAGCGTCTCACAGCACAAGATGGCATCGAAGCCGGCCAGCCGATCCGGGGCGACGGTGGTCAGGTCGGCCTGGAGATGCGGTACGTCGGGACGATCGAAATGGCGCGGCGTGAGATCCAGAGTGGTCACCGCATAGCCGGCGTTGTCGAGGAGCGCCGTCACCAGGCCGAGATAGGGGCCGACCTCGAGCACGCGTTCGACGGCAAGCACCTGCAGCAGGTGCACCTGCAGCCATTGATGCTGAATGCGCTTTTCGCTGTAGTAGTTGAACCACGTCGACCGCCAGGTGGCGCGATCCTCGGGAGACGGCGGCAGCGCACTCACGACGGACGGTGCCGCCCGACCGAGCGCGGCCGCCTCGATGCGTCGCTCACCGCGCTCCCGATCGTCGCTCGCGTTCGAGCTTGCGCCAACGGGCGACGTTGCGGTTGTGTTCTTGGAGAGTCTTGGCAAAGGCATGACCGCCGGTTCCGTCGGCAACGAAATAAAGGGCATCGGTCTCCGCCGGCCGTGTCGCCGCCGCCAGCGCGACGCGGCCCGGATTGGCGATCGGCCCCGGCGGCAGACCGCCCACCCGATAGGTGTTGTAGGGGGAATCGAGCTTCAGGTCGTCGCTGGTCAACGGCCGATCGAGGCGGCCCAGGCCATCACTGACGGCGTAAAGCACGGTCGGATCGGCCTGCAGCGGCATCCCCCGCCTCAGCCGGTTGACGAACACGCCGGCGATGCGCGGCGCCTCGTCATCGGAGCCGGCCTCCTTCTGGACGATGGAGGCAAGCACCAGCGCCTCCTCCGGGCTCGCCAGTGGCAGGTCGGGGGCCCGGTCGGCCCAGGCCTCGGCCAGCGCGACGTCCATCGCCTGCTGCATCCGCCGGATCACGGCGGCCCGGGAATCGCCGAACGAGACGTGGTAGGTCTCGGGCAACAGCGAGCCCTCCGGCGGCAATGACTCGATCTCGCCGTTCAACCCGGGCGTCGCCGCGAGGACGGCTGCGACCTGCTTGACGGTCAGTCCCTCGGGCACGGTCACCGGACGCGCCACCGTCCTGCCGGCGCGCAGAATGGCGACGACATCGCTGGCGCTGACAGCGGGCGGAAACGCGTATTCACCCGCCCGCAGCGCCTGATGCGCACGTTCAAAGCGGGCTCCGAGACGAAAGAGAAGTGCGTTGTCGATCACCCCGGCGGCTTCCAGTCGCTCGGCAATGGCGCGGACGGACGACCCGGCGGGGATCACCACGACGGTCTCGTCGACCAGCGGACCTGGGCCCTGGTAGCGGTCGAGCGCCCAGACGCCGACGAAGAGCACCACAAGTGCCGCCGAGACCAATCCGCCGAGAACGATGCTGACGAGGCGCAACACGCGCCGCGCCGAGCCTAATGGACGGCCTTGAACACCAGCGAAGCGTTGGTGCCGCCAAACCCGAAGGAATTCGACATGGCAGCCCGCACCGGCCGCTCCTTCGCCTGGTGCGGCACCAGATCGAGATCGCACCCCTCGTCCGGCGTGTCCAGGTTCAGGGTCGGGGGGATGACGCCGGTGTTGATCGCCTTGATGGTGTAGATGGCCTCAGCGGCGCCCGCGGCGCCCAACAGATGGCCGATCGCCGACTTCGTCGACGACATGGAAAGCTTATAGGCGGCGTCGCCGAATACCCGCTTGACCGCGCCGGCTTCGATCTCGTCGCCGAGAGGCGTCGACGTGCCGTGGGCGTTGATATAGTCGATCTCGTCGGGCGCCAAGGCGGCGTTACGCAACGCCGCCGTCATGCAGGCGGTGGCCCCGGCGCCGGTCTCCGAAGGTGCGGTGATGTGATGGGCATCGCCAGAGAGGCCGTAGCCGATCACCTCGGCATAGATGGTCGCCCCACGCTTGCGGGCATGCTCGTATTCCTCGAGCACGACGATGCCCGCGCCCTCGGCGATGACGAAACCGTCGCGGCCAACGTCCCAGGGTCTGGACGCCTTCTCCGGCGTATCGTTGTACTTGGTGGAGAGGGCCCGAGCCGCCGAAAAGCCGGCAATACCAAGACGGCCGACCGCGGCTTCGGTGCCGCCGGCGATCATCACGTCGGCATCGCCGAACATGATGAGCCGGGCCGAATCGCCGATGGCGTGCGCGCCGGTGGCGCAGGCGGTGGCGACCGAGTGGTTCGGCCCCCGATAGCCGTACTTGATGGAAATATGGCCGCTCGCCAGATTAATCAGCGCCGAGGGAATGAAGAACGGGCTGATCTTTCGGATCTTGCCCTCCTCAAGCAGGATGGCGTTGCGGGCGATCTCGTTGAGGCCGCCGATCCCTGACCCGACCAACACGCCGGTGCGCAGGCGCTCCTCTTCGTCGACCGTCTCCCAGCCGGCGTCTTCGATCGCCTGTTGTGCGGCGGCAAGGGCGTAAACGATGAACGTCTCCATCCGGCGCCGCTCTTTCGCCGGCACCCAGTCGTCGGCATTGAAGCCGCCCTCCCGCGTCTCACCGAGAGGCACCATACCGGCGATCTTCGCCGGCAGGTCCGACACGTCGAACGTCTGGATGGCGCGAATGCCCGACTCGCCGTTGGTGATGCGGTCCCAGTTGGTACGAACGCCACATCCGAGAGGTGTGACAAGGCCGAGGCCGGTGACGACGACACGTCTCATGCTTTCAACTCATTCCTTTTCATGGCTGCGGCGCCTCGCGGCCGCCGCGCCGTGACGGCGCCATTGCATGGCGCCCGAAGTACCCAACGCGATCGGTCAGGTCGCATTCGAGATATAGTCAACGGCATCCTTGACGGTCGAGATTTTCTCGGCCGCCTCGTCCGGGATTTCGATCCCGAACTCTTCTTCGAATGCCATGACCAGTTCAACCGTGTCCAGGCTGTCGGCGCCCAGATCGTCGATGAAGCTGGCGTTCTCGACCACCTTGGCCTCGTCGACGCCCAGGTGATCAACGATGATTTTTTTTACCCGCTCGGCAATATCGCTCATCTCTATAACCCTCGATCTTTTTGGTCGTGTGGTGAGTGGATCCTCGGTGGATGCAAGCGATGCCCCTCCTGTGCGCTGGTTCGCAACCGGCCGGCGGGAAACGCACTGATGTGGTAGCACACCAAACACGCCCCGGCCAAGAGCCTGGCGCACCGACCCGGCGCCGCCGAAGGAGATCAGATCATCGCCATTCCGCCATTTACGTGAAGGGTTTGGCCTGTAACATAGGCGGCATCTTCGCTCGCCAGAAACGCCACACAGGCGGCAATCTCACGTGCCGTTCCCATGCGGCCGGTCGGGATCGCCCCGAGAATCGCCGACTTGCGATCCTCCGACAATCCACGGGTCATATCGGTATCGATGAATCCCGGCGCCACGCAGTTGGCGGTGATGCCGCGGCTGGCCACCTCGTGGGCCAGCGATTTGACCATGCCGACGAGACCGGCCTTGGAGGCCGCATAGTTCGCTTGGCCCGGATTGCCGGTGGCGCCGACGATCGACGTGATGGCGATGATCCGTCCCCAACGCTTTTTCATCATCCCACGCAACGCGGCGCGCGCCAAGCGGAACCCGGTCGTCAGGTTGACGTCGATCACCTCGGCCCAGTCCTCGTCGGACATCCTGAGCGCGAGTCCGTCGCGAGTTATGCCGGCATTGTGAACCAGGATATCGATGCCGCCGAGAGCGTCGCTCGCCGCTTTCACCAGCGAGTCGGCCGCGGCCGGCTCACCGAGATCGGCGGGTTCGACGACGGCCGCCGCGCCCAGCGCGCCCGCCACCGCCTCCAGAGCGTCACGGCGCCGTCCGCTGAGCGCCACCCGGGCGCCCTGCCCGGCCAGCGCCGTCGCGATCGCCGCGCCGATCCCGCCCGACGCGCCGGTCACCAGCGCCGATCTCCCCCCAAGATCGAACATCGATTCTACACGGCTGCGAATGGTAACAGCGACCCCGACGACCCTCAGAGGGTCGCCAGGTACGCCTCGACCTCTTCGGGCGTGCCGACGGAGATGGCGGAGAGATTCTTGTCGATGCGGCGGGCAAGGCCGGACAGCACCCGGCCGGTCCCGACCTCGACGATCTGATCGACGCCCTGTTCGACCATGTGCAACATGGTCTCGCGCCAGCGCACCATCGACGTGATCTGCTCGACCAACAGGCGGCGGATGTCGTGCGCGCGATCGACCGCACCGGCGGTGACGTTGGAGACGACCGGCACCCGCGGGTCGCGGATCGTGATCTCGTTGAGGGCCCGCTCGACGGCATCAGCGGCGGGACTCATCATCGTGCAATGGAAGGGAGCGCTGACCGGCAACATGATGCTGCGCTTGGCGCCCCGCGTCGCCGCGATGCCGAGCGCGCGACGGATGGCGCCGATGGCGCCGCTCAACACTACTTGGCGCGGCGCATTGTCGTTTGCCGCGGCGCAAACATCGCCCTCGGCCGCTTCATCGGCGACCATGCAGGCTTCCGCCAAGTCCATCGGCAAGGCCGCCATGCCGCCGAGACCAACCGGCACCGCCTCCTGCATCGCCCGCCCGCGAACCCGCAGGATGCGAGCGGCATCGCCCACCGACAGGCTGCCGGTCGCGACCAGCGCCGAATATTCGCCCAGCGAATGGCCGGCGACGAACTTGCAGTCGCGCCCTAGATCCAATCGGCTTTCGTGCTCCAGCACGCGGAAGGCGGCCATGCTGACGGCCATCAGCGCCGGCTGGGCATTTGCCGTCAGCGTCAGCCGATCCTCCGGCCCCTCGAACATCAAACTGGTTAGATCCTCGCCGAGCGCATCGTTGACCTCGTCAAAGACCTCTCGCGCGGCCGGATAGGCGGCGGCAAGGGCGCGGCCCATACCGACGGCTTGCGACCCTTGCCCTGGAAAAACAAAGACGCGGCTCATGGTGTTATCCCTCAACAGCCTCGCTATTCGGCGCGAACAGATAAACTGTGTCACAAGTCTGTCAAGCGGCGGCGTGCGGGCCCCTTCCCTGCTCCGCCGATTCTTGTTGCCACCGTCGGCGCCAACTCGCTTGGTTTGCTTTGTATTTCAACGGCACACAGAACTTTGTCCACAATAAATGTTACAATTTGTTTCGAGACATGTGAAGACGCGACGAAGCTCCGAATCGGCGGTTTTTTCGCCCCGCGACGTTCGGCGACGCGCGCCTGCGTCGAATCTTAGGCGCCATCCATGGCGACCAGGGGACCGCGGCGCGGCATCGTGGCAAGGCGGTTGCCGACGCGCGCGGCGCGCCCATGTCTTAGCCGATGACGATGGCCACGGGAGGTGTCGATGACCTGGAGCCACTCACGGATCATGAGCGTTCACGACGACGAGGGAGCTCTTGTCGTCCACGGCGACGCGGGCTGGGAGGCGTTTCCCTTCGGACTCGACGGCGGGCCGAGTGGGGTTTATCCGACCCGGGAGCAGGCGATCGAAATCGTCGAGAGTCTGCTCGGCGAGGTGACCTGCTGCGTCGGCCACCTCGCCGACGATTCGGATCGCTAAGGGTCGCCCGGCACAGCCTCGCGTTTCTGTCCCGGTGCATGGCGAGACCGTTGCCGCTGCGATGCGCGGCTCCATCAACGCCCCATCTTCCAGGAGAGACAAATGCCTCATGTCCCATCGGTGGTTTTCAAGACACGCGTGCGCAACGAGTCGCTCGGCGGCCCCAACCCGTTCGAATGGAAAGACCGCAGCACGGACGAAATCTTCAAGGGTAAGCGCGTCGTCGTATTTTCCCTGCCCGGCGCCTTCACGCCGACGTGCTCCAGCAATCATCTGCCGCGGTACGAAGCGCTGTACGACGACTTCAAGGCGCTCGGCATCGACGACGTGATCTGCCTCTCCGTCAACGATGCCTTCGTCATGTACCAGTGGGGCAAAAGCCAGGGCGCCGAAAAGGTGTTCCTGCTCCCCGACGGCAACGGCGAGTTCACCCGCAAGATGGGGATGCTGGTCGACAAGTCGAACCTGGGTTTCGGCATGCGCAGCTGGCGCTACTCCATGGTCGTCAACGATGGCGAGATCGAGAAGATGTTCGTCGAGCCGGGCTATGACGACAACTGTCCGACGGATCCGTTCGAGGTCTCCGACGCCGACACCATGCTCAACTATCTTCGCGGCAAGGCGGCGGCTTGATCCGTCGGCAACGCCATCGAGGCATTTTGGACCAGGGAGCGATTGGCATGCAGCGGCTGTTTCTCCTGACAATCCTGATCGTCGGCTTGGCAACGGCGGCGAACGCGCGCACGGTGCAGACCCAGGCGGGCGCCGTCGCCATCGAGACCGTCGCCGACGGCCTCGATTCGCCGTGGGGTCTCGCCTTCCTGCCCGATGGCCGGATGCTGGTGACTGAACGTCCTGGGCGGCTGCGCGTCGTCACCGCCGATGGCACGATCTCGGCGCCGGTGTCGGGGCTGCCGACCATCGAGGCGCCAGGCCAGGGCGGCCTGCTCGACGTCGCCCTCGACCCGGCGTTCCCCGAGACGGGGGTGATCTACGTCGCCTTCGTCGAACCGGGCGACGGCGGTGTCTCGACAGCGGTCGCCCGCGGCCGCTTGGCGGGGACCAACCTGCTTGATGTCGAAGTCATCTTTCGCCAGGTGCCGAAGCTGCCGGGGCGGCATCATTTCGGATCGCGCCTCGCCTTCGCGCCGGACGGCACGCTGTTCGTCACCCTCGGCGAGCGCAACGAGTTCGAGCCGGCACAGGACAACACCAACCACCTCGGCACCATCGTCCGCATCAATCCGGACGGCTCGGTGCCCGCCGACAATCCATTCATCGGCCGCAGCGACGCCCTGCCGGAGATCTGGTCCTATGGCCATCGCAACGTTCAGGGGGCGGCGATCCATCCGGAAACCGGCAAGCTATGGGCGCACGAGTTCGGCCCGCGCGGCGGCGACGAACTGAACATCCCCGAGGCCGGCAAGAACTACGGCTGGCCGCTGGTCAGTTGGGGCCGGCACTATTGGGGCGGCGGCATCCCCGATCCGCCAACCCGACCCGATCTGGCGCAATCCATCTATCACTGGACGCCGGTAATCTCGCCATCGGGGATGACGTTCTATACCGGAGACCTGTTCCCCGACTGGCGCGGCAACCTGCTGATCGGCGGCCTCACGTCGCAGGGGGTGGTGCGGCTGTCGCTGGACGGCGAGCGAGTCACTGACGAGGAGCGGATCGACATGGAGACGCGCATCCGCAACGTTCGCCAGGGGCCCGACGGGGCCGTCTACCTTCTCGTCGACGGGTCCGACGGCGCGGTCCTCCGGCTGACGCCGGCCTCCTGACGCTTGCGGTCGATGCGCGTCGTCGTCGCGCCGGACTCGTTCAAAGGCTCGGCGACGGCGGTCCAGGTGGCACGGGCGATCGAGTCCGGGCTGCGCGGCGTTGACAGCACCCTCGAAACGGTCCTGGTGCCGCTGGCCGACGGCGGCGAGGGGACGGTCGACGCGCTGATCGGCATCCTCGGCGGCGAACCTGTTGAGAGCACCGCGCGCGATCCGCTCGACCGGCCCGTCGCCTGCACCTACGGTTGGGTCGCCGACCGTCGGCTCGCCATCATCGAAGTGGCCGCGGCGTCCGGTCTGCCGCTTTTGGGCGACGCGCTCAACCCCACCCAGGCCTCCACATTCGGTACCGGGCAGCTGATCCGCGAAGCCCTTGACCGCGGCGCCGATGCGGTGATCCTGGGCCTCGGCGGCAGTGCCACGGTGGATGCCGGCACGGGCCTCGTCGCCGCGCTCGGCGGCCGCTTCCTGGATGCCGACGGCAGTACCCTGCGCGGCGCCGGCGGCTCGCTCGGCCGTGTCGCGACGATCGACCTCTCGGGCCTGGATGGGCGACTCCGCTCCGTCCAGATCACGCTGGCCACGGACGTCGCCAGCCCGCTGCTCGGGCCGCACGGCGCGGTGCACGTCTTCGGGCTGCAGAAGGGCGTCACCCACGATCAGCGCGCCAATTTCGAAGCGGCGATGGCGCATTTCGCCGAGGTCGTCGTCCGCGCCACCGGTGCCGACCATCGGGACAGCCCCGGCAGCGGCGCCGCCGGCGGCATCGCCTTCCTGCTGCGATCGCTGCTTGATGTCGAGGTGCGTGATGGCTTCTCGCTGATCGCCGAGCTTGCCGATCTGCGCGGACGCATTGCCGGCGCCGATCTGGCGATCACCGGCGAAGGGCGGCTGGATGCCCAGTCGCTGGCGGGCAAGGTGCCCGTCGGCGTCGCGCGCTTGGCCGCGGTTGCCGGAGTCCCGGTGATCGCGCTGGCCGGCCAGATCGACGGAGACCTTGCCACCTTCAAGGAGGCCGGCTTGGCGGCCGTGGTGCCGATCGTCGACCGGCCGATGACACTCGCTGATGCCATGGCGGACGCCCCGGCGCTGATCGAAGCCGCCGCCGCGCGACTGCTCGCAACCCTGCGGCTCGGGAGGAAGCTTGCACGCGGCGCCGATGTCAGCTGACGGGACCCGCGAACGCGACGTCGAGCGGCCGACGCCCGAACCGCCGCCCAAACCGCGCGGCATGGCGGCATGACGTGCGTTCACCTCTCCGGCAGACTACATTCTGAGGACCCTGTCAAAAACCCGCGACGTGCGACCAGCGGATCGCCCCGCGGGCCATGGACGACGCAAAGCTGGGTGGTGTCTGACATGACTGCGAAGCCGCCGCACGATTGGATGTGGGCAGAAGCCTGCGAGATGTTGGATCGCGCCGAGCGCCTGCATCGGCAGTTCTTCAAGCCGGGCCCGGCTCCGAACCGGGGACCGACGTGGGAGCCTCCCATCGACGTCATCGAAACAGAGGACAGCGTTGCCGTCGTGGTTGCGTTGCCAGGGGTCGAGGCCGCTGCCATCGAGGTGGCGATCGAGGGCGACGTTTTGATCGTAAGGGGAGTGCGCCGGCTGCCCGCCGTCTATCGACAGGCGGCGTTGCATCGGTTGGAGGTGCCGCACGGCCAATTCGAACGGCGCATCCGATTGATGTGGGACCATCTCAAGTTGGTGCGGCGGGATCTGGTTGATGGTTGCCTGTCGCTGGTGTTTCAGAAGCTAGTGTAACGGTCACGGACCGGGGATCTCCCGACCATGTTCAAGATGCCGAAGATGATGCTTGGAACGGACAGCAAGGCCGAGGCTCGCGATGCGGACACGTCGGCGCTCGAGACCCAGGGCATCGACCTGCCCGAGGACGCGCTGATCATCCTGCCGGTGCGAAACATCGTCGTCTTTCCGGCGATGGTCATGCCGCTGGCCATCGGCCGCGCCGGCTCCATCGCGGCAGCCCAGGAAGCGGCGAAATCCGACCGGCAGATCGGGATTTTGTTGCAGAAGAATGCCGAGCAGGAAGAGGTGCAGCCGGACGATCTGCATACCGTCGGCACCGTCGCCAACATCCTGCGCTACCTCACCGCCCCGGACGGCACGCACCACGTCGTCTGTCAGGGCGTGCAGCGATTCCGCGTGCTGTCGTTCCTGCCCGGATCGCCATTTCTGGCGGCCCGGGTCGAGCGCATCGACGAGCCCGAGGGCGAGCCGTCCACGGAGATTGAAGCGCGCATGGTGCAGTTGCGCGAGCGCGCGCTGGAAGCGCTGCAGCTGCTGCCCCAGGCCCCGGGCGAGCTCGTCAACGCCTTCCAGAGCATTACGTCGCCGTCGATGCTGTGCGACGCGGTCGCCAACTTCATGGATCTGCAGCCGGCCGAGAAGCAGCAGATCCTGGAGACCATCGACCTCAAGGAGCGGATGGATCGCGTGCTGATCGAACTCGGCCACCGAATCGAGGTGATGAAGATTTCCCGCGAGATCGGCCAGCAGACCAAGGAGCAGATGGACGAAAAGCAGCGGGAATTCTTCCTGCGCGAACAGCTTCGCACGATCCAGCGTCAGCTCGGCGAAGAAGATGAGAAGGCGGCCGAGATCGCCGAGCTGTCCGAGGCGATCACCAAGGCCGAGATGCCGGAAGAGGTGGAGCAGCAGGCGCGCAAGGAGTTGAAGCGGCTGGAGCGCATGCCCGAGGCGGCCGGCGAGTATTCCATGGTCCGCACTTATTTGGACACCTTGATCGAGCTGCCGTGGAACAAGTTCAGCGCCGGCAGCATCGATATTGCCGAGGCGCGCCGGGTGCTCGACGCCGACCATTACGGCCTGCAGAAGGTGAAGCGGCGGATCCTCGAGTTTCTGGCGGTGCGCAAGCTCAACCCGGAAGGCAAGAGCCCGATCCTCTGCTTCGTCGGTCCACCGGGCGTCGGCAAGACATCGCTCGGCCAGAGCATTGCGCGGGCCACCGGCCGCAAGTTCGTGCGCGCGAGCCTCGGCGGCGTCCACGACGAGGCGGAAATCCGCGGCCACCGGCGCACCTACATCGGCGCCCTGCCCGGTACCATCCTCCAGAACATCCGCAAAGCCGGCACCCACGACTGCCTGTTCATGCTGGACGAGATGGACAAGCTCGGCCAGGGCTTCCACGGTGATCCGTCGTCGGCGCTGTTGGAGGTGCTGGATCCCGAGCAGAATGCGACGTTCCGCGACAATTATCTGGCGGTGCCGTTCGACCTGTCGAAGGTGTTCTTCATCGCCACCGCCAACGTACTGGACAACATCCCCGGGCCATTGCGCGACCGCATGGAGGTGATCGAACTGCCCGGCTACACGGAGGACGAGAAGCTGGAGATTGCCAAGCGCTACCTGGTGGGCCGGCAACTCACCGCCAACGGCCTCACCGCCGAACACGCCTCGATCACCGACGATGCGCTCAGGGCGATCATCCGCGGCTACACGCGGGAGGCCGGCTGCCGCAACCTGGAGCGGGAGATCGGCAGTGTCTTTCGGCGGATCGCCATGCGCTTCGCCGAGACCGGCCCCGAGCCCGTCACCGTGGACGTGAAGGATCTGCACGGCATTCTCGGCCCCGAGAAGTTCGAGAACGAGATCGCCATGCGGACCAGCGTGCCGGGAGTCGCCACCGGATTGGCGTGGACGCCGAGTGGCGGCGACATCCTGTTCATCGAGGCGGCGCGCATGCCGGGCAGCGGCAAGCTGATCCTCACCGGGCAACTGGGCGACGTGATGAAGGAGAGCGCCCAGGCAGCGCTCAGCCTGGTCAAGAGCCGGGCGGCGCGCTTCGGCATCGATGCCGACCTGTTCGAGAAGAGCGACATCCACGTGCACGTGCCGGCGGGAGCGATTCCGAAGGACGGCCCCAGTGCCGGGGTCGCCATGACCACGGCCCTGCTGTCGCTGTTGACCGGCCACGCGGTGCGCAACGACTTGGCGATGACCGGCGAGATCAGCCTGCGCGGCCTGGTGCTGCCGGTGGGGGGCATCAAGGAGAAGGTGGTCGCCGCGGCGCGTGCCGGGCTTTCGACGGTGATGCTCCCGGCGCGCAACCGCAAGGATCTCGAAGACATTCCGGCAGACACCCGGGATGCCCTGGAGTTCGTCTGGCTGGAGGATATCGATCAGGCGGCGGAGACCGCCCTCGGCACCGTGGCCCGGCCGGCCGAAGCCACCTCAGTGGCTTGACCGACCAAGGCCGCGCTGGCGGGGTGGTCGACCGTACGCCGTCGCGGGCGCACCGTATGCCGTGGGCGGGCGCGAGGACCGGCCGGGTCGTTACGGCGTGGCGTCGGCCGCAACCTGCAGTCGGATGATGGTATCCGGGTCGGCGACGGTGCCGTTCAGGCGCGGGTCACCGCGCTTGATGGCATCGACGTGCTGCATGCCGTCGATCACCCGCCCCCAGACCGTGTATTGGCCGTTGAGGCTCGGCGCCGCGGCGAACATCAGGAAGAATTGTGAATCCGCACTGTCCGGATTCTGGGCACGGGCCATGCCGACGGTCCCCCGGACGAACGGCGCGCTGGAGAACTCGGCAGCCAGATTGACGCCGGAGCCACCGGTACCGTTGCCCTTCGGATCGCCCGTCTGCGCCATGAAGCCCTCGATCACCCGATGGAACTTCAGTCCGTCATAGAAACCTTCGCGAACGAGCGTCTTGATGCGTTCGACATGGTTCGGCGCCAGGTCCGGGCGCATCTCGATGACGACGCGACCATCCTTCAGATCGAGGTAGAGCGTGTTCTCGGGATCGGCCGCATCGGCCATGCCGCCGGCGACGGTCGCCGCAGCGAGCGCGGCACCGACGAACAGTCCGCGAATTTTCATATGGGTCAGCCCTTTTTCGTGTGACATGCTGCTGGGCACCCTACAGCTTTTGAGCGCCGCGGCAACGCCGAAACTGAGCGCGAACCGGATGGCGGGCATGGTGCACGATGATCGAACGCGGTGCGGGTGGGTCGGCCGGGATCCAACCTACGTCGCCTACCACGACCGCGAATGGGGCGTGCCGGAATGGGACGATCGGGCGCTGTTCGAGAAACTGGTGCTCGACAGCTTCCAGTCCGGCCTGTCGTGGCTGGTCATTCTACGCAAGCGCGACGGCTTCCGGGAGGCCTTCGACGGGTTCGCGCCCGAGCGCATCGCCGCCTACAATGACGCCGACGTCCATCGCCTGCTCGGTGATGCCGGCATCGTCCGCAACCGCCGCAAGATCGAGGCGACCATTGCCAATGCCCGCGCTTGGCTCGACCTGATGCGCACGGATCACGGGTTCGCCAACTTCCTCTGGGCGTTCGTCGACGGGTCGCCACGCCAGAACGCCTGGCGAAGTCTCGCCGACGTTCCCGCCGAAACCGCGGAATCGCGGGCGATGGCGAAGGCCCTCCGCGGATGCGGCTTCCGTTTCGTCGGGCCGACGGTTTGCTATGCGTTCATGCAGGCGGTCGGCATGGTCAACGATCACGTCGTCGACTGTTTCCGCCACGCCGCGTGTTCCGGCCCGGATACCTCAGGCGCGCCCGAAGGGTGCGACGGATGAGGGACGATCAGTCTTCGCGGTGGGTCCGCTCCATCCGTTCGTGCCGTTCCTGCGCTTCGATGCTGAGGGTGGCGATGGGTCGCGCCTCGAGTCGCGAGATGCCAATCGGCTCGTTGGTCTCCTGGCAGAAGCCGTAGGTCCCGTCCTCGATCCGTTGCAGGGCTTCGTCGATCTTGGCGATCAGCTTGCGGGCCCGTTCGCGGGTCCGCAACTCCAATGCCCGGTTGGTCTCGATCGTCGCCCGGTCGGCGGGATCGGGCTCGACATCGCCGCCCTCACGCAAATGCTCGATCGTCGCCGTCGACTCGTCCAACAGACTGGCCCGCCACGCGAGCAGCTTCTGCCGGAAATGCTCGAGCATGACCGGGTTCATGAAGGGCTCGTCTTCCGACGGGCGATACCCTTCTGGGATATCCGCAGGCATGACGTCCCCTCCCATGCTCGCCCCCTTCCGGTCGAGGTGCGCGCATCATATGGATGCGGAAGCCGCGCGGCAAGCCTGTATTCCCCGCAGATCCAGCCTCTAACACTTTGAAACAACGAAGATGATTGGCCGCATGGCCGGCCGCCGCAGCGGTCGCTAGCGCTGCCGCTTGGCAAGTTCGACGGCGACCCGCAGTTCGATCTCGGCAATCACGGCGGCGAGTTCCGGGTCGTCGACGGCCTCGCCGCGGGCGCGAACCATCGCCGCCAGAGCGACGAGACGTTCGCTGTTGACGGCGCCGGAGACGATGGCGATGCGCAGGTGTTCGAGTTCGTCGAGCAACAGTTCACCGCGTCGGACCGCCTCGCGGCGGCCACCGCGCTCCGTCGCCGTCTCGACCTCCTGGGCCGCGAGCACGCCGGTCACGGCACCACTGGCGGTGGTACCCAGTGTGGCCTCGGAGCGTGGTGCGGCAATGCCATCGAGTGCGCGGGCGAAACCATCGCTGGTCGCGCCGGCGCCACCGCCCTTGGACGGACGTCCGGGCGACGGCGTCAGACGAGCATTTGCGACTTTCATGATGACGGGCCTCTCCTCTCCCGGTGCTCGCATGCTCGGCGACCAGGGTTGACAAGCGGTTAAGCGCGGAACCGATCTCTCTTGAGAATGATTTGCATTTTCATAAAAAGGCTGTTAGAAATTTGTGGTCTTAGCCTCCGTGGCTCCGAAAACGCTCCATACCATGCTCACATACGGAGAGTCCTCCATGCGCTACGCACTCGCGGCCGTGACGGCCGCGCTCCTCTCGTCGGCGGTCACGGCCGCCTCCGCAGCCGACGGCGCGGTCAACATTTACTCATACCGCCAGCCGTTCCTCATCCAGCCCATGCTTGATGCATTCACCGAGGAAACCGGCATCGAGACGAACGTCGTCTTCGCCCAACAGGGAGTGCTCGAGCGCCTCAAGGCCGAGGGTGCCAACAGCCCGGCCGACGTGGTGCTGACCGTGGACGTGGGACGCCTCAATGATCTGGTCGAGGCCGACCTGCTGCAGCCGGTGACATCCCCGACGTTGGAAGCCAACATCCCCGCCCAGTATCGCCATCCCGACGGCCTGTGGTATGGGCTGACCATGCGCGCCCGCGTCATCATCGCCAGCAAGAAACGGCTGGATCCGGGCGCCGTCGCCAGCTACGAAGATCTCGCCGATCCGCGGTTCCGTGGCAAGGTGTGCTCGCGATCGGGCAAACACGTCTACAATGTCTCGCTGATCGCTTCGGTGATCGCCAACAACGGCGTCGACGACGCTCGCGCGTGGTTGCAGGGGGTCAGGGACAACCTCGCCGTGAAGCCACAGGGCAACGACCGCGCTCAGGCCAAGGCGATCAGCGAAGGGGTCTGCGACGTTGCCGTGATCAACACGTACTACATCGGGAAAATGGCAACCAACGACGAGAAGCCCGAGGAGAAGGCATGGGCGGACGCCGTCCGGCTCGTTTGGCCCAATCAGGACGACCGTGGCACCCACGTCAACATCAGCGGCGCCGCCGTCACCCGCAGTTCCAGCAACAAAGCGGAAGCCTTGCAACTCCTCGAGTTTCTCAGCAGTGATCGGGCCCAAGCACTCTACGCCGCGCAGAACTTCGAATTTCCGGTGACGCCGGGCGTGGAACTCGATCCGCTGGTCGCTTCGTGGGGCTCGTTCAAGGCCGACGAGATTCCGCTCGCCGAGGTCGCCAAGCATCGCGCCGAGGCCTCGAGGCTGGTCGACCGCGTCGGTTTCGATCAGGGGCCCGGCTCCTGATCCGGCAACACTCAAAAGTGGTTGCCGCGGGCCCCGGCGCGGCACTGGCAACGGAGGGCGCGGATCGGCCGCGCCCGACTGCTATCCGGGCGGCGCCGCATCGCGGCCGGCCGAGTGGCTGGACCATCGCCGCCATCGCCGTCGCGGCGCTGGTGGTGATGCCGCTCGGCGCACTGGTTCTCCTGGCGTTGTCACCGACCGACAACATCTGGAGCCATCTCGTCGAGACGGTGCTCGCCCGCTATGTCCGCACCACCTTGCTGCTTGCCATCGGCGTCGGCATCGGCACCCTGACCATCGGCGTCGGCACGGCATGGCTGGTCACCATGTATCGGTTTCCCGGCCGCAGGCTGTTCGATTGGGCGCTGCTGCTGCCGCTGGCGGTTCCGGCTTACGTCATCGCCTATGTCTACACGGATCTGCTCGAGTTTGCCGGGCCCGTGCAGGGTGCGTTGCGCGCGACGTTCGGCTGGACACGCTACGGCGACTATTGGTTTCCGGAGATCCGCTCCCTCGGCGGCGCCATCGCCATGATGACGTTGGTGCTCTACCCCTACGTCTACCTGCTCGCGCGCACCGCCTTCCTGTCGCAGTCGGCGTGTGTGCTGGAAGTCGGCCGCACCCTCGGCCTCGGGCCGTGGCGAAGCTTCTTCCGGATCGGCGTTCCCCTCGCCCGCCCGGCGGTCGTCGTTGGCGTGTCCCTGGTGATGATGGAGACGCTGAACGACTTCGGCACGGTCGACTATTTCGCCGTCGCCACGTTCACGGCCGGCATCTACGACGTCTGGCTGAACATGAACAGCACCGCTGGGGCGGCCCAGTTGTCGATGGTCCTGCTTGGTTTCGTTTTCGTACTGGTCTCGGCGGAACGCTTCGCCCGGAAACGCCAGCGGTTCCATCAGACGAGCAGTCGTTGGCGGGCGCTGCCGAGCCCGCGGCTGACCGGCGGTGCCGGACGGGCGGCCTCGCTCATCTGTGCGCTACCCGTGATCTTCGGGTTCGCCGTGCCAGCCGGTCTGCTGACCTGGTATGCGATCCGCACGCCCCTCGGCGATCTGGCCACGAACGTCGTCACCTATGCGGTGAACAGCCTGGTGTTGTCGGGCACGTCGGCGGCGATCGCGGTGGCGCTGGCTGTGGTCCTCGCCTACGGCATGCGGCTCCATGCGACACGCGGCGTGCGCACCGCCGTCACCATCGCCGGCTTCGGCTATGCGGTGCCGGGGGCCGTGCTCGCGGTCGGCGTCCTGGTGCCCCTCGCCGCCCTGGACAATACGGTGGACGCCGTGAGCCGGGATCTGCTCGGCGTCGGCACCGGGTTGCTGCTGAGCGGCACCATCGCCGCGCTGGTCTACGGTTACACGGTGCGGTTTCTGACCCTGTCGCTGGGTACCGCCCAGGCCGGGCTGGCACGGGTGACGCCAAGCCTGGAAGGCGCCGCCCGCAGCCTCGGCCGAGGCCCCGGCGGAACGTTGCGCGACGTGCATTTGCCGATGATCCGTGGCAGCCTGCTCACGGCGGCGATCCTGGTGTTCGTCGACAGCATGAAGGAACTGCCCATCACCATCCTGCTCCGCCCCTTTAACTTCGAGACGCTGGCCACCTTCGTCCATCAGTATGCGTCCAGCGAGTTGCTGGCCGAATGCGCGGCGGGGGCGCTGGCGATCGTTGCCGCAGGCATTCTGCCCGTGGTGGCACTCAGCCGCACCATCGCGCGGTCGCGCCCCGGGGCATCAGGGTAATGGGACTGCGCATCGAAGGCGTATCGCACGCCTTCGACGATCTGGAGGTGATCAGCGGGGTCGACTTGGCGGTAGCCCCTCGCCAAGTCGCCTGCTTGCTCGGTCCGTCCGGTTGCGGCAAGACCACCCTGCTGCGGCTCGCCGCTGGACTGGAGCATCTGCAGGCGGGCCGGATCCTGATTGGCGGGCAGTGCATGGCCGACGGCGCCGGCGGCGCGCACGTGCCTCCGGAACACCGGCACACTGGCCTGATGTTCCAGGACTACGCCCTGTTTCCCCATCTCACTGTCGCCGCCAATGTGGCTTTCGGTTTGCGCAACGGCGCGCGAGCCGCCAAGGACGCGGTCCGCGCATCGCTCCGCCGGGTCGGCCTGGAGCACCTTGCCGATGCGTATCCGCATACGCTGTCCGGCGGCGAGCAACAGCGGTGCGCGCTGTTGCGCGCGCTGGCACCGCATCCGGATGTGCTGCTGCTCGACGAGCCGTTTTCCGGGCTCGACGTCACCCGTCGCGCCCAGGTGCGCGAGCAGACCCTGGACATCCTGCGCGACGTCGGCATCGCCACCCTGATGGTGACGCATGATCCCGAAGAGGCGATGTTCATGAGCGACCGGCTGTTCGTCATGAACCGGGGCGTCATCGTCCAGGCCGGCCCGCCGGACGAGATCTACCTGCATCCACGTGATGCCTTCGTCGCCAGCCTGTTCGGGCCAGTGAACCGCCTCGCGGCGACGGTTCACGGTGGCGCGGTCGATACGCCTCTCGGTCGCCTCCCCGCCCGTGGGCTGAGCGATGGGACGGCCGTGGTCGTAATGATCCGTCCCGAGGGCATCGTGGTCTCGCTTGACAGTCTTGGGGACGGTCTTGGGGACGGGCATGGCGAGGGCCTTGGGGACGGGCATGGCGTGCACGCAACGGCGGTGGCGGCGCGACTGCTCGGCCGATCGAGCCATCTGCGGCTCGCCGTCGACGGTGTCGCAGAGCCGTTGCAGGCGCTGGTCCCCGGCGTGTGCCTGCCCGCCCCGTCGCAACGCGTGACGGCCCGGCTGGATCCCCGCCAGTCGTTCGTGTTCCCGGCGGCGGCCGGCGGCGCATCGGAGCGACCCTGAGGCCGCGGCTCTGCTCCGATGGTCGGGCACGGATGACAAGGCACCCGGCAGATCGCGACTTGGACCGGGCAGGATTTGCCGATCGCGGCGGTCTGCCGCCTACGCCCCAGCCAATGAATCCCTGGATGTGCTTGGCCAGAGTGGGCTGGCACGCGGATTGCTCCGGAGCGGCCGAGAGATCTTGCAACGACACGGACCCGGCGCATGAGCACCTATGGCATGTTCTCATCCAGCGTCCTCGGCATGGCCAGCCAGAGCCACGCCATGGAGGCGATCGCCAGCAACATTACCAATCTTCGCACCGGCGGCTACAAGCGGACCGATGTCGAGTTCGCGACGGTGCTGAGCCGGACCGTGTCGTCACAGCCAGGCGCCGGTGATGCGCCGGCCGGCACCAACCACGCCGACTTCGGCGGCACCCGCCCGATCGATCGCCAGCGAATCAGCCTGCAAGGCTTGGTCCAGGCCACCGACCGACCGCTCGACGTGGCGATCAACGGCCGCGGCTTTTTCGTGCTCAATACCCAAGCCGATGGCGGCGGAGAGACCCTGTACGGCCGCGACGGTCGCTTCACCGTGACCGCGGCGCCCGGCGGCGACGCCACCGGCCACGTGGTCGACAAGAACGGGCATTACGTCCAGGGCTACGTGGCGGGGCCGGGGGGAGCGGCCAATGTGGGCGGCACGTTCGAGACCCTGCGGCTGCCTCCGGACCTGTCAATCCCCGGAGCAGCGACCACGACGGCCAGCCTCGGCTTGAACCTGCCCGCGACGACCGGGGCCGGAGACACGCAGACCCACGTCATCGACGTGTTCGATGCGGCCGGTCGCAGCCGCAACCTGTCGCTCGACTTCACACGGGCCGCGACACCGAATCTGTGGAATTTCAATGTGACCGGGGCGGCCGGCGACGTCGTGAGCATCAGCCCCTCGAGCCGGCCGGAACTGGTGACCGCGCCCGGCCAGTCGACCATCTTCGACGCGATCGCCGGGACGATCAGCATTCAGGACACGGTGACCGGCGATCCCGCCATTGGCGCCTTCGCGCCGTTCGACGTCGGTGACACCCTGGCCGTCAGCGACACCGGGCTGGTCAATGGCAACTACGTCATCGCCATCATTTCCGCCGACGGATCGTCGGTCACCCTCGGCCCCACCACTCCGTTGCCCGCTGATGAAGCGGTCGCCATCCCCGTAACGTTCTCTGGTCAACCCGCGCCCATGCCTGTGCGCTTCCGGCCCGACGGCTTCATCGAGTCGCCGGATGCCTACGCCATCAACGTTGCCCACGCCGACGGCGGCGCCTCGGCGTTCACCCTGGACATCTCCACAATGACGCAGTTCGGCGGACCCCTGCTGCCGATCACCTGGAACCGCGATGGCTTCCCGCCGGGCGAGTTGGTGTCCGTCTCGTTCGATACCCGCGGGCATCTGATCGGCAGCTTCGACAATGCCCAGAATGTGCCGCTATATCGGCTCGCCATGGCTGATTTCATCAATCCGGACGGGCTGAACGCCCGCAACGGCAACGTCTACGCGGAGAGCGAACATTCGGGCGGACCGAGCTATGGCGCGGCGGGGGTACAGCAGTTCGGATCCCTGCTGCCTTCGTCGCACGAACTCTCGAACGTCGATTTGGCGCAGGAGTTCACCCAAATGACGATGACCCAGAGCGTCTACAACGCGTCCGCAACCTCCTTCAAGACACTCGATGAAATGACCCAGACGGCCCGCGATATGGTCTGATCGCGGCGCATCAGCCGATCCCGACGGCGAGCACCACGATGGCGCCCAGCCAGACGAGGGCGTGGAGGATCTGCAAAGCCAGCCGCTGCCGCGGCGTGACGGCATCGTGCGGCGGCGGCAATGGCGGCAGTCCGAAGTCGCGGGGATCGAGGCGCCCCTCGTCGAGGCGTTTCAGGATCTCCCGAGCGAAATGACGCACCCACGGCGGCGCTTGCTCTGTCGCCAGATACCGCATGAACGGCTTTTCCACGTCCGCGTCCACGGCATCGCGCCCGAACCACCAGGCGAACGCCAGCCGGAACAGGCGGATCTCCTTAACGTTCAAAGCCTGAGACGCGGCGACGACGAATGACACGTCGGCGGAAACGTCGAATGCCGAGCCCGGCCAGCGCAGATTCCAGAACGCCATTTCGGGCCATCCCCTGTTTTGTGCGCGTGTGACAGTAATACTGCTGATGTGCGGTGGATTTGCGGCCAATCAATGGTCGGAGGCACCCACGGCGGCAGCCGCTGCCGAGTCTCGGCAGTCTTTGCCGGCCCGTCGTTTGGTCCCTGCTTCGCAACACCCCGGAATCACGGCGCTCCCGGGTGGAGCCTTTCTGGCACGCGTCTTGCTTAGTCGGGGACATGATTGGTTCGGGCGCCACCCAGAAGAGAGCCTGCCTGCGATGAACTTTCGCGTTTGCACCAGCCCCGTTTGCCACGTCTCCGCAGCCCTCGCGGCGATCGCCGCCGCCGTGCTGATCCTGACCACCGGAAGCGCCGCCGCGACCTCGCGGATCAAGGACATCGTCCACTTCCAGGGCGTCCGGGAAAACCAGTTGGTCGGCTACGGGCTGGTCGTCGGCCTGGACAACACCGGCGATACGCTGAAGGATGGGGGTTTCACCAAGCAGAGCCTGCTGTCGATGCTCAATCGCCTCGGCGTGAAACCGACGGAGCAAGGCCTGAACGCAAAGAATGTCGCGGCGGTCATGGTGACATCTTCGATGCCGCCGTTCTCGCGCCAGGGCAGCCGCATCGACGTGACGGTCAGTGCCCTCGGCGATGCCAAGAGCCTCGTCGGCGGCACCCTGCTCGTCACGCCCCTGCTCGGCGCCGATGGGGAAGTTTACGCCGTCGCCCAGGGTCAGGTGGGCGTGGCAGGGTTCTCGGCGGAGGGAGAGGCCGAAAGCGTCACCCGTGGCGTGCCGACCAGCGGCCGCATCGCCAGCGGCGCCATCGTCGAACGCGAGGTGGCCTTCGAACTGGGCAGCCTGCAGTCGGTCAAGCTCAACCTGCGCAACCCGGATTTCACCACGGCCCGGCGGATCGCCTCGGCCATCAATGCGGCACTGGGGCAGGCCGCCGCCCGCCCCAGCGATCCCTCGACGGTGATCGTCGCCGTTCCCGAAACCTATCTCGGGCGTACCGTCGATCTGTTGACCGATATCGAGCAACTGCCGATCTCGCCCGACCAGACGGCGCGCGTGATCATCGACGAACAGTCCGGGATCATCGTCATGGGCGATCAGGTGCGGGTCAGCACCGTCGCCATCGCCCAGGGCAATCTGACCATCCGCATCACCGAGACGCCGTTGGTCTCCCAGCCGGAACCATTTTCCGACACCGGGGAGACGACGGTGGTGCCGCGAACCAACATCGAGGTCGACGACGACGGCGAACGCCGGCTGGCCATCGTGCGCTCGGGCGTGACGCTGCAGGAACTGGTGGACGGCCTCAACGCCCTCGGCATCGGACCGCGCGACATGATCGCCATCCTGCAGGCGATCAAAGCGGCCGGCGCCCTGCACGCCGATCTGGAGTTCATGTGATGACAACGCCCATCGAGTCCTTTGTCTCGCCATCGCCGCGCCTGCCGCAGGTCACGAGCGGCGCCGACATGGCGCGCCTGCAGAAGAACGCCCGTGAGTTCGAGGCGGTATTCCTCGCGCAAATGCTGCAGCCGATGGTGCGCAGCCCCGAGAGTGCGCCGCCCTTCGGCGGCGGTTTCGCCGAGGACGTCTGGCGAGACATGCTCGCCGACGCCATGGGCAAGGAGATCAGCCGGGCGGGTGGGATCGGCGTCGCCGACGCGGTGGTCGCCCAGGTCCTGGCCGACCGCGAGGCCAGCGAGATATCGGCGCGGGAGACCCTGGAATGAGCGGCAACGACACGGCGCAACTGCTCAGCGACTTGGCCACCGACACGGCGCGGCTGATCATGGCAATCGACGCGGAAACGGCGGCGCTGCGCCACCGCGACCTCTCGGCATTCGCGGATCTCGGAAAGACGAAGGCCGCCGCCGTCAGCGTCTGGGAAAAGCGGATGATGGCAATCGATCGGACGGCCGGCGGCATGCGGGCGCTGCCACCGGAGGACCGTCGGGTCCTCGACGCGTTGGCCGTGCGCCTGGCCGCGGCGACCGAAGAGAACGTGCGGCTGCTGCGCATCGCCGTCGATGCGGGCCGGCGGACGATGAAGAGCGTCGCTGAAGCGGTAAAGGCCATGGCACCGGGACCGGCCGTCTACAGCCGCGACGGCAGCCAGGCGGCGCCATCCCGCACCGGCGTCAAGCCCGCCGTTGCCGTCTCATTCGATCGATCCCTGTAACCGCGGCCGGGACCTTCCCCCATGTCCGGTGACCTGACCCTCGCGCTGAGAACGACGCAGAGCGGCCTGCAGGCGAGCCAAACGGCCCTGAACGCCGTTGCCAACAACGTCGCCAACGTCAACACGCCCGGCTACTCGCGGAAGATCGTCCATCTCGAACATCGCGTGCTGGCCGGCGCCGGCGCCGGCGTGCAGGTGGCAGCGCTGCAGCGCAATATCGACGAGCAGTTGCTCGCCACCATCCGCAACGAGATGGCGACGGCGAACGTCGCCCTCGCCCAGCACACGTACTACGATCGCTTGCAGGACCTGTTCGGCAGCCCGGCCGATGACACTTCGCTGGTGCATGAGGTCGCCCGCTTCACCGCCGCCGTCGAGTCCCTCGCCGCCGATCCGGACAATGCCCTGGCGCAGCAGGAAATGGTGCGCCGCGGCCACGAGACCGCATTGTCGTTTCAGGCCATGTCGGCGTCCATCCAGGACCTCAGACGCCAAGCCGATGTGGAGATCGCCGCCGCGGTCGAGGAAATCGGCGGTCTGGTCGCCGAGGTGGCCGACCTCAACCGGAAGATCGTCGCAGCCTCCACCATCGAGCACGACACCCTCGACCTGGAGGACCGGCGAGACATGGCCCTCGATCGCCTCGCCGAACTGGTCGACATCAAGGTTTTCAACCGTGGCAACGGCGACTTGGTGGTGTTCACTGCCGGCGGACAGGTCCTGGTGGACAATACGGCCGCCTCCCTCTCCCACCAGGCGGCGGCCCAGGTTGCGGCCGACACCACCCATGCGGAAGGTGGGTTTCAGGGGATTTTTGCCGGCAGCGGCGACAACCGAGCCGACATCACTGAATCCATTCGAGGCGGCCGTTTGGCCGGGCTGATCGAGATGCGCGACACCGTGCTGCCGAATCTGCAGAGCAGTCTCGACGAGATGGCCTCGCAACTGCGCGACGTCGTCAATCGCATCCACAACCGCGGCACGCCGGTGCCCGGGCTGCAAGAGATGACGGGCTCCCGCCGCTTCGCCCAGCCGGGCGCTCAGACCATCGAACTGCAAGGCGGCGGCGACGTCGCCATCGTCCTGATGGACGGCGACGGCGAGCAGACCGCCGCGACGACGCTGCAAGACATCATGGGAGGAGTTGGCCCTCGATCGATCGCCGATGTCGCGGCAGACCTGCAAACGTGGCTGCGGGCCAACGGCGCGCCGAATGCAACTGCGTCCATTGACGCCGAGGGCCGGCTCGCCATCGCCGTGAACGAGCCGACCCGGCATTTGGCGTTTCGCGATGAAACGGCAACGGGCGAGCCGACGGATGTGGCGATCGCCTTCAACGTCGATGGCTTGGGCGGCGCCGACGAGACCCACGCAGGCTTCGCCAACTTCTTCGGACTCAACGACTTCTTTGTCGATGGCCGGGCGCCCGGACGGCTCGAGAGCAACGTACTGGAGACGGCGCATCGCGTCGCCTCGACAGACCTGTCATTCCATGACGGGTCGGGGGTGCTCGGCACGGTCACCATCACTGACGGCACCCCTCTGGCGGAGGTGGCGGCGGCGATCAACGCCGCCGACATGGGCGTCACGGCAACGCTGGTCCCCGATGGCGTCGGCACCCGACTGCGCGTGGTCAGCGCCGGTGGCACGAATCTGGCGGTGACCGACGGCGGCTCGGGCGTCGCCGCCGGGCTCGGTTTGCGAGCAGCCGAGGCTGGCGTCGCCGGCACCCTGGACGTGCGCGCCGACATCAAGGGAGCGCCCATCCGTGTCTCCCGCGGCGCGCTGCAGTTCGATCCCAACAGTGGCGCTGCCGGGACGTATGTGGTCGGGGCCGGTGACCAGACCGTCGCCCATGAACTCGCCGAAGCCTTGGCCAACGGCCGCAGCTTCGCCGTGGCTGGTCGCATGGGCGTTTCCGTCCGAACGTTCGAGCAGTATGCGGGCGCCGTTCTGGGTGACACGGCGAGCCTTGCCAGCCGCAACGCCGATGCGGCGACGCATGGTGCGGGGTTGGTCAACTCCCTGCAGGCGCGATCGAACCAGGTGCGCGGCGTCGACCTGGACGAGGAAATGGCCAACCTGATCCTGCATGAGCAGGCCTACGCCGCGGCCGCCCGCGTCATCGCCACCATCCGCAGTATGTTCGACGCCCTCGAACAGGCGACCAGCTAGGGATTCCGCCCGTGTTGACCCGCACCACCAATCTCGCGGCCAGCCAGTTGCTGATGAACCACGTCACCGCAACACGCACCTCCGTTGACGACCTGCAGGGGCAACTGGCAAGCGGCCGGACATCGCGAACCTACGCGGGCATCGCCACGGCGTCCGAGCGACATGTGGGCCTGGAAGCCAAACTCACCCTCTACCAGCGCTTCACCACGATCAACGATCGCATGGACCGAAACCTGACCATCACCGAAGGCGTGCTGGACTCGACGCGCTCGGTGGCCAACGATGTGCGCTTCGCCCTGATCGAGTTCGGCAAAACCATCCGCACCGATCCGGTCGAGGTCAGAACCATGCAGGAGCAGGCCTTCAAGGCTCTGCAGTCGCTGGAGGCCCTGCTCAACACCGAGCACGAGGGCCGCTACCTGTTCGCCGGTACGAAGGCACGCACCCAGCCGGTCAACCTCAACCTGACGACGCTTGAGGCGTTTCAGCAGCGGTACGACGGCAACGCCGTCACCTACCCGACGACGCGGGAGGCGCACCTGGTCAGTGTCGAACTCGGGCATGCCGACACGGGCGACCTGGTCTTCGATCGCCAAGCGGGAACAATCACAGCGACCACGGCCGGGTCCCTGAATCGCATTCCCATCGGCGCAACCCTCAGCGTCGGCGGTACCGGTTCCAACGACGCGCGTTACACCGTGGTCGGCAACGACGGCACGGAGTTGACCATCCGGTCGGAGAAGCTCGCGCTGACGGAGGCGGCGGCGGCGGCGGCGCTGACCGGCCCCGACGGGCTGATCTTCGACGCCACGGCCACCGGCGGCCTGACGTTGGACGCGGCGGCCGGAACGATCACGGCGGCGATTCCGGGAGCGCTCTCGGGACTGAAACCCGGGGCGATCTTCGCCCTCTCGGACGCGCCCACGGTTGCCAACGACGGCGACTATGCGGTGCTTGCCAACGACGGCACGACGATAACGATCGTCCAGCACACTTTGCAGGACGAGACGCCGGCACCGCCAACGGCAACCCTTGCCGTCCAGGCGCTCTACAGCGGCGACACGGTGTCAACGACGCACCGAGCCGACCAGCAACACGAATTCGCCGTGGACCTGACGGCCATCGACCCGACCTTCGAGAAGCTGGTCCGCGGCTTCGGCCTGCTCGCCCAGGGCAAGATCGGCACCGAAGGCGGCCTCGATCGCCATCCGGAGCGGGTCGCGGAGGCACTCTATCTGATCAATAGCGCCATCGAGCGCTCCGTGGCCGGCGATCCTCCGTTCGGCCCAGAGGCCCGGGGCAACCTCGAAGAGACGGCGATGACGGTCGGCTTCCAGCGGGTGATCCTGTCGGAGACCAATACGCGCCTCGCCACACGCATCGCCTCCCTGGAAAACGAGATCGCCGGAACCGAGGCCGCCGATCCCACGGAGACGTCGCTGCGCCTGTTTGACCAGATGAATGTGCTCGAAACCTCTCTGGCGACGATGGCCCGTGTCCGCCAACTCTCGCTCGCCAATTTCCTCTAATCCGAAGTCGCTACGAGCAGCGCATCGGGGGCGCCCCGTGACGTAGCTGCAGGCCCTTTTGCGTGACTGCAGGCCGTTTGGCGTGGCGCGATGGGTCAGTGCCGACGTCGACCTGCGCCGGCGGCGGCGCCAGGAGGACGCAGCAAGAGCAATGCTCGCGCGTCACCATCCAAAAAAATAAAAAGCGGCTTTGGAAAGCCGCTCGGAAGGACGATTATTTTTATTACAAGTTATTGTTTTTGATTTCGGTCGCTCGAAAATTTTTTTATCGAAGTTGGGGAACCTGCGCCATTCGCCGATCACCCTTCACCGATACTTTAACTTCCGCGTCGTTGAGCCACCTCCTCGAAACCGGCGCCAGCCCTCTGTTGTCCCGCCGCGTCCGCGACCTGCGTTGTAACGCAGAAATCCATTACGCTAACAGAAGCAATTTTCATGCCAAATACTCATTATCCATAGTTTTCAGAATGTTGGCGCTTCCTGCCCGACCGGATCGATCACGGGCGACGGGAAAAGTGTAAATTTTTTTGACACCACATCCGGAGCGGATGCCGCCAGCTGCCGACCCTGAACGCTATTTCCCATTGATCTCAATAGGTTATTCGAAACGCATGGGTCGGGACATGTGTCAAATTTTTTTACACTTTTGTTTACATCAGATGGGGCATCCACGGGAGCCCGGATGATCCGCCTGGGTGGCCGACGGCAAGACTTCTGTAACGCCCTGAGATATAATGATGGGCCGACGCCGGGCAGCCACGACCCGGCGATTTCCGGTTGATCGGTCGATTGCCGTCGCGGTCGACTCCGGCACGTGGCAAGCCTTGCCGTGACGGCTCGATCGAACGAAATTAGCGGGCGCTTGGCGAGCCTCCGTCGCGGTTGGTCCGTTGCCAGGGCCGCGAGGCCGACCGGCGGCGTCCAAAGCTGGGCACGGCGAAGGAACATCGAGCTCAGTGCGACCAACCATCCTCAGCCGATCCATGACGAAAGGGACCCCGATGAGATTCGCTCTTCCGTTGCCGCCGGTGCGGGTGGCACAGACGCTCGCGACCGCCTTGATCGTCTCGGCCGCCATGGTGGTTGCGGCCTGCGATGACTCCGGTCCCATGACCAGCGAGCAGTATATCGAGCGCGCGCTCGAACAGCGCCAGAACGCCGACCTGCGCGCCAGCCTGATCGAACTCCGCAATGCCGTGCGGGTGGATCCCGACAATGCGGCGGCGCGCGCCCTGCTCGGCGAAGTCTATGTCGAGGTCGGCGATCCGATCGCCGCCGAAAAGGAACTCCTGCGCGCCCGGGAACTTGCCGGAGACCCCCTCACCTGGACCTTGCCACTCGCCCAGGCTTGGCTTGCCGAGGGCAAATTCGACCGCATTCTGGCGGAGTTCCGCGTCGAGGACGCGATGGCGCCTGAACTCGAGAGCCAAATTCATTACGCCCGCGGAACCGCCGCTCTCGGCACCGGCGACATCGCGACCGCCGAGCAGGCCTATGACGCGGCGTTGGCGGCGGACCCGACGAACACCCTGGCGCTGATCGGGCTCGGGCGTATGAAAGCGCAACAGGGCGACTTTGGCGCGGCCGCGGGTTTCCTGGAGAACGCGGCGACCTTGGAACCGGACAACCAGACCGTCATCGGCTTCCGTGGCGACCTGTTGATGGCCCAGCAACGCTTCGCCGAAGCCGAGGAAAGCTATCGCACCTTGGCGGAGCAGCAACCGACGAACCCGCTGATCAAGCTGGCGCACGCCCACTCGCTCGTGGCACTCGGCCGCGCCGAAGAGGCGGTGCCAATCCTCGATCGGGTCATCGAGGTGCTGCCGCAGAACATGCGCGCAGCGTTCCTTCGCGGGCTCGCGGCCTATCAGTTGCAGGATTTCGAGACGGCCAAGACGGAAACCGATCGAGTGCTGACGGCCATTCCCAATCACCTGCAAAGCTTGCTGATTTCAGGAGCGGCCAACTTTGCCCTGGAGAACAATCAGCAAGCCGCGGCGCGACTGGACGTCTTCGTCAACGCGGTTCCCGGCAATGTTCCGGCACGGCGCATGCTGGGACTCACGCACATGCGCCTCGGCAACTCGGCGCGTGCCTACGAATTGCTGCAGTCGCTTGCCGACATCGCCACCGATGACGCGCAGCTGCAGGCGATGATCGGCGCCGCCGCCGTGCGCAGCGGTGATCTCACGAGCGGCGCGCGGTATCTGGAACGGGCGGCCGCACTGCGGCCGGACGATCCCGATCTGCGGGCGCGGCTCGGCGCCGTCCGCGTGAGCATGGGGGACCTGGAACGGGGCGTCGCCGACTTGGAAAGCGCCGTCGCCCAGGACCCGTCGCTGGACCGGGCGCTGGTGTCCCTCGCCCTCACGCAGATGCGTGAGAAGCAGTACGACCGGGTGGTCGAAACGGCGAGGCGTCTGCAAGCGAACCATCCGGACAGTCCCACCGGGCGAACGATCGAGGGGATCGCTTTGGCGGCGATGGGCGACATCGCCGGCGCCAAGGCGGCATTCCGGTCAGTTCTGGACACGAAGCCGGGGACGGCCGATGCGATCATCAATCTCGCTGCCCTGGAGCTGCGTTCGGGTACCGAAGACAAGGCCATGCAGGTCTTGACCGACGGTCTCGCGGCGAGCGGCGAGGATGCGCGGGTGCTGATGCGGCTTGCCCAGCTCGAATGGCGCCTGGGCCGGTTGACCGACGCAGAGCGGCACCTGCGGAGCCTCCTCCTGCAGAAACCCGACAACATCGGCTCGAAACTGCTGCTCGCCGAAACCCTGGCCCGGCAATCCAAGCTGGAGGAGGCACTCGACCTCGCCCGGCAGGTCGTCCAGGTGAACCCGAACAGCGCACCAGCGCATGAGATCATCGGGCGGGTCAGCCTGTACCAGGGCAACACCGCGCAGGCGGTGCAAGCGTTCGAGGTGCTCGCCGGAGAACGCCCGGACGTGGCCGAAGCCCATTTCCTGCTTGCCCAAGCTCTCCTTGGCAGTCGCGACGCAGGGGTCGCCGACAAGGTCGCGGCGTCCCTGGAGCGCGCGGTCGAATTGGACGGCCGTCATGTCCCGGCCCGTATACAACTGGCTGGGCTGCTGACCCAGCGGGGCGATCTCGATCGCGCCAAGCAGCTGCTCGCCGGACTGGAACGCGATGCGCCCGACATCGCCAGCGTGCATGAAGTGCGCGCCAACATCGCCCTTCGCGAAAACCGGCCGGCGGAGGCGCTGTCAGCCCTGCAGCAGGCCGCCAGCCTGCAGCCGAATACCGCCCTGATCGTCCGCCTCGCCGAACTGCAGCGGCTCATGGGCGATCCCGCCGCCTCCCGCGCGACGCTGGACGACTGGCTGAGCCGCAATCCCGAGGACACCGCTGCCCGGTTCGTACTGGCCAACCTCGACATGCTCGAAGGTCGGCAGCAGAGCGCCCTGGACAACTACCAGGCGGTGGTCGCCCGGGCGCCCGACAACGTCGTCGCCCGGAACAACCTCGCTTGGCTGCTCCACGAGCAGGGGGAGTCCCAGGCCGCGCGCGATCACGTCGAACGCGCCCTGGAACTCGCGCCGGAGGATCCCCGGATCATGGACACGGCCGGCCTCGTCTATCTCAACCTTGGGGATCAGGATCGCGCCCTCCATTTCCTGTCGAACGCCGCTCGGTTGCAGCCGGACAACAGCGACATTCAGTTTCATCTGGCCAAGGTCTACGTGGCACAGGGCAACACCGACGAAGCCCGCGCGGTTCTGCGGCAGGCCCTGGCCAGGGACCATCAGTTCGCGGGGCGGAGGGAGGCCAAGGCGCTGCTCGATCAACTGGGCCAGTGACGGCTCCCCGGACCCAGGCGCCGGCTAAACCGTCAAGTGAGGAGAACTGGAGGAGAAGCAAAGTGAGACAGCCTACGACCCATCCCGGCGCGGCCACGACCGCCGCAAACGATCGGCGAGTGGATGTCGCGGCCGCAGCCGCGGCCCGCTCTCGATCGGTCCACGCCTTACGTGCGCTCCGCGCGCTGCTGGTTGTCGTGCTGGCTGCGTGCGCCGCCGGCGCCGTCGAGGCGGCGCCCGAGCGCCAGCCCGTCGTCAACACCCCGGTGTATTTCCCGGGCACCAAGAGCTATTTCGAGCTGGTTCCCGCGGTGGCTGGTGACTGGGATCTCGGCGAAAGGCAGGATGGAATCATCCGCTGGGTAGTCGCCAACAACAAGGCACAGCAGCGCCGCCACAAGGGTACGCGGGGCCGTCTGGCCGTGGTCAAGGATCGCTCCGTCCACGACTTTCTGTTGCAGACGTTTCGCCCCGACAACATCACCTGGATCGGCCTGCGCTACTGGTGCGGTGTCAACCGGACACAGTGGGTTAACGGCGATTTCCATGAGCGCGGAACGTTCGCCGCCTGGGATCCGATCTGGAACCGCGCCGGCACAATCGATGTGACCACCCGCGGCCAAGCCTGCCTTTCGGACCAGCCCTACTGGCCGGTTCACTATTGGGGGGTGGCGGACGGATTCCGCTGGAACGCCAACGGCCCGCTGAAGGCAGGCAAGTACTACTTCGTCGAATACCCGACGGGGAAGGAATGATCCCGGGTATGCGGCGCGGACAAAACGCTTGATCCCTGCAAGGTGGGTCTTGTACGGATAGGGCCCTGGTCCCCTTCGTCTAGAGGCCTAGGACACCGCCCTCTCACGGCGGCAACAGGGGTTCGAATCCCCTAGGGGACGCCAGCGTTCCGCCCGCAACGGTGGCCGGGGCCGGACGGCGGGGCGACGCCTCGGAAAGGGCGAGAGCGACCAGAGCGTGAAAACGATCTATCTTCTGCGACATGCGAAGTCATCGTGGAAGGACGCGACGCTCGCCGACTTTGACCGCCCGCTGGCAACGAGGGGGAAACTCGCTGCCGAAGCGGTCGCCGCGTACATCGCCGCACACGACATCCTGCCGGGGCAGATCCTCTGTTCGCCGTCGCGACGCACGCGGGAAACCTTGCGGATCGTCGAGAAGGGCCTGCCGTCCGCCGTGCCGATCCGGTTCGAAAAGGGAATCTATCTGGCCGAGGCGGCACTGCTGCTCCGCCGACTGAAACGACTCAGCGACTCCCTGTCGTCCGTGATGGTGGTCGGACACAACCCCGGAACGGAGCAACTCGCGCTGATGTTGACCGGGGCGGGCGACGCCCGGGCACGCAATCAGTTGGCAGCCAAGTATCCAACCGGTGCCCTCGCCGTGCTGTCCGCGGATGTAGAGGACTGGGGCGATTTGCGACCCAGCTGCGCCCGCTTGGAAAGCTTCGTGCGGCCGAAGGATTTAGCGGCCGGTTGACGCCGCGTGATCAGCGGCGCCGCTCGGCAACCACCTTCTGGTACAGGCCGCCAAAGTAGGTTGTCTTGCGCCACGTGAACGCGTCGGAGTCAGAAGCGAAATCGCGAACTTCGCGATCGATCAGTCCGAACGCGAACGGCTCGAGCCAGCGAAACACTCCGTACATGATCGGCCGCATCGGGTGGAATAGGCCAGGCTTGTGGTAGTCCACGAACACGACCTTGTGACCCGCGTCGACCCGGGCGAGCAGCGCATCGACGACGGCGCGCTTATGGTCGTCCGGAATTTCGTGCAGAAGAAAAAAGCAGCAAATCCCGTCGTAGCGTCGATCACCGGGAGCGGCGGCATCGGCGACACGAACGCTCGCCTGGGGAAAATCAGCGAGCTTTCGACGACAGTGCTCCACCTGCAGAGGCGCGATGTCGATGACCTCGAGCGCCCCTTCCGGACCAACGGTCGTCGCCAGTTGCGCCGACAGGTTGCCATAGACACTGGCGGCTTGCAGAACCCGTTGACCCGCCTCGAATTCCTTGCTGGCGACACGCACCAGCCGCCAGAAATTGCCCCACAGGATGGTCGCCACGACCACATGATTGTCCAGCAGCGACAGGCTCGTCGGCCGCAGGTAGGCCCACGAGTAGGTCTCGACGAGATAATCCGGCAGACCAAACTGGTCGAGCGACTCAGCCTTGCCGGCGATAGCCGCGGGCGCCTCGACGGTGCCATTCATGCTTCGCTCCTTCCCTGTTCGGATTGTTGCCAGTTACGTCTTGCGCCCCCCATCGGCAACGTCGGGATACACGGTTTCCCCAGAAGCTGCAAACCAGAATTGTTCTAGATTTCCTTTGTGGAGCACGGGAATTGCCGCGTCGAGATGGCGCGGGTTGGCAACGCTCGCTCGTCAATCCCGACGCCGGCTCGGCGTCGCAAACCGGCGCAGCACCCGCAAAATCCGTGTGGTTCGTTGCAGACAGGTCGACTCCTCGTTCAAATGGTCCTGTTCGAACCGCAGGCGCTCCTCCCAGATCCGCACGTGGTCACGCGGCCGGTCCGGGCTCGCTGCCGCCCCTGTGAGCGCGCCGATCGTTGCATCGAAATCTGCGTGCAACTCCGGTTGAAACGCCAGCAACGCGTAGTCCTCGTACTCCAGAATGCCCTCGACGTACAGGTCCAAGCCGAACGCTGCCATCTCCCGCGGGGTCATGTGGCGAACGTTGCGATCGGCGAGATGCGCTGGAAGCGGTGAGTCCGCCCGGCCTCGCAGCGGCTGCCCGGGCCGTGGCAGCATCATGGATGCGCCCCAACCCGGCATGGGTGGACGTATGCCGTCGCGGGGCGTCGGGTGAACCATCGCCCTGGCAGGCATCGTCAGACCAGACGCAGGCGAGCCATCGCCCGATCACGATTGCGTTTACGCTGGTACATGGCGTCGTCGGCGCGGGCGAGAACCGCCGCCGCATCGTCCTCCGGGCCAAACGGGTGTGAGCCGACGCTGCCGCGCACGATGATCTGCTCGCCCTTCCAATCGACGACGGTGGCGTTGACAAGGCGCTCGATGGAGCGGGCCCGGCGAAGACCGCCGTCGCTGTCGGAGCGATTGAGAATGATCCCGAACTCGTCACCACCAAGCCTGGCGACGACATCCGTTTTGCGCACCGCCGACGCAAGCACGCGCCCGACCCGACGCAACACCTCGTCGCCAGCGGCGTGACCGAAGCTATCATTGACGTTCTTGAAGCGGTCCAGATCCAGGAACAGGAGCAGGCCCGTCTCGTCATGACGGTGCGCGAGCGCCAGCGTCCGGCCCAACTCACGTTCGAAGCCGCGGCGGTTAAGGAGTCCGGTGAGCGAATCGGTCACCGCCTGCGCCTCGAGCATCAGCAGCCGCCTGCCGAGAGCGTCCAACTCCCGCTCCGCCCCGATCGCCGCTGCAAGGCCGCGTCGCGCCGCAGCCTGCCGCATATCCCGTTCGCCGGGGTGCGCCGGATTGGACGTCTCCAGACAGTCAATCAGGGCCAAGATACTGGCAACCAAGTCGCCATGGTCGATGCCGCCATCCCCGCGGGCCGATTGCAGTGCGTGATCGAGGTTCATTGCCGCCTCCTGTCCGTCAGCGTACGAGCGTCTCCCGCCGCGATACCGAGATGAGAAGCAAGCCGCATGCCATTCGGATTCGCAGCAATCCTGCCGTTGTTCGCGGCTCAACGGCGCGGCAACAGTTGCCGATCGGCATGGATGGACCGGGATTTGGCGTCCCATCGCGTGGGACGGTGGACAGCGGCGAGGCCCGCGCGTTAAATCTTGTGGTAACCTTGTGCTTTCATTTTTCTGGATCAATCATGGGCCTGCGCACCACCGTTGCCGTTGCCGCCGTCATCCTGGTCGCGGCCGCGAGCGAAACTCTGGCGGTCGACCTCCTCCCCCATCGGGCGGCCTACCGCATGTCCCTGACCGAGGCCCGCCAAGCCTCCGGCATCGTCGCCGCCCGCGGCTCGATGATCTACACGTTCGGGCGAACCTGCGACGGTTGGACGGTCGAGAACAACACCCGCCTGCGCCTCGTCTACGAAGGCGGCCGATCATCGGATACGGCCTGGACGTTTGTCAGTTGGGAATCGGACGACGGCCGAGATTTTCGGTTTCGGGCTCACTTTTCCGAGGATGGTCGACACGTGGAACGCATTTCCGGCCGCGCCAAGCGGCCCGGTGACACCGGCAGCGGGACCGCATGGCTGACGGAGCCACGCCAGATGGAAATCGCCCTGCCACCGGGAACCATGTTTCCGACCGAACACATCGCTGCGATGATCAGTGCGGCGCAGCGCGGCGAAACGTCGCTCGCCGGTCACGTCTTCGATGGCGCCAGCGTCGACAATCCATATTACGTCCACGCCTTTTTCGGCCGGCTGAGGGATCGCCAAGCAGCGGCGGTCTCGACGGTCACGCTGATGCCGTCGCCGCCGGTGTGGTGGTCGCGACTCGCCTTCTTCCCGCGCGATAGCAGCAACGAATTGCCCGAGTTCGAGTTGGGCGCCAGCTACGGCATGGATGGCGTTGCCGACCGAATCACCCAGCACTTCGATGATTTCACCTTGGCAGTTCGCCTGGACGGTTTGGAAAAGCTGCCCGAGCCCGACTGCTGAACGGCCCTGCATCATCGTTCGGTCCACAGCCACGCGGCACCGCGAACGCCACTCGAGTCGCCGAAACGGGCCCGCATCAGCGCGGTCCTGACGCTGTCCGAGAACACCCATCGCCGCCAGAGCCGAGGTACCGCTCGGTACCATCGTTCGACATTGGACAGGCCGCCACCGAGGACGATGACATCCGGATCGAGAACGTTGATGACCGTTGCCAGGGCTCGCGCCAACCGCCGCTCGTAGCGCTCGACCGTCGCCATGGCGGCAGCATCACAAGCCGCGACGATTGCCGGTGGTGTGCGTTCCAGGCCGGTTGCTCGCCGATGGTCGGCGGCCAATCCCGGGCCCGAGAGGAACGTCTCAATGCAGCCGGAGCGGCCGCAATAGCACGCCGGCCCCGGATGCTCCACGTCCTCCGGCCACGGCAAGGGATTGTGCCCCCACTCGCCGGCAATGGCGTTGCCGCCGGTGATCGCCCGGCCATGGACGACGATCCCGCCACCAACGCCGGTGCCGAGGATCACGCCGAACACCACAGCGGCCCCGGCCGCGGCGCCGTCGCGTGCCTCCGAGACGGCGAAACAGTTGGCGTCGTTGGCGACCCGAACCGGCCGGCCCAGCGCCATTTCCAGATCGTGATCAAGAGGCTGTCCGATGAGCCACGTCGCGTTCGCATTCTTGACCAGTCCAGTGGCCGGCGACACCGTGCCGGGGATGCCGACACCGACAGTCAAAGCAAGACCGGCGCGGCACTCGAGATCGCCGACAAGCGCCACCACCGCATCGATCGTCCCTCTGTAATCGCCGACCGGCGTCGGCACGCGAATGCGCGCGTATTGCCGGCCTGCGTCGTCGAGCACGATGCCCTCGATCTTTGTCCCCCCCAGGTCGATGCCGATGCGCATGCAGCGGACCGTGGCCATTCGCCGGCGTCCGGTCCAGCGAAAAACGGTGGCAGCGTGTGCTCGAGGCGTGGATCAGATTCGATCTGGCCCGCGCCGCCTTGGCCCGGGCGCCCTCCAGGCTCCAAGGCAGGGGTTGGCTAGCAGGCGCGCGTGCGCCACATCAATTGCAAGGACCGCCAAAGACGGAGTCACAAGCCATGGAATTTGACGTCCTGGTTGTCGGCGCCGGTATCGCCGGCGCCGCCGCCGCCTACGCGCTGTTGGAAGTGGAGCCCGGACTGCGACTGGTTGTCGTCGAACGGGAAGAGGCTCCCGGTTACCATGCCACCGGCCGATCGGCTGCATTCTTCGTCGAAACCTATGGCGGCCCCGTCGTCCGCGCCCTCACCCGCGGCAGCCGCGGGTTTCTCGAGTCTCCACCGCAGGGCTTCAGCGACCAACCCCTGCTGACCCCGCGCGGTGCGCTGCACGTCGCCCGTGCGGACCAGCGCGAGGCCGCCGAAGCGCTTTACGAGCAGTGCCGACAACTCACGCCGGATATTGCGATGTTGGATGCCGGCCGGGTTCGCGAGATGCAACCGGCGCTGCGGCCGGGCTATGCCGTATGCGGGGTCTTGGAACCTGACGCCCGCGATATCGACGTGCATGCCGTGCACCAGGGCTATCTGCACGGGATGCGGGCCCGTGGCGGCCAACTGATGACGAATGCCGATGTGCTGGCGCTGCAGCGGAGCCACGGCGGCTGGTGGGTCGAAACCCGGGCCGGCCCGATCACGGCGACGACGGTCATTGACGCCGCCGGTGCCTGGGCGGACGCGGTGGCGGGCCTCGCTGGTCTACCGCCCCTGGGACTGCAGCCAATGCGGCGAACGGCACTGACGTTCGATCCCCCGGGCGATATGGCGTTCCGCGGTTGGCCGGTGACCCTCGACGCTTGGGAGGACTTCTATTTTCGGCCCGAGGCCGGCCGCATCCTGCTGTCGCCGGCCGACGAAACACCAACGCCACCCTGCGACGTACAGCCGGAGGATCTCGACGTTGCCCTTGCCGTCGACCGCCTGGAGCGGGCGACAGTTCTGACGGTCGAGCGCATCACCCACAAGTGGGCGGGGCTGCGCTCGTTCTATCCCGATCGCACTCCGGTGGTCGGCATGGACCCGCGGGCGCCAGGGTTCGTCTGGCTCGCTGGCCAGGGCGGCTACGGCATCATGACGTCGCCAGCCATGGGTCGTATCGCCGCGGCGCTCGTGCTGGGCCGGCCGATCCCCGCCGATCTCGCCGATCTCGGTCTGACCGCCGAAACGTTGGCGCCCGACCGGTTGCTGGCAACGGCGTCGCCGATCGGCTGACGCGCCGGTTGCGGAAACGGTTGCACTGTGGTCAAGATCCGGCGCTCCTTCCGCTGTGGAGCGACCGGACGCTGCACGCTCAGACCATACGGCGCGGCACCGTGAGAGAGGAAAGAAGACGATGGGACTGCTGAACTTCGTAAAATCCGCCGGTAAGATGCTCGGCATCGGCAAGGATGCACCGCCGTCCGCCGACGAGTTAAAGCAAGAAGTTGCCGGGCACGGCTTGGCAGCCGAGGGTCTCGATGTCGCCGTCGAAGGCGACACGGTGAAGGTCTCCGGCACCGCCCCGACCCAGGAAATGAAGGAAAAAATCCTGTTGGCTCTCGGCAATGTCGCCGGGATCGCCAAGGTCGCCGAAGAGATCGAGGCCCCGGCCGGCGAGCCGGAAGCCACCTTTCACACCGTGGCGAAGGGGGACACCCTCTCGGCCATCGCCAAGACGTACTACGGCGACGCGAACGCCTACATGGCGATCTTCGAAGCCAACAAGCCGATGCTCGACCACCCGGATAAGATTTACCCGGGTCAAGTCCTCCGCATTCCGCCGAAAAGCTGAATCGCCACGATCGGATCGCAATCGGCATCCCGATGCGGTCCGATCAGGCCTTCTTGCGGATGACCAGGACGAAGTCGTCGCCGTCGCTGCGGCTGTCTACCATCGTATGCCCCGTGGTCTCGCAGAAGCTCCCGAAATCGTTCGGGGCCGCGGCGTCGGTGGCCAGCACGGTGAGTGTGGCGCCGGGCGCCAAAGTCTTCAGGACCTTGTTGGCCCGCAGCACCGGCAGCGGGCAACGCAGGCCACGCACATCAAGGGTTTCTTCGGACATGGCACACCCGTTCCGTCGCCAAACGCGCGTTTCGCGAGGGATAAAACGCACGCCAATATTTCACACCTGCGGATATCAGCTTTTCCGCAATCAACGCTGGCACCGCCGCTGAAATTCCCATATCGTATCTGGGCGTCAAAATGACATGGACTTTGAATTCCATGCTTGATGGCCGCGCAGATCGGGAGATCGCGAACGGCGAGTCGGGGGCATCGTGACATGACGATACAGGCAGCCGACCTGGAAGCATTTCGGGACAGTGCGCGTCGCGCCAGCACCTTGCTCAAGTCCATGGGCAATGCGCACCGTCTGATGATCCTGTGCCAACTCGTGGAGGGCGAGAAGTGCGTGAGCGAGCTGGAGCGCCTCGTCGGCCTCAGCCAGTCGGCCCTGTCCCAACACCTCGCCCGTCTGCGCCGCGACAACCTAGTGACGACGCGGCGGTCGGCGCAAACCATTTTCTATTCCCTTGTCGGTCCCGAGGCGCGGTCGGTGATCGCGACCCTGTACGACCTGTATTGCACCAACTCGAAGCCGGCGGCCTATGCGCTGGCGCTCGAGGACCGGGCCGAAGCGGGCTGACCGCCACGGACGCCGAGATGGCATGATCCGCGTGGGCGACGGGTCGACCGGCCGCATCATGCGCTGCGGTCCCTCTCAATCACTTGGTCCCGAACCGACATGACTACCCCCTTCTCGCCGTCATCGCACCCGAATTCCCAGGCCGCGCGCGACGTGGCGTTCTGCGTCCACCCCTACACCCATCTCCGCCGGCACCAGGACGCCGGGCCGCTGATCATCACGCGCGGAGACGGCGTTCACGTCTTCGATGCCGACGGCAAGGCCTACATCGAAGGGCTGGCCGGGCTGTGGTGCACGGCGCTCGGCTGGTCGGAGGAGCGACTGGTCGACGCGGCGACCCGGGCGCTCCGAGAGTTGCCCTTCTATCACGCGTTCGGCGGCAAGTCGGCGCCCACCACCATCGACCTGGCCGAGCGGCTGATCGGCCTCGCCCCGGTACCCATGTCGAAAGTGCTGTTCGCCAACTCGGGATCCGAGGCGAATGACACGGCGATCAAGCTGATCTGGTACTACAACAACGCCCTGGGACGCCCCGCAAAGAAAAAGATCATTGCCCGGCAGCGCGGCTATCATGGCGTCACCGTTGCGTCGGCGAGTCTCACCGGCCTGCCCCTCTGCCACCGCGATTTCGATCTTCCCATCGATCGAGTGCTGCACACCGATTGCCCACACTACTGGCGGGGCGCCGAGCCCGGCGAAAGCGAAGAGGCCTATGCGACGCGCCTCGCCGACCGGCTGGAGGCGCTGATTCTTGCCGAAGGCCCGGAGACGGTGGCTGCTCTGTTTGCCGAGCCGGTGATGGGTGCGGGCGGGGTGATCCTGCCGCCGGCGGGCTATTTCGCCAAGATCCAGGCGGTGCTGAAACGGTACGACGTGCTGCTCGTCGCCGACGAAGTGATCTGCGGCTTCGGCCGCACTGGCGCCATGTGGGGGACGCAAACGTTCGGCCTCGTGCCCGACATTCTCACCTGCGCGAAGGCGCTCTCATCGGGTTACCTGCCGATTTCGGCGGTGCTGATCTCCGAGCCGATCTGGCAGGCGATGGTGACAGAGAGCGACAAGGTCGGCGTGTTCGCCCACGGGGTCACATACGCGGGCCACCCCGTCGCCGCCGCCGTCGCCCTGGAAGCCTTGAAGATCTACGAAGAACGCGACATCGTCGCGCATGTCCGC
Organism: uncultured Rhodospirillaceae bacterium; assembly: GCA_964630265.1. Lineage (GTDB taxonomy): Bacteria > Pseudomonadota > Alphaproteobacteria > Rhodospirillales > Defluviicoccaceae > CAZBWP01. Next base: position 67,624 of record CAZVRW010000009.1, read on the forward strand.
AGCGTCGCGCCGGCGTTCCAGGCGGGGTTGCGACGGTTTGCCGATCACCCGCTGGTCGGTGAGGTGCGCGCGATCGGTTTGATCGGTGCGGTCGAGTTGGTACGCAATAAAGCAACCAAAGCGCCATTCGACCCGGCGGCCGGCGTGGGCGCGGCGGTCGCCAAGGCTGCCGAAGCCCACGGCTTGATCACCCGCTCGCTGACCGGCGATGTGCTCGCGCTCTGTCCGCCGTTGATCATCGAAGCCGCCACCATCGAGGAGATGCTGGCCCGGTTCGGGCGGGCGCTCGACGATGGGCTGGAGCAGATCCGCGCCACCGCCTGACAGGCCACCGAAATCGGCGATCACGTGCCCGCGTGGGCTTTTGACGGATTCGTACGTGGCATTTGCATGACGAAAGCGCCATAAAGAGTCGAAGGAAACGCAGAATCGACACGGGCATGAATTACGAACAGTTCTTCCGCGACCGGATCGCCGCGCTCAAGCGGGAGGGACGGTACCGGGTGTTTGCCGACCTTGAACGCGAAGCCGGGCGCTTCCCCAAGGCACGCTGCCACCTCGATGGAAAGGTTCGCGAGATCACCGTCTGGTGCTCCAACGACTACCTCGGCATGGGCCAGCACCCGAATATCCTGCGCGCCATGCACGCGGCGATCGACGGCTGCGGAGCCGGGGCCGGCGGCACGCGCAACATCTCGGGCACCAACCACAACCATGTGCTGCTCGAGCGGGAACTGGCATCGCTCCATGAGACGGAAGCCGCGTTGATTTTCGGCTCGGGCTGGGTGGCCAACATGACGACGCTGAGCACGCTCGGCCGCATGCTGCCCAACTGCCTCGTTCTCAGCGACGCCAAGAACCACAACTCGATGATCGAAGGCATCGTCCATTCGAAGGCCGAAAAGCGTGTTTTCCGGCACAACGATGCCGACGATTTGGACCGGATCCTCGGCGAGTATGATCCGGCCCGGCCCAAGGTGGTGGCCTTCGAGTCGGTCTATTCGATGGACGGCGATATCGCGCCGATCCGGGAGATCTGTGACGTCGCCGAACACCATGGCGCCATGACCTTTCTCGACGAGGTACATGCCGTCGGCCTCTATGGCCGGCACGGTGCGGGCGTCGCCGAACGCGACGGGCAAATGCATCGGATCACGGTGATCCAGGGAACGCTGGCGAAGGCGTTCGGCGTGGTCGGCGGCTATATCGCCGGAACCGCCGCCATGTGCGATTTCGTTCGGTCCTATGGCACCGGGTTCATCTTCTCCACCGCGATGCCGCCCGCCGTCGCCGCCGGCGCGCTCGCCAGCGTCCGCTGGCTGCGGGAGCACAACGAGGTACGCGAGCGACACCAGGAGCGGGCGGCGACCCTCAAGCGGCGGTTCGCCGAAGCCGGTTTGCCCGTCATGGCCAGCGCCTCCCACATCGTCCCTGTACTCGTCGGCGATCCGGTCTTGTGCAAGGCGGCGTGTGACGAGTTGATGAGCCGGCATTATATTTACGTGCAGCCGATCAATTATCCGACCGTCGAGCGGGGCACCGAACGCCTGCGGTTCACGCCGACGCCGCTGCATTCCGACGCCGACATGGACAGTCTCGTCGATGCCATGCGGGACGTTTGGCGGCGCCTCGAGCTCAAGGTGGCGGCCTGATCCCTGCCGCGATAGGCATCTACGGCGACGGTCGGCGATCCATTCACCCTCTCGACACGTTTCATCGGCTAATGGCATAGTGTGGCTAGGAGCCGGAGGACGCAGGGGATGTTCGCGGATCAGACGCTCACGCCGAAGGAAGCGATCCGCCTCACCGCGTTGGGTACGCTTGCTCTGGGGCCGATGTCCTACGGCACACTAGCCGAAGCGATCCGTCATTTTGTCAGCCGCGTGATCGGACCGTCCCAGGAAATCATGGGACATTCCATCGAATTGCTGAAATACGAAGGGCTGGTCGAGACGATCGACGGCACCGGGGATGCCGCCATTCTTGGACTGACGGAGGTCGGTCGGCACGAGCTTTTTACGCTATTGACCGCCAATCTCCGCGCCGCCGACACTTCGCTGAATAAACTGGTCGTGGCGCTGAAGTTCCGTTTTTTGCACCTGCTCGAATGCGAAGACCGTCGAGCCCAGGTGGATCTTCTCGTCGACGTATGCGAACAGCAGTTGGCGCGCCTGGATGACTTGCGACAGCACCATGCGGTCGATGCGGGCTTTCTGGTTGCTTGGCTGGACCACGACATCGAGCAACTGGAACATCGCCTCGCTTGGCTCCTCGATCTGCGCGACCGGATCGACTCCCAAATCGACGTCAGCGCGCCGGGACAGGCGTGACCGGCCGAGCACTTAAGGCCCTAGGATCCGGCAAGCCACGGCCCGAGCGTTGGACGTCCTGACCCTGTTTTCCATCGTCGTCTTTTCGCTTTCGTGGCTGTGTTACGCCAGGACGCCGGCGGAAGAACCACTGGTCAAGCTGTTCTTCGCATTCATGTTGGGAATGAGCGCCTTGATCGGCTTTCTTGGGATAGCGCTCCGCTACCTCAACCAACTCAACCAATAGCCGGCCACGCCGACAATGCGTGCAAGGCGTGTCCCCTCAGCGCATCGCGCCGCGGCCGGTGCCCGCAATCGGACGGCGGGCGAGAATCCAGCCCGCGGCCTGCTTGGCCAGCCGCACCGGACCGGCAAGGGCATCCACCGGCGCCTGGAGCGTTTTCTGGATTTTCGGCACGCGCATGACGTCGTCGATCCGGCGCGCGACGAACTGCCATGTTTCGATGGCCCCCTCCGACTCGTCGTCCAACCAATACAGGATGGCGGCCACGTAGACAGGCAGCAGGATCGCCCGCCTCGTGTAATAGCTGACATCGGCGGACCGATCTCCGGCCGCATACCAGATCGCGTTGACGGTGCGCGCCAGATTGCGCGCGGCGGTGCCGGCGTTCGTCGGCAGGACCAGGTGCGCGATCGTTCGCCGGACGCTTTCCTTGTGCGGCGCATAGACGGAGATGCGGAGCCGAATAGCTGTCGCCAGGCGATCGCCGAGTTGGATCCCCGCGAGGTCGAGCGCCGACATGTCTTCTCGCAGACGCCGATCGCCGTAGTCCGACCAGTGCCGGATGATCTCGGGAATGCCGCCGGGAAACGCGCGGAACGCCATGGCGTCCGGGAAGCCCGCGTCCCGGACACCATCCTTGAGCACGCGCTCGGTCCAGCCGTCGAATGCGACGTTTGGCAGGATGGCGAGCAGGATTTCGTCGCGGATGCGCGTGTCATCGTCCATCAATTGCCACCTTTCTCAAGCACGGTTCGCTCAGCTTGATATGATCATCGCCAACTGCGCTTCAGCCCGCTGGTTTCCCGCGCACGGCACCCGACCGCCGCAGTCTCGTCGATCGGACGATGTGCCAGTCGGCCGCGGTCGGCGTCCCGCCCGCTTTTGCTCAACCGGCCGCCTTGGCCTCCGCTGGCGACGTCGCGGCGCGTTCGCCGGCCCGCGCCACTTCCTCGACGAAGCCGAAGCGCGTCAGATCGGGAAGCCGCATGGGGTACAGGACGCCATCCAGATGATCGCATTCGTGTTGCACCACACGGGCATGAAATCCCGTGGCTTCGCGGGACTGGGTTTCGCCGGTCGGCGCCTGCCAGCGGTAGCGGATGTGCCGGGCGCGAGGCACCATGCCGGTGAGGCCGGGGATCGACAGGCAGCTCTCCCAATCCAAAATTGGTGCCGCATCCAGCATCTCGATCTCGGGATTGAACATCACGGTCAGCGGTACCGCGCCGCTGGGGGACCCCGCCGGCGCGTCTGGATCGTCGGCGCGGCTCTCCGGCACGCGAAAGACGACGATTCGGACCGAGGCGTGCACCTGTGGCGCCGCCAGCCCGACCCCGGGCGCATCGATCATGGTGTCGATCATGTCGGCCACCAGCGCCGAGAGGCCCGGATCGCTTGGATCGGTCACCGGGGCGGCGCGGCGACGCAAAACAGGATGCCCCATACGGGCAATTTTCAGGATAGCCATGGCTGCATGCTACGGTTCAGCACGATGTTGGGTGCGAGACTTTCCTTTCGCGTTGCGACTGTGCTATCAACGCGGCTCATTGATTGGTTTTACCCGGTTGGAACAAGGAGCGCAAATCCCCGTGCACGTGATCGTTCGCGACAACAATGTCGATCAAGCCCTCAAGGCGCTGAAGAAAAAGATGCAGCGCGAGGGCATTTTTCGTGAAATGAAGCGCCGTCGCTCGTACGAGAAACCCTCGGAAAAGCGGGCGCGCGAAAAGGCTGAAGCCGTTCGTCGGGCACGCAAGCTCGAACGAAAGCGCCTCGAACGCGAAGGCTTCTGAACATCTCTCCAGCAACCATCCTCCCGCATCCTTGGTGGAACGATCGGCGTACGCCACGAAGATGCCACCGCAGTGTCGGACCGGGCACGGCGAGGTTCGCCGAGGCGTTGTTGGTGTTGACGATCGACGCCCTCGCGTCGAGACGGTATCAGTGCGTCCGTCTCTGCCGATGCTGTTCTGTATGACGGATGGGTGGTCGAGCGCGTCCCCTTCCAGG
>CAZVRW010000009.1:72286-73384 GCA_964630265.1 uncultured Rhodospirillaceae bacterium
TTATGCTGTGGCACGGTGAGGCCGCCGCGAACTGCTCCGTTCCAGGGGTCAACTGCGTCTTCATCGACAGCCCGAGCGGCGAGACCACCTTGGGTCTCGACATCGAGTCGTCCGGGTCCTCGTTCGCTTGGAAGGACTGGCTCTTCAAGGGCGTTGACAACCTGTTTGCGCAGTCCTGGTGGTATCAGACACCGGACAACGGTGAAGTCTACCTCGGCGCATTTTTGACGAACGCAGTGGTCGCCGCCAATACGTTGACCCTGGAATTCGAGGTTCCGGTGGACGGCGACAGCCGCCTCTTCGTTGGAAACCTGACGTACACGGTAACGGACAGCGGTAAGGTCTCAACCGTCGCCGAAGCCCTGACCATCGTCAATCCTGGCAGCGCCCCCCTTGATCTGACGTTTTTCACTTATACGGATTTCGATTTGCAGGGAACGACCGCCGGGGATACGGCCTTCGTCGACGACGCGACGAGCCCGACGTCGATCACGCAGGTGAAAGGCAACGTCACAGCAACCGTGGCGGTGAGCGGCGACATCCTTCCCTCGGCCTGGGAAATCGCCGAATGGCGGGAATTGCTCGACCAGCTGGACACGGATACGTCGCCGACGACTTTGAGCAACCTGAGCAGTCCGCTGACGTCCGCCGACACGACGCATGCCTTCCAGTTCGATTTCGGCGTTGCCGCTGGTGGAAGCACGGTCGTCAACGTCACCAAGTCGGTGACCGTCGTTTCGGAGCCGGACAACGTCCTGGCATTCGGCATCGGCCTTACGGCGCTGATTTCGGGGCTCCTCCTGCTCGCTCCCGTGGGCCGCAACGCGTCAGCGAAGCAATAACGCGGCGCGGCGCGTTTTTCGCGGTCCGGAACGCCGCGCCATTGACCACCCTCTGACGCTTGGGTTTCTGGCGTCGGACGGCCAATACGCCCCGCCCCTGATTTACGGTTCCCACCTAACCGGCAGATGCCGTGGTCCGGTGGCATCCCACAATCGGTTCCCGGCACCCCCACCGCCGGCCGCGGAGCAGTTTGAACGCCGTAACGCTTGACCATCAGCGACGACCTTCAGACGTCCGACCGACCAGCCCGTCTAG
>CAZVRW010000010.1:0-47421 GCA_964630265.1 uncultured Rhodospirillaceae bacterium
CAACGAGGCGGCGCTGCTGGCGGCTCGGGCGATGCGCCGCAAGGTCACCATGGCCGACTTTGAGGCCGCCAAGGACAAGGTGATGATGGGCTCCGAACGGCGCTCCATGGTGATGAGCGAGGACGAGAAGCGGCTGACCGCCTTCCACGAGGCGGGCCACGCGCTTGTCGGTCTGTTCGTCGAAGGCAACGATCCACTGCACAAGGTGACGATCATCCCGCGCGGCCGCGCCCTCGGCGTCACCATGAACCTGCCCGAACGGGACCGCTACGGCTTCACCAAGCGGGAAATCGAGGCGCGCCTTGCCATGATGTTCGGCGGGCGGGTCGCCGAGGAGATGATCTTCGGCCGCGACAATGTGACCACCGGCGCCAGCAACGACATCCAGCAGGCCACCAACCTGGCGCGCCGCATGGTGACCGAGTGGGGAATGAGCGAGAAACTCGGCCGCTTGCGCTACAGCGAGAACGAGGAGGAGATCTTCCTCGGCCGCTCGATCACCAAGAGCAAGACGGTCTCCGACGAAACCGCCGAACTGATCGACGAGGAGGTCCGACGGATCATCGAGGAGGCGGAGGCGCGCGCCCGGTCCGTGCTCTCCGAGCACCGCGATGCCCTGGACACCTTGGCGACGGCGCTGCTGGAGTACGAGAGCCTCGGCGGCGAAGAGGTGCGAGCCCTGCTCGCGGGCGGTACTATCCGGCGCGGCGGCGGCGATGAGGGCGAAGATCGGCCACCGCCGCGCAGCACCATCCCGACCACCGGTGTGCCGCCGAAAGGCCGCCCCGATCCGTCCGACGGCATCGCCCCCGGCGGCCTGCAGCCCCAAGGCTGACGGCGGCCCGCCGGCCCCACCGGCGGCCCTGACGGCAGGGTCCCCAAGGCTTCCCCGGTCGACGGTCGATCGCCCGGCCCGCACCGAACGCCGCGTCCCTCAGGGCGCGGCGTTTTGCCGTTGGCGAAGACGCCACCGCCCCGCCCGCTCCGGTTGGCATACGTCTGTTGCCAAATGTTGCCAGAAAAAGCCGTTTTGTTGCCAGTCCGTGACGCGGTTTTCCGCCGCAAGGGACTGAAACTCTTGGATTCATCATTCTGAAAACCGCGAAGCGTATGCTTTTGTAGGATTATGTAGGATTTTCAGTATGCCGCGTCGCCCCGCTTGGTGCCCGTTCCGCCCTGTCAGGATCAACCAGATAACCGCCCGGGACGGCCAGTCAAGCCCGGGGAGACCGGACCGGCCAGAGGGCGGCACGGGTTGCCCGCCTTGTCTATTTTCCTATATGGGCTGCCTATAGTCCTGTCGCGGCGACGGCCGCGCGCACCCGTCCGGAAGGTTCTCCATGACCGATCATATCTGCGCCCCGCTTCCGCAGCTCGGCATTGCCAGCCTGGACCTGGACCACGCTCGCGCCCACGAGGTGCTCCACAGCCTCCGCACCCACATCCTCAGCGAGGACGAGAGCGATGACAGCGTGCTCGGCCTCATCCACCAGTTCATCGATCAGATGGCCGTTCACTACGATACCGAGGAGTTGCTGATGCAGCTTTACGACTATCCCGGCGCGGATGCCCATCGCCGCACCCACGCGATCATGATGGCGAAAGCGCGGCAACTGATGGATATCCTCGAGGCGGGCGGCCGACATGCCCTGCCCCCGGCGATCGAGGGCCTCTATACATGGATGGTCAACCACGTGAAGGTCGAGGATACGCGGCTCGGCATTTTCCTGTCGCGCTTGGGCGTCTTTGAAGCGCACGCGGCGCGGCCGAACCTGTCGGCTTGACGCCAAGGAACGGCGCGGTCAGGCGTCGTTGGACGACATCCAGATCGTCACCGGGCCGTCATTGACCAGCGCAAGCGCCATGTGCTCCCCGAACCGCCCGGTCGCGATCGCCACCCCCTGGGCTGCCAAACCGCCGCAGACCTGCTCGTAGAGGGCGTGGCCGCGCTGCGGATCGGCCACCGGCGAGAAGTCCGGACGGTTGCCGCGGCGCCAGCGGGCAGCGAGGGTGAACTGGCTGACCACCAGCACCGTCCCGCCGACATCGCGCACGCTCAGGTTCATGCGCCCGTCGGCGTCGGCGAAGATGCGCATCGCCGCGATCTTGCGGGCGAACCACGCCGCCGTTGCCGCCGTGTCGCCGGTCTCCACGCAAAGCAGCACGACCACTCCGCGACCGATGCGCGCGATCTCGGTATCGGCGACGCGGACCGACGCCTCGGACACCCGCTGCAGGACGGCCCTCATCGTGACGTCAGGGCAGCCTGGTCCTGCTGTCCGGCGAACATCGCCAACACCACCTCAGAATCCGCGCCGAGCACGGCACAGAGTTCGCCGAACATGGCCCGCTCTTTCTCGCCAATGTCGCCGTCGGCGGTCATCACCAGATACGCCATGCGCAACAGCGCCTGCGCCGCCGGCGGGTCCTTGGCGTAACGCCGGATCTTGACGATCAGCCGGCGAGCGGCGCTCGGATCGTCGCGCACCTGGAAGATGAAATCGTCGAGGATGCCGACCGCCTCATGGGGATCGTAAATGGACAGGCGGTCGAGGGTGGCGATCAGGGTGTCGACCTGGTACCGCTCGGCCAGCGACACGCGGGCGCCGGACAGGGCCGACAGGGCACAGATGGCCATGGCGGCCTCAAGAAAGTGCCGGTTCTGCAGACGCTGAACCTCTGCGCGAAGTGTTCCCAGGAACGCCATGGCGCCACCAATGTCGTTTTCGCGGATCCGACCCCTCGCCGAGGCACGCCCCACCGAACGGTCGCCTCACTCAGCACCCAAATCAAGCGTTATGTGGCCGCCGACCGATGACCGCCGCCCGCGGACGACGGGCTGCCGTAACCCATAAAGGGTACTCTAGCGGGTCCGCTGGCCCCTGGCGATGCGAGAGTCTGCTTAGGTCTCGACATTTTCAAACCAAACGCCCGGCGCCAGTGATCCCGCTCGATCGATCCTGCGTAAGGCGAATGTTCGATGCTCAATTTTGACATCCCCCCTGTCGCCGAGCGTCGGACTGTGGGGCGGGCCCTGGGAACCCCACCAACTGCCCGCCCCACCTTCTCCCTCATTCGCAGGCCTTTGTCGGATATCGTCGTGGATCGCCCCTCATCCGCCCTCCATTCGGCAACCGGTCCCCTGCTTGTCCACCCCGTCGGTTGCCGGATCATCGCGGCAGAGGACGTGCATCCGCACGTCCGTATCGTGACTCTGCGCCGCTCAAGCCCCGGCGCTCCGGTGTTTCGGGCGGGTCAGGCGGTCATGGTGTATCTGCCGGCGGGACGGCCGCGACCGCTGTTTCCGGCGACCGCGCCGGAGCGACCGGAGCTCACGCTGCACATCCGCCACCATCCCGCAGGCGGCGCCGCTGCCGATGTCGGACGGACCCTGCGGGTCGGCGACGCATTGTGGATCGCCGAGGCGGTCGGGGACGCCTACCTGCGGCCCGAGATCGAAGGACCGATCGTGCTCGCGGCCGACATCCGGGCGCTGCCGGCGGTGCTGGCGATTATGGACGCGTCGCTGACGGCGCGTCCCGATGGGCACGTCAACATTCTCCTCGCCGCCACGGACGAGTCCGAGGTCTATGACGAAGGGCGCCTGCTGGACCGGCAGCGCGATCATCGCAATCTCCGCGTCGCGATTGCATTATCCTCACCACGCAAGGCGTCAAGGCGACCGGTGATGACGCTGGCCCACTTGGTCGCCGCGGCTGTGCGCCACTGTGCGCCGGCCGCGGCCTATGTGTTTGCGGGAAGAGGGACGACGGAGGACCTAGGGGAAACCTTCGCCGGGCTAGGTCTTTCGGAGATCCTATTTTGCCATTCTGTGGAAGGGGTGTCTCTGGAGATTTGACCGCCGGTGCGGTCGTTAGATGACCCATCCTGGCGCGCGCCGCAGCAGACAGCCGCCGATCCGCCAATCGCCATCCGCTGCCTGCTCCATCATGAACATGGCGCGGTACGCTTGCCCCTGCGGCCCGATCAGATCCACTGTCTGCACCGGCCCGTGCGGACTCCGGGTCAGCGCGCCGAAGGTAACAACGCGGGGCCGATGTACCGGGCGGTACGATTTTTTGACCATGCGCAGGAACCGATCGGCGGAGCCATAGCGCTGCTGCACCCGCGGGGCGGCATAGCCGAACGCGGCCTCGGCGTCGTCAGCGCGAAAGGCCTCGAGTTGCGCCTCGACCACCGCCCGGATCGCCACATCATCCGATGCGACAGCAGGGCCGCCGGCGTTGGGAGCGCCTGCCGGGACCGCGGCAAACAACACCGCTCCCATCACGACGACAATCGACAGGATTGTTTTCATCACGGATCTCCGCCTTAATGCGTAGGAAATACGCACCGCCACCCGGCTCGGATCGACGGGCCGGATCGAGCGGCAAACAAGCGATGGCGGGACCGACGACAATGCCCCCCACCCGAACTTCGCCACCCACCCGATCGTCGCCGGTGACGCGCGTCGACGTGGTCGTGCTGATCGGGCTTGTCGCACTCTGCTACGGCGTCGCGGCGATCGGCGGCGCGGTTACCGCGACGACGGTGGAGACTTGGTATCCCAGGTTGGTGAAGCCACCGTTGACACCGCCCCCGGGCGTCTTTGCGCCGGTCTGGCTGACCCTCTACGGAATGATGGCGGTCGCCGCTTGGCGCGTGTATCGCCGCCGCCACCGTGCCGACGTGGCGACGGCACTCGCTTTGTTCATCGTCCAACTGGTGCTCAATCTGGCGTGGCCCATCCTATTCTTCGGGTTTCGTTGGATCGAGGGCGGTCTGGTGGTGATCGTCGTCCTGCTCGGCCTGCTCGCGGTGACGACCGTCAAATTCTGGCGGATCGACTGGCGCGCCGGCGGCCTGTTCACGCCGTATCTCCTCTGGGTTGGCTTCGCCACCTACCTCAATGCCGGGATCTGGTGGCTCGGGTGAGCGGCACCCGCCGCCGGCTTTGGGCCGGAATGCTGGTTGATCGCCGGCCATTGGCCGGAATGTTGGTTGATCGCCGGCCATTGGCCGGAATGCTGGTTGATCGCCGGCCATTGGCCGGCAGGGATAGTTGATCGCCGGCGCCGGCGCCGCGATACTGCAGCGACTCGGAGATTGGGGGACCGGCGACGCCTCGCTGTCTGGCCCGCGGCGTGGGGGAGGTTTGATGCAAACAGGCAAATCCATGGCGGCCGCGATCGGCACACTCATCCTGGCGACCGGGATCATTCAGCTCGCCAACGGTTTTTTCACCACCTTCCTGTCGTTGCGGGTGGCCGTCGAGGCGTTCGACACGACGGTGGCCGGCCTGGTGTTGAGCAGCTATTTCGCCGGCTTCACGGTGGCGGCGGTGCGCTCCGACCGGATCATCGTCCGCATCGGCCACATCCGCGCCTATGCCGCGTTCGCCGGCGCGGTGGCGGCCGCCACCGCAGCGATGCCGCTGCTGGTCGATGCGTATGCCTGGATGATCCTCCGCGCCATCGTCGGCTTCGGCTGCGCCGGGATCTTCGTCACCACCGAGAGCTGGCTCAACGCCAAGGCGCCGACGGCGCTGCGCGGCCGGGTGTTCGCCACCTATATGGTCGCCACGTTCCTTGCCCTGGCGATCGGGCAATTGCTGATCGGGCAGGTGGATGTCCGCTCGGCCGCACCGTTCAGCGCCATCGTCACCCTGTTCGCCCTCGGCCTGGTGCTGGTAAGCGGCACCCGCGCCGAGGCGCCGCGCGCCGCCGCTACCGTCGAGGCGCCGCCCTATGGTGCCCTGTTGCGCGCCGCCCCGGCGGCGGTCGCCGGCTGCGCGTTGAGCGGGGTGATCACCGGCACCTTCTATGCCCTGGTGCCAGCCTGGATGCAGGGAGCAGCGATCGATCAGGAGACGATCGCTCTGGTGATGTTCGCGGCGGTGCTCGGCGGATTGCTGTTCCAGGTGCCGGTCGGCCGATTGTCGGACCGGCTCGATCGGCGCGGGGTGCTGATCGCCCTCGGCGTCGGCTTGGCGGTCCTCGCGGCGGTGCTCGTCTTGCTGCCGCGGACGCTGGCGGCGGTGCTGCCGGCGGCGGCCTTGCTCGGCGGCTTCATGTCGACGCTGTATCCGGTCGCCGTCGCCCATGCGCACGACCGCATGCCGGCCGACCGGGTGGTGGCGGTGAGCGGCGCGCTGATCCTGGCGTCGGGATGCGGCTCGGTGCTGGGCCCACTGGTCGGCGTCCAGACGATGGACCGCCTGGGCATCGACGGCGTGCTGTATTTCATCGGGGCGACGGCCCTGCTCCTCGTCCTGCTCGTCGCGGCACGACGCGGCATGCGCCAGAGCGAAGACCATCAGGAGCGCACCTTCGAGATCCTGACACCGCAGGCCGCCCCGCTCGCCCACGATCCCGGTGAGGCGGAGATCCCTGCGGCGGCGGCACCGATGGAGCCGGACGCCCCGGCGCCACCCCCGGATGACGACGTCCCTGAGGGTCCGGCGCGGCTCAACCCGACGTGAGCGCGCCGTAGATCGTCCACAGACCGACGGCGACGAAGCCGATGCCAGCGATCATCTTCAAAGGGATCCCCGCCAGGAGGTGCGCTCCGGCGGTCCCCAGGGCCACCGCCACCGCCGTCGACGCGACCAAGGCACCGGCCGCGGCGAGGAAAATGACGAAGGGGTGCTGTCCGCCGTTGCTGGCGAACAGCAGCGTCGCCAGCTGCGTCTTGTCGCCGAGTTCGGCGAGAAACACCGTCAGGAAAATCACCACAACGTGATGCATCGGGGATATCCGTGGGAGCCGGGCGCAGGACCAATGGCCGGATGTCGCTGCCCAGCTCCCCCTGGAGCGCGCATCCGCACCATAGGTCTCGCCAAACCCGACCGGTCGCGCGCGCCATGGCCGGAGCCGACTGTCCGGAGCCAAGGATGTTGACGCGCGCCCCTCCTCCAGGCGGAGGGCGGCTACTCCCCTAAGACGCCACTATTGTAAACGCCGATCGGCGCGGCACGCAATCGCCCTGTCGTCGCCACCAGGACGCCCGGGCGGGACCGGGGACTCTCCCCGGGTCTTGCCGGCGCCGAACAAACGGTTGACAGGCCGGCGGCGAGGACCGAAAGCATCCGTCATGCAAGACGGCCAAAGCGCAACCAGTATTGCGGTCGACGTAGTCTTCGATCCGGCGTGCCCGTGGTGCTTCATCGGCAAGCGTCGCTTCGAGCAGGCGCTGGCGAACCGGCCCGACGTTGTCGCCAACGTCGCCTGGCGGCCTTTCCTGCTGCACCCCGACATGCCGAGCCGCGGCCTGCCGCGGCGCGACTACCTGACCCGTCGCTACGGCGGGGAAACCCGGGTCCGCCGGGTGCTGCGGGCGATCACCGAAGCCGGGCAGTCATCGCGCATCGCCTTCGCGTTCGACACCATGCATCGGGCGCCCAACTCCATCGATGCCCATCGGCTGGTCCGTTTCGCCGAGGCCGAAGGGCTGCAGCACGCCGCCGTCGAGGCCCTGTTCCACGAGCATTTCGTCCGCGGCCGCGACATTGGCGACGCTGCGGTGCTGGTCGCGATCGGCCGGGAGATCGGCCTGGACGGCGAGGCGCTCGGCATCTACCTCTCCTCCGAGGCCGACATCGCCTGGGTGCGCGAGGAGCATGCCCGAGCCGGGCGCGTCGGCGTTACCGGCGTCCCCAGCTTTATCTTCAACGGCGCCTTTGTCATCGCCGGCGCCCAGGAACCCCGCATCCTGGCGAAAATGCTCGACGTCGCCCGCGAAAGCGCCCGACTGTCCGGTCCCGTCACGGCGCACCTGCCGATCGGCTCGTGACCCCGTGTCGCCCGCGTGGTCACCGAGCCGCTGGCGCCGTCGACGACGCCCGGACCATGACACGGTGACGCCCGCCTTTGCCATCGATCTGGCGCCGCCGTGGCTGGTCGCGCGGTTCCGCGAGCCGCAGCGGATGCTGAGCTGGGCCGTGGCACGGCCGGGCCGTCAAGTATGCGACCGGGTGGCTTGGCTGGAAGTGGCCAACGCCGACCTGTCCCGCGATGTGGACCCCGCGGCGTTCCTCATGCAGCGCATGGCGGCCCGCGGCCTCGCCGGCGCCATCGGCCTGATGACCTCGACGCCGCTGGCGACCTATCAGCTCGCCACCGCCATGCGGGACGGCGTGGGGGCGGCGTGCCTGATGACGCTCGGCCTCGGCAACGCCGAGCGAATCGGCCAGCGCCGGTCGAGCGCGGTCGATGTTGGCGAAGGTGCCCCGGCGATCGGGACGATCAACGCCCTCTGTCACCTCGCCGTCCCCCTCACCGAGCCGGCGATGCTGGAGGCGCTCTCTATCGCCACGCAGGCGCGGACCGCGGCGATCCTCGATCGCAGATACGCAGCCGCATCCGGCGGCGGCGCGGTGACCGGGACCGGCACCGACTGCCTGGTCATCGCCTGCCCGGCGACGGGGATTGACCAACCGTTCGCGGGCTTGCATACCTCGATTGGGGAAGCGCTGGGGGCCGCCGTCCTGACGGCGACGGCCCGGGCCATGGACGACTGGCTCCGCCGCAACCATCGAACCGCGTCGCCCGCTGTCGAGGAGAGCCCGTGCCGCCCGACCGCATCGTCTGCCTGACCGAGGAAACCGTCGAGACGCTCTACCTGCTCGGCGAACAGGACCGCATCGTCGGCGTCACCGGTTACGCCGTTCGGCCGCCGGAGGTGCGGCAGGAGAAGCCGCGGGTCGGAGCCTTCACGTCGGCCAACGTCGACAAGATCTTGGCGCTCGCGCCGGATCTGGTGCTGACCTTTTCCGATCTCCAGGCGGAAATCGCCGCCGATCTCATCCGCAGGGGCATCGAGGTGCACGCCTTCAACCAGCGGAGCGTCAATGAGATCCTGGCGATGATCGAGACACTGGGCAGCCTTTGCGGCGCCAGCGACCGCGCCTGGGCGCTGATCCGCGACCTGCGCGCCCGGCTCGATCGCGCCCGCTGCGAGGCGGCAAGCCTGCCGCGCCGACCGCGGGTGGTTTTCGAGGAATGGGACGACCCGCTGATCTCCGGCATCCGCTGGGTCTCCGAATTGATCGAGATCGCCGGCGGCACCGACGTGCTGGGCGGCGGCGACGGGGCCCCCGCGGCCCGCGACCGCATCGTCGATGCGGCGACCGTGGTCGACGCCGCGCCCGATATCATCATCGGCTCGTGGTGCGGCAAAAAGTTCGTACCCGACCGGGTGGCCGCTCGCCCCGGCTTCTCCGGTGTGCCGGCGGTGCAGACGAACGATCTCTATGAGATCAAATCGCCGATCATCCTGCAACCGGGGCCGGCGGCGCTTACCGACGGGCTGGCGGCCTTGCAGGCGATCATCCACGGCTGGTCGCGGCGCATGGCGGGCGGACCGGCAGCCTGAGGCCTTGCGAACCGCGCTGACCCGCCCGCATCGGTGCCATGCGGCGTTGGTCACACATCTCCTGTGGATATTTGTTGACGGCCGCGGGAATTTTCGAGAAATTGGGCTGTGGTGATGGTTCCCTGACGGAAGGGGAGCTAACAGGGAACACGGTGCGGCGCCCCGGCGGTGCCAAGTCCGTGGCTGCCCTCGCAACTGTAAGCAGCGAGTCATTGCCCGCATGAGGCCACTGGGAAACCGGGAAGGCAGGGCAAGCGACGAAGACCTGCGAGCCAGGAGACCTGCCATCATCAGCGTCGCCCTGTTCGTGATCGGGGTGTGTCACGAACGCGGATCTCCGGAGCGGTGACGCCGTAGGTGAGCGGTTTGCTGTGGGGAGGTCGCGTGGCGACTCAGCTTCGACGAAGGATTTCTTGATCGGCCGGGCCGCAGTGCGCCCGCGCCGCCGCATGTCCTGATACGAGCCTCGTTCCAGCCAACCGCACGAAACGACGCGACGGAGGTGCTCCGCCGCGATCAAAAGACGTGTGGGAGGGCCCGGCATCTTGGCGGATCCCCGAGCCCCCCCCCGCGAACGGTGGAACCATTCACACAGACGGAGTCTGCGATGACCAATGTTGACCCGGGGGTAGAGGCTGTCAATCGTTCGTCCCAGGAGCAGGAGACCGGACCCGGCAATGTCGCTGGCTGGGTCGTGGCAGCGCTCGCCGCGGCCCTGGCGTGGAGCGCGCCCGCACTCGCCGAGGACGACGCGCCCCCCGACGGGAGCGCGGCACCGATGGTGACGCCTGAAAGCGGGCTGGCTCAAACCACCGTCGTGCCGGAAACGGTCGTCACGGCGACCCGCTTTCCCGTGCCGCTCGAGACCATCGGCAGTTCGCTGACGGTGATCACCGGCGAGGAGCTGCAACAAAAACAGACGCGCTTCGTTGCCGACGCGCTGCGCGACGTGCCCGGCGTCTCGGTCAATCGCTCGGGAACGTTCGGTACGCTGACCCAGGTGAACATTCGCGGCGCCGAGGCCAACCAGACCCTGGTGCTGATCGACGGCGTGCGGATGAACGATCCGGCGGGCGGCGACGCCTTCGACTTCTCGACACTGCTCGCCGACGACATCGAGCGCATCGAGGTGCTGCGCGGCCCGCAGGCGACACTCTTCGGCAGCAACACCAGCGGCGGCGTCATCAACATCATCACCAAGAAGGGCGAGGGACCGATCCGCGCGAACGCGCGCATCGAAGGCGGCTCGTTCGGCACCTTCGACGGCAACGCCGGCATCAGCGGCGGCAACGAGCACGTCGACGGCGCGGTCTCGGTGAGCGGCCTGCGCACCGACGGCATCAATATCTCGCGGTTCGGTGACGAGAAGGATGGCTATGAAAACGTCACGGTCATGGGCCGCGGCGGCGTCGAGATCTCCGAGAACCTGGAGTTCCGGGGCTCCCTGCGCTACCTCCTGGCGAAACTGCAGTTCGACGACTTCGGCCCGATGACGGTGCCGGGAACCAACATCCTCATCCCCACCGACGCCGACCAAGAGGCGGAGACAACAAACCTCTCGGGCCGCATTCAAGCCAAGCTGACCCTGTTCGACGGTGCCCTGGAACAAGTCCTCGGCTTCGCCGGCCTCAAAACCGAGAACGACTCGTTGGCCGACGGGGTCGAGACGTTCTTCTTCGACGCGTGGTCGACGACCGTCGACTACCAAGCCAATCTCTTTCTGGAGACGCCGGCGTTCGCCGACGCCACCCATGCCTTCACCTTTCTGGTCGAACAGAACGATGAAAGCGGCGACAACTCGTTCGCGGGAGGACTGCCGACGATCCGCAATACCGGACTGGTCGGCGAATACCGCGTCGGCCTCTGGGATCGCCTCTTCATCACCGGCGGGGTGCGCCAAGACAACAACAACAGCTTCGACGACTTCACCTCGCCGCGGGTAACGGCGGCCTACCTGCACCGGGAGACCGGCACCCGCCTGCACGGCAGTTGGGGCCAGGGCGTGCAGAACCCAACGCTGACCGAGCTGTTCGGCTTTTTCGGCACCTTCGTCGGCAACCCGGATCTGACGCCGGAGAACTCCACCGGCTGGGACGTGGGCGTCGAGCAGTCGCTGCTGGACGACCGCTTTTCCGTGGGCGTCACCTACTTCAGGAACCGGATCAAGGACGCGATCTCTTCGGAGTTCGTGCCCGCCCTGGGGGCCAGCCGCCCCATCAACTTGGTCGGCCGGACCAGCGTACAGGGTGTCGAGGTCGCGGTGGCGGCGACGATCCTCCAGTCGCTGACGTTCGCCGGCACCTATACCTACACCGACAGCAAGGATCCGCAGGGCCTCGAACTGACGCGGCGGCCCAAGCACTTGGCCAGCGCCAGCCTCAATTACGGTTTTTTTGAAGACGCGGCCGGGCGCAAGCGTGCCAACGTCAATCTCGATGTTCGCTACACGGGCGACCAGAAGGACACGGTGTTTCTCACCCCGTTCTTCCAGCAGGAGCGCGTGACGCTGGACAGCTACACGTTGGTCAACCTGGCCGGCAGCTACGCGGTGCTGCCCGGTGTCGAACTGATCGCGCGCATCGAAAACCTGCTCGACCAGGACTACGAGGAGGCGTTCGGCTTCCGCTCTCCGGGCATCGGCGCCTACGGCGGCGTCCGCGGCAGCCTGACGTTCTGACGGCGGACGATGCGGAGACCTGGACAAACGCGTGGTCGCCAGAGGTCGCCGACGAGCGGGCGAACGATTGCTGTCGCCGTCCTCGTCGGCGGCTGGCTGGTGCTCGCTGGCGCCCCCGCCGGCGCCAAGCCGGCCCGCATCGTCTCGCTCAATCTCTGTACCGACCAGCTGACGCTGGCGCTGGTCGACCGCGGGCGCATCGCCGCGCTCAGCTTTCTCGTCGCCGACCCGGAACTGTCCGCCTCCACCGCCGCGGCGGCGGACGTGTCCCTGCACCACGGTCGCCCCGAGGAGATCCTGCCGCTGGCGCCAGACCTGATGATCGCCGGACGCAGCGCGGCACGGCCGACCGTGCGGCTGTTGCAGCGGCTCGGCTACCCGCTCGTCGAGCTCGACATGGCGCGCTCCCTTGCCGACGTACGCGACCGCCTGCGCCAACTCGGCCACCACCTCGGCGACGACGCTCGGGCGACGGCGCTGATCGAGGCCTTCGACGCTCGGCTCGCGGCAGCCGGCGCGCCGTCGTCCCGGGGGCGGCCGACGGCGCTCTATCTGCAACCGAACGGCTACACGGCGGGCCGCGGCACCCTGATCGGGGACATCATCGAGCACGCCGGCTTCGAGAACCTGGGCGCCCGTCTCGGCATCCAGGGACACGGCCAGGCATCGCTGGAAGCGCTGCTCGCCACCGCGCCGGACGTCATCATCACCGCCGCCGACACGCCACGAACGCCTGCCCTCGCCTACGATACGCTGCGGCACCCGGCGATCGCGGCGCTCACGGCGCAGGCCAAGCGGGTGGTCGTGCCGCTGCGCTACTGGATCTGCGGCCTGCCGGAGACGCTGCGGGCCGTCGAGATCCTCGCCGAGGCGCGGCAGCGATTGGTGGCGACGGAGGCGAGCCGGTGACGGCGGAAAGCCTCCGCGCGGCCCCCAGCGCCAGCCGCGCCGGCGCGCTGCCCATCGGTTTGGCGGGGCTGCTGGCGCTGCTGCTGTTCGCGTCGCTGTTCGTCGGGGACGCGGCGATCCCGTCCGCGACGATCTTCGATGCCCTGCTCGGCCGCAACCAGACGGTCTTCGAGGTGATCGTCTGGGAACTGCGGGTGCCGCGAACCATCCTGGCCGCGCTGATCGGCGCCAGCCTCGGGCTCTCCGGCGCGGTGTTGCAGGGCCTGCTGCGCAATCCGCTCGCGTCGCCCGATCTGGTCGGCGTGTCGGCATCGGCGGCGCTCGGCGCCGTGATCGCCTTCTACTCCGGACTGGCCGCCGCGTTTCCCCTGGGCCTGCCGCTGGGCGGCATGCTCGGCGCCGCCGCCGCCGTGGCACTGCTGATGCTGCTCGCCGGGCGCACCACCGGCACGCTGACACTGATCCTCGCCGGCGTAGCCGTCAGCAGCCTCGCCGGCGCGCTGACCTGGCTCGCCCTCAACCTGTCGGCCAATCCCTATGCCGCGACGGATATTCTCTTCTGGATGATGGGCTCGCTCGCCGATCGCAGCTTCGATCATGTCGGCGTCGCCGCGGCGCTGATGATTCCGGGCTGGATCCTGATGGCTAGCGTCGGCCGCGGCCTCGACGCCCTGTCCCTGGGCGAGGATGCGGCGATCAGCATGGGCGTCGACCTCGCCCGCCTGCGCTGGTTCGCGGTGCTGGGCACGGCGCTCGCCGTCGGCGCCGCCGTCTCGGTCAGCGGCGTCATCGGCTTCATCGGCCTCGTCGTCCCGCATCTGCTGCGGCCGCTGGTCGGCTATGTGCCGAGCCGGCTGTTGCTCAGCAGCGCGCTCGGCGGCGCCGTCCTGCTCACGGCGACCGATATCGCCATCCGGCTGGCGGCGACCGAGGTCGAACTGAAGCTCGGGGTGGTCACGGCGCTGTTCGGGGCGCCGTTCTTTCTGGTGCTGCTGTTGCGGCTGCGGAGCACGACGATATGAGCCTCCTCGCGGCGCAGGACCTGACGGTCCGCTTCGGCGCCCGGCGGGTGCTCGACGCCGTATCGATGACCCTGGTCCGTGGCGAGATCGTCGGCCTGATCGGGCCGAATGGCGCCGGCAAGACGACGCTGCTCCGGGCCTGCGCCGGGCTGATCGCTGAGGCCGCCGGCCGCATTCGGATCGATGGCACGGCGATCGCTTCCTTGGAGCGACAACGCCGAGCGCGGACCATCGCCTACCTGCCGCAGGAGGCGACGTGTCATTGGCCGCTGGAGGTCGGACGTCTGGTGGCGCTCGGCCGCCTGCCGCATCTGCTGCCCTGGCAACGCCCGTCGGGCGACGACGCCGCCGCCGTCGCCACGGCGCTGCGCCTCGCCGACGTCGAGGACTTGGTCGGCCGCAACGTGCCGACGTTGTCCGGCGGCGAACTCGGACGCGTCCTGCTCGCCCGCGCCCTCGCGGTTGAGCCGGCGCTGCTGCTCGCTGACGAACCCGTCGCCGGTCTCGACCCCGAACATCAACTGCGGATGATGGCGGTGCTCCGCGACCGCAGCCGCGCCGGCGCCGGCGTCGTCGTCACGCTGCACGACCTCGGGCTCGCGGCACGCTTCTGCGATCGCCTGGTGCTGCTCAGCGCGGGACGCATCGCCGCCGACGGCGCCCCGGACGCAGTTCTGACGGCGGAGCGGCTCGCCTGCGTCTACGGGATCACGGCACGCATCGATCGGGCGGATGGTCAGATGTTCGTCACGCCGTCGGGGCTGATCGACGACGGCGCCGAGCCGCCGCGCCGCACCGGAGCAGCGGCGTGAGTGCAATCTTCGAGCGCCTGAGTTTTGTGACGCAGGGCGGGCCCGTGCTGATGATCCTCGCCGCCCTGTCGGTGGCGATGGTGACGCTGGTGCTGGTCAAGCTCTATCAGTTTCACGGCAGTGGCCTGTTGTTCGGGCCGAACCGGATCGCCGACGCGCTGGCCGAATGGACCAACAATCGCGGCACCGCCGTGCCGGCTTGGCTGCCGGCGGTGCGGCATCCGGCGGCGCAGGTGTTGACGGCAGGAATGCGCGAGCTCTCCGGCCCTTCCAGCCGTACCGAGCCGCAACTCCGCGAGGAACTGACGCGGCTGGCCATGGCGCACTTGGCCGCCCTCTCGCGCTACCTCCGCGGGCTCGAGGTGATCGCGCAGATCGCGCCGCTGCTCGGCCTGCTCGGCACCATCCTCGGCATGATCAAGGCGTTCCAGGTGCTCGAACACGCGGGCAGCCGCGCTGATCCGGCGCTGCTCGCCGGCGGCATCTGGGAGGCCCTGCTGACCACCGCGGCCGGTCTCGCCATCGCCATCCCAGCGGGGACGGTCCATCACTGGTTGTCCAGCATGGTCGACGGTGTCGCTCAACAGATCGAGGACTCGACGACCCGGCTGTTCACGACACCGCTGCCTCCCGTCGGACGGGAGCCCTTGCCACCTCCGGGACGGGAGGACGTCCATGCAGCTTGAACACCGCCAGCGCCGAATCCTGCACCTGGGACTGACACCGCTGATCGACGTGGTGTTTCTGCTTTTGCTGTTCTTCATGCTCTCGTCGACGTTCCTGACCCTGGAGCAGATCGAGGTTGGCGCCCGCCCCGGCGGCACGGCGCCGCCGGGGAGCGACGCGGCGGTGGTCATCGACCTGACACCCTCGGGTCTTCGGATCGGCGCCGAAGCGATCCTGCCCGAACGGCTGCTGCCGGTCCTGGACGAGCGCGTCGGCGGCGACAGGACGCGGCCGATCTTCGTCCGCCCCGCCGGCGAGGTGCGACTGCAACGACTGATCGAGGTGTTGGAGACCATCGCCGCCGGCGGCTTCACCGATCTGTCGCTGCAGGACCAGCGCTGAGGGCCGCCGGATGCGCCTGCCGCGACAGCACCGAGCCGGCCAGGGCGAGGCGAACATCGTCCCGCTGATCAACATCGTCCTGCTGCTGCTCGTTTTCTTTCTGCTGACCGGGACGATCGCGCCGGAGGAGGTCCTGCCGATCGTCCCGCCCGAGGCGGCGGCGGGGACGCGGCTCGAGTCGTCGGACCCGACTCTCCTCGTCGCCGCGGATGGCCGGGTGGCGCTGGATGACGCGCCCGTCGACGTGGCGACCCTGGCGACCCGGCTCGCCGATCTCGCCGCCCGGGGCCGACTGCCGTCACTCACGGTGAAGGCGGACGCGGCGACGCCGGCGAGCCGGCTGATGCCTTTGCTGCAGACGGCGCGCGCCGCCGGCTTCGACCGCGTGCGTCTGGTCACCGTCGGGAGGTCAGGAGAGTGACCGCCATGGGCATGCGCACGATCGGCCTGCGCGGCTGGGGCACCGCCCTGGCCCTGGCGCTCCTGGCCCACATCGCCTTGGCGATGACCGTCACGCCGCCGCACCCGAGGCAGGGCCCGTTGGGTGATGGCGACGATGGCCTGCAGGTCGGATTGGCGGCGGGACCCACCGGCGCCACGACGGCCGAAGGCGACGGCCCGGCGAGCGCCGACACTTTCCCGGCCGAGCCGCAGCCCGTGATGGCGGAGGCGGCACCCGAATTTGAAGCGGCGGAGGCGCCGCGGGAACCGGAAGCGGCGGAGGCGCCGCAGGACGAGGCGCTCCCGACCGATCCCCCGGCCGAGGCGCTCCCGACCCATCCGCAAACCGACACCGTGGCCGAGGAGGCACCGCCCGTTGCGGTGACGGACGCACCGGACCGAGGGCCGATCCGCGAATGGCTCAGCGTGGCTCCGCCGCTGCGGAAGCCGGCGGCGCCGAGCCGCGCCGCCGCCAGCAAGCCCCCGGTCAAGGCCGTGACGCCAGCGCGGGTGAACAGCGTGGCCGCGGCACCACCGCGAAAAATCGACACCGCGGCGCCGCCGCGAACCACCGGCGCCGCGGCGCCGCCGCGAACCACTGAAGCAGGGGCGCCGCCGGCTAACCAAGCGTCACTGTCCCCCCCCATGCAGGGCGACGGCGCGGCGGGGGCCGCCCGTCCATCCGCCGGACCGCGCTATCGTCTGGGCGCGCCGGGCAATCCGCCGCCACGGTATCCCGAAACGGCGCGTCGGCGGGGCCAGGAAGGCCAAGTGCTCCTCGCGGTGCAGGTCGCGGGCGACGGCACGGTGCTGGATGTCGCGGTCGACCGCAGCAGCGGCCACCCTGCGCTGGACGATGCCGCCCGCGCCGCCGTCCGCCGCTGGCGGTTTCAGCCGGCCGGCGGCCCGGGCCGGCAGCAGACTGCGCGCCTCCACGTGCCCATCACCTTCCGGCTGACGAATTAGCGGCGCTGGCCGACGAGGCCGTTGTCGGCGATCGTCATCAGGAACGACGGGGCGCGCCTGCGGTCGTCCTCGCCTTCGCCACCATAGGCCTCGAGACGGGAAACGATGCGCGGCTCGGCGATCGGCACGCCGGTCTCGTGCCAATCGAGCAGTAGCGCCGGGAAGCTGGCGCGCCGGAACCGTTCCGACGGCCACTTGAAGGCGTTGAACGTGACCGCGCCGTCGATGCAGGCGACGCCGATCCAGAAGAAGTCGAGATCGCGGAGGTCGGTGCCCACCGGTCGCGCGCCGAAGAAGCCGCTGTCGACCAGCGCCGCCTCGAGCGTCGCGATGTCGTCCCAGGACAACAGCGCCTCGACGATGGTGCCGCGCCCCGGGGCGAAGATGTCGCCGAGCCCGTCGACCACGATGCGGGAGATGTCGGTCGGGCCGATCACCCAGCTGGTCAGGCGGAAGACGCCGTCGGCGACGTCGTCGGCGACGATGTCGTACGTCCGCACCTGCCGCTGGTAGAAGCCATTGTAGACAAAGCGGAAGCTCGGCGGCGCACCGGGGACGCAGGCGGCGCGGAGGTCGTCGCCATTGACGTAGCTGAACCAGGTGAACTTGCGGATCACCGGGTTAGTGTTGATACCCCCCGTGTGGGTACAGGCGGCAAGGCCCAGCATCGCGAGCAACCCGAGGACAGCGACGGCGCGCATGGTCGAAGTATGCGCGACCGGCACGGCGGCGACAACCGGGCCGCTCAGAGCCTGTGAACCAATCGAGGTTGCGAAAAAACGCCCTTTGAAAACACGAGGAAAATTCCGGCGATAACGGGCCTCGCGGGCACTCTTTCACAACCTCTCAGGCGGCGACCGCCGTCGCCACCTTGGCCAGCTCGGACAGCAGATGGCGGACGCCGAGCAGCCGCTTCGCCGGAACCTCCCAATCGCGGCGATAGACGAGGCGGTGGTCCGGCCGCAGCTTCGCCGTCACCGAATTGCGGCCGATAAAGGCGACCAGCCCGGCGGGGTTGGCGAACTGGTTGTCACGGAAGGCGACGACGGCCCCCTTCGGACCGGCGTCCACCTTGTCGACACCGGCGATCCGGCAGAGCTGCTTGATGGCGACGACCTGCAGCAGGTTCTCCACCTCGGCCGGCAGCGGACCGAAGCGGTCGACCAGCTCGGCGGCGAAAGCGTCGATATCACCCGGCGTCATCAGGTCGGCGAGACGGCGATAGAGGCCGAGGCGGACGCCCAAGTCGGGGACGTAGGCCTCGGGGATGAGCACGCTCAAGCCCAGCGCGATCTGCGGGCTCCAGGTCTCGGCTTCGGCATGGTCGACGCCGCGGGCCTCGGCGACCGCTTCCTCCAGCATCCGCTGATAGAGCTCGATCCCGACCTCGCGGATGTGACCGGACTGTTCCTCGCCGAGCAAATTACCGGCGCCGCGGATGTCCAGGTCGTGGCTGGCCAGCGTGAACCCGGCGCCGAGGCTGTCGAGAGCCTGCATGACGTCGAGCCGCTTCCGCGCCGCCGGCGTCACCGATTTCTTCGGCGGCAGCGTGAGATAGGCATAGGCGCGCACCTTCGAGCGGCCGACGCGGCCGCGCAGCTGATAGAGCTGGGCCAAGCCGAACATGTCGGCGCGATGGATGACGATAGTGTTGACCGCCGGCAAGTCGAGGCCGGACTCGACGATGTTGGTGGACAACAGAACGTCGTAGGTGCCCTCGTAGAAGGCGCTGACCGCAGCCTCCAGGTCGCGGGGCGCCAACCGGCCATGGGCGCGGATGATCTTGACCTCGGGCACCAGCGCCGCCAGCCGCTCCGCCACCTCGTCCAGGTCCTCGATGCGCGGACAGACATAGAAGGTCTGACCGCCACGGTAGCGTTCGCGCATGATCGCCTCGCGAATCACCACGGGATCGAACGGCAGGACGAAAGTGCGCACCGCCAGCCGGTCCACCGGCGGGGTCGCGATCAGGCTCATCTCCCGCACCCCGGACAGCGCCATCTGCAGGGTGCGCGGGATCGGCGTCGCCGTCAGCGTCAGCACGTGGACGTCGGCCTTCAGCTTCTTCAGCGCCTCCTTGTGGGCGACGCCAAAGTGCTGCTCCTCGTCGATCACCAGAAGCCCGAGATCGCGGAAGCGGATCGACTTGCTGAGCAGCGCGTGGGTGCCGATGACGACGTCGATGGTCCCGTCGGCGAGACCGGCCTTGACCGCCTTGGCGTCCTTGGCGGAGATCAGCCGGGAGAGCTGGGCGATGCGGACGGGATAGCCGGCAAAGCGCTTGTTGAAGGTCTCGAAGTGCTGGCGGCAGAGTAGGGTCGTCGGCACCACCACGGCCACCTGATGGCCGCCCATCGCCGCCAGGAATGCGGCGCGCAGAGCGACCTCGGTCTTGCCGAAGCCGACATCGCCGCAGACCAGCCGGTCGGCGGCGCGGCCGGTCATCAGATCGCCGATGGCGTCCTCGATGGCGCGGGCCTGATCGTCGGTCTCGGTGAACGGGAATCGGGCGCAAAACTCATCGAACACCGCTTCGGGCGCCTCGATCACCGGCGCCGCCCTTAGCGATCGCGCGGCGGCGAGCTTGATCAGTTCCTGGGCCATGTCGCGGATGCGCCGCTTCAGCTTGGCCTTGCGCGCCTGCCAGCTGGCGGCGCCAAGCCGGTCGAGTTGCACGCCCGCCGTCTCCGAGCCGAAGCGGCTGATCATCTCGATGTTCTCGACGGGCAGGTACAGCTTATCGCCGCCGGCGTAGAGAAGACGCAGGCAGTCGTGGGCGGCGCCGGCGGCGTGGATCGCCTCCAGGCCCTCGTAGCGGCCGATGCCGTGATCGGCGTGGACGACCAGATCGCCCTCGCTGAGCGTCGTCGCCTCGGTGATGACATTCTCCGGCCGCTTACGCTTGGCCGTTCGCCGCACCAGTCGATCGCCGAGAATGTCCTGCTCGGTGATCACGGCGTGGTCGGGCGCGACGTATCCGCGCTCCAATTCCAGGACCACCAGCGCCGCCGTGCCCGCGCCGAGCGCCGCCGCCTCGGTCCAGGTGTCGGCCGCCTGGAGCCCGCGGAGGCCATGATCGGTGAGGATCGAGGTCAGCCGGGCACGCGAGCCGGGCGACACCGCGGCGATGACCACCCGGCGCTTGCGGCGTCGTTGCTGATCGATCCGCTCGGCGAGCGCGTCGAAGACGTTGACGTCACCACGGCCGCGCGCGCCGGCGAAATCGAGGCCGGGTCGGCCGCCGGCGTCGGCGCCGTCGTCGCCCTCCGGCGCGGCATAGGCACTGAACGCTCCCACCGGCCGCGCGCCGAGCCGCTCGGTCCAGGCGTCCTGGTCGAGAAACAGCGTCTCCGGCGGCACCGGTCGGTACGGCGGACCACCCCCGGCGCCGCCCGGCACGTCGCGGCGGGCGGCATAGTAGTCGGCGACCAGATCGAGACGCGCCTCGATGGCCGCCTCAGCCTGGTCGTCGAGGACGACGACGGCCTCGCCGGCATAGTCGAACACCGTCTCCAGCCCGTCGTGGAACAGCGGCAGCCAGTGTTCAATGCCGAAGTGGCGGCGACCTTGCGAGACCGCGGCGTAGAGCGGGTCCTCATCGGTGACGGCCCCGAACAGCGCACGGTAGCCTGAGCGGAACCGGGCGATGGCCTCGGGCGTGAGGGTCACCTCGCTCACCGGCTTCAGGATCACCTCGGCCACCGGATCGGTGGAGCGCTGGCTTGCGGCATCGAAGGCGCGGATGGATTCCAGGTCGACGTCGAAGAAATCGAGCCGGCGCGGCTCCTCGCAGCCGGGCGGGAAAACATCGACGATGCCGCCGCGCGCCGCGAATTCGCCCGGCTCCAACACCGTCTCGGAGCGCACGTAGCCGGAGCGTTCAAGAAAGCCGAAGAGATCGTCCCGGTCGATGCGGTCGCCGGGGCGGAGCGTGCGCACGGCATCGGTGAAGGCACGCCGCGGCGGCACCCGCTGCAGGGCGGCCGAGACGGTGGTCAACACGACGCGGGGGCCGTCGTCCGCCGCCGCCAGCCGGGTCAGTCCGTCGATGCGCTGGCTGACCACGTCGGACCGGGGCGAGACCCGATCGTAGGGCAGGCAGTCCCACGCCGGCAGCACCAGCCGGTCCAGATCCGGCGCGAAGAACGCGAGGGCGCCCTCCGTGGTGGCGAGGCGCTCGGCATCGCGGGCGACGAACAACACCGTTCGTCGGAGTGCCGACGCGATCGTCGCCAGCACCTCCGCGTCATAGCCGGCGGGCGCGCCGGCGATGCGGACGCGGCCGGGGACGCGCAAACGGTCAATGAACGTGTTCAAGGACGGACCGGACGACGGGGAGGAGTGGGACGGGCACGCCTTATTGGACGTAGCGGAAGGCCTGCAGCCTCTGCATCAGCGGATGCTGCCAAGCGTCGGGCACCGGCTCCTTGCCGGTGATCCAATTGTAGAGATCGATGTCGTTGTTGTCGCCGAGCAGCGTTTCCAGGAAGATGACGTCGGCATCGGAGAGCTCGGGCAGGTGCCGATCGGCGAACGCGCCGAACAGCAGATCGTTCTCCTTCATGCCGGTATGGTGACAACGGAAGCGCACACGCTTCCGGCGGTTTTCCATGTCAGTTGCAGCGTCGTCAAGCCCGGCGGGGGTGGCGGCAGGATCGGTCTCGGCGGTCATCGCGCTCCTCCTCGTTGAACTCCGCGATATAGTCGCGGGTATCGGATCTGTCAGCAGCCGTCTCCATCATGCGTCCAGAAGTGCTCTATCCGCTGTTCGCGCCGTTGCGCTCGCTCCCGGGCGTCGGCCCGAAACTGGCGCCCGTCCTGGAGAAGCTGACCGGCAGCCACGTCGTCGATCTGCTTTGGCATCTGCCGTCGGGGCTGATCGACCGGCGCTACGCACCGACCGTGGCGGCGGCCGAACCCGGCCGGGTGGCGACGCTCTCGGTCCATGTCGATGCGCACCAGCCGCCGCCGCGGCCACGCTTTCCCTACAAGGTGATCTGTTCGGATGCCACCGGCTTCCTGACGCTGGTCTACTTCAACGCCCGACCCGACTATCTCACCGGCCTGCTGCCGCCGGGGACGGAGCGCGTGGTCAGCGGCATGCTCGACCGCTTCGACGACGAGTTGCAGATGACCCACCCCGACCACGTGGTGGCGCCCGAGGTGATGGACACGGTGCTCGGCGTCGAGCCCGTGTATCCGTTGACCGCAGGGCTGTCGCCCAAGGTCCTGGGCCGGCTGATCCGCGCCGCCCTGGAGCGGGCGCCGGATCTGGCGGAATGGCAGGATCCGAGCCTCCTGCAGCGCCACGGCTGGCCGGCTTGGCGGCCGGCGTTGCGCGCGGCGCACGCGCCAGAGACTGCCGAGGATCTGGCACCGACGGCGCCGGCGCGCGGCCGCCTCGCCTACGACGAGTTGCTGGCCAATCAGCTGGCGCTCGCCCTCGTCCGCCGCCGTATCCGCCGACTGCCCGGCCGCCGACTCGTGGGTGACCGGCGGCTAAGCCAGCGGGTGCTCGCGGCGCTTCCCTTCGCGCTTACCGGCGCCCAGAGCCGGGCGCTCGCCGACATCACCGCGGATATGGCCGGCGATGGCCGCATGCTGCGTCTGCTGCAGGGCGACGTCGGCAGCGGCAAGACGGTGGTGGCGCTGCTTGCCGTGCTGACGGCGGTGGAGGCCGGCGCCCAGGCGGCGCTGATGGCACCGACGGAGATCCTCGCCCGCCAGCACCTGGCCACCATCGCGCCGCTCGCCGCGCATGCCGACATCGACGTCGGGCTGCTGACCGGGCGTGACAAGGGCAAGGTCCGCCAGCGCACCTTGGAACGCTTGGCCGACGGCGGCCTGCCGCTGGTCGTCGGCACCCACGCCCTGTTCCAAGAGGCGGTGGCGTTTCGCGACCTCGGACTCGCGGTGATCGACGAGCAACACCGCTTCGGCGTGCACCAGCGCCTCGACCTCGCCGGTAAGGGTCGCGGCGTCGACGTGCTGGTGATGACGGCGACGCCGATTCCGCGCACCCTGATGCTCACCGCCTATGGCGACATGGAGGAGTCCCGGCTTACCGAGAAGCCGCCGGGCCGACGGCCGGTGGATACCCGCACGCTCTCCCTCGATCGCCTCGACGAGGTGGTGGCCGCCGTCGGCCGCACGCTCGCCGCCGGCAACAAGGTGTTCTGGGTCTGCCCGCTGGTGGAGGAGTCCGAGGCCAGCGATCTCGCCGCCGCGGAGGAGCGCTTCGCCCGCCTGAAGACGGTGTTCGGAGGGCGCGCCGGACTGGTGCACGGCCGCATGAAGGGGGCGGAGAAAGACGCGGTCATGGCCGCGTTCAAGGACGGCGGCATCGACCTGTTGGTGGCGACGACAGTGATCGAGGTGGGCGTCGATATCGCCGCGGCGACGGTGATGGTGATCGAGCACGCCGAACGCTTCGGTCTCGCCCAGTTGCACCAGCTGCGCGGCCGCGTCGGTCGCGGCGACCGGCCGTCGGCCTGCCTGCTGCTGTACGCGCCACCGCTCACCGCGCCGGCACGCGCCCGGCTTGCGGTGATGCGCGAGACCGACGACGGTTTCCGCATCGCCGAGGAGGACCTGAAGCTGCGCGGCGCCGGCGAACTGCTCGGCACGAAACAGAGCGGCCTGCCCGCCTTCCGCCTCGCCGATCTGCATGACCACGCCGATCTGCTCGCTGTCGCCCGCGATGACGCCCGGCTGATCCTGGAGCGCGATCCGGAGATGGAGAGCGACCGTGGCCAGGCGCTGCGCACCCTGCTTTATCTGTTCGAGCGCGACGGCGCGGTCCGCTATCTGCGGAGCGGCTGAGCCGCCCGCCGCCCTGTCCCCGCAGCAACGCCGCTGTCACCGTGGCGCCCTCCATGTTATGACGGTTTTGGGGAAACTCGACCGGGTTGGTGGAAGCTCGACCGGGCGGCAAGCCCGGTCGCGGGAGATCGCCGTCCATGACCGAAGCGATCCGAGCAGTGGGACATGGCCCGGAGCGGTTGGCGCCGGGCGAGGGGCGCGCCGACAGCGCGTTGCACCGCTTCGTCGTCGACGACCAGCCGGTGCTGGTGTTGAAGCAGCGCGGCCGCCTCGCCGACATGGCCTATGACCACGGCCGCCTGCTCGCACCCGAGATCGACAGGGGCACCTTTCCCGAGATCCTGAGCACCATCCTGCGCGGCATCGATCGCGACCGGGCGGTGTTCGAGCGTCTCGCCGCGATGCTCTACCAAAGCTTCTCCAGCCGTATTTTCAGCAACGCCAGTCCCGAGTTTCGGCGCGCCGTCGATGCGCTGGCGGAGGGCTACCTCGCCGGCAGCCGGGCCCCTGTCGTGACCCGCGCGGACGTGCGCGACGCCGTTGTCGCCATCGAGGTGGGCAATCTCATCGACGGCCTGTCGCGGCGCCTCGACATTCGCTTCTTTCGCGTGGCGGCGATTATCGGCGCCGTGGCACAGAGCCTCCCCTACGCCTTCAACCGCGAGGTGCGCGACCGGCTGCGGCGGTTGAAGGCAGAGGGAGCGGCGCCGGCGCCGAGCCTGCTCGACGCAGCGCTGCACAGCGCCCGGAATCCCGCAGCGTCGCTGACCCACCTCACCCACGCCCTCGCCAGTCCTCGCAACCGGGCCGCGTCGGGCTGCACCGCGTTTTCCGCCGGCAGCGCCTTCACCCGCGACGGCCGCCACATCCACGGGCGCAATTTCGACGCGGATCTCTATCGCTGGAACGCCGCGCCGCTGCTCTGCCTGATGGACGAGACGCCGGCCAAGCCGCATTGGCACAAGTATGTCGCCTTCGGGACGGCGGGACTGATCTATCCCGGCGGCATCAGCGGTCTCAACGACGCCGGCTTGGCGGTGTCCCTGCACCAGCTCTCGACGACGCGCTATCGAAGCGGCTTTCCGTTGGCCAGCGGCGACATCGCCCCGTTCTTCCAACAGCGCCTGCTGCGCGAAGCGTCGACGCTGGACGAGGCCGCCGACCTCGCCCGCAACACCGCGCACTTCGCCGCCTGGACCATCTTCTGTTCGGACGCCAAGACCGGCGAAGGCATGCGCATCGAGGTCAACGGCGACCGGGTGCGCATCACCCGCAGCGCCGAGCCGATGCCGCAGGCCAACCACTTCCTGCATCGCGACATGGTCGAGCGGGCGTTCGACCAGACCGACGGGCATTTCACGCCAACCTTCGCCAAATGGCTGGAAACCCACGCTCGCCTGGCCCTCGTCGAGGAGGCGCTGGCGGTGACCGCGCCCCTGGGCGAGATCGACGTCGACTGGGCGATCGACCTGTTGGCCTCGGGCACCGATTGGTATCTGAAAACGCTGGCGGCACAGGTCGGCTATCTGGGGGGCGGCGCCTTCTTGCGCGCCTTCGGGCGGGTACCGCGCAAGGCTTACGGCCAGCTCACCAGCATCGTCGCCGCGGATCCCGAACGGCGGGACGGCAGAGACGAGGTGTGGCTGACGGCCGGAGACCGGCGCCCCGCCTGTCAGGGCAGCCTCGTCGGCTGGCGGGTCCTGTGGGATGCCTTCGAGGTGACGCCCGTGGACGATCGTCCCGTCCGCCGCAGCGCCGCACCGACGCGCGCCGGTCGGCCGAACTGGGAAGCGTCCTTGCAGATCTACGTCGAGGCCTGCCTGGCGGTGACGCGGCCGTACGGCGACGACGGCCGGCTGCTGATGCGCAACCTGCGGCCCGCGGAACACGCGGCGGCGCTGGCGGAGGCCGACGTTCGGCTCGGCCGGGCCATCGATCTTGCCGGCGCGGACGGCGTCATCGAAATTCCCTATCACTACATGCGCGCCCGTATCCGCCATCAGCGCGGCGACCTTGTCGGTGCCCGGGCGGACTGGACGCTGCTGTTGGCGCTATGGGCGAAACAGACCGACCGGCCGAGCGTGGTGCCAGCCGTGGCGCCGGACGTGGCTGCCATCCCCACGCCGGCCACACCGCCGCTTCTGCATACGTTAGAAGCGGCACTGGCGATGACGCTGTCGACCGTCACCGAGGACCTCGTGCATGGCGGTATCGACTGGCCCGGCCGGAGCGAGCGTCTCGACGAGGCACGGGAGGTGCTTGCCCGGATCCGCCACGAGGCGTTCGGACGCCGCCGGCCGGGGCATTTCAACATCGATCAGTGGCGGGCGTTGATTGACCGGATCGAAACGGAGGGTGGCGCCGAAGTGGACCTGCCCGAGGAGAACTTCATCACCGTCGAGTAGCGCGGCGGCGGGCGGTCCGGAACGCGGCGCCCGATGTCCCGGCAAGTGGGAACGTGGAGACCACGCAGACACGTTCGACCAGGTTCCGGCGGGGCCGCTTCGGACGGTCCGTCGCGATTGTCGGTCTCGGCATCGCAGCCGGTCCGCGTTATGGCCGGCGTATCAGCCGGTCGGGAAAATCCGAGAACACGGCCTCCACCCCCATGGCGAACAGCCGCTCGGCGGTCGGCGCGTCGTTCACCGTATAGCAGCGCACCGGGATGCCCGCGGCACGGGCCTCGGCGAGCGTCGCCGGTCGGACGGACGCCGCGGCGCAGTGCAGATCGCGACAGCCAAGGGCTGCGAGCCGGTCGCGCCAGCCACGCGGCACGGCGTGGACGAGCAGGGCGCGGCGCAGTTCCGGGGCGGTCGCGCGCACCGCCTGCAACACCGTCTCGCTGAAGCTGGAAACGAGCGGCGGGAGCAACGTCGCCGGCCAGGCCGTCGCCAGCAGCGCGGCGACGGCTTGGCCGGTCGCGGCCTCGCAACCGGCGTCCGCCTTGATTTCCACATTGGCGCCGAGGCGGAGGGCGGCGAGCGCGACGAGCGCCTGTGCCAAGCGCGGAATCGGCTCGCCGGCGAAGGCCGGGGCAAACCAGGCGCCGGCATCGAGCCGAGCCAGCGCCGCGGCGTCGCGGTCGGCAACGCGACCGACCCCGTTGCTGGTGCGCTCCAGCCGATCGTCGTGGAACAGCACGGGACAGCCGTCGCGGCTGAGGCGCACGTCGAACTCCACCCAGCGCACCCCGAGAACGGCCGCCGCGCGCAGCGACGCCAGGGTGTTTTCCGGCGCGTGGCCGGCGGCCCCCCGATGCCCGATGATCGGGCCGATGGCCGGGCCGATGATCGAGCCGCGGCTGTGGCCGCTGCTGGGGCCGACGCCACCGCCATCCCGCGCCGCACCGCTCATTCTCCGGTTCCCGGACGGCCGATACGGGTCCGTGGTCGCGGTCTAGCGTTTAACGACGCCGCCGGACCGGGTATACAGATTGCCATAACCGAACGCGGCCCGAGCCGGGACCGACGTGGTGATCGCAAGGAGGAAACGGTCGCATGGCACTCAAAGATCTCATCGTCCACGTCGATGCCAACCCAGCGTCGGAGAGCCGCGTCGATGCCGCCATCGCCCTGGCGGCGGCGCACGAGGCCCATCTCGTCGGCCTTTACGTCATCACCGCCCCCTACATGCAAGGCTTCGTCCGCCACCAGCTCGGCGAGGACCTGCTGCGTCGCCAGGTGGAGTTTTTGATCGAGGCATCCCGGAAAGCCGAGGACGACTTCAACCAGCGGGCGGTCCGCGCCGGCATCAGCGCCGAATGGCGCCGTGTCGAAGGCGATGTGGAGCCGACGCTGGCGCTGCATGGCCGCTACGCCGATGTCATCGTCGTCGGGCAGCGCGATCCGGAGGCCGAAGTCATCGGTGTCGAGCGGGACATGCCGGACCGGCTGATCCTGTCGGTGGGACGGCCGGTCCTGGTGATCCCCAACGTCGGCAGGTATCCGAAGATCGGCGAGCGGGTACTGATCGCGTGGGACGCCAGCCGGCTCGCCAGCCGCGCCGTGCACGACGCCATGCCGCTGCTCGAAGCCGCCAAGCACGTCACCGTCATCGCCGTCAACCCGAAGGGTGGCGCCGAGGGGCACGGCGACATTCCCAGCGCCGACATCTGCCTGCACCTGGCGCGGCACGGCATCGACTGCGAGGCGCAACACGTGTTCGCCGACGACATCGACGTGGGCGACATGCTGCTGTCGCGCGCCGCCGACCAAGCGATCGACCTGTTCGTCATGGGCGCTTATGGCCACGCCCGCTGGCGGGAGCTGGTGCTGGGCGGGGTCACCCGGCACATGCTCAAGCACATGACCATGCCGGTGCTGATGAGCCACTGAGGCGTCCCCGCTTCGGTGCCGGATCACGGTCGCGGCGAGGCGATCGACCATTGCCTTGACCGCGCGGATCTGCCGGCCGCTTTGCAGATGGAAATCTGCACCGGTGTAGCCCCACCAGTCCCAGCAGCCCATCGGGTTGACCGAGAGATTGAAGCGTTCCAGCAGCGGGTCCTCATCGGCCGCCGTCTGCGGGTACAGGACGACGATGTGGTTGGCTTCCGCCCAGCCGTTGTAGCCGGCATGGGCAACGAAGGCGTCGCCGATCGTCGCGGCGTTCTGCAGGCAGCCGTGGAAGGCGACATGCAGGCCGCAGCGCGCGCCGGCGCGGCAGCCCTCCGGGACATAGACGTAGCCGACCGGTGCCAGGCTGGCTGCCGCCGGATCATCGCTGAAGGCCGACTGATCGAAGGCGGTGACCGGCCCCGCCTGGACGGGTGGCCGCAGCGGGCCGTGCAGGTGGCCGAGCAGTTCGCCGGCCAAGTCGTAGTCGCAATCCACGAGGAACGGCGTTTCGCTGACATGGCAGGCCGCGCCGAAGTCGGCGGTGACCATCGCGTGCGCCGCCGGCACGTCATCGACCAGGCGGATCCGCGCGCCGTCGAGGAAGCGGGCATAGTAGTTCCGCACCGATGTCCGAATCGCCGTCGGCACCAGATCATCACCGGTGCCGGAAAACAGGAAGACGCGGTCCTCGCGCAGGCCGGCGGGGTCGTCGATGGCGCCTGCCGCCGCCTGCGCCTGCGTCTCCCCAACCAAACGGTCCACATTGGGCGGGCCGAGGAACGGCGTCCAGCGGCCCAGGTCCATGCAGACGGCGAGCGCGCGCGGCAGGTTGGCGGGGTAGCCGCCGCCGGCGCAGTGGTACGGCCCACCGGCGATGACAGCGGCGCCGGCGATCGTCGACGCGTGAGCGACGTGCAACTGGTGCGCCATGAACCCGCCCGACGAGATGCCGGACACGGTCATCGCGCCGGTGTCGATGGCCAGCGCCGGGAGCGGTTCGACGGCGGCCCCTGGCGCCGGCAGCGGTTCAACAGCGGCCCCCGGCGCCGCGGTGATGGCCAGCGGCAGTGCGATTAGAATGGCCAGAGAGGTTCTTGCCGTCACTATCGCCTCGGTTTCCCCCAAGCGGCTTCCGGGATCGTCTGCCTGGATTACCGTCTGACCGCGCGGGGGTCGAGGGCATCGCGCAGGCCGTCACCGAGAAAGTTGAAGGCGATGACCGTGGCGAAGATCAGCAACCCCGGATAGATGGCCAGCGCCGGGCGCGACCAGATCAGTTCCTGCGCGTTGGTCAACAGGTTGCCCCAACTCGGCGTCGGCGGCTGGATGCCGAGACCGAGAAAACTCAACACGGATTCGAGCAGAATGACGTTGCCCGCCGCCAGCGTGGTCGCCACGATCACCGCCGACGCGACATTGGGCAGGATGTGCACCGCCATGATGCGCACGGCGCCCGCCCCCTGTGCCCGCGCCGCCAGGACGAAGAGCTGCTCGCGCACCGCCAACGTCGAGCCGCGGACGAGGCGCGCCACCGTGGTCCAGCCGACCAGGGTGACGATGGCGACGATGCGCCAGAGGCTGGCTTCCTCGGCAGCGAGCCAATCGGCGGGCAGTCCCAGCTTGCTGGGGTCGAGCGCCGCCAGCACGATCAACAGCGGCAACAGTGGCAAGCTGATGACGCCGTCGGTGAGGCGCATCAGCACCGCGTCCAGGCGGCCGCCATAGAAGCCGGCGAGCAGACCGAGCAGCGTGCCGACCACCGCCGAGGAGATCGCCGCGCTGAGCCCGACCAAGAGCGAGACCCGGCCGCCATAGAGCAGGCGGACGAGAACGTCGCGCCCCAGTTCGTCGGTGCCGAGCGGGTGGGCCGCCGTCGCCGGCTGGAAACGGTTGAACAGATCGACGGTCCGCCCGTCTGTGTCGAGGCCGGCGGCGACCAGCGGCGCGGCGGCCGCGGCGAGGGCCAGCACGGCGAGCACCAGGGCACCGCCGACGGCCAGCCGATGGCGGAGAAAGCGCCGGGCGACCAGCGCCGTCGGGCTGGTGCCGCTCACCGGTCGATGCCGCCGAAGGAGACGCGCGGATCGAGAACGACATAGGCCACGTCCGCCAGGAAGTTGGCGGCAAGCGTCACCAGGGTGGCGAACAGCAGCGCCACCAGCGCCAGGTTGAAATCGTTGCCGAGGATCGCGTCGTAGATCAGCCGCCCCATCCCCGGCCAGGCGAAGATCGTCTCGGTAATGAGCGCGCCGGCGAACAGCGTGCCGAAGTCGAGGGCGATGATCGTCACCACCGGGATCAGCGCGCTGCGCAGCGCGTGGCCGACGACGACGCGGCGGGTGGTCAGGCCCTTGGCCCGGGCGGTGCGCACCCAGTCCTGGCGCAGCGTCTCGATCATCGCCGCGCGCATGTAACGGATGTGCCCGCCGACGCTGGCGAGCGTCAGGCTCAGCACCGGCAGCGCCGCGTAGCGGAGCGTCTCAGCCAGGCCGCCCGCGGCGGTGCCAATGCCGCCCGCCGGCAGCACGCCGAGGGTGACCGCGAACAGCATGATCAGCAGCAGGGCCAGCCAGAACGGCGGCACCGAGATGCCGGCGAAGGCGAACAGGTTGATGCCGTAATCGGCGGCGGAATAGGGGCGGACGGCGGCGACGATGCCTGCCGGCAACGCGATCATGAGCGATAGCACGAAGGCCGACGCCATCAGGATCAGCGTGTAGCCCAGCGCCGGTGCGAGCACGGCAAGCACCGGCGCACCGTGCAGCCGCGAGGCGCCGAAGTCGCCGGTGAGCGCCGCCGCAAGCCAGGCGCCGTAGCGCTCGACGAGCGGCCGGTCGAGGCCGTAGATGGCGCGCAACCGGGCGACATCCTCCGAGGTCACCGTCGGGTCGGCGCCGATCATCAGGTCGACGGGATCACCCGGCATCAGGCCGATCAGCGCGTAGACGACGAAGCTCATAACGGCGAGCACGAGCAGCGCCTGAGCAAGGCGTCCGGCGAGGAAGCGGATCACCGGGGCGCAGCGGGCGCCGTCACTCGGCGTACCAGTGTTCGACCCAGAGGGTCGAGGGGTCCATGTGGCCGGTGGGCACCAAGCCCTTGAGCCAAGTCGGGTGGATGTGCGGGTTGGCGCGGAAATAAAGGGGCAGCACGGGCAGTTCCTCGGCGTAGATGTGCTGCAGCCGCCGCCACATCTCCCGCCGCTTGACCTCGTCCAGCTCCACCTCGATGGCGTCGATCAGCGCATCCACCTCGGCGTTCTGGAAGCCGGTGGTGTTCTGGCCCGACCAGTTGTTGTCGGCGGCGGGGATGCTCTCCGAGTGCAGCGTCGTCCGCGGCACCGACTCCGGCGCGCTGATCCAGGCATACATGGCCATCGCCGGAAACCGCCGCCGCGTCACCGTCTCGCCGAAGAAGACGCGGGCGGGCTGGTTGCGGATGCGCACGTCGATGCCCTGCGCCCGCCATTGGCTCTGCAACACCTGCTGCACCAGTTCGCGCGAGCGGTTGCCGGCGGTGGTCATGATCTCGAGTGCGAGCGGCTGGCCGGCGGCATCGACGCGGACGCCGCGCCGCAGCGTCCCCCAGCCGGCGTCGGCGAGCAGCGCGGCGGCGCGCTCCGGATCGTGGTCGTAGACCGCTACGTCGTCGGCGTGCATGCGGTCGAGCGGGTTGACGTTGCTGTGCGCCACCGGCTGGCGGCCGTCGAACAGCTGCCGGCTGATCGCCTCCCGGTCGATGGCATGGAGCAACGCCCGGCGCACCCGCCGGTCCGCTAGGATGGGATTGTCCAGGTTGAGGTCGACGTGCTCATACACCAGCCCGGGCTTGTACACGACGGTGAAGCGGTCGCCGTGCCGCTTCTCGAAGGCGAGCGCCTGGTCCAGCGTCACTCCCAGTTCGCCGGCGATCATGTCGACGGCGCCGGAGAGCAGGTTGGCTTCCAAGGCGGCGGTGTTCTCGATGACGCGGACGACGATGCGCGCGAAGTGCGGCGCCTCGCCCCACCACTCGGGATTGCGCGCGAGGCCGATGTGCGAGCCGGCGACCACCTCGTCGATGACGTAGGGGCCCATGTAGAGCCCCGGATTGGTAGGGTCGGTCTCGTAGAGGGTGCGGCTGCGGTAGGTCTCCGCCGGCTCGAACACCGGCGCCTCCAGGTGTGCTGGCAGCAACTCGAAGCTGTTGACGGCGTTATAGTCGAAATGCAGTCGGTCGACATGCAGCGTGAAGGTGTGGTCGTCGACGACGGAAACGCGATAGACGCGGCGGTAGAATTCCTTCGGGATCACCGCGCTCATTGGGTGGCGGCCGACCTCCCAGGTGAACAGCACGTCGCGGGTGGTCACCGGCGTGCCGTCACCCCAGCGCGCCTCCGGCCGGAGCGAGAAGGTGACGGCCACGCCGGCTGCGCCGTCGGGCGTGGTCTCGCGCACCGCGCCGCCGTTCTCCAGCGTCGGCAATTGGCTGCACAGCATGCAGACCAGCCGCCAGTCAGCGTCGTAGGCGGTCAGCGGCCGCCGCGCCAAGCCGAGCACGTAGGTCTTGGCAAGCATGGACTCGATCGTCGGATGCAGGGAGAACGGAAACTGGGTGACGCCGATCACCAGGCGATCGCGGTCGGCCCGCGCCGCGGTGGGCACGGCCACAACCGAGACGACGAGGGCGGCCAGCAGCACCCCGGTGACCACGCGCCACGTGCGCGCGACCGCCGCCCGGCCTGCCCGACGGGCGCCCGGCCCCCGCGCGACCGGCCCCCGCGCGACCAGCCCCCGCGCGCCCGGCCCCCGCGCGCCCGGCACGACGCGGCGAAAGTCAGAAGGGTCTGTCATAGGCGCTCTGCAGCCCATCGCACGCCCCGCTGCGCCCGCCCCGTCTCTCGGATTCAAGCTGGTCCTGCACCCGCGCGGCGTAGAGCCGCAGATTGCGAAGACTGGTGAAGTGCTCACCGACGAAATTCGATCGCGGGAGATTGATGAACAGGTCGTTTCGCTGCATCAGCAGCCGGCAGAGATGGTCGCGCAGGTCTTTGTCGGCATGCATGCCCAGGAAAACGATGCGAACGCTCGGATCAGTCAGGGCCGACCGCAACTGGTCCGCGTCGTCGACCGTTCTGACGCGATAGCCCTCCCGGACGAAGTGCGACGCATAAATGCCGCGCGCGGTGTCGTCGGCAATGGCGATGACAATCGGCGGCAGCAACGAGCGGTTCGTCTTGTTGGCTTGTGCGCCCGTCGGCCGTGAACGGTCCCGCCGCTTGCGGACCAGCCCCGACGTCTCCGGCTTGCTCCCCTGGGCGAGGCTGGCCGCGTGGACTTCGTCGGGCGTGACGAGCCTGTCGCGGTTGGCATCGAACGCCCAGAACGTGTTTTGGCTGCCGGCGAAAAACTCGTCGACAATGATCCAGCCATCCCGGTTCCCATCCATCTGTGGAAACGTGGCGACGGAATCGTGGCCGAGGTGACGTTCCTGGACGGCGAACTCCGAGAAGCTCAGCTTCTGGTCGCGGTCGACGTCCAGCAAGGCAAATCGCCGGTTGAGGCTGGCGACGAACTCGAACAGCGTGACCATGCCGTCCCGATTGATGTCGTGCTGCAGAATCAATTGTGGGTGCAGCGCCTCAGGGCTCTTCGGCGGCGCCTCGTCGGCCTGGAGCGACGCGCCGCCGACGCACAGCAACGCCACCAGGAGGGCGACAAGACGGGCAGGGCCGCAGCGATGCATCTCGCGTCCGGTTCGACTCATGGACGCGGTTGTATCATTTCGGGTTGCCCATCGCCAGCGCCGTGCAGCCGCAGGAAAAACGCGACCGGCCTTGCCGGCCGGTCGCACGTCGTTGTTCGGTCGTTGGGAGCGTGGCCTCGATCAGCGCGCCGGAGCCGGCCCGCGACCACCGCCCATCGGGCCGCCATCGCCCCGCTTCGGCCCCCGGTCGCCACGCTTACTGCCACGTTGCGGCAGTTCGTCCTGCGTCACGACGCCATCGCCATCGCGATCCATGAGCGTGAACATGGCATCCGAGCGGCGATCAAGCTCTTCGGCGATCAGAACGCCATCATCGTCGATGTCGAGTTGCTCGAACATCGACGTCAGCCGGTCCACGCGGCGGGCCTCGGCGTAGGCCATGAACTCCTGCATGGTGACCCCGCCGTCGCCGTCGGCATCGGCCGTGGCGAAACGCGCCGTCCGCGCCTCCTCGAACTCCTGGCGGCCGATCTTGTTGTCACCGTCGGTATCGTAGCGCTCGAACATCCGCGCGCCGCGGTCACCGCCGCCCTGCGCGCTCCCCCAGCCGGCGGCGGCGGGCGCGACAATCAGGCCGAAGCCGAGAACGGCAAGCGCGGCGGTGCTCAAAAGTCGATTGCGAAACATGGGATCTCTCCTCTTGCATCCGGGACCAGGCGGCCATCGCCCGTCCATCCATGTTTCGAGTGTGCACCCGCCGTGTAACGGCCGGATGTCGGCGATCGTGCCTTTGTGTAACGCTTTGTTGCAGGCTCCGGCTTTGTTACGCACGGTTACACGAATGGTCGAACGCCGCCGCCGAACCCGTCTAAAGTGCCAGGGATGGAGAGCAAGCCCCACATCCTGGTGGTCGACGACGACCGCGAGATCCGCGACCTGCTCGGCCGCTATTTGGCGCGAGAGGGCTTCCGCGTCTCCACGGCTGCCGATGGTCGCGGCCTGCACCAGACGCTCGGCGACCGGGCGATCGACCTGGTGGTGCTCGACCTGATGCTGCCAGGCGACGACGGCCTCACCCTCTGCCGGGAGATCCGGGCAGCATCCGCCCTGCCGGTGATCATGTTAACGGCGAAGGGTGAGGACATCGATCGCATCGTCGGCCTGGAGATGGGGGCCGACGATTACCTGGCGAAGCCGTTCAATCCACGCGAGTTGCTGGCGCGGATCAAGGCGGTGCTGCGCCGCGCCGGCGAGGCCGGCGGCGGCCCGGCGGCCGCGCACGGTGCGCCCGACAGCCCTGCCGTGACATTCGACGGTTGGCACCTCGATCTGGAAAAGCGCGAGCTGACCAATCCCGGCGGCGTCCTGGTGGCGCTCAGCACCGGGGAGTTCGGCCTGCTCGCCGCGTTCACCCAGCGACCGGGACGCGTGCTGTCGCGCGACCAGCTTCTCGACCTGGTGCGCGGCCGCGATTTCCAGCCCTTCGATCGCAGCATCGACGTCCAGGTCAGCCGGCTGCGTCGCAAGATCGAGGATGATCCCCGCGAGCCGCGCCGCATCAAGACGGTGCGCGGCGGCGGCTACATGTTCACCCCGACCGTGGAGCGCGGCTGATGCGACGCCCTCGCCTCTTGCCCGAGACGCTGGTCGGGCGCACCGTCTTGGTGGTGCTGATCGCGCTCGTCGTCACCAATCTGATCGGCCTCGCCGTCTACACGAGCGAGCGCGCGAACCTCCTGATCAGCGCTCGCGGCCGGCTGCTGGCCGAGCAGATCACCCGCGTCACCGAGCAGCTGGAGCAGAGCCCGGCGGCCGAGCGCCGGCGCATCGTCCGCGCCCAGGGACGACAAGGGGCGCGCCTGGTCTGGTCGGAGCGGCCGTGGGTGGAGAGCGAGGACGGCGACTGGCGGACGCGGCTGATTGGCGGCACGCTGCGCGATGAACTGGGGCTCGACGACGACGGCCGGCTCCGCCTCGCGATCCGCCGCCTCGGAGAGATCGATCCGCGGCTGCGCGAGGCGGCATTGCCGGAGCGCCGTGATCGCCGGCACCGGCCGTCGGCGGACCAGCAACCGCCGCAACTCACCACCGACTCGCGGATCCTCCTGGGCTCCCTGATGCTCACCGACGGCACATGGCTGAACTTCGGCGCGCCGTTTCTTGCGCAGCGCCCGGTCTGGGAAACCCGCCCGGTTTTGGTGAGCGGCGCCGTCACCCTTGTCGCCCTCGCCGTCACCATCTGGGCCGTACGCCGCGCCGCCCGGCCGCTGACGACACTCGCCGGCGCCGCCGAGCGCCTCGGCCTCGACGTCGACGCGCCGGCGTTGGCCGAGGCCGGGCCGCGCGAGGTGCGCACCGCGTCGCGGGCGTTCAACACCATGCAGCGACGCCTGCAGCGCTTCGTTCGGGATCGGACGCAAATGCTTGCCGCCATCTCGCACGATCTGCGCACGCCGATCACCCGCATGCGCCTGCGCGCCGAGTTCGTCGAGGATCCGGGCCAGCGCGAGAAGATGCTGGCCGACCTCGCCGAGATGGAGGCGATGGTGGCGGCGACGCTGGCGTTCGCGCGCGACGATCCGGCGCGCGAGCGCGCGCAGGCGCTCGACCTCGCGGCACTGCTCGCCGCCATCTCGGCCGATGCGGCCGACATGGGCGCCGCCGCCGATTACGCCGGGCCGCAGCGGATTCCGATCGTCGGGCGGGCCGCGGCCCTGAAGCGCGCCTTCGCCAATCTGGTGGACAACGCCATCAAATACGGCGGCGCCGCCAGGGTGACAGCGGCCATCGGCGCGGACGCGGTGGTCGTGACCATCGACGACGACGGCCCCGGCCTGAGCGACACCGATCGCGAGCGGGTGTTCGAGCCGTTCGTTCGCGGCGAGGCGTCACGCTCGCGGGAGACCGGGGGGGTCGGCCTCGGACTGGCCGTGGTCCGCGCCGCCGTCCGTGCCCATGGCGGCGAGGTGACCCTCGGCAATCGGCCGGAGGGAGGCCTGCGCGCCACCGTCGTCCTGCCGACCGCCGGCTGACGCGGTTCGCTCGGGCGGAGCTCAGCCGCCGAACGCCGCCAGCCACGCCAGCGCGAACAGCCCGAGCGCGCCGGCGCCGAACGCCGCCTGAGCGCGAAAGCCCCGCGGCAGCCGGTGCTCGACGACACTGAAGGCGACACCGGCGAGGCCGCCGGCGGCGAAACCAGCGAGATGGGCGCCGATGTCCGTCCGTTCGCCGCCGACCCCGAGCCAGGCGAGCAACATCAGCCCGGCGCCCAGCGGCGTCCAGCGGCGCAGGCCACGGCGCCAGCGATCGCGCTGCTGCCGAAGCATCAGCCCGGCGAGCATGCCGAGCGCGGCGAATACCGCGGTGGAAGCGCCCACTGCCGTGTGCTGGGGCGATTGCAGCCAGGCGTTGAGGGCATTGCCCGCCGCGCCGGCGAGGAGGACGGCGAACCAGGTGAGCCCGGCGCCCAACGCCCGCGCCAGGAGAATGCCGAAGAGCGCGCCGAAGGTGATGTTGCCCATCAGGTGCGCGGCGTCGCCGTGCAGCCCGAGGGCGGTAAGGGTCCGCCACCACTCGCCGCCGAGGATCATCCCGGCTTGGGCGGCGCCAGCCTGAAACCAGTCATGGCCGAAGGCTCCGCGCAGCGCCCAGATATGG
Organism: uncultured Rhodospirillaceae bacterium; assembly: GCA_964630265.1. Taxonomy (GTDB): domain Bacteria; phylum Pseudomonadota; class Alphaproteobacteria; order Rhodospirillales; family Defluviicoccaceae; genus CAZBWP01. The sequence goes on from CAZVRW010000010.1 coordinate 37,769, forward strand.
ACGAACAAAAGCGTCGCCGCGAACAGCACCGCAGCCTCGACGCCGCCGGCAGGGATCTGCTCGAGGCTCCGGTCGCGCGTCGTCGTGCGGTTCTCCCAGGCGTAGAGATCGAGTTGCTGGCGGGCCCGCAACGCATCGTCGGCCGCCACCGCGAGGGTGAGCGCGCCGGCCTCCCGCCGCAGCCGACAGGGGATGCCCATGGCCACCAGCACCAGCGCGTGATCCTCCGCCTCGACGCGGGACCAGCCGCGCCAGACTTCGACCAGGGGCTCGATCCCGTTGCCTTCCAAACCGCCACTCCGTGAGGTCCGAACACCGAGCGATGACGTGGTGCGCGGAACCGGGTACGGTCAAGGCGTCATGATCCGCATCACCGACCGCATCGCCATCGACGAAAGCGCCATCGAGGAGACGTTCCTGCGCGCCTCGGGCCCCGGTGGCCAGAACGTCAACAAGGTGGCGACGGCGGTGCAACTGCGCTTCGATACGCGCATCGTGCCGACCCTGCCCGACGCGGTGCGTGAACGACTGGCACGGATCGCCGGCCGACGCTTGACCGACGACGGCGTGCTGATCATCACGGCGCGGCGCCACCGCACGCAGGAGCAGAACCGCCGCGACGCGCTTGCCCGGCTGATCGAACTGATCCGCCGGGCAGCCAGTCCGCCGGCGGCGCGGACGCCGACCCGGCCGACGGCGGCCTCGCGGCGGGCACGGCTCGACAGCAAGCGGCGGCGGGCGACGGTCAAGCGGCTGCGTACGGGCAAGCCGACGAACGACGGCTGACCCGGCTCAACGTCGCAAGGCCTCGAGATCCTTGAAGGCGCCCAGGCTCTCGGGGTTGGCCAGCGCCTCGACGTGGTGCACCGGACGGCCGTGGACGATGTCGCGCACGGCGAGTTCGGTGATCTTGCCGGATTTGGTGCGCGGCACGTCGGCGACCTGGATGATCTTCGCCGGCACGTGCCGCGGCGTACAGTTGCGGCGAATCTCCTGCCTGATGCGCGCGGCGAGATCGTCGTCCAGCTCCAGCCCCTCCCGCAGCACGACGAACAGCACGACGCGCACGTCGCCCTGCCAGTCCTGGCCGATGACCAAAGATTCTTTGACCGCGTCCAGCCTTTCCACCTGTCGGTAGATCTCGGCGGTGCCGATGCGGACCCCACCGGGATTGAGCGTCGCGTCGGACCGGCCGTAGATGACGAAGCCGCCGTGGGGAGTGATCTCGACGTAATCGCCGTGGTGCCAGACCCCGGGAAAGCGCTGGAAATAGGCGGCGCGATAGCGGCTGCCGTCGGTATCGTTCCAGAAGCCGATGGGCATGGACGGAAACGCCTTGGTGCAGACCAGTTCGCCTTTCTCGCCGCGCACCGGCCGCCCGGCGTCGTCGAAAACGTCCGTCGCCATGCCGAGCGCCGCGCATTGGATCTCCCCGCGCCGCACCGGGGCGATGGGATTGCCGATAACGAAGCAGCCGAGAATGTCGGTGCCGCCGGAGATCGACGCCAGATGCAGGTCGGGTTTGATCGCCGCGTAGACGAAGTCGAAGGTCTCCGGCGCCAGCGGCGAGCCGGTCGACGTCATCGTCCGCACGCTCGCCAAGTCGTGGGAGCGGCGCGGCACGAGGCCTGCCTTGTTGACCGCGTCCAGGTACTTCGCCGAGGTGCCGAACAACGTCATCCGCTCGGCCGCGGCCAGGTCGAAGAGGACGTTGCCGTCTGGATGGAATGGCGAGCCGTCGTAGAGCAGCAGCGTTGCTTCCGCCGCCAGGCCACCGACCAGCCAGTTCCACATCATCCAGCTGCACGTGGTGAAATAGAACAGGCGATCGTCCGCCATGACGTCGCAGTGCAGGACATGTTCGGAGGTCTGTTTGAGCAACGTGCCGCCGGCGCCGTGAACGATGCACTTGGGCACGCCCGTCGTTCCGGAACTGAACATCACGAAGAGCGGATGGTTGAACGGCAGGTGCGCGAAGGCGATGTCGGCGGCCTCGAAGCCGGCGACGAAGCCGTCGAGCAGGACACCGCCTGGAATGCCTGCAAGGTTCGGGGCCGGCGCCACACAGGGAACGATGACCGTGTGCTCGACCGTTGGCAGCCCGGCCAGGACGCGTGTCAGCTTGTCGCGGCAGTCGTGCGTTTTGCCGTTGTAGAAATAGCCGTCGACCGCGAACAGCACCTTCGGTTCGATCTGGCCGAAGCGGTCGAGCACCCCCTGAACGCCGAAATCGGGGGAACACGAGCACCATGTGGCGCCGATGCTGGCCGCCGCCAGCATGGCGAAGATCGCCTCCGGCATGTTCGGAAGATAGCCGGCGACGCGATCGCCGGGACCGATGCCCCGGGCGCGCAACGCCTGCGACAACCGGGACACGGTATCATAGACCTCGCGCCAACTGAGGCGGCGGCGCACCCGGTCTTCGCCCCAGAAGACCAGCGCCTCGCTGTCGTCGCGGCGGCGCAGCAAGTTTTCCGCATAGTTGAGCCGCGCCTCGGGAAAAAACCGCGCCCCCGGCATCTTGTCGCCATCCAGCAGCGTCGTTTTGCCCCAGGTCTTGGCGACGAGACCGGTAAACGCGACGACGCTCCGCCAGAAGGCCTCCCGGTCGCGCAGCGACCACGCGTGCAATCCCGCATAGTCGGAGACGTCGGCGGCGTGGCGGGCGTTGACGTAGGCCATGAAGGCCGTGAGGTTGGCCGCGGCGATGCGGTCGGGCGACGGTCGCCACAGGATGTGTTCGTTCAACTCGTCCTCCCTCGCAGGGCCGATCGTTGCCGGCCTCTTGTCACCATGACATAAGACCCCACCTCGCGCCGCGACGCAATTGCGCAGCCCGGCGACACCGCAACCGCGGAGGATGCCATGCGACCTCTCCTTCTCAGCTTGGCCGGGGTGGCCCTCGGTCTCGCCGCCGCGACGTTCGCCCGGGCAGCGGAGGTGACGCTGACCGTCCACCACTTCCTGAGCCCCACCTCGGCGACGCACGCGCGGTTCATCGCGCCGTGGGCGGAGCGCATCGAGGCACAGTCGCGAGGCCGCATCGAAGTCAAGGTGTTCCCATCCATGACCCTCGGCGGCCGGCCGCCGGAACTCTACCGCCAAGTGCGGGACGGCACGGCGGATATTGTGTGGACGCTGATCGGCTACACGCCGGGCGTGTTCCCGCGCTCCGAGGTGTTCGAACTGCCGACCATCCACCGGGGCAGCGCCCGGGCGACGAACCTGGCGATCCAGGATACGTTCGCACTGCTCGCCGACGACTTCGCCGACCTGAAGCCGATTCTCGTCCACGTCCACGCCGGCAACGCGTTGCACCTGCGCAACCGGCCGGTCCGCGCCATCGCCGACGTCCGCAGCCTGAAGTTGCGCACGCCGTCGCGCACCGGGGCGCTGATGATCGACGTCTGGGGCGCGGAGCCCGTCGGCATGCCGGTGCCCGCGCTGCCGCAGGCGCTGTCGAAGGGCGTTGTCGACGGCGCACTGGTGCCGTTCGAGATCATGCTGCCGCTGAAGCTTCAGGACCTCACGCGATATTCCGTCGAGGGGGCCGACGGCTCGCGATTCGGCACCTCGGTGTTCCTCTTCGCCATGAACCCGCAACGCTACGCCGAGTTGCCCGACGATCTGCGGGCGGTGATCGACGCCAACGCCGGCCGGATGATCGCCGAGGATGCCGGCCGACTTTGGGACAGCATCGAGGCCCCCGGCAAAGCGGCGCAAACGGCGTCGGGGGGCGAGGTGATCGCCCTGGACGCTTCGACCAAGGCGCAGTTCGACGTCGCCGGCGAGGCCGTCGTCGCCCGCTGGATCGCCGAGGCCGACGCCAACGGCCTCGACGGCCAAGGGCTGGTCGCGGCCGCCCGTGCCGCCGTCGCCCGCCACAGCGACGCGGCGCGGCACTAACGGGAAGCGGCCCCGGCCTCAAAAGCAGCCGGCAACGAAGCTGCTCGCGTCGATGAACACGGCCACGAAGCCATTGTGGATCCAGCCGGCCACGGCGAACACGGCGGCGCGTCCCGGCGCGGTCAGCCCCAGCACCGCGGCAACGGCAAGCACGACAGCGGCATTGCGCAGGATCATGGCCTCCTGTTTAGGCTCTGCCGTCGCGGTGCGCCAGCCCGCAGGCTCGCCACGCGCGTCGACGCCCGCGACGAGCTTGTGTGCCGCCGCACACGGGTATGGGCTTGTGTGCATGTGCGAATGGGGTTAGACGTCGCGCCATGGTTGGGGTCACCTTGCCCGCACCAGGACGAACAGCGACGGAGCTGCGGCATGCAGGTCAAACGGCTGCTCAGCGGCCATACCCAGGGGTTCATCAAGGTCCGGCCCGACGACACGGTGCTGTCCATCACCCGCTTGTTCGAGAACGTCCGCTCCGGCATCGCCGTGGTATGCGATGACCAGGACCATGTGGCGGGAGTGGTGTCCCTCGGCGACATCGTCCATGCCATCGGCGAGCGCGGCGCCGGCGCGCTGGACCTGCCGGTGCGGTTGATCATGACCATCGAGGTTGTCACCTGCTCCCCCGATGACGAGATCGAGACGGCGGTGCAGCGGATGAGCGAGCTCGGCATTCGTCATCTGCCCGTCGTCACCGACGGCAAGGTGGTCGAGGTCATCGAGAAGCGTGAGGCCCTGGAGATGCTGTACGACCTGCAGATGTTGGATTTCCAGCAACTCCGCAATTACATCTTCAAAACCGGCGGGCGCTACTGAACGGCGCCTGCGCGCCGCGGCCGATCACGCCCGATCCGCGCGGGCCGGCGACGTCAACCGCATCAGCCCGCGGAACGGCACGAGCAACACGAGCGCCATCAGCACCTTGACGGCAAAGTCGCCGAGCGCCCAGGTCGGCCACGGCAGGCCGGTGCCGGCGAACGCGAGGCCGAAAAACAGCAGCGTGTCGACAGCCGAGGCGAGCAGCGACGAGGCCAGGGGCGGCAGCCACCAGACGCGGTCGCGCAGGCGGTCGAAGACGCGGACGTCCAGCATCTGCGCGACGAAGAAGGCGGTTCCCGAGGCCAAAGCGATGCGCGGCGAGGCGAGCAGGACCGATGCGATGACGCCCACCGCAAAGCCGATGACGACGACTTGCCGCGCCGCGCCGACGCCGAGCCGGCGGTTGGTAAGATCGGTGACGAAGAACGACACGGGATAGGAAAACGCGGCCCATGTCAGCCAATCGTTCAGGGGGAACTGAACGAGCCAATTGGAGGCGGCCACCACCGTCGCCATGGCGATAACGGGCACGACGAGAGCCCGGGATGCGCGGCCATCGAAGGGCACGGGTCGAACACTCCTTTCGTCGCGCCGGTGTTCGGCGATATGGCAGGCAGACGTGGCAGGCAGCGGAGCGAGCGTGCGGGTGGGACACGGCGCTCGCATCAAGCCCGCGCCTATAGCGGTTGCGGCGCCGCAGCGCAAACCCCCAACCGATGGCGTAGAATTAAACGATATCAATTTGTAATATGAAGGCATTGTACACTTAGCTATGATTGCGGCTATTAATTTTGCATTAATATAACGTAGATAGGGGCGCCGATGACGGCCCTCCGATGAGGCTTTGGACCGATGCGACACGATGCGACCCTTCACTGCCGCGCCGGGCGGGACCTCCCGGTCACGGGGAGCGGCACGGCAACCGCCGAGGCGTACCGTGGCGCGGTCTGACGCCGAGGGCGGCGCGGTGCTGGGGCAGGTCGTCACCGCCAACCGGCTGAGCGACGGCATGGTCGTCTATCGCACGGCGATCGGCGACTGGTCCGACCGTCTGGCGGATGGCGACATCGTCACCGGCAAGGAGGCCGGCGCCGCCCGCCTCGCCGACGCGGACGCGGCGGTCAAGGCGTGCCTCGTCGTCGCCCCCTATCTCATCGACGTGGTCGCCGATGCCGGCGGCATGCGGCCAAAGCGCTTCCGCGAGGCGATTCGCAGCGCCGGGCCCACGGTCGCGGCCGATTTCCGCGCCGACAGATCCCATGCGCCCGAAGGCAACATCGGCCCGCGCTCCCACTGACTGCCCAGGCAGGAAAGACGCCATGTACCGCTATGACGAATTCGATGCCACCCTCGTCGCCGAGCGCGTCGCGCAGTTCCGCGAGCAGACGGCGCGGCGGCTCAGCGGCGCGCTCACCGAGGATCAATTCAAGCCGCTCCGGTTGATGAACGGCCTGTATCTGCAACTGCACGCCTATATGCTGCGCGTCGCCATCCCCTACGGCCAGCTCTCCTCGCGGCAGATGCGGCAACTGGCGATGATCGCCCGCCGCTGGGACCGCGGCTACGGCCATTTCACGACGCGCCAGAACATCCAGTACAATTGGCCGGCGCTGCAGGACACCCCCGACATTCTCCAGGCCTTGGCCGAGGTCGAGATGCACGCCATCCAGACCAGCGGCAACTGCATCCGCAACGTCACCGCCGATCCCTTCGCCGCCGCGGCGGCAGACGAGATCGAAGATCCGCGGGTCTGGTGCGAGATCATTCGCCAGTGGTCGACGCTGCATCCGGAGTTCTCGTTCCTGCCGCGCAAGTTCAAGATCGCGGTGACCGGCGCGCCGAACGACCGCGCCGCCGTCTTCGTCCACGACATCGGTCTCCGGCTGGTACGGAACGACGCCGGCGAGGTCGGCTTCGAGGTGATCGTCGGCGGCGGCCAGGGGCGTACGCCCTACATCGGCAAGGTGATCCGCCGGTTCTTGCCGAAGGTGCATTTACTCTCTTATTTGGAGGCGATTCTCCGCGTCTACAATCTCCTCGGCCGGCGCGACAACATCTTCAAGGCGCGGATCAAGATCCTGGTCGAGGCGCTGGGCGCCGAGCGCTTCGCGGAGATGGTGGAGGACGAGTGGCAAGGCTTGCGCGATGGCCCGGTCGAGCTACCGCCGGGGGAACTGGAGCGCATCCAAGCCTACTTCGCACCGCCCGCCTTCGCTGCTGCGGACGCGGACGAGGAGCGCGCCTTTCAGACTGCGCGCGCCCGCGATCCGGCGTTCGACGCCTGGGCCGCGAACAACCTGGTGGCGCACCGCGCGCCGGGGTACGCCATCGCCGTCATCTCCCTGAAGCCCATCGGCGGCGTACCCGGCGACGCCACCGCCGACCAAATGGACGCGCTCGCCGATCTCGCCGAATGTTATTCCCTGGACGAGATCCGCACGACGCACGAGCAAAACCTGGTGCTGCCGCACGTGCGTCTGGGCGACTTGCACGCGGTATGGCAGGCGCTGGTGCCGATCGGCTTGGCGACAGCGAACATCGGCCAAGTCACCGACATGATCGCCTGCCCCGGCCTCGACTACTGCTCGCTCGCCAATGCCCGCTCGATCCCGGTGGCGCAGCGCATCGCCGAACGGTTCAACGATGCCGAGCGCGGCCGCGCCGTCGGCGAATTGAAGATCAAGATCTCCGGCTGCATCAACGCCTGCGGTCACCACCACGTGGGCCACATCGGCATCCTCGGCGTCGACAAGAAAGGCGAGGAGTTCTATCAGATTACCCTGGGCGGTGACGCCACGGAGACCGCGGCGCTTGGCGATCTGGTCGGCCCGGCGATCCCCTACGATGACGTGCCCGACGCCATCGACACGCTGGTCGATACCTATCTGGCGCACAGGGCGAACGGCGAACGCTTCCTGGACACCTACCGCCGGGTTGGCCTGCAACCCTTTAAGGAGGCCCTTTATGCCGATCGTTAAGGACGGACGCGTCATGGAGGACGCTTGGCAGGCGGCCGACGACGCGGCGCCGCTGCCCGCCGCCGGCCCGGTGCTCGTCTCCAGCCAGCGCTGGGCGGAGGACCGGCACCAACTGCTCACCCGCAACGCGCCGCTCGGCGTGCGCCTCGGCGCCGGCGAATTGGCCGAGACCGTCGCCGCGGATGTCGAGCGCCTGCAACTCATCGCGCTCCCCTTCCCCACCTTCCGCGACGGCCGGGCGTTCTCGACGGCGCGCATCCTGCGCCAACGGTATCGCTACGCCGGTGAACTCCGCGCCGTCGGCGACGTGCTGCGCGATCAGCTGCTGTTCATGGTGCGCTGCGGTTTCGATGCGGTGGAGATCGACGACGCCGACGCCGCAGCCACTTGGGCGGCGGAGATGCAGCGCTTTTCCGTGGTCTATCAGTCGGCTGCCGACGCGCGGCGCCCGGCGACGGCGTTGCGCCAGATGCGGCACGCTGCCGAATGACACGTGCGGGCGAATCCGGCCTCGCCCGGCCGCGCCCCGGCGACGGGCGGCCGCATCATGTGCTGCGCGCCGAGGCGCTCAGCCGCCGGCATGCCGAGAGCGACGCCGAGACGCTGCTCGCGGCGATGATCCACGACGAGTTCCCCGGGCACATCGCCCTGGTCTCATCGTTCGGCGCCGACGCCGCGGTGCTGCTCCGCATGGTCGCGACCATCGCGCCCTCGACGCCGGTGATTTTCCTCAATACCGAGAAGCTGTTCGGCGAGACCCTGCGCTATCGCGACCTGCTGACGGAGCGGCTCGGACTCGACGATGTCCGCACCGTCTTCCCCGATCCCGAACGCGTCGATGCGCTGGATGCCGACGGCATCCTCTGGTATGGCAACCCGGACATGTGCTGCGGGCTGCGCAAGGTGGAACCGATGCAGCGCGCGCTGGTCGGCTTCGATGCCTGGATCACCGGCCGCAAGGGTTATCAGGGCGGCGAGCGGGCAACGCTGCCGCCCGTCGAGAGCACCGACGACGGCCGCTTCCGCATCAATCCGCTGGCGCGGTGGGAGAAGGCCGACGTGGATGCCTTCTTTGCCGCGCACGACCTGCCGCGCCATCCGTTGGAAGCCGACGGCTTCGCCTCGATCGGCTGCATGCCTTGCACCGACCGGGTGGCACCGGGCGAACACGCCCGTGCCGGCCGCTGGCGGGGACGCAACAAGTCCGAATGCGGCATCCACCTGCCGGTAGGCCGCTGGAAGATGATCGGCATGGACGGCGAAGGTGCGCCCGGCGGGACCAATCCGAAAGGCGGGACGCCGGTTGCCGATTGAACCGTTCGCTCGAGCCATGTAGGCACCTCCAGGAGATCTCAACTTTCTGGAGCCTTCGACGATGCGGATGCGCGAATGGATGGTGGCGACGCTGGGTAATGTCCTGTTGGTGACCTTGGCGCTGCCCCTGTCGGGTACGGCGTGGGCGCAGCAGCGTCCCCCGGCCGACAGCGGCGCGGTCATGGAGGATCTGGACCGGCGGTTCGAGGAGTATGAGCGCCTGCACGACGCGCCGACCGGCGCCGCGGGCACCCGGGACATCTTCATTTTCCTCGACGAAAACGGCGACGGTTTGATCGACCGCCCCGAATGGGCATTAAGGAAGATGCGGATCTTCTCGGCTCGCGACAGCAACGGCGACGGCGTGCTCCAACCGCACGAGATCCCCGCCGTCGGCCCGCAGGCGTTCGCCGAGGCGGACACCAACGCAGACGGAGTGATCGACGGTTTGGAGTTCAATCAGGCGCTGTTCACGCGCTTCGAGGCGAACCGCAACACGGATGCCCCCATGAACTTCGCGGAATTCGAAGCCTTCATGGCACGTCTGAGCGACTGACCAGGGCAAACGGTCCCACCGTGCGGCGGGACCGTTCCGGTGAGCAGGCGGTCCCGCCGTGCGGCGGGACCACGCCGGTGAGC
>CAZVRW010000010.1:47521-71898 GCA_964630265.1 uncultured Rhodospirillaceae bacterium
CGGTCCCGCCGTGCGGCGGGACCACGCCGGTGAGCGAAGCCGTCACCTCATGATGAATAATACATCTGGAACTCGATCGGGTGCGGGGTGTGCTCGAAGTTGTACACCTCTTCCCAACGCAGCTGGATGTATCCGTCGATCAGGTCATCGGTGAACACGTCGCCCTTCTTCAGGAAGTCGCGGTTCGCATCCAGCGTCTCCAGCGCCTCGCGCAGGCTGCCACAGACCGTGGGCACGCCGGCCAACTCTTCCGGCGGCAGGTCGTAAAGGTTCTTGTCGATCGGGTCGCCGGGATGGATCTTGTTCTGGATGCCATCCAGCCCCGCCATCATCATCGCCGCAAAGGCTAGGTATGGATTGGCCGTCGCGTCCGGGAACCGCACCTCGACACGCTTGCCCTTGGGGTTGGTCGCGTGCGGGATGCGGCACGAGGCCGACCGGTTGCGGGCCGAATAGGCGAGCAGCACCGGCGCCTCGAAACCCGGGATCAGCCGCTTGTAGCTGTTGGTCGTCGGGTTGGTGAACGCGTTCAGCGCCTTCGCGTGCTTGATGATGCCGCCGATGTAGTAGAGCGCCGTTTCCGAAAGATCAGCGTAGCCGGAGCCGGCGAACGTCGGCTTGCCGTCCCGCCAGATCGACTGATGGGTGTGCATGCCGGACCCGTTGTCGCCGGCCACGGGCTTCGGCATGAAGGTCGCCGACTTGCCGTAGGTCTGCGCCACCATCTGCACACAATACTTGTAGACCTGCACGTTATCGGCCGCGTTGACCAGAGTCGAAAACACCATCCCCAGTTCATGCTGACTGGGCGCCACCTCGTGGTGGTGCTTGTCCATGACCAAGCCCATTTCTTGCATGATGGACACCATCTCGGCGCGCAGGTCATGGGCGCTGTCCACCGGCGGCACCGGGAAGTAGCCGCCCTTGACCGGCGGTCGGTGACCGGCGTTGCCCTCGGCCAGAATGCGGCCGGTGACGTAGGGGCCCTCGTTGGAATTGAACTCATAGAAGCAGTTGTGCATCTCGACGGCGTAGCGCACGTCATCGAAGACGAAGAATTCGGCTTCCGAGCCGAAGTAGGCGGTGTCGCCGATGCCGGTTGACGCAAGATAGGCCTCGGCAAGCTTGGCGATGGAGCGCGGATCGCGGCCGTAGGGCTGGCCCGTCGTCGGCTCCATGACGTCGCAGAACAGGATCAGCATCGGCTGCGCGGCGAACGGATCCATCACCGCCGTCGTCGCGTCGGGTTTCAACGCCATGTCGGACTCGTTGATCGACTTCCAGCCGGCGATCGACGAGCCGTCGAACATGATGCCGTCGACGAACGCGTCCTCGTCGACGAAATCCGACACCATCGTCAGATGTTGCCACTTCCCGCGCGGATCGGTGAAGCGGAGGTCGACGAATTTGATATCCTTGTCTTTGAGGACCTTGATGACGTCCTCTGGAGTCTTGCAGCCGAGTGACATGGTCGCTGTTCCCTGATGAATTTAGGTTGCCTTCACAATCCGGTGGCCGATCCACCGGGCAAGATCCGGTGGCCAAACCACCGGACACGATCCGGAGGTCCGCCCACCAGGCGGCAGGCGCCGTCGCCGATCAGATGGCTTCGACGCCGCGTTCGCCGGTGCGCACGCGGATGGCGTCGTCGATGGTGGTGATGAAGATCTTGCCGTCGCCGATGCGGCCGGTCTTGGCCGCCTGGGAAATGGCTTCGATGGCCCGCTCGACCATATCGTCGTCGCAGACCATCTCGATCTTCACCTTTGGCAAGAAGTCGACGACGTATTCGGCGCCGCGGTAGAGCTCGGTATGGCCTTTCTGGCGCCCGAACCCCTTGGCCTCGAGCACCGTGATGCCCTGCAGGCCCAACTCGTGCAGAGCCTCTTTCACTTCATCGAGTTTGAAAGGCTTGATGATCGCTTCGATTTTCTTCATCGCCAAGGGCTCCCGTTGATCCAGTCCGCCGACCGGCCCGAGCGATCGTCGCGCTCGCGCCCCGGTCGATCCTTGCCCAACGTTAAAGCACGTTTTGTGCCAGTCCCGCAAAGCCCATACTAAGCCGCGAAAACACTTCGACTTTTCGGCAAAGGGCCGGTTACGGATGCGTCCCGGGCCGGGAATGCTGATCGCGAAACAGGCAGATGTGAAAAAAACGAGCAGGAGCACGGCGGGGCTTCTCCCGTCGACACCGCTCCGCTATGACGCGAACCAGCGACGGAAGCGAGGCGGGGGCCATGCGACCAACCAACAGCGTCTTGGCCGAATACGGCACCACGATCTTTACGGTGATGAGCGCGCTCGTCGTCGAACACGACGCCATCAACCTGGGCCAGGGGTTTCCCGACCAGGATGGTCCCGAGGACATTCGCCGCGTCGCTGCCGATGCGACGCTCCGGGGCCCAAACCAATATCCGCCGATGCTGGGCATCGCCGAGTTGCGCCGAGCGGTGGCCGCGGCCAACCGCCGCTTCTATGGCCTCGAGGTCGACTGGCAGCACGAGGTGATGGTGACGTCGGGCGCCACCGAAGCCTTGGCCGACTGCTTCCTCGGGTTGCTGGAGCCGGGCGACGAGGTGGTGCTGATCGAGCCGCTCTACGACAGCTACCTGCCGATGGTCCGCCGCGCCGGCGGCGTGCCGAGGTTGGTGCGCATGGAGCCGCCGGACTGGGCCCTGCCACGCGCCGCACTGAATGCTGCGTTCTCCGAGCGCACCAAGCTGCTCGTCCTCAATTCCCCACACAACCCGTCCGGCAAGGTGTTCGACGCCGACGAACTGGCCTTCCTCGCCGACCTGGTGCGGCGCCACGATTCGATCGCCGTCTGCGATGAGGTGTACGAGCACCTGGTGTTTGACGGACGCCCACACGTGCCGTTGATGACACTGCCCGGCATGCGCGAGCGCTGCCTGCGTATCGGTTCCGCCGGCAAGACCTTCTCGATGACCGGCTGGAAAGTCGGCTACGTCACCGCGGCACCGCCGCTGCTCGCCGCCGTCGCCAAGGCGCATCAGTTCGTCACCTTCACCACGCCGCCCCACCTGCAGGCCGCCGCGGCCCACGGCCTCGGCCTCGGCGACGGCTATTTTCACGACCTCGTCGCGGACCAGCAGGCCAAGCGCGACCGACTGGCGACCGGACTGCGCGCCGCCGGCTTCGACGTCATGGATTCGGGCGGCACCTATTTTCTCACCGTCGATATCCGCTCGGTCGGCTTCACCGGCGGCGACGAGGTGTTCTGCCGACAGATCACCCGGGACGCCCGCGTCGCGGCGGTGCCGTTGAGCGCGTTCTACAGCCAGGTCGGGCGGGAGTTCCGCCCCGAGCATTTCGCCCGCTTCTGCTTCTGCAAGCGACCGGAGGTGCTCGACGAGGCCGCTGCCCGGCTGCAGCGGCACTTCGGCGGCGACAGGAAACGGAGCCGACCCGGCCCCTGAACGCACAATATCTTGTTTGAACGTGCCGATCAGAAAGCCTATCCTGATCGACGAACGTGGCTATCGCCGCTCGCAGCATCCGGAAGATTGGCCTTCAGCCCATGGACGATCTGTTCGACCACGCCACGACCAGTGGCGCCGACCGCGGTTACACCGCCAAGGACATCGAGGTTCTGGAAGGACTGGAGCCGGTGCGACGCCGCCCGGCCATGTATATCGGCGGCACCGACGAGCGGGCGTTGCACCACTTGGTCGCCGAGCTGCTGGACAACGCCATGGACGAGGCGGTCGCCGGCCACGCGACGCGCATCGAGCTGGAGCTGGCGGCCGATGACACCATCACGGTTCGCGACAACGGCCGCGGCATCCCCATCGATCCGCACCCCAAGTACAAGCCGAAGTCGGCACTGGAAGTGATTCTCACGACGCTGCATTCGGGCGGCAAGTTCTCCAACAAGGTCTATCACACCGCCGGCGGCCTGCACGGCGTCGGCCTCTCGGTGGTCAACGCCCTGGCCGATCGGCTGCTGATCGAGGTGGCGCGCGATCGCACCCTGTGGACCCAGACCTACGCCCGCGGCGCGCCGCAGACGCCCCTGGTCAATGCCGGCGCCGTGCACAACCGCCGCGGCACCACGGTGAGCTTCCATCCCGATGCCGCCATCTTCGGCGAGGCGGCGCGCTTCCGCCCGGCCGAGCTCTACCGCATGGCGCGCTCCAAGGCGTATCTGTTCCGCGGCATCGAGATCCGCTGGAGCTGCGATCCCGCCCTGCTCGGCCCGGCCGACAAGACCCCGGCCAGCGAGACCCTGCACTTCCCCGGCGGCCTGCAGGATTTCCTGCGCTCCGCCCTCGGCGAGCGGCCGATGGTGACGCCGACGCCGTTCGCCGGCCAGGTGCGCCTGGACGAGGCCGGCGGCAAGGTGGAGTGGGCGGTCGCGTGGCCGGAGGACGAGGACGGCTTCGTCCGGTCCTACTGCAACACCGTGCCGACGCCGCAGGGCGGTACCCACGAGGCGGGGCTACGCTCGGCACTCGCCCGCGGCCTCAAGGCCTACGCCGAGCTGGTCGGCAGCCGGGCCGCCGCCAAGCTGACGCCGGAGGACGTGCTCGGCGGCGCCTGCGCCATCCTGTCGACATTCATCCGCGAGCCGCAGTTCCAGGGCCAGACCAAGGAGCGGCTGGCGACGCCCGAGGCGGCGCGGCTGGTGGAGACCGCCGTGCGCGACCACTTCGACCACTGGCTCTCGGCAACGCCCGAGACCTCGCGGCTGCTGCTCGAACGGGTGATCGAGCGTGCCGACATCCGCCTGCGCCGTGCCGAGGACCGCAAGACCAAGCGGCAATCGCCGACCCGCAAGCTGCGCCTGCCCGGCAAGCTCGCCGACTGCACCCGACAGACGGCAGCCGGCACCGAGCTATTTATCGTCGAGGGCGATTCCGCGGGCGGCTCCGCGAAGACGGCGCGCGACCGCGAGACCCAGGCGGTGCTGCCGCTCAGGGGCAAGATCCTCAACGTCGCCAGCGCGTCCGGCGAGAAGCTGCGCGGCAACCAGGAACTCTCGAACCTGGTCGAGGCGCTCGGCTGCGGGGTGCGCGAGCGTTACGACGAAGCGGCGCTGCGCTACGACAAGGTCATCATCATGACCGACGCCGATGTGGACGGCGCGCACATCGCCGCGTTGTTGATGACCTACTTCTTTCGCGAGATGCCGAAGCTGGTGACCGGCGGCCACCTCTACCTCGCCGTGCCGCCGCTCTACCGGCTGACCCAGGGAGCGACCTCGACCTACGCCCGCGACGACGCCCACCGCGATGCCCTGCTCAAATCCCAATTCTCCGGGCGCGGCAAGGTGGAGATCAGCCGCTTCAAGGGCCTGGGCGAGATGCCGGCGGCGCAGTTGAAGGCGACGACCATGGATCCCAGGACCCGGGCGTTGCTGCGCGTGATCATCGGCGACGGCACCGCCGCCGACGCCACCGCGACACCCCCGCCGACCGACGCGGCGGCGCAAACGGCGGCGCTGGTGGAGACGCTGATGGGCCGCCGTCCCGAATTGCGCTTCGCCTACATCCAGGAGCACGCCCGCTTCGTCGCCGACGTGGACGTGTAGCGGCGCAGGCCGATGATCGGCGGCCGGTAATCGGCGGGTGGGGCGCCGTACCATGACCCTCTCCGGCCTGCCGCCGCGTGCCTTGGCGCTGATCGACTCGCCGGGGTGGTTCGGGCTGCTGGTCGCCGTCGGCCTCACGGCCCAGTTCGTCCTGCGCCTCGTGATGATGCCCGGGGGCTCCCAGGACGACGCCGAGCAGCTGATCCTCGCCCAGAGCCTCGCCGCCGGCTATGCACCCGAGCAGCCGCCGCTCTACACGTGGCTGGTGGTCGCCGCCCAGGCGCTGTTCGGCCCAAGCCTGTTCGCCGTACTGCTGGTCAAATACCTCTGCCAGCTGGCGACCTTCGGCTTCTTCTACGTGGCGGCCCGCCGCGCGTTCGCCGAGCACCGGCTGGCGGCGCTGGCCACCCTCGGCCTGTTCGCCGTCTACCAAGTCGCCTGGGAGGCGCTCTATGCCCTCAGCCATACGGCGCTGCTGGCGGCGGCGATCGCCGCGACCGGCCACGCGCTGCTACGCCTTCGCGATACGCCGAGCCTCGCCGCCTACATCCACCTGGGTCTCGCCATCGGCGTCGGGCTGCTGTCCAAGTACAGCTTCGGCGTCGTCCTCACCGGCGTTGCCATCGCCGGTCTCGCCGTAGCCTCGTTCCGCCGGGTGTTGCTCGACCGCCGCAGTTTGGCGACGCTGGCCGCGGCGGCGGTCATCGTCGCGCCGCATGCGGTCTGGCTTGCCGGCGGCGCCGTCGACCCGGCGGCGGTCGTCCAATCGCGGCTCACCGTCGCCGCCGAGTGGGACTGGTGGACGGGCGTCGGCAATGCGCTCGCCAAACTCGCCAATGCGCTCGTCTCCTTCTACTTTCCGCTGTGGCTGATCCTGCTCGCGGCGTTTCCCCGGGCGTTCTGGCAACGGCTCCCCGAGCCGCAGCCGGTCCGGCGGTTCCTGACGCTGAGTATCCTCGCCATGCTCGCCGTCATCGTCGCGAGTTTTCTCGTCCTCGGCGTCACCACCTTCCGCACCCACTATGCCGTGCTGTTCCTGCTCGCACCGCTGTGGGCCTTCCTCCGGGTGCAGGCGCTGGCCCCCGATGCCCGCGCCCTCGGCCGCTACGCGCTCGCCGTGCTCGCCACCGCCGGGGTGTTCATCGTGGGCGTGCCGGTGAAAGCGCTGGTGGAGCCGCAGATGTGCAGCAACTGCTATTTCAACATGCCCTACGCCGATTTCGCGGCGGAGATGCGCGCCGCCGGCTTCCGGCGGGGCACGATCATCGCCCACTTCCACCGCATCCAGCTCGGCGGCAACCTGAAGGCGGTCTTCCCCGGCAGCCGCGTCATCGACAGCAAGTACCCCTTTGCCGTGCCGCCGGCCCCGGCCGACGCCCACCAGTGCCTGCTCGTCTGGGACCCCCGCGCCAGCGCCGATCCGCCAGCCGACCTCCTCGCCTTCGCCCGCAAGGCGGCCGACGCCCGTCTCCCCGAGGTTTTGGAGACACACACCGCCGAATCCCGCCTCGCCTGGGCAAGCCACCGCACGGCCCGCCTCGCCTTCAGCATCATCGAGGCGGGGTGTTGAGCCCCGAGGGCGGGCCTAAGGCGAAGCGTGACCCACCGCCGCCCGCGTCATTCATCCCGCCCCCCAGGCACGATGGCCCCATCAACGGGTCCAAGCCAAGACGGGGGATAAAGGCCACGGCGGACACTAGCGGATCGGATCTGACGCTTGGATCCCAAGCGTCAGATCCGATCCACTAACCTATTGATCTGGTAGTTCGATTCAGCCAACGGATGGGACTCATCCGTTGGCATCGGAACCACTAGCAGTTGTAGACACCCACGGCGCAGCGCCGGACGGTTCGCCGCCCGACTCCCGCGACGCTGACGGGCGTGAGGGGGCGGCCGACCACCGCTTCGGCGGGTGAGACGATGCCCGGCCAGCTCGGCACGAAGACATAAGCGCCAAGTTCGAGGGCGCCGAGGCCGACGATGCCGGCCAAGAGCAAGGTCGCCAGTTTGCGGATCATGGTCATTGTGCGCTCTCCAGGGTGAAGTGCTCGGGCAGGTCGGCGCGCGGCAACACGTCGAACTCGATCCGCTTGGCCTCGGTCACGTTGACGAAGGCGAAGTCGGCCGCAGGCACCTCGTCGCCGGTGCGCCAGTTGCCGACCCGGACGGTATATTGCGGTGCTGCCGTGACCATCTTCGCCGTGATCACGTAGAGGCAGGGATAGGGGCGCTCGCCCTCGGCGATCCAGATCTGCCAGTCGACTTCCTCGGTGCGGAAGGCGAAGTGATCGCACATCACCCCGCCGACGACGCCGGCGCCGAGATCCTTGACGTCGACCACGTCGGGCCGCAGCGTCCCGTAGACGTCACCGAGCAACAGGTCGGCGCCCGGCACGGGCCGGCCGTAGGTGTCCCGCAACTCGTTGATGAGGTGGTCGATCGAGCCGGGCACGTCGAGCTGGGCGTAGGCGTTCAGATTGTGACCGAGGATCGTCAGGACCGCCCCGTCGAAAACGAGCTCCAGGTCGGTGAAACCGCCCTGGCGACGGACGCGCAGCTTGTCGGGCCGTTCCAGGGTGGTGACGCCGGACTGGGTCAGGGCGAGTTTCTGCCCTTCAGCACTGACGACCTCGAAGGTCGTGTCGAAGTCGAAGGCGATGCGCTCCTCGCTGGCCAGATAGTCGGACATCGCCTTCAGCCTGTTCAGGGCGTACGCCTCGTCGGCCGCGGTGGGCGGTGCGGCGACGGCCGCGGCCATCGCCATGGCGAAACCGACCGCGAGGAAACGACCCGGTCTAAACCATGGGCCGAAGTGAATCATCGTTCGTTCCTCCTTATGATGGACAGCCCGCGTCGGGCGGGGCCAAAGCGATGCGTGACCCGCCGCATGCGTCACGCACCGCGAACGTCCGGCACGATAGCCCCTGCGTCGGGGCCGCGCCGAGACGGGGATACGCACCACGGCGACGATCCTTCATTCGGCGGGTCACGCTGCGCTTTGGACCCGCCCTACCGCGTCGCTCACGGAAACAGCGCCACCTGTTCCAGGCCTGCCGTCTCCGGCAGGCCGCACATGGCGTTCATGTTCTGGATGGCTTGGCCGGCGGCGCCCTTGACCAGGTTGTCGATCACCGCGACCAGGATGGCGCGGCCGGGGACGCGGTCGGCGACGACACCGATCAGGCAGAGGTTGGCGGCGCGCACGTGCCGGGTCGCCGGCGTCGCCCCCAACGGTAAGATCCGGACGAACGGCTCGCCGGCATAGCGCTCGGCCAGCGCCGCCTGCGCGTCGGCCGCACTGGCCCCCGCCGAGAGGCCGACGTAGATCGTCGCAAGGATTCCCCGACTCATGGGCATCAGGTGCGGCGTGAAGGTGACGGCGACCTGCCGCCCCGCCGCCTCGCTCAACCCCTGCTCGATCTCCGGCGTGTGGCGGTGGCTGGCGACGCCGTAGGCGTGCACGCCCTCCGTCACCTCGCTGTAGAGCGAGCCCTCCTTCGCCGCCCGCCCGGCGCCGCTCACCCCCGACTTGGCGTCGATGACAATGCCATCCGTCTCGATGATCCCGGCCTCCAGGAGCGGGATCAGCGGCAGTTGCGCGCTGGTGGGATAGCAGCCGGGGTTGGCCACCAGCCGCGCCGCCGCGATCGCCGGCCGCTTCAGCTCGGTCAGCCCATAGACCGCCTCACGCTGCAACGCCGGCGCCTGGTGCGGCTGGCCGTACCACTCGGCATAGCTGGCGGTGTCGGCGAGACGGAAGTCCGCGGAGAGGTCGACGATGCGCAAGCGCGTCGGCAGCGCCGCGATCACCTGCTGCGTCGTGCCGTGCGGGAGCGCGCATAACACCAGGTCGACGCCGTCCCAGTCGACCGCTTCCAGCGGCGTCAACGCCGGCAGCGCGAGATCGTCGGCCACCGGGCCCAGGTGCGGGAAGACGCCACCCAGCTCCTGCCCCGCCTTGCGGTCGGCGGTGAGCGCGGCGATGCGCGCCGAGGGATGCCGGGCGAGCAGACGAACGAGTTCGGCGCCGGTGTAGCCGCTGGCGCCGACGACGGCGACGCGAATCGGAGTCCGGGTTTCAGGCATGGCGAGGTCGGCCTCTCGCTCGGCCGGGGCCGGCCGAGGCGATGGAGGACGGGGCCGGCCGCCGGGGAATTAGCGCTTGGAGAACTGGAAGCTGCGGCGCGCCTTGGGCTTGCCGTATTTCTTGCGCTCGACGACGCGCGAATCGCGGGTGAGGAAGCCCGAGCGCTTCAGGGGTGTCCGCAGATCCGGCTCGAACCGCGTGAGCGCCCGGCTGATGCCGTGGCGCACCGCGCCGGCCTGGCCGGACAGGCCGCCGCCGGTGACCGTGCAGATCACGTCGAACTGGTCCGAGCGGCTGGAGACCAGGAACGGCTGGTTGATCACCATCTGCAGCGTCGGCCGGGCGAAATAGGTGCCCACATCCTTGCCGTTGACCGTCACCCGACCGTGCCCGCGCTTCACCCACACCCGGGCGATGGCGTTCTTGCGCCGTCCGGTGGCATAGGCGCGCCCGAATGCATCGATCTTCGGCTGCGGCGCCGCCTCGGCGATGTCCACCGGCGTGCCGCCGACGATGTCCTTCAGGTCCTCGAGGGTCTTGTGTTGCTCGACCATGGCTCGGCTCACCTCTTGTTCTTGGCGTTCATGGCCGCCAGGTCCAGCGGCTGCGGCTGCTGCGCGCCGTGCGGATGGTCGGGGCCGGCGTACACCTTGAGCTTGCGCATCATCTGCCGGCCCAGGGGATTGCGCGGGATCATCCGCTCGATCGCCTTGATGACCACCCGCTCCGGGTGCTTGCCGTCGAGGATCTGCCCCGACGTGCGGCCCTTGATGCCGCCCGGATAGCCGGTGTGCCAGTGGAACACCCGCTGATCCCGCTTGTTGCCGGTGAGCTTCACCTTTTCGGCGTTGACGACGATGATGTGATCGCCGCAGTCCATGTGCGGCGTGTACATCGGCTTGTGCTTGCCGCGCAGCCGCATGGCGGCGATGCTGGCAAGGCGGCCGAGAATCGCGTCCTCGGCGTCGATGACGTACCAGTCGCGGCGGATGTCAGACAGACGTGCAGAATAGGTGCGCATGATTTCGTTCGGCGATATCTCGTTCGGCGATGCCGGCGGACAATCAAAGGCCCGCGGCCAAACAACAGCGGCGGGCATTCGCCCGCGCTCGCGAGCCGCGGAGTATGCCACGCCCCGCTCCCCTGTCAACGCCGGAAACGCGGCGCGGCGTTGGGCACGGTGTCGGCCTGATGCGAGGCCCGGGGATAGCCCTTCGCGTGGCGGGGTTCGCCGCCGTTGTTTCGACGCGCAAATAATGATTTTCTGTCGCCCGTCGGTCGCAGACAGCGAACAGGTCGCACGGGGCGTCGCGACGGGTCGTGGCGCAGCGTCGCGGGGGGTGCGTGCGCGGTGGACCCGCAGCCGAGCCGCCCGCCAACCAGGAGGATGATCGCCATGGCCAACATCCATTGGACGCCGGACATGAGCGTCGGCGTCGAGTCCCTCGACAACGACCACCGGCTGCTGCTCAGTCTCGTCAACCAGTTGGATGACGCGATCCGCGCCGGCCGCGGCGAGGACTCGGTGAACTCCGTGCTCGACGCGCTGCTCGACTACGCGCAGTACCATTTCGCCCGCGAGGAGGCACTGCTCGCCGCCTGCGGCTACCCCGACGACGAGGCGCACCGCCACACCCATCAGGTGCTGCGCATGCAGGTCACCCACATCCGCGACCGCTATCTCGCCAATCCCGACACCATCCACGACCGCGAGGTGCTGGCGTTCCTGAAGAACTGGCTCACCTCGCACATCATGGGGCGCGACAAGCTCTATGCACCATTCATGGCCAGCAAGGCGGAGGCGGTGGCCGAGGCCGATCGCGCGTTCACCGAAAAGCTCGCCCACGAAGGCGCCGCCGAGACCCTGGCCCATCGGCACGCCGCCCTCACCGGCGGCGGCTGATCGCGCTCACCGGTCCGCGGCCGGCGCCGGGGCCTCCGGTGCCGTCGCTGCCGGCTTCCGACCGACCCCGTGGATCCGCTCGCGCAGCCGCTGGAAGATCACGTACAAGACCGGAATGAGGAAGATGCCGACCGCCGCGCTGGCGATCATGCCGCCGAACACGGCCGTGCCGACGCCACGCCGGCTGAGCGCGCTGGCGCCCGTGGCGATGACCAGGGGGATCAGCCCGGCGATGAAGGCGAAACTCGTCATCATCACCGCCCGGAACCGCAGGCGCGCGCCCATTTCGGCCGCTTCCAGCAGCTCGACGCCCTTCTCCCGCTGCTCCTTGGCGAATTCGACGATCAGGATGCCGTTCTTGGCGGCGAGCGCGATGAGGATGACGAGACCGATCTGCGCATAGAGGTTGTTGTCGAGGCCCGAGAGCCAGAGGGCGATCATCGAGCCGAGAACGCCGACCGAGACCGACAGCAGCACCGGGACCGGAATCGTCCAGCTCTCGTACAGCGCGACCAGGAACAAATACGCGAACAGCACGGCGAGCCCCAGGATGGCGGCGGTCTGGCCGGCCGCCTTCTTCTCCTGCAGCGCCGTCGATGTCCATTCGTAAGAGAAGCCGTCCGGCAGCGTCGTCGCCGAGACCTCCTCCATGGCGGTGAGCGCCTGTCCGGAGCTGAAGCCCGGGGCCGGGCCGCCGTTGATCGTCACGCTGCGGTAGCCGTTGTAGCGGATCAGGGTCTGCGGGCCGAGCACAAGCCTGGGCTCGGCGAACGAGCGGACCGGCACCATCTCGCCCTTATCGTTGCGGACGTTGATGCGGTAGATGTCCTCGACCCGTTTGCGGTCCTCGGTCTCGCCCTGGATATTGACCTGCCAGACCCGTCCAAACAGGTTGAAATCGTTGACGTAATAGCCGCCGAGCGTGGTCTGCAGGGCCTGGAACACGTCACCGACCGCGATGCCGAGGGACTGCACCTTGTCGCGATCGATATCGAGATAGATCTGCGGCGTGTTTGCAGCGAAGGTGCTGAAGACACCCTGCAGTTCGGGCCGCTGATTGGCCTCGACGACCAGCCCCCGCATCACCTGCGCCAGCGCCTCGGGCTCGCCGCCGAGCAGATCCAGGAGCTGGTATTCGAACCCGCCGGTCGTGCCCAGGCCGACGATCGGCGGCAGGTTAAAGGCAACCACTGATGCGCCCGGGATCGCCTGGACCTGTGCGCTGACGCGTTTGATGATCTGGTCCGCCGATAGCCTCGGATCGGAGCGATCCGCGAATGGGTCAAGGGTAACGATGACGAAGGCGGAATTCGACTGGTTGAGGCTGTCGATGAAGTTGAGGCCGGTGACCGACGAGAACACGCGGACCCCCTCGGTCTCGGCCAGCACGGCTTCAACCTGATCGACGACGGCCGTCGTGCGGTTGAGGGAGGCACCCTCGGGAAGCTGGGCGACGACGAAGAATGCGCCCTGGTCCTCGCTCGGCAGGAACCCCGTCGGCGTCACCGTGAACAGCCAACCCGCGCCGGCGAAGACTCCAACCAGGATCACGAGACCCAACACCGACCTGCGAACCAGACGGTGGACCACGCTGGCATAGCCGTCGCGGGTCTTGTCGATGCCGTTGGAGATGCGGCGCATCGGCCCCTTGAGCTGGTGCCCCTGCTTCAGAATGATGGCGCAGAGGGCGGGGCTCAGGGTCAAGGCGTTGATCGCCGAGATCACCATGGAGATTGAAACGGCCACCGCGAACTGTTGGAAGAGCTGTCCGGTGATCCCGGGAATGAAGGCGGTCGGCACGAACACCGACAAGAGCACGAGCGTGATGGCGACGATCGGGGCGGTGATCTCCTTCATCGCCTCCTTGGCGGCCTCCTTCGGGGCGAGGCCGTGGGAGTGCATCTTCTCGTCCACCGCCTCGACGACGATGATCGCGTCGTCGACGACGATGCCGATGGCGACGACGAGGGCCAGCAACAGGACGGTATTGGCGGTGAAGCCCATGGCCAGCACGAAGGCGAACGTGCCGATCAGGGCGACCGGCACGGCGATCGTCGGGATCAGGGTCGCCCGGAAGTTCCCGAGGAACACGAAAACGACGAGGACGACGAGGACGAACGCCTCGAACAGCGTATGAATCACCGTTTCGATAGTGTCCTCGACGAACACGGTCGTATCGTAGTTGACGACGTAATCGACATCGTCGGGGAAGCGCTCCTTCAACTCTTCCATGCGCTGCTTGATGGTTTCGGCGACGGCGATCTGATTGGCGCCAGGCGCCAGGTAGATGCCGATCAGCGCTCCCGGCTTGCCGTTGAGCCGAGAGAAGGAGTCCGAAGTCCGCTCGCCAAGCTCGACGCGGGCGATGTCGCGAACGCGCAGCACCGAGCCGTCGGGATTGGCGCGAACCACGACATTCTCGAACTCGGCGACATCGGTCAGGCGCCCCTTGGTCTGCAGGGTTAGCTGGAACTGCGCGTCCGACGTCATCGGCTGCGCGCCGATCCGTCCCACCGCCGCCTGAACGTTCTGGTTCTTCAACGCGGTGACGATATCGTTGGGCGTGAGTCCAAGGCTGGTCAGGCGATCGGTTTTCAACCAGATCCGCATGCTGTAATCGAGGGCACCGAAGAGAAACGCATCGCCGACGCCGCTGATCCGCGCCAACTCATCCCGGACATTGATGGTGGCGTAGTTCGAGAGAAAGAGCGCATTGTGGGTGCCGTTCGGCGAGGTGAGGGCGAGCACCATGAGCAACGCCGACGACTGCTTCTTGACGATCACGCCCTGCCGCTGCGTTTCTTCTGGCAACTGCGGCAATGCCTGCTGCACGCGCGTCTGTACGTTCACCGTGTTGATGTCGGGATCGGTGCCGAGATCGAACGTGACGGTGAGCGTGTAGCTGCCGTCGTTGCCACTCACCGACTTCATGTACAGCATCTTGTCGACGCCGGTGACCTTGGACTCGATTGGCTGCGCGACCGTCGCCTCGACGACGGCGGCGTTCGAGCCGGGATACGAGGTGGTCACCTTCACCTGCGGCGGCACGATTTCCGGAAACTGTGCCGTCGGGATGGCCATGATGGCGATCAGCCCGGCGATGGTGAGGACCAGCGAAATGACGATCGCGAGCCGCGGCCGATCGATGAAGACGGCGGAGATCACGGCTCAGGCGTCCGGCTTGGCGGCGGGCATCGTAGTCGCCTTGACGACTTGGCCGGGCCTGACCTTTTGGATGCCTTCGACGATCACCCGATCGCCCTCCTCGAGGCCTTCGGTCACCGCGGTCATGCCCTCCCGGCTGTCACCGGTCGTGATCCGCTTGACCTCGACCTTGTCCTCGGCGTTCACGACCAGCACAAAAATGCCCCCCTGGTCGGCCTGCAGGGCCTGTTGCGGGACGGCCAGCACCGATGTGGGTTCCGCGGCTTCGACCGACACCGTGACGAACTGGCCGTCGATCAGCTGCCGATCGGGGTTGGGGACGACGCCCCGGATCGTCAACGTATCGGTGCTTTCGCTGATCCGGATGTCGGCGAAATCGATCTTGGCGGGCTCGGGATAAATGCTGCCGTCACTGAACACGATCCGGAGGACCAAGTCCTCTCGCGACTGTTGCGATTGCTCCCGGCTCTTCTGGACCTCGAGGAGGTAGCGCTGGCTGACCGGAAACGTCACGTACATGGGATCCTGGCTGACGACCGTGGCAAGGGTGCCGGATTCCGGCGTGACGTAGTTGCCGACGGAATAGGCCGCCCGTCCGATCCGTCCGGTGACCGCGCAATCGACGTCGGTGTAGCGCAAGTCCAGTTCGGCGCGCTCCAGGGCCGCCTGTTTCTGCAGCACCTCGGCGGCGGCCACGTCCCGCTGGGCGATCGATTCGTCGTACTGCAGGCGGCTCACCGCGCCGGTTTTCACCGATTGCTCGAACCGCGCGGCGGTCGCCCGCGCTTCTTCCGCCCGCGCCGCCGCCTTCTGCAGGTCGGCGGCGGCGGCATTGACGGCGGCCTGGTAGGCATCCTTCTCGATGACGAAGCAGAGCTGGTCCTGCTTGACGTCGCCACCCTCTTCGAACAGCCGTTTCTCGAGGAACCCGGGCACGCGGGCGCGCAACTCCACCGTGTCGACCGCCTCGATCCGTCCGGTGAACTCGACGGCCGAGGTCATCTCCCGGCGTTCGACAGGGGCAACCGTCACCGCCGGCGGCGGCGGTTCGGCCGGCGCCTCGGTCTTCTGGTCACAGGCCGACAGCATCATGATGAGGGCGCCAGGCGCCAATGCCGCGATCACACCCGCCACCCGACGGCGGCCGCTGGTTAAATTCATCCGCTGAAAACTTCCTCAACAAAACGCGCGTCTGACCGGGGAATGATCAGGGCGACACACCCTTATGATTGATCTGCGTATGCCACAGGGCGCCCGACCGCACAATGTTCGAACCTTCCGCGCTCACGCGCGTGGCGGCCCGTCCTCCTCGTCCCGCGCCATGCCGGCGTAGGCCGCTTCCACCACCGTCCGGCCGTACTGGCGCTCGAGCCGGCGCACGGTGAAGTGGCCGCGCCCCACGGCCTGAAAATGCTGCATGAAGATGACGTTGATCACCGCGCCCGTGGTCGCGCCGACCACCGGCACCAGGTGCGCCGCCGCCTTGTCCGACACGACGACGCCGAAGCGCCGGGCGATCAGCCGGACGATCTCCACCGTCGCCGGCAACGTCTCCGCCTTGGCGCCCTGATGGACGATCCGCTCCATGGCACTGGAGAGATGCAGCGCCAGCGCCGTCCGCACCTCGTAATAGCCGACCTCGGCGTAGCGGTCCTCGTCGCTGCGGCTGCCGAAGGCGAACACCGAGACGCAGGCCAGCTGGGTTTCCGGCGACGTGGGGTCCTCGCCCTGGCTGCGGGCAATGTCGGCGATGGCGCGCAGCATCAGCACGGTGGAGACCGGCAGTTCGACGAGCAGGCCCGGCAGCCCGAAATAGCCGCCCACCGCGCCCGATCCCAAGGCCAGCAGCCGGTGCGCACCGGTGCCGGCGCGGCGACCGGGCCTGTCGCTCAAGGACGCGACGGCGACCGTGGTCGCCCGCTCGATGGCGCGCTGCGCCGCCGACTGCACCCGGTCGTGCCACGCAGTGGGGAGCAGCCTGAGCGCCTGTTCGAGCGGCATCCCCAGCAGGCTGCTCAGCCGCGCCGCATAGCTCGGATGTTCCAGCGCCTCATACGCCAGCGCCAGGGCGTGATAATCCTCCGGGGCGATGCCGAATGTCTCCCGCGTCATCATGCCCCCTTGCTCCGCGACTGAATCGTGGCGGCGATCGGCGGCGCGAACGGGTGACGGGCGGCCGTGGCCGCTCGCGCTCACGCCATGACGATGGACGAAACCAGCCATGCGCGTCGGCCATGATCATCAGGCGTGGCGTTGCCGCCCGCTCTGCCGTTACCATGATACTTCAAGGCGACGCATCGATCCAAAGCCATGACCCTTGACGACATCGACCGGGAGATCCGCGTCCACCTGCCTGCGTTAGCCGGCCTCGACGGCACGGTCAAGCTAGACCTCGGCAAGGCGGGCGTGCTGTTTCTCGATGCCACCGGCGACACAGCGACGCTGACCCGCGAGGACCGGGATGCCGACTGCGTTTTGAAGACGTCGTTGGCGAACGTGCGGAAACTGATCGACGGCAAGCTGAATCCCGTGGTCGCCGTGGGTTTGCGCAAGATCCGCATCGAGGGCGACAAGGACCTCATCCGCAAGCTGGCGACGTTGCTCCAGGCCGACCGCCGCGCGCCCGCGGCGGAGACCGAAACAGAGACCGAAACAGAGATAGAGGACGGGGACGGGGACGGGCACGGGGACGAGGACGACGAGGACGACGAGGACGGGGACGGGGAGCGCGGCGCGGCCGCCGCCGACCTCTCTGCAGCAGAAGCCGAACCCTCGAGCGCTTCCCCGAGCGCTTCCCCGAGCGCTTCCCCGAGCCCTTCCCCGCGCACGCCCCCAAGCCCGGTGCGCCGTCAGCCGGGCGGTCCGGCACCCACCCCCTCACCCGTCAGCGTCGTCGTGGTGCCGGTGCATCGGGCCGTCGCCGGCCGCCTGCGGCTGCGGGTGTTCGGTCTGAAGGGCAACCGGGATTGGGCCGCGCGGTTGGAGGCGGCGCTTGGAGATCGCCCCGGCATTCGCGCCGTCTCGGCCAGCGCGACCACCGGCAAGATCCTGCTGCGCTTCGATCCCGGTCGGGATGGCGACGCCGTCCTGGCCGATGTCCGCGCGGCGGCCGCGGCACTCGGCGATGATCTCGCCCCCCAGCCCGGCGATCGCCGCCCGGCCGGCCGCGCCAAGACGGAGCGCCCCAACGGCGATGGCCGGCCCTGGCATGCCATGACCGTGGCGGATGTGTTGACCTGTCTCGAGGCCGACGGCGAGCGCGGCTTGACCGCGGAGGAGGCGTCGCGCCGGCTCGAGCGCTTCGGCCCCAACGCCGTCAGCGAGGCGCCGGAGCGTTCGCGCCTCGGCATGCTCCTCGAACAGTTCGCCAGTCTGCCGGTGGGGCTGCTCGGAATCTCGGCGGCGATCTCGGTCGCCACCGGCGGCATCGCCGACGCCGTCGCCATCGCCGCCGTGCTCGGCATCAACGCCTCGGTCGGCTACCTGACCGAAAGCCGCGCCGAGCGCACCATTCGCAGCCTGACGCGGCATGGCCAGCGCAGTGCTCAGGTGCGTCGCGCCGGCGAGGTGGCGACGCTGCCCGTCGAGGCGGTGGTGCCCGGCGACCTGATCCTTCTGTCGGCCGGGATTTTCACTGCCGCCGACGCCCGCCTCGTCGCCGCCACCGACCTGACTGTCAACGAATCCATGCTGACCGGCGAGAGCGTGCCCGCGCGCAAGGATGCCCGCGCCATCGCCCGTGGCACGGCGCCGATCGGCGATCGCCCGAACATGGTCTACAAGGGGACGGCGGTCACCGGCGGCAGCGGCCTCGCCGTGGTGGTCGCCACCGGCGACGCCACGGAGATCGGCGCCATCCGCACCATGGTGAGCGAGTCCGAGGCGCCGGAGACGCCGATGCAGCGCCAGCTCGGCGACATGGGCCGGCTGCTGGCCTACGTCTCCGGCAGCATCTGCGTCGGCGTGCTGGGCATCGGCCTGCTGCGTGGCTACGGCTTCTTCCCGATGCTCAAGGCGTCGACGGCGCTGGCGGTGGCCGCCGTGCCCGAGGGCCTGCCGGCGGTGGCGACGACGACGCTGGCGCTGGGTATGAATGCCATGCGCCGGCAAAAGGTGCTGATCCGTCGCCTGGAAGCGGTGGAGACCCTCGGCTCGGTCGGCGTCATCTGCTTCGACAAGACCGGCACCTTGACCCTCAACCGGATGGTGGTGACCGAGGCACGCACTGCCGCCGCCAGGTTCCGCCGCAACGACGCGACCCCCGGCGCCGAACGGCCGTTCGCGCGGGATGCGGTGGACGACGGCGAAGCCGATCCGGCGGCGGCGCAAGACGACCTCGTCCGGCTGCTGGAGGTTGCCGCCCTGTGCAACGAGGCGGCGTTCGCGGAAAACGGCGGCGGGGACGGGGGGGAAAGCGACGGCGAGGGTGCCAGCATCGACGGCAGCGCCACCGAAGCGGCGTTGCTGCGCGGCGCGCTGGCGGCCGGCGTCGACGTCCGGGCGTTGCGCCGCGACTGGCCGGTCGACGAGATCCGCCGCCGCAGCGAAGACGCCAACGTCATGGTCACCTACCACACTGGCCCCGACGGAGCCCGGCTGGCGGCGGTCAAGGGCGCCCCGACGGAAGTCCTGGAACGCTGCACGCACATCCGGCGGGCGGGCGTGACCGAGCCGTTGAGCGATGCGGCCGCCGCGGCGGTGGCCGCCGACAACGACTCCATGGCCGCGGCGGCACTGCGGGTCCTCGGCGTCGCCTGTCGCACCCGCGACGGCGGACGTCAGACCGACGAGGACGGCTTCGTCTGGCTCGGCTTGGTGGGCATGGCCGATCCGCTGCGCCCCGGCATGCGGGCGCTGATGCACACCTTTCACGACGCCGGCATTCGCACCGTGATGATCACCGGCGATCAGAGCGCCACCGCCTATGCCATCGCCCGCGAGCTCGATCTCAATCGTGGGCGGCAGGTGCGGATTCTGGAATCGACCGACCTGGAAGCGGTTGAGCCCGACCTGCTCGCGGCGCTGACCGGCCAAGCCGACGTGTTCGCGCGCGTCAGCCCGGCGCACAAGCTCAGGATCGTCCAGGGGCTGCAACGCAGCGGTCAGGTGGTCGCCATGACCGGCGACGGCGTCAACGACGGCCCGGCGCTCAAGGCGGCCGATGTCGGCGTGGCGATGGGCGGCGCCGGCTCGGACGTCGCCCACGAACTGGCGGACGTCGTCATCGAGGATGACAATATCGAAACCATGGCGGTGGCGGTGAGCCAGGGCCGGACGATCTATCGCAACATCCAGAAATCGCTGCATTTCCTGCTGGCGACCAATCTCAGCGAGGTGATCGTCGTCTCGGCGGGGACGGCGCTCGGCCTGGGCCAGCCGCTGACGCCCATGCAGCTGCTGTGGATCAATCTGGTGAGCGACATCTTTCCCGGCATCGCCTTGTCGCTGGAGCCGCCGACGCCCGATGTGCTGTTGCGCCCGCCGCGCGATCCGGCGGCCGCCATCGTTGCCCCCCGCGACCTTTCGCGCATGGCCGCCGAGGGTGCGGTGATCAGCGTCGGCGCGCTGGCGGCCTATGGCTGGGGCGTCGCGCGCTACGGCATCGGCGCCGAGGCCAGCACCATGGCGTTCCACGGCCTGACGGCGGCGCAATTGCTGCATGCGTTGAGCTGCCGCTCCGATCGCCATCGCGTTTTCGAACGCCACCGCCATCCGCCGAACGCGCTGCTCACCGCTTCGGTCGCCGCTCCCCTCGCCGCCACCCTGCTCGCGACGCTGGCGCCACCCGCCCGCCGCCTGCTCGGCACCGCGCCGGTCGGGCCGGCGGACTGGCTGGTCACGGTGGCGGCGGCGGTGCTGCCCTTCCTGGTGATCGAGGGCGCCAAGCCGTGGCTGATCCGGCTCGGCGGCGAGGACGACCCGCCGGCGGCGGCGTGCATGACAACCGGGGAGCAACGGGGGACAGCATGACACAAGACTTCGTGTTCACGTCGGAAGCGGTCACGGAGGGTCATCCGGACAAGCTCTGCGACCAGATCAGCGACGCCATCGTCGACACATTCCTGCGCGGCGACCGCCTCGCCCGGGTCGTGGCGGAGACCGCCGTGACCACCGGGATCGCCTTCATCGCCGTGCGCTTCCGCGCCCGCACCACCGTCGACCTGCCGACGGTGGCACGCGAGGTCATCCAACGGGTGGGCTACGACGCCGAGACCTTCAACGCGCGCACCTGCAGCATCATGACCTCTCTCAACGAGCTGTCGGCCGAATCCTTCGACGACCTGGATGAACGCGAACTCGCCGACGCGGCGATCGATCGCATGCCGGCAAGCCATCTGGTGACGGTCTTCGGCTACGCGTGTGACCACACACCGGCGCTGATGCCCCTGCCGATCTGGCTGGCCCGCAAGCTCGCCTGCCGCCTGGCCGCGGTGCGGCGGGCGCGGCGTCTCGATTACCTCACCCCCGACGGCACCGTGCAGGTCGCTGTCGCGTTTCGCGACCGCCGGCCGCAACGGATCCACAGCGTCACCCTCGTCACCGCCGTCGAACCGGCGGCCGCCATCGACGCCGGCACGCTCGACCGCGACCTGCGCCGCCACGTCATCGAGCCTGCATTCGCCGACGAGGCGATCGCGCCCGACTCCGAGTCGGTCGTGTTCATCAATCCCGGCGGCACCTTCTACGGCGGCGGGCCGGCGATGCACGCCGGGTTGACCGGACGCAAGATGGCGGCCGACACCTACGGCGGCTTCTCGCGGCAGAGCGCGGCGGCCCTCAGCGGCAAGGACCCGACCCGCATCGATCGCACCGGCGCCTACGCCGCGCGCTTCGCGGCCCGCACCGTCGTCGCCGCCGGGCTCGCCCGCGAATGCGAGGTGCAGCTCAGCTATTCCATCGGCATCGCCCGGCCGGTCAGCGTCCACGTGAACACCTTCGGCACCGGCCACATCACCGACGCCGAGATCGCCGGCCGGATCGGGGAGCTGTTCGATTTTCGGCCGGCGGCGATCATCCGCGCCTTCGACCTGCGCGGCCAGCCGAAACGAGAGCATCAGGGCTTCTATGAGCAGCTGGCGGCCTACGGGCACGTTGGCCGGCCGGACATGGAACTGCCCTGGGAAGCGGCGAACCTGGTCGAGGCTCTCGCCGGGTAATGCTCTGTTCAGGCGTGGCCCGGCGTCGCGTCCTTAGCGCTCATCGGGCCACGCCCGGCCGAGGGAGAGGGCGCGCAGCGCATACCACAGGGCGCTGAACGCCGGCATGGCGAGGCGCCCGCGCGCCGCCTGCACGATAGCCACCATCAGAAAGAATGCCGCCAGCATAGTGCGAAGGTCGCCGCGCCCCTCCGAAGCCGTGGTGAAGCGCCGATTGAAATCGACGATCGCCGCCAGCCACTGCTCGCTCGGCGGCGAGACTGGCGGCGTGAGCGGCGGCGTGACCGGCGGCGTGACCGGCGCCCCCGCCGCGGCGGCCGTGCCCGATGGTGCGGCCAGGGTGAACAGCTTGCCGGCATGGGCATAGCCGTCGATGGCTTCGGCGTCGACGGTGTGGGCGATCAGCAGGCTGCCGGTGAGGGCATTGGCCTCCACCGCCGTGATCCCCGGGCACGCCGCCAGATGCGCGGCCGCTGCGGCGAAGAAGGCGGCATCGCGGCGTCGGTCGGGGACCCGCACGCGCAGTCGCCCCGGCATCGCATGGACCACATGGCCGATCGGCAGATCCGGCACGGCCTACCGGCTTTCGTCGTCGCTCGCCGCCGTCCCCGGCTTCCCGGCGTCGTCAGCGCCTTCGCTGTCATTCGGGCTCGCGGGCGACCGGCCGCCGTTGGCGGACCCTTCGGCAGAGGCCGCGGCCGTTGCCGCCGCCGCCGCGGCTGCCTGCTCCGCCGCCGACGCTTCTTCCGCGAGTTCGGATCTCACCTCGGCGACGATATCCTCGGCCGCCTCGCCCAGTTCGGCCGCCGATTCCAACCCCTTCTCGTAAGCGGCCCAGGCCGATTTCACCACCGATTTGATGGCCGGGCGCGCGGCACGGACGACGGCGGGGAGCACCATCACCGCCACGGCACCGCCGACGACACCATACAGCAGGACTCGAGCATTCACCGGCTTCACCCCTCTCCCGATTGCCGCGCGTGCCGACCGCCTCGGCGACGGCGACGGCTGCAGAGCGTCATCCGAACTCTCCGATCGCGAACCTCACATGAATCGCGTCGCCGTCCAAGCGTGTCAATCGCCCGCCGCGCCGGCCCAGGGATCACCGTCGGCATCGGGAGCAATCGCCGCGCCGGGCGACTTATGGCGAGTCGAGCTGGTCGAAGCGGGCGGCGGCGAAGATGCGCCCTGTCTCGGGTTGTTGCACCAGGATCGCACAGGCCTCACCGCGGTCCGCCATGCTAGCCATGTCCACCGGCAGGCGCACCGGCGCGCCGGACCATTCACCGATCCGCTCGAAGCTGCGCATGACGTGGGCGTAGGTCAGGCGGCGTCCGCCGTTCTCGCCGCCGCCGATGTTGGTGGTGCGTTGGCGATCGTAGAACACGAGCCAGATGTCGGCCACCTCGTCGTTGCCTCCCGCGCCGATGACCACCTCGACCGTCTCGTCCGCGCGCCGGCGCAGCGTAATGTCGACGCGCGGCAGGGTGCGTGCCGCCGCCATCGCCCGCTCGACGGCACGCCGATCGGAGCCGGTGAGTTGGCTGTCACCGTGGATCACCATCTGCGGCGTGTAGACATAGGCGAGGCCGAAGCGATGCGCGTACGAGCGCTGGCGGTCGCTGGCCACTTCGCTGGCGAACGGATCCCGCCAGCCGAGATAGTCCCAGTAGTCGATGTGCTGGGACAACGCCAGCACGTCGTCGCGCGCGGCCAATTCGGCCAGGATCGCGTCGGCCGGTGGACACGACGAGCAACCTTGCGAGGTGAACAGTTCGACCACGGTGAGCGGTTCGGCGGCGCGCGGCGCCGACGCCGCTCCCAGCACCGCCACCGTCAGGAGAAAAGCAATCATCCGCGACATGACGTGTGAAATAGGGCACGCCATGACGGGGGCCCAATCACATGCCAGTGAGATCCGCGCGCCCGGCGTTGGCACTGGCGTTGGCGCCCGCGGCGGTCACGCCGGCACTGGCCTTGGCACCGGCGGCGGTCACGCCGCCCCGGCCAGCCGTTCGAGCACGTACTGCAGGATCCCGTCGCTCTTGAAATATTCGATCTCGTCCAGGGTGTCGATGCGGCAGAGCAGCGGCACCGTTTCGCTGCGGCCGTCGGCACGGTGAATGGTCAGCGTGACATCCATCTGCGGACGCACCGCGCCGCCGAGCCCGGTGATGTCATAGGTCTCGCTGCCATCGAGGCCCAGAGTCTTGCGGGTGGTGCCGTCCTTGAACTGCAGCGGCAAGACGCCCATGCCGACCAGGTTGGAGCGGTGGATGCGTTCGAAACTCTCGACGATGACGGCGCGGACGCCGAGCAGGCGGGTGCCCTTGGCGGCCCAGTCGCGCGACGAGCCGGTGCCGTACTCCTTGCCGCCGATCACCACCAGCAACACGCCCGCCGCCTCATACAACATCGCCGCGTCGTAAATCGGCATCTGCGTGCCGTCCGGCATGTAGCGGGTGACTCCACCCTCGGTGCCCGGCGCCATCTCGTTGCGGATGCGGATGTTGG
>CAZVRW010000011.1:0-22375 GCA_964630265.1 uncultured Rhodospirillaceae bacterium
TGAGCCCCCATGAGTCGATGTTGGCCTTGGTGATCGGTGACGGCCGACGCGTCGGGGGGCTCGCCGGCTTAGGCTGGGCGGAGGCGGGCGATGGCCTTGGCGTAGTCGTCCTCGCCGAACACCGCCGTGCCGGCGACCAGGACGTCGGCGCCGGCGGCGATCACTTTGGGCGCCGTGCTCGCATTGACGCCGCCGTCCACCTCCAGGAGGATCGGCCGCTCGCCGATCAGCGCCCGCATTTGGCGGATCTTCTCCAGCATCGGCTCGATGAAACCCTGGCCGCCGAAGCCGGGGTTGACCGACATTACCAGGATTAGGTCGAGGCGGTGCAGCACGTGCTCGATCGCCGACACCGGCGTGCCGGGGTTCAGCGATACACCGGCCCGCTTGCCGAGCGAGCGGATGACCTGCAGCGAGCGGTCGAGATGCCGATCGGCCTCCGCATGCACGGTGATGATGTCAGCGCCGGCCGCCGCGAAATCGGCCAGGTAGGGCTGCGCCGGGTCGATCATCAGGTGCACGTCGAAAGGCTTGTTCGTATAGGGGCGGACGGCGCCGACGACCACCGGGCCGATCGTCAGGTTCGGCACGAAATGGCCGTCCATGACGTCCACATGCACCCAGTCGCAGCCGGCTGCGTCGATCGCCCGCACCTCCTCGCCCAGGCGGGCGAAATCGGCCGAGAGGATCGACGGGGCGATCTTGACGGCGCCGGTCATCCCACGCGCGCTCATTGCAAGCAGGAGCGCCGCAAGCAGGGGCGGCTGCGCGGGCTCAACTCACCACGTCGATGCTGGGTCGCGGCGCCGGACGCCGCAGGGTGTGACGGCGGCGCGCCACGGCCTCCCTCGCTTTGATCACCACGTTCTCCGGCGTGATGCCGAAATACTGGAACAACACCGGACCGGGCGCCGACAGGCTGAAGTCCTTGAGGCCGACGAAGACGCCGTGGTCGCCGATGTACTTGTCCCAGCCGGGCGAGATCGCGGCCTCGATGGCGATGCGCACGCAGTTCGGCCAAGTCGGGCCCAGCACCTCGCGGCGATACTTCTCGGGCTGCATCTCGAACAGCTCCCAGCACGGCATCGATACCACGGCGGTCGGCACGCCTTCGGCCTGCAACTGCTCCCGCGCGGCAACGGCCACGTGCACCTCGGAGCCGGTGGCGAGCAGCGTCACCTCGCGGTCGCCCCCTTCCGCCTCCAGCAGCACATAGGCGCCGCGGGCCGACAGATTGACGCTCTCGTGCTCGGTGCGCACCGCCGGCACCGCTTGGCGCGTCAACACCAGGCAGGAGGGCATGTCGAACTCGGTGAGCGCGATGATCCAGCACTCGAACGTCTCCACCGCGTCGGCCGGCCGGAAGACAAGCAGGTTCGGCATGACGCGCAAGCCGGCGATGGTCTCCGACGGGTGGTGCGTCGGGCCGTCCTCGCCAACACCGATGGAGTCGTGCGTCAGCACGTAGATGACCCGCTGCTTCATCAGCGCCGACATGCGGATGGCGCCGCGCATATAATCGGCGAAGACCAGGAAGGTGCCGCCATAGGGGATGAATCCGCCGTGTAGCGCCAAGCCGTTCATCATCGCCGCCATGGCGTGTTCGCGCACACCGTAGTGTACGTAGCGGCCGGCGTAATCGCCGGGTGCGATGGGCTGGGTGCTGCGGGTCTGGGTGAACACGGACTCCGACAGATCGGCCGAGCCGCCGATCAATTCCGGGAAGCTTTCGGTCAGGATCTCCAGCGCTTGCCCGGACGCCTTGCGGGTCGCCCACGTCGGCCGATCGTCGGCCAGGCGGCGCTTGAATTCGGTCAGCGGCGTCTGCCAGCCCGGCGCCAGGCGACCGGCGCTGGTGCGTTTGAACTCCGCCTGTTTCACCTCGCAGAGGGCGGCGAAGCGCGCCTCCCAGGCGACCCGGTCGGCGCGGCCACGGCCGCCCACCTGTCGCCAGGCGGCCAGGATGTGCTCGGGCACGACGAATGCCGGATAACTCCAGCCGAGCGTTTCGCGCGCTCCGGCGACCTCGTCCTCGCCGAGCGGGGCGCCGTGCGTCGCCGCCGTTCCTTGTTTGGTGGGGGCGCCATGGCCGATGATCGTGCGGCAGGCGATCAGGGACGGTTTGTCCGACAGCCGCGCCTTGGTGATGGCGGCGGCGACGGCCTCGGGATCGTCGCCATCGACGGCTTCGGCATCCCAGCCGCAGGCCTCGAAGCGGGCGATCTGGTTGTCGCGAGTGGCCAGCGACGTCGGGCCGTCGATGCTGATTTGGTTGTCGTCCCACAGCACGATGAGCTTGTGCAGGCGCAAATGGCCGGCGAGGGAGATGGCTTCCTGGCTCAGCCCCTCCATCAGACAGCCGTCACCGACGATGCAATAGGTGTAGTGATCGACGATGTCGTCGCCCCAGCGATGATTGCGCAGGCGCTCGGCCAGGGCCATGCCCACGGCGTTGCCCAGACCCTGCGCCAGCGGCCCGGTCGTCGTTTCGATGCCGGCGGCGATGCCGTACTCCGGATGGCCCGGTGTCTTCGAGTGCAATTGTCGGAAATTCTTGATCTCGTCGATGGTGTAATCGGGAAAGCCGGTGAGGTAGAGCAGCGAATACAGCAGCATCGAGCCGTGACCGGCCGACAGGATGAAGCGGTCGCGATCTTCCCACCATGGGTCGGTCGGATCGAACTTCAGAAAATTTGACCAGAGAACGGTTGCCGCATTGGCCATGCCCATTGGCAGGCCAGGATGCCCTGACTTGGCCTTTTGGACGGCGTCGGCGGCCAACATGCGGATGACGTTGACCATTTCCCGGTGCGTGGCCGTGCGTGTGGTGGTGGAGTGGCTCTCGATATCCATCGCGGCGTTGGTCCATGAAACGGTCATCGGCGGGCTTTCTTCAGGTATCGGGCTCTCCGAACGCAACATTCAAGAGGTAATGCGCGATCAGGAGCTGCGACAGCGACAGCGGATGGCTTTGGTGGATGGTCATGTCGGCGGCGGCAAACAGGCCGATCCGGGAGCGGTCCGGTGGGCCGAACGGGATCAGATTCCCCAGGATGTCTCCGAGAGCGTGGGCCCGGGCGTCGTCGAGGGCACCGAAAATATGTAAGGCATCCACCGGGCGGCCGTCCACGTCGCGCGCCAGTTCCAACAGCAGGCCGCCGTCTCGGCCGGCCTCCAGGATCGGCGACAGGTCGAGATACGGCAGCGTCGGCCGCAGGATGTGGGCGACGTTCAGGTCCTCCCCCGCCGCTTCCGGATGATCGTCCGGTGGATAGAAGCGGATGACCATGTCGGCAAAAGCCCGTTGCGGCATCACATAGCGTTCGCTGTCGTCCTTCAGGCGGTCGACCGACGCCATCACCTGCTCGCGGCTATAGGCACCCTGCGTGATGTCGCGCTGGAATTTCCAACGGATTCGCAACTGTTCCTGCGGCTCCAGGAAGAATCTTATATCGTAGATATCGCGCAGCGCCGGTGTGGCGTAGCCGAGCAGTCCTTCGAGGATGATGAACGTCTTCGGCTCCACGTATTCCGGTGCCTCGAGCGTACCGCCGCAATGGTTGTACACGGGCTTCAGGATCGGATGTCCGTTGCGCAGCAGCGCCACGTGCTGCTCCAGGATATCCATATAGTTGCAAGCGGGGTCGTGCGGCGTGATCCCGGTCAACGCCCGCTCGGCACGGTGGTAGCGATGATAGTCGTCGATGCAAATGTTGACCGTGCGCTCGGCACCCAGCACCTCGGCGAGGCCGGCGGCATAGGTGGTCTTGCCGGCGCCGGAATCGCCGACGAGGCCAATGACGACGGGGTGATCGCGGGTCTTTGTCGGCATATGTCTTGGTCGTCCCCGTCGCCCGCGGCATCCGTCGCGGGTCGGCCGTCAGCCGTGATCCATCCGATCTGCGGTTCAGCGGGAACCGGGCCTTGACACGTTCCTGCCCGCACGCACCCGCACACAACCGCATGCATACAGGCCGGCACGCGGTTTGAAAACCCCGCGTCCGGACCCGGCCGCCATGCTCCCACCGCGGCCCCGACTGCCGGATGGCGCGAGCCCGTTGTCTCGCATGTATAGGCACAACGAAAAATTGAGCCGCATGGTCACCCGTTAGAGACGGTCGAACCATCTGGCAGACGCGGGCAGACGCTGGCAGGACAAGATCAGGGGGTGAAAGGGAGATCCCTTCCAGCCGTCTCAACCATGTCTTGTCCGGCAGGTGCCCAGACCTCGACGACTCTCCGCCTCGTCGGCCCGCAATCGTGGCGGAGCCGCGACAGCGCCAGCGGGTATAGAGCCAAACAAACAACATTTGGTGGCTCATGATCCACGAAATCCACCAGGTATGGTGAGGTGACGCTGGGTGCCGCAGTCCGCCACGGCCGAATCGGCGGCCGTCAGGTGCCTTGCGCGAGGTATTGACGGGGATCGACCGCTTGCTTGCCGCGACGGATCTGGAAGTGCAACTGGGCTTCCGAAACATTGCCGGTGCTGCCGACGTAGGCGATCACCTGGCCGCGGTTGACGACGTCGCCGCGGCGTACGGCCAGCCGGTCGGCGTGGGCATAAGCGGTGATCCAGTCGTCGGCGTGGCGGATCAACACCAGGTTGCCGAAGCCGCGCAATTCGTTGCCGGCATAGGCGACGACGCCGTTCTCCGAGGCCGTCACCGGCGTCCCGCGCGCCGCGGCGATGTTGATGCCGTCGTTCTGCAGGCCATCGGACTTGGCGCCGAAGGCGGAGATGACCCGCCCCTTGACGGGCCAGGCGAACTTGCCGTCGGCGCGCGGCGGCGGCGCGGCGAGCGGGCCGGTGTTCGCCGTCG
Source organism: uncultured Rhodospirillaceae bacterium (assembly GCA_964630265.1). Taxonomy (GTDB): domain Bacteria; phylum Pseudomonadota; class Alphaproteobacteria; order Rhodospirillales; family Defluviicoccaceae; genus CAZBWP01. The sequence goes on from CAZVRW010000011.1 coordinate 4,824, forward strand.
CCGTCGGCGCCGTGGGGCTCGCCGTCACCGGTTGCGCCGGCGGAGATGCTGCGGGGGGCGGCACGGGGGCCGCCGTTTGCTGCTGTGTCGCGTTCGCCGTTTGCGCGGCGGCGGGCGCTGCGACCGGGGCCGGCGCGGTCCCGGAGCCGATTGCCGTCCGCTCCACCGAGCCGTCGGACGCCGCGGCGGTGGCCTGGTCCGGCAGGGTCAACCGCTGGCCGACGCGGACACGATAGGGCGCCACCAGTCCGTTGGCGGCGGCCAGCGTCTCCAGGTCCACGCCGTGCTGGCGGGCGATGCTGTACAGCGTCTCCCCCTGCAACACCTCGTGCTCGCGGGCGCGCGGCAGCCGCAGGCGCTGTCCCTCCACCAGTTCATAGGGCGGCCGCAGGTCGTTGGCCGCGATGATCGCGCGTGCGGGAACCCCGTGCTTCCGGGACAACCCATGGATCGTGTCGCCCATGGCAACAGTAATGGTCGAATCGCCGGGGCCCGTCGGAGGGGCCGCCGTTCGGCTGGGCGCCGGCGCGGTCGAGGGGCCGCTCCACGGGTCGCGCGCAGGACCGCCGTCGTCTGGTCGCGGTGCTGTCGGCAGCGGCGCAACGGCGACGCCCTCCACCGGGGCCCGGCTGGCCGGAGGCGGCGGGCTGGGGCCGCCCGGATCGGCGGGCACTTCCAGGCGACCGCAGGCCGCGAGCACCAAAAGGATCAGTAGACCGGCGAGGACCTTCGGCCCGGAGCCTGCGAGGACATTCGGCAAAGCGGATGTGTCGATGGGAACCATGCGACGATGATCGCCGACCGGGTCTCCGGTTTCAATGATGTTTGCGGCCGGGCCGCGCGGCGGCGCCTCTGGCGACTACGGATAGTCCAGCGCCGGACCGGCGATCAGCGGCACGAAGCGGATCGGCCCCAGGTCCTCGGTGTCCAGGTCGTGCGCGCCGCGGCGGACACGCAGCAGCCGCTGATCGCGGCCGCCGTTGTCGATGGGGAAGACCATGACGCCACCGATCGCCAGTTGCTCGGCGAGCAGGGGCGGCAGGTCGCTGGCGGCGGCGGTGACGATGATTCGCTCGAATGGCGCCTGTTCCGGCCAGCCGAAGGTGCCGTCGCCAGCCTTGGCCGTGATGTTGGTGAGGCGCAATGCCGCGAATCGCCGTTCCGCGTCGGTCAACAGTTCGCGATACCGCTCGATCGTATAGACCCGGCGGCTGAGCCGCGACAGGATCGCCGCCTGATAGCCGGAGCCGGTACCGACCTCCAGCACCTTCATGCGATCGCCGACCTCGAGCGCCTGCGTCATCCGGCCGACGGTCACCGGCGCGCTGATCGTCTGGTGGCAGCCGATCGGCAGCGCCGTGTTCTCGTAGGCCTGATCCTCGAAACCCTCGGGCGAGAACAGGTCGCGCGGGATTCCCTCCATCGCTGCCAGCACCCGCACGTCGCTAACCCCGGCGCGCCTTAGCGCCAGGATCAGGCGAACCTTGCGCGCGTCGGTGCTCATGCGAAGACAGCGGCGACGCCGGCGAGGGCGTCTTCGGCGGTCAGATTGCGGGTCAGCGGCGTCACCGATACGGCCCCGCGGTGCACGGCTTCCAGGTCGGTGCCGGCCTTGCCGCGATCCTCGTCGCGACCGTGGCCGATCCAGTAATAGGTCTCGCCGCGCGGATCGACACCCTCGCTGATCGCGCCGCCGATCTTGCGCCGGCCTTGGCGGGTGACCGCGATGCCGGTGACCGCTTCGACCGGCGCGTCGGGGAAGTTGACGTTGAACAGCACGTGGCGCGGCCAGGGTGCGGCGGCGAGGCGGGCGAGGACGGCTCCTGTCCAATGGGCCGCGGTCTCCCAGCGCACCGTCGCCCGGTCGGTGTAGAACAGGCTGAGGGCGACGGAGCGGTGGCCGAGCAGCGTGCCTTCCATGGCGCCGGCGACGGTGCCGGAGTACGCCGCGTCCTCGCCCATGTTGCCGCCCCGGTTGATGCCGGACAGCACCAGATCCGGCGCAGCGTCCCGCATCACCCGATGGATGGCCAGCAGCACGCAGTCGGTCGGGGTGCCATCCACCGCGAATCGCCGCTCCCCCGCCGCGCGGATGTAGAGCGGCCGGCGCATGGTCAGCGAGTGGCTGGCAGCGCTTTGCTCGGTCGCTGGCGCGACCACCCAGATCTCCCGCGCCAGGGACGCGACGGTGGCCTCCAAAATGCCGAGGCCCGGCGCGTCGATGCCGTCGTCGTTGGTGATCAGCACGCGGGCATCGGCGAGCCGGAAGGGCTCATGGTTGGTGGGCGCCAATGCGGTCCATCCCGCCCATGTAGGGCTGCAGCGCCGTCGGCACGACGACCGAGCCGTCGGGCTGTTGATTGTTCTCGAGCACGGCGACGAGTGTCCGGCCGACCGCCAGTCCCGAGCCGTTCAGGGTGTGCACGAAGCGCGTCCCCTTGTCCTCCGCCGGCCGATAGCGGGCGCGCATGCGCCGCGCCTGGAAGTCGCCGCAGTTGGAACAACTGGAGATTTCGCGGTAGCGGTCCTGCGCCGGCAGCCAGACCTCGATGTCATAGGTCTTGCGGGCGGCGAAGCCCATGTCGCCGGTGCACAGGGCGACCACCCGGTAAGGCAGGTCCAGGCCCTGGAGCACCGCTTCCGCGCAGCCGGTCATCCGCTCCAACTCGGCGTCGGACTCTTCGGGGCGGGTGATGCTGACCATTTCGACCTTGGAAAACTGATGCTGGCGGATCATCCCGCGGGTGTCCTTGCCGGCGGCGCCGGCCTCGGAGCGGAAGCACCAGGTCAGCGCCGTCATCCGCATGGGCAGCGCCGCCTCATCGACGATCTCGTCGGCGGCCAGGTTGGTCAGCGGCACCTCGGCCGTCGGGATCAGCCAGAAGTCATCGGTGGTATGGAACAGGTCGTCGGCAAACTTCGGCAACTGACCGGTGCCGAACAGCGCCGTGTCGCGGACCAGCGCCGGCGGGCTGATCTCCTGATAACCGAACGTGCCCGTGTGCAGGTCCAGCATGAACTGGGCGAGCGCCCGTTCCAAGCGCGCCAACGCGCCGCGCAGCACGACGAAACGCGTGCCGGAGAGTTTCGCCGCCCGCTCGAAGTCCATCAGGCCCAGGTTCGCACCGATCTCGTCGTGCGCCCGCGGCGAAAAGGCGAAGGTGGGTGGCGTGCCCCAGCGGCGCACCTCGACGTTGTCGCTCTCGTCGGCGCCATCGGGCACGTCGGCGGCCGGCATGTTGGGCAGTTCGGCCAGCGCCCGCTCCAGTTCGGCGCCGGCCAAGCGTTCGCGCTCCTCGGCCTCGGCTTGGCGCCGCTTGGATTGGGAGACCGCGTCAATCAGGTCCGCGGCATCGGCCCCGGCCTGTTTGCGCTGGCCGATTTCCTTCGACAGCCGGTTGCGCTCCGACTGGATCGCCTGCGCTTCGGAGACGGCGTCGCGGCGTCGGCGATCCAGGTCGAGCAGCCGCGCCGCTTGCGGTTCCAGCCGGCGACGCGCCAACGCAGCGTCGAACGCATCAGCGTTCTCGCGTATCCATTTGATGTCGAACATTGAAGGCGGCCCCCGACTGCAGACCCATGCGGGTTAGCGGAACGCCGGGGAGTGGTCAAGGAACCTTGTCGGCCGCCGCTTCGTCAGGCCCATCATCGGCGGCATCGGCGCACGCATTGGCGCGCGCCATGGAGCGCTCGATCAGGGACACCGCATAGATGGAGATCTCGTAGAGCAGCACGATCGGTACGGCGAGACCGATCTGGCTGATCACGTCGGGGGGCGTCAGAATGGCGGCGGCGACGAAGGCGAGGACGATGGCGTAGCGGCGTTTGTCCCGCATGCCCTGGGCCGAGATCATGCCGGCGCGGGCGAGCAGGGTGCTGGCGACGGGGAGCTGAAAGGCGATTCCGAATGCGAAGATCAACCGCATCACCAGCGACAGATATTGGTCGACCTTGGCCTCAAGCTGGATCGGCAGGCCGCCGTCGGTGCCCGGCGTCTCGAAGCTCAGGAAGAACTGCCAAGCGAGCGGAAAGATCGCGTAGTAGACCAGCGCGCCGCCCATGACGAACAGGATCGGCGTCGCCACCAGGAACGGCAGGAACGCCCGTTTCTCGTTCCGATAGAGGCCGGGGGCGACGAACAGCCAGATCTGGGTGGCGATCACCGGAAAGGCGATGAACATCGCCGCGAAGAAGGCGACCTTGACGTACGTGAAAAACGCCTCGTGCAGGGCGGTGTAAATCATCCGCCGCTCGCCGCCCTGGGATTCCAGAATGGCCGCCAGGGGGCGCACCAGGAAGCCGTAGATGTCGGCGGAAAAAAAGTAACAGATGAAGAACAGGACGAGGATGGACAGCAGGCTGTAGACGAGGCGGCGGCGCAACTCGATCAGATGATCGAGCAGCGGCATCCTGGCCTCGTCGACGTCGCTGTCTGCCATGGGTCGGGAACGGGATCAGGTCGGGCGGACGGTGCGGCGGCGCGGCATCTCAACGGCCCGCCGCGCCGGACGTTTTCGCGTCATTCGCAGCCGCCTTGTCCGCGTCCGGCGCCTCGGCCGGGGCATCCCCAGCCGCTGCCGGCGCGTCGCCGTGCGCCACCTTGCTCTTGTCCAACCGGTCCATCAGGTCGCGATTGAACTTCACCGGGTCGAAATCCTCGGTAAGCGTGCCGCCCGGATCCACCTCTTTCTTGACGGCGTCGACGGGATCGAAGGTGCGGGCGGCATTCATCTCTTTCTTTATGTCGTCCAGTTCGGCCTCGCGGATCATCTCGTCGACGCCGGATTGAAATTCGCGGGCGAGGCCGCGGGCCTTGCGCATCACCTTGGTCACTCCGCGCAGTGCCTTTGGCAAGTCCTTCGGGCCGACGATAATCAGCGCCAGCACGGCGACAATGAAAAACTCCGACCAGCCGATGTCGAGCATGGCTGGTCAAGCGTCCCTAACGAAACGGTCGCCGCCCCGGCGGCACGCGATCGGTCGCCGCACGCGCCCGCCATCCGATCGACGGATTCGCATTACGAGCATGGTCATCCGGAAGTCCGCCTCATCTGCAGGCTGCCCCTCGTCCGTCGACCCGGACGCGTCAGGACTTGGCGGCCTCGTCCCGCTCCCGGATCGACTCGGCCGTGCGCTGGCTTTCGGCTTGGATCTGCCGAGGTTCCGCGGCCGCGGTCTCCTCGGTGTCCTCCTCTTTCATGCCTTTCTTGAATGATTTCAGGCCCTTGCCAAAATCGCCCATGATCGCGGAAATCTTGCCGCGACCGCCGAACAGCAAAAGGACGACGGCAAGGACAATGATCCAGTGCCAGATGCTGAAAGTTCCCATACCCTCGTTCTCTGTGGTGGCTGAGGCGTTGATAGCGGATAATGCCAGACTCTGATATGGCTCGCAACGGCGCCCGCGTCAGGTGGGCTGGTCGGATTCGCTGACATCCGGATCATCGGCGGCAAGCGGCGGGTCGGCCGCCTCGGCCCGCTCGCCATAGGCCTGGACCGCTGGCCGCGCATCCAGCAGCCCGGCGGCCCGCAGATCGTCGATGCCCGGCAGATCCTGGATCCGGCGCAGACCGAAATGGTCGAGAAAGCCCTCTGTGGTGGCCCACATCACCGGGCGCCCCGGGGTCTCCCGGCGGCCGCGCGGGCGAATCCAGCCCTCCTCGAACAGCACGTCCATGGTGCCCTTGCTGACCTGGACGCCCCGGATTTCCTCGATCTCCGCCCGCGTCACCGGCTGATGATAGGCGATGATGGCGAGCGTCTCCACCGCGGCGCGGGAGATCCGCCGCTGCACCGTCTGCTCCCGGGCGAGCCGCGGCGCCAGATCGGGTGCCGTGCGGAAGGCCCAGGCTCGGTCGACACGGACCAGCTGTACCCCGCGCCCCTGGTAGAGTTCGGCGAGCGCCGCCAGGGTCGCTTTGGCGTCGGCGCCCTCAGGCAGCCGCTCGGCCAGCCGGCGCTCGGGCACCGGTTCGGCCGAGGCGAACAGCAGCGCTTCGAGCAGGCGGACATCCTCGGGGTCGACCGTGGTCATCACTCCGCCTCGCGATCCCGGCCGGGGCCGAGGCGGATGGCGCCGAACGGCTCCGTCTGGCGCAGGCTGAGTTCGCCCTCGCGCGCCAGTTCCAGGCTCGCGACGAAGGTGGCGGCGAGGGTCGAGCGCGCCGTTAACTCGCCCCGGCCGAGCGCTTCAAGGGTTCCCGGTGGCAAAAAACTGGTCAGCATCTCCCAGTTCGGCAGGCGTCCCAACGCGCGTCGCAACCGCGCCAGCGCCGCTTCAACCGTACTCAGTTCGGAGGTGACGATGCGCAACACCTTGGGCTGCTGATTGGCGAGGTGTCGGCCATAGGCGCGCAGCAGGTCGGCGAGGCTGAGGTCGACGACGGTGACCGCCGATGTCTCGAATCGCTCGGGCGCGCCGCGCGGGAACACGTCGATGCCCAGCCGCGGCCGTTTGAACAGTCGCTCGCCGGCCTCGCGCATCGCTTCCAGGCGTTGCAGCTGGAACGTCAGCGCCGCCGCCATGTCGCTCGCCGACGGGGCGTCGGCTTGCGGCGGTTCGGGCAGCAGCAGCCGCGACTTCAAATACGCGAGCCACGCCGCCATCACCAGGTACTCGGCGGCCAGTTCCAGGTCGGCCCGCTGCGCGGCGGCGATGAACGCGAGGTACTGGTCGGCGAGCAGCGTGATGGAGAGCTGTCGCAGATCCACCTTCTGGTCGCGGGCGAGCGCCAGCAGCACGTCCAGCGGGCCTTCCCAGCCCTCGATGTCGACCACGAACGCCGCGGCCGTCCGCTCGGGATCGATGGCCGCGGCATCGCTCATTTACAGCGCCGCCAACCGAAAAATATGGTCGCTGACCGCTTGCGCCGGGGCGACGACGATCCACTGGAAGACGTTCAGGTCCATGCCCAATTCGCGGCCGATGAACGGCAGCAGGAAGACGACGCCGATGATCAGCAGGAAGCCGAATTTTTCGAGCCCGGCGAACCGCATCGCCAAAGGCACGGGCAGCAGCCCGGCGAGCACGCGTCCGCCATCCAGCGGCAGGATCGGCAGCATGTTGAACACGGCGAGGAGGACGTTGAACCAGACCGCGAACTGCAGGTTGAGGGCGAGCCAGTGCACGGCCAGGTGTGGCGCCGGCGGCACCAGGTTGAGGAGCAGAGCCGCGCTCACCGCCATCACGATGTTGATGCCGGGGCCGGCAGCGGCGACCCAGATCATATCGCGCCGCGGGTTGCGCAGCCGCTGTGCCACCACCGGCACGGGCTTGGCGTAGCCCAGCATCATCCGGCCGCCGGACAGCAGCAGCAACATGGCGGGCAGAATGATCGTCCCGAAGCGATCGATGTGGCGCAGCGGATTGAGGGAGATGCGCCCGTGGCGTTCCGCCGTGTCGTCACCGAAGGCGCGCGCCACGTAGCCGTGCGCCGCTTCGTGCAAGGTAATCGCCAGCAACACCGGCAGCACCATGGCCGTCGCGTTGAGGATCAAGGTCTCGCTGCTCATCCTGTGGCGCTCCCCAAGACGCTGCCGAGGAGCGCGTCGACGCGCGCGCGGGCGGCCGCCACATCGAGGTGCTCCGGTGGCTGCCGCCACGCGTCCGCCCGGGCGAGGCGTCGTCTTGCCGCCGGGGTGAGCGGCGGGCAGGCCTCGGCGATGGCCGTCATCGCGGCGAGATCGCCATTGCAGTGGAGCGCCACGTCGCAGCCGGCGGCCAGCGCCTCCCGTGCCCGCTCGGCCGGCATGCCGGCAAGCGCGTTCATGCAGAGATCGTCGGAGACGAGGACGCCCTCGAAGCCGAGGGTGCCGCGGATGACGGTTTCGATCACGAGTCGGGAGGTGGTCGCCGGACGCGTCGGGTCGATCGCGGCGTAGACGACATGCGCCGTCATCGCCCAGGGCATGTCGGCGAGGGCCCGAAACGGCACGAAATCCAGACGCTCCATGTCCGACAGCGAGGCGTCGACCACGGGCAGGGCCAAGTGGCTGTCAACCTGGGCGCGGCCGTGACCGGGCACGTGCTTGATCACCGGCAGGACCCCGCCGGCGCGGAGGCCCTCGCAGGCGGCCCGACCGAGATCGGCCACCACGGTCGGATCTGCGGCAAAGGCCCGGTCGCCGATCACCGCATCGGCGCCCGGCTGCGGCACGTCCAGCACCGGTAGGCAGTCGACGTCGATGCCGAGCGCCGTCACCTCATGGGCGATCAGCCGGGCGTTGAGCCGGACCGCCTCGACGGCCGCGTCCGGGCGGGCGCGGGCCAACGCACCGAACCGCGCCGCCGGTGGAAACTCCGGCCAGTGGGGCGGCCGGAGCCTGGCGACCCGGCCACCTTCCTGGTCGATCAGGATCGGCGCGTCGGTGCGGCCGACGATGGCGCGCAGTTCGCCGCAGAGGGCGCGCACCTGTGCCGGTTCCACACAGTTGCGCGCGAACAGGATGAAGCCGAGCGGATCCGCGGCGGCGAACAGGCGACGCTCGTCGGCGGTGAGCGTGTCGCCGGCGAGGCCGAAGATCACGGCGCGGGGGGCGGGTTGGGCGGCGTCAGCCACTGGGACCAATCACCAGGCAGCCGACGTTGCGCGCCTTCAGTGTGCGACAGAGATCGGCAGCGGCGGCCGCGTCGGCCAGCGGCCCGGCACGCAGCCGGAACCAGACGCCGCGGTCCGCCAGTTCGACCCGCGACACCTCCGGGGTCAGCGCGTCGAGCAGGTCGCCTTGGCGGCCGCTGATGCGCTTCCACTCGCTCAGCGCCTCGGCCTCCGTTCGCACCGAGGCGAGCTGGATCTGATGGGCGCCGGTCGACGCCGCGTGCCTCGATGCCGCCCCTGTCGGCTCCATCTGTGTCGTCGCTTCGATCAGGGCCGCCAGGTCGGCAACGTCGGTGGCCGACGCCGGCGGCGGGGCGGCGGTGCCTGCCGGGGCGCCGGAGGGCTCGGTTGGAATCTCGGCGGTGTCCGGAACGGTTGCGGCCTCCGCGACCGGTTCGGCCGGTGCCGGCGCCGGCTGGACCGGTGGGGCAGCGGGCGCCTCCGGCGGCGGCAGCAGCCGTTCCGCCGGCGGCGGTGTGCCATCGTCGCCGACCCGGCGATAGACGAGCTTGTCGCGATCGGCGATGCTGAGTCCGCCCGGGTCCGTCGGCCGCTCCTTGATCGGTGTCTCGCCGGCACGGACCAGCGGTGCGGCGTCCGGCGTCGCCGGGTTCGGCTGCGACGTCATCCCCCACCAAATCAGGCCGACGCCGAAAGTGCCGATCACCAGGGTCAGCGCCCCCACGATCAGCCAGGTCAGGCGGCGCTCGGGCCGTGCCCGCCGGCCGACGATCGGATCCTTCGCCGCGAGGCCGATCTCGGGTGGTAGATCGAAGGGCAGCTTGTCATCCCGACGTTCGGGTCTCAACGCAATTCCTCCACGGGCACGACGCCGAACACGCCGAACCCCGACACGATCACCAGTTGCACCCCCCGGACCAGCGCGAGACGGGCCTGGGTCAGCGGCACGTCCGCAGCGGTAATGAAGCGCAGGCTGGCATCATCCTTGCCCTTGGTCCAGAGTCCGTGGAACAGCGCCGCCAGGTCCTGCAGATAGAAGGCGATGCGATGCGGCTCATGGGCGAGCGCCGCGGTCTCGATCAGTCGCGGCCATGCGGCGATCGCCTTGATGACCGCGAGTTCGGCTTCGTCGTCGAGCCGGCTCAACGGGGCGCCGGAGAGCGCCGCGTCGCTCACCGCCGCCTGGCCCAGGTCCGTCGCCGCGTGCCGCAGCACCGAGCAGCAGCGGGCATGGGCGTAATGGACATAGAACACCGGATTGTCGCGGGATTGCTCCAGCACCGCCTGGAAATCGAAGTCGAGCGGGGCATCGTTGCGCCGCGTCAGCATCATGAAGCGGAAGACGTCCCGTCCCACCCGGTCGACCACCTCGCGCAGCGTCACGAAGGAGCCGGCGCGCTTCGACATCTTCACCGGCTGGCCGCCGTCGAGCAGGTTGACCATCTGGCAGAGCTTGACGTCGAGCATTCCCCGGCCGTCGGTGATCGCCGAGATCGCCGCCTGCAGCCGCTTGACATAGCCGCCGTGATCCGCGCCCCAGACGTCGATCATGGTGTTGAAGCCGCGCCGCGCCTTGTCGGCGTGGCAGGCGATGTCCGAGGCGAAGTAGGTCCAGGAGCCGTCGGACTTTTTCAGCGGACGGTCGACCTCGTCGCCGAACGCGGTGGCGCGGAACAGCACCTGCGGCCGCGGCTCCCAGTCGTCGGGCAGTTTGCCCTTGGGCGGCTCCAAGATGCCCTCGTAGATCAGGTCCTTGGCCGCCAGCGCGAGGAACGCCGCATCGACCGCGCCGGCCTCGATCAGCCGCTGTTCAGAGGTGAACACCGCGTGGTGGATGCCGAGCGCCGCCAGGTCATCGCGGATCAACGCCATCATCGCCGCGACCGCACGGCCGCGGAAATCGGGCAGCCAGTCCGCCTCGGGCCGGTCGTGCCACTGTGGTCCATCGGCCGCCGCGATCGCCTGGCCGAGCGGCACCAGATAGTCGCCGCGATAGAGGCCCTCGGGGATCGGGCCGATATCCTCGCCCAGCGCCTGGCGATAGCGCAGGTGGACGGAGCGGGCGAGCGCATCCACCTGGGCGCCGGCGTCATTGATGTAATACTCGCGGGTGACCGCGTAGCCGGCCCTCTCCAGCAGCGCCGCGAGTGCGTCGCCGACCACGGCGCCGCGGCCGTGACCGACGTGCAGCGGGCCGGTAGGGTTGGCCGAGACGTATTCCACGTTCACCGGCGCGCCGGCGCCGAGCGCCGAGTCGCCATAGCGCGGCCCTGCTGCCAGGACGTCGGCGAGGCGCGCCTGCCAGAAGCCCGGCCGCAGCGCCAGATTGACGAAGCCCGGCCCGGCCACCTCGACCCGCGACACGTCATCGAGGGCTTCCAGGCGCAGGGCGAGGGAGACTGCGAGCTCGCGTGGCTTCAGGCCCGCCGGTTTGGCCAGCACCATGGCGGCGTTGGTGGTGACGTCGCCGTGGCTGGCATCGCGCGGCGGCTCCACCGAGACCCGCGAGACGTCGAGGCCGGCCGGCAGCTTGCCGGCCGCGGCCAGCGCGTCGACGGCCGCGGCCACCTCACGTTCGAAATGCCGGAACAGGTTCATGAGCTTCTCGATTGTACGTCCAGCAGGTTGCGGTGCTCGTCCAGGGCGTGCCGATCGGTCATGCCGGCGACGTAATCGGCGACCGCGCGGGCCGTCGCCACGTCGCCGGGAGCGCCGGCGTACCGTTGCCAGTCGGTCGGAAGGCAACCAGGCTCGTCAAGGAGCAGCCGGAACAACTCCCCGACCACCCGCCGCGCCTTGCTCGCCATGCGGTTCAGCTTGTAGTGGCGATACATGTTCTGAAAAAGAAACTTCTTCAACGCACCATCGTTGGCCTGCATTTCCGCGGAGAAGGCGACGACCGGCCGGCCGAGCCGTCGGACGTCGTCGACCGATGCCGGCCGGGCTGCCTCCAGCCGGCGCCGTGTCTCCGCCACCAAGTCAGCCACCATCAACGAGATCAGCCGGCGGATCGACTCGTGGATAACCCGTTGGCGTTCCAGGCCGGGCCACGCGCGGCGCACCTCGGCGAAGACCGGCCCGACCAGCGGTACGCTCTCCAGGTCGTCGATGGCGAACAGGCCGGCGCGCAGACCGTCGTCGATGTCATGGTTGTTGTAGGCGATATCGTCGGCCAGGGACGCCACCTGCGCCTCGGCGCTTGGAAAGGTGGTCAATTCCAGGTCGTGGCCGGCCACGTACTCGGCGATGGCGTGCGGTGGCTGTGCCCGGCTGCCACCGGTACCGAGCAGCGGACCGTTGTGTTTAACCAGCCCCTCGAGGGTATCCCAGGTGAGGTTCAAGCCGTCGAAAGCGGCATAGCGGCGTTCCAGCAGGGTGACCACGCGCAGGCTTTGCGCATTGTGATCGAAGCCGTCGAACGGCGCCATCAACTCGGCCAAGGCCTCCTCGCCCGCGTGTCCGAACGGCGGGTGGCCCAGGTCATGGGCCAGCGCCAGTGCCTCCGCCAAGTCCTCGTTCAACCGCAGCTGACGACAGATCGAGCGCGCGATCTGCGACACCTCGAGGCTGTGGGTCAGGCGGGTGCGGAAGAAGTCGCCCTCGTGATTGACGAACACCTGCGTCTTGTATTCCAGGCGCCGGAAGGCGGCGGAGTGAATGATCCGGTCACGGTCCCGCTGGAAGGCGGTCCGGTTGTCACTCTCGGGCTCGGGATGCAAGCGGCCACGGCTGGCCGAGGCCCGCGCGGCCCAAGGCGCCAGGATATCGGCTTCGCGCATGGCTGCTACGCTATCCGTGGCGGCGCACCGGCGCAACGCCGCGATCTCTCGCGGCATTCCGGCGCAACGCCGCGTCGGCGGCGGCCGGTTTGACAACCGCGCCCGCGTCGCTACATTCAAGCTTGGTCAAGTTTTTCTGATCCTTGAGCGAGGTGAGCGCCCGGCCATGACGACAGCGACGGCAGACACCATCCCCGGCCGGATCACCGTTTCCACGGGCGCCGCCCGGCGAATCGCCGCGTTGCGCGCCAACGAGGGCAACCCGGCGCTGATGCTGCGGGTCTCCGTGTCCGGCGGCGGCTGCTCCGGCTTTCAGTACGGCTTCAGTCTTGATGACCAAGTCACGGGCGACGACGTGGTGTTCGAGGCCGAAGGTGTGCGGGTCGTCGTCGACGACGTCTCTCTCGGCCTGCTCGACGGCGCGGAGGTGGACTTCGTCGAGGACCTCGTCGGGTCGTACTTTGCGATCCGGAACCCCAACGCGTCGTCCACCTGCGGCTGCGGCACGTCGTTCGCGATCTGAGGCCGGGCAATCGGTCCCCGGGGGGGCGGGCCGCTGATCACCATCGCCACGTGGAACGTCAATTCGATCAAGGCGCGGCTCGACCATCTGTTGCGATGGCTGGGAGAGGCAACGCCCGACGTGGTGCTGTTGCAAGAACTCAAGGTTGCCCACTCGGCTTTTCCGACCGACGCGATCAACGATGCCGGCTACAATGCCGCCATCGCCGCACAGAAGACCTATAATGGCGTCGCGGTGCTGGCGAAGCGGCCAATCGAGGTGCTGGCGACGGCGCTTCCAGGCGATGCCGAGGATCCGCAGGCGCGCTACCTGGAGGCGCTGGTCGGTGACCTGCGCGTCGCCTCGATCTACCTGCCGAACGGCAACCCCCTCGGCACCGAAAAGTTCACCTACAAGCTTGCCTGGATGGCGCGGCTCCGCGACCACGTGCGTGATCTGCTGGAGACGGAGGACGCGATCGTGCTCGGCGGGGATTACAACGTCGCCCCGACGGACGACGATGTCTACGACGTCCGGGCATTCGCCGACGACGCGCTCTGCCATGTGGAGTCTCGCGCGGCGTTTCGCCGGCTGCTGTGGCTCGGGCTGACCGACGCCATCGACGCCAAGCTGAACGACGGCGGCCGGTTCACGTGGTGGGACTATCGGGGCGGCGGGTTTGCCGCCGAGCACGGGCTCCGCATCGACCACCTGCTGCTGTCGCCGGCGGCGGCCGACCGGCTCGACGACGCCGGGATCGACCGTGGGCCGCGCGGCTGGGACAAGCCCTCGGACCACACGCCGGTGTGGTGCCGGCTGCGGGAGGTGGCGTGACGTCGACGGTACTGATCGAGGGCGGCTGTCTGTGCGGGGCGATGCGCTATGAGATCATCGGGCCGGTGCCGCCCGGCGCCTACTGCCATTGCACGATGTGCCGACGGACCAGCGGATCGGTAGCCGCTGCCTGGGTCTCGGTCCCGCGCCAACACTTCCGTTTCGTTCGGGGGAGCCCGGCTGTCCACAAGTCGTCGGCCCATGCCGAGCGTAGCTTCTGCGCAACCTGCGGCAGTCAGTTGACCTTCTTCTCGGAGCGATCGCCACAAGACATCGACGTGGCCCTGGGATCGCTAGACCAGGCGGAACAGCATCCGCCCGACCGCCACGTCTTCACCTCGAGCCGCCTGCCGTGGCTGCATCTCGACGACGAATTGCCCGACTACGAGACGTGGTCGCCCCCCGATCACGGCGCCCCCTCCGAGCCATGATCCGATGGGCTCGACCGACGGGCTTGGCCGACGACTCTTGCGACCACCTTCGGCCGCCCCCGATCCGCCTGCAGCGTCGAGCCGGGATCCTTCAGCCGGCCGCTTTTGGCGGCGATTTCTCACTCCGCGCCCGGAGTTGCCGGGGCAGTCGGGTCGTCTCGTCGACCAGCGCCGCCGCAAGCTGATGGGGCGTCAGGCCCCGGGTGCGGACCAAGTCGGCGCCGCGCAGATCGGCGTCCGTAAGATCGGCCGCTTCCAGATCGGCCCCCCGCAGGTTGGCGCGGTGAAGGTCGGCGTCGGTCAGCACAGCGCCGCAGAGGTTCGCCCGCTTCAGGTCGGCGTTGTGCAAATCCGCCCAGCGCAGTTCCGCGTCATGCAGGTCGGCGCCGTGCAGGTTCGCCCGGTGCAGGTCGGCGCCCTCAAGGTCGGCGTCGTGCAGGTCCGCCCGGTGCAGATCGGCCTCGTGTAGATCGGCGTCCGGCAGAATCGCACCATGCAGGTCGGCGCCCTGCAGATCCTGGCGATGAAAGTCGGCGCGTCGGCCCATTTCCCAGCCGGACCCGATCCAGATCGCGTGCCCTTCAAGCCGGCTCTTCAGCTCGGCCGTGGCCATCTGTCGGCGCCGGATCGCGGCGCGTTTTCTTAGAAGACTCATAAGTTTATTCATTCCTGGACGCCTCTGTTCGTGTTCCCCTCGGCGCAACCGCCTCGCATCCCAAAAGATATTACAACCGCGACCGGTTGACCAGCATGCGAATCGCGTCACGCGCTCGCTCGCGCCGGCACGGACAGCCGCTGGTGCGGCTCGACGCCATCGGTCGCGGCCGTGTGACACGGTGTCGCGAATCCTGATAGGGTGGCCGGTGCACGACGTCGGTGTGAGGGATCATTCATGGACGCGACCGGCCCGCTCTCCGGCGTCACCGTCGTCGACCTGACGCGGGTGCTCGCGGGGCCCTACTGCACCCTGGTGCTGGCCGACCTGGGGGCGCGGGTGATCAAGGTGGAGGTGCCCGGCACGGGCGACGACAGCCGGCACTTCGGCCCCTTCGTCGGCGGCAAGTCCGCCTATTTCATGTCCCTCAATCGCGGCAAGGAAAGCATCGCCCTCGATCTCAAGGCGGCGGGCGACCGCGCCGTGTTCGAGGCGTTGCTCGGCATTGCCGACGTGCTCGTCGAGAATTACCGGCCGGGGGCGATGGACCGGCTCGGCTACGGCTGGGAAAGCCTGCACTTCCGTTTCCCACGCCTCATCTACGCCCAGGTGTCCGGTTTCGGCCGCACCGGTCCCTACGCCCAGCGACCGGCCTATGACATGGTCGTTCAGGCGATGGGCGGGGTGATGAGCCTGACCGGCCATCCCGGGGCGCCGCCGACCCGCGTCGGCACGTCGATCGGCGACATCACCGCCGGGCTGTTCGCCGCCATCGGCATCCATGCCGCCCTCTATCGGCGAACGCTGACGGGCACCGGCGGGCTGGTCGACGTCGCCATGCTGGATGGCCAGGTGGCGATCCTCGAGAATGCCATCGCCCGCTGGTCGGCGACCGGCGAGGTGCCAGAGCCATTGGGCGCGCGGCATCCCTCGATCGCGCCATTCGACGCCTTCGCCGCCGCCGACGGTCACGTCATCATCGCCGCCGGCAACGACGCACTGTTCCGGTCGCTCTGCACGGTCATCGGCCGGCCGGACCTGCCGGACAATCCGTTGTTCGACACCAACACGCAGCGCACCACCCACCACGCGGCATTGAAGGACGAGTTGGAGACCGTGCTGCGGACGCGCCCGGTCGGCGATTGGCTGTCGGTGCTGGAGGCTGCGGGCGTCCCCTGCGGTCCGATCAACACCGTCGACCGGGTGTTAAGCGATCCCCAGGTGCGGGCGCGGACCATGGTGGTCACCGCCGACGACCCGCAAGCGGGGCGCGTCGTCATGGCCGGCAACCCGATCAAGATGCCGCCGTTCGCCGATCCGCCGACGCGTCGCCCGGCGCCCGACCTGGACGCCGACCGCGAGCGGTTGCTCCGCGAAGTCGGTCTGACATAGGCAGCGGTGCGGTGATGGGTGGCGCTGTCCGGTCGCCGCGCGCAGGGGAAAAATCCCGGTCCCACGTCGGCGCGTCGCCGATGGCAGGCGATTCTGTGGTTGACGCAGGCCCATTGTTGTTGGAACGATTATTACCCACGGATGACGCGCGGTTGGCGGCCTCACCCTCAGACATGGTCGCCAGGCCGGGCGCGTCATCGTCAACGCAGCGCGCCCGTCGCTGCACAACGGGGTCGGTGATGCCCACATCCCGATCGAGAATTTGTAGATCTGAGAGGAACCTGCTGATGAGGACTTTCAACCTACTCGCCGTCGGCGCGGCGCTGGCGTTCGGTGCTGTCGCAGCCGCCAGCGTCGGTCCGGCTCGTGCCGAGCAAACGTTCATCACCATCGGCACAGGCGGTCAGACCGGCGTCTACTATGTCGTCGGCCAGTCGATCTGCCGGCTGGTCAACCGCAACACCGACGCGCACGGCGTGCGCTGCACGGCGCCGTCCACCGGGGGCTCCATCGACAACATCAACTCGATCCGCTCGGGCGCCCGCGGCATGGGCGTGGCGCAGTCCGACTGGCAGTATCACGCCTACAATGGCACCAGTCGCTTTGAGGAGGCCGGGCCGTTCGAGGAGTTGCGCGCGGTGTTCTCCGTGCACGCCGAGCCGTTCACCGTCGTCGCTCGCGCCGACAGCGGTATCAACAGCTTCGAAGACCTGAAGGGCAAGCGCGTCAACATCGGCAACCCCGGCTCCGGTCAGCGCGGCACCATGGAAGTGGTCATGGGCAAGTACGGCTGGACGTTGGACGACTTCGCCTTGGCGTCCGAGCTCAAGGCGGCCGAGCAGTCGGCGGCGCTGTGCGACAACAAGGTCGACGCCATCATTTATACCGTCGGTCATCCCAACGGCTCGATCCAGGAGGCGACCACGTCATGCGATGCCAAGGTCATCCCGGTCACCGGCCCGGTGATCGACACGCTGGTCGAGGAGAACGCCTATTACGCCAAGGCGATCATCCCGGGCGGCATGTACAAGGGCACCGATGAGGACGTGGAGACGTTCGGCGTCGGCGCCACCTTCGTCGCCTCCACCGCGACCGCGCCGGACACCGTCTACGTCGTCGTCAAAGCGGTATTCGAAGACCTCGACCGCTTCAAGCGGCTGCACCCGGCGTTCGCCACGCTGGAGGCCGAGAAGATGGCCACGGACAATCTGTCGGCGCCGCTGCACGAAGGCGCCGAGCGGTACTTCAAAGAAGCGGGCCTGCGGTAGGCAGGGTATTGGGGCGGGGAGGCAGGCGCCTCTCCGCCCCGACCACCGCAGGCGCATCCCAACCGCGGCGCCCAACCACGGCGCCCAACCACGGCGCCCAACCACGGCGCCCAACCACGGCGCCCAACCACGG
>CAZVRW010000011.1:22475-69448 GCA_964630265.1 uncultured Rhodospirillaceae bacterium
GCCCAACCACGGCGCCCAACCACGGCGCCCAACCACGGCGCCCAACCACGGCGCCGAACCGGGCGGCGCCCGGCGTGACTCACGCGGCGCCGGCCGGGTCTGACGCGGGTCAGGGCAGGGGAGTGGTCGCGAGCAACGCTCGGCTTGGTGGGCCGAAGCGGCAGCTTTGGGAAAGGGACGAAACCGCATGTCCAACACGACGCCGAAGGGCGCGCCGGAACCGCCCGCTGCTGCCGACCTCCAGGACCTGGTGGCCAGCACCGATACGGGTGGGCGCAATCCCGCGGGCATCACCAAGCGGATCCTTCTTGGTGTGGCGCTGGCGTGGTCGCTGTTCCAGTTGTGGATCGCCTCACCGCTGCCGTTCATGGTCGGCTTCGGGGTGCTCAACGATACCCAGTCGCGGTCGATCCACTTGGCGTTCGCCATCTTCCTCGCCTTCCTCGCCTATCCGGCGCTGAAGCGCTCGCCGCGTGGCCACGTGCCGATCCTGGATTGGGTGTTCGCCCTGGCTGGCGCGTTCTGCACCGGCTACATCTTTCTCTTCTACCGGGAACTGGCGCAACGCCCAGGCGCGCCGACGATGACCGACATCGTTGTCGCCTGTGTCGGCATGGTGCTGCTGCTCGAGGCGACGCGGCGGGCGCTCGGGCCGGCCCTGATGGTCCTCGCCATCATCTTCCTGTTCTATAGCTTCGCCGGACCGCACATGCCCGACCTGATCGCCCACCAGGGTGTCTCGTTGCAGGGCGTGGTCAACCACCAGTGGATCACCACCGAGGGCGTTTTCGGGGTCGCGCTTGGCGTGTCCACCAGTTTCGTCTTCCTGTTCGTGCTGTTCGGCGCACTGCTGGATAAGGGCGGTGCCGGCCTGTATTTCATCCAGGTGGCGTTTTCCCTGCTCGGCCATCTGCGCGGCGGCCCGGCCAAGGCCGCCGTCGTGGCGTCGGGCATGACCGGCCTGATCAGCGGTTCCTCCATCGCCAACGTCGTCACCACCGGCACCTTCACCATCCCCTTGATGCGCCGTGTCGGCTTCAGCGCCGAGAAGGCCGGCGCCGTCGAGGTGGCGTCCTCGGTCAACGGCCAGATCACCCCGCCGGTGATGGGCGCCGCCGCCTTCCTGATGGTGGAGTTCGTCGGCATCCCCTACACCGACGTCATCCGCCACGCCTTCCTGCCGGCGGTCATCTCCTACATCGCCCTTGTCTACATCGTCCATCTGGAGGCGATAAAGGCGAACATGCAGGGGTTGCCGAAGCCGGGCGCGCCGAAGCCGATCCTGGTCGCGTTGATGAACATGCTGCTCGGCTTCATCATCGTCGCCGGCATGGCGGCGGTGGTCTATTACGGCCTCGGCTGGACCAAGGACGTTCTCGGGGAGTTCGCCAGTTTCGCCATCGCGCTGCTGCTCCTCGCCGCCTATCTCGCGCTGCTCAAGTTCGGCTCCGGCTATCCGGAGCTGCATGAGGAGGATCCGCACGCCCCGATCCTCGAACTGCCGGAGTCGGGGCCGACGGTGAAGGTCGGGCTTCACTATCTGCTGCCCGTCGTCGTGCTGGTCTGGGCGCTGATGGTCGAGCGCCTGTCGCCCGGGCTCTCCGCCTTCTGGGCGGCGGTGCTGATGATCTTTATCCTCATCACCCAGCGGCCGATCGGCGCGTTCTTCCGCGGCGCGCGGCTTGCCGGCACCATCGCACGGGGCCTGGACGATCTGGTGGCCGGCCTGATCGAAGGGGCGCGCAACATGATCGGCATCGGTATCGCCACGGCGACGGCCGGTGTCATCGTCGGCAGCGTCACGCTCACCGGCATCGGCGCGGTGATGACCGATCTGGTCGAGGTGATCTCCGGCGGCAACATCATTCTGATGCTGCTGTTCACCGCCTTGATCAGCCTGGTGCTCGGCATGGGCTTGCCGACCACCGCCAACTACATCGTCGTCTCGGCGCTGATGGCGCCGGTGATCGTCGAACTCGGCTCGCAGACCGGGCTGCTGGTGCCGCTGATCGCCGTTCACATGTTCGTCTTCTATTTCGGCATCATGGCCGACGTGACGCCGCCCGTCGGCCTCGCCTCGTTCGCGGCCGCCGCGGTCTCCGGCGGCGATCCCATCCGCACCGGCTTCGTCGCCTTCTTCTACAGTCTGCGGACGGCGCTGCTGCCGTTCCTGTTCATCTTCAACACCAATCTGCTGCTTATCGATGTGACGCCGCTGCAGGGCGCACTCACCTTCGTCGTCGCCACGGTCGCCATGTTGCTGTTCGCTGCGGCGTTGCAGGGCTACTTCCTGGTCAAGAGCCGCATCTGGGAGACCCTGCTCCTGATCCTCGTTGCGTTCTCGCTGTTCCGGCCCGGCTACTGGATGGACCAGATCGTTCCGCGGTTCGAGGACGTCCCCCCCGATCAGTTCCTCGAAGCGCTGGCCGAGGCGCCGCCTGGCGGCGAGATGCGGCTCCGTGTCCTCGGTGTCGACGACTTCGGGGATCCGCGCGAATTCGTGACCCTGCTTGCGGTCCCGGAGGGTGAGACGGCCGAGGCCCGGCTGGACGCGGCCGGCCTCACCGTGATCGAGCGGGACGACGAGGTGATCATCGACGACGTGGCGTTCGGCAGCCCGGCGGCGCAGGCCGACCTGGACTGGGACCAGAAGATCCTCTATGCCCGCGTGCCGACCGGCCAGCCGGCCAAGGAACTGATCTTTATCCCGGCGTTCGCGGTGCTTGGCCTTGTCGTCTTGTTGCAGCGGCGTCGCGGCAGGCTCGCCGCGGCCGCGGCCGGTTGAGCCGGAGGGCGCGCGCCATGTTCAAGGACATCCTCATTCCCGTCGACCTGGGGCAGGCGGCATCATGGGTAAAAGCGCTGCCGTTCGCCGTCGATCTCGCGCGCCACTATGGCGCCCGCCTGCACGTGATGACGGTGATCCCCGACTACGGTTTCCACTATGTCGCCCAGTTCTTCCCGGAGGGGTACGAGGACAAGCTGCTGAGCCAGGCGGACAGCGACTTGCACGCGCTGGTCGAGAAGCACGTGCCGCCGGAGATCGCGGTGCAGCACATCATCGCCCACGGCAGCATCTATCGCGAAATCGTCGACGCCGCCGCGCGCATCAAGGCCGACGTCATCATCATGGCCTCGCACACGCCCGAGCTGTCCGATGTGATCATCGGCCCCAACGCCGAGCGCGTCCTGCGCTCCTTCGGCCGATCCGTTTGCATTGTCCGTGATTGAACCGCGTACCGAGGCACCCGCATGATCTTCACCGAGGAACAGACCATGATCCGCGACATGGCGCGGACGTTCGCCGAGCAGGAGTTGGCGCCCCATGCCGCCGAATGGAGCCGCGCATGCACCTTTCCGGCCGCGGCGATCCGGGAGATGGGGGCGCTCGGCCTGCTGGGCATGGTGGTGCCGCCCGAGTGGGATGGCGTCGGCGCCGACCACGTCTCTTACGCCTTGGCGCTGGAGGAGATCGCCGCCGGTGACGGTGCCTGCTCGACGATCATGAGCGTCCACAACTCCGTCGCCTGCATGCCGATCCTCAAGTTCGGCACCGATGCGCAAAAGGAGCGGTTCCTGAGACCCATGGCCCGCGGCGAGTTGCTCGGTGCCTTCTGCCTCACCGAGCCGCAGGCGGGGTCGGACGCCGCCGATCTGCGGGCCCGCGCCGTCCGCGATGGCGACGCCTACGTGCTGAACGGCGTCAAGCAGTTCATCACCTCCGGCAAGAACGGCCACATCGCCATCGTCTTCGCGGTCACCGATCCGGCCGCCGGCAAGCACGGGATCAGTGCCTTCATCGTCCCCACCGACACGCCCGGCTACGAGGTCGCGCGCATCGAGGAGAAGATGGGGCAGCACGCCTCCGACACGGCGCAGATCGTGTTCAACGACATGCGGCTCCCGGAGGACCTCCGGCTCGGGCGCGAGGGCGAAGGTTATCGCATCGCGCTCAGCAACCTGGAGGGCGGGCGCATCGGCATCGCCGCGCAGTCGGTCGGCATGGCCCGCGCCGCCTTCGATGTCGCCCGCGGCTACGCCCGCGACCGCGTCACCTTCGGCAAGGCCATCATCCAGCACCAGGCGGTCGCCTTCCGCCTTGCCGACATGGCGACGCAGATCGACGCGGCGCGGCTGATGGTGCACCGCGCCGCAGTGCTGCGCGACGCCGGCCGGCCCTGCCTGAAGGAGGCGTCCATGGCCAAGCTGTTCGCCTCGGAGATGGCCGAGACGGTCTGCTCGGCGGCGATCCAGATCCTCGGCGGCTACGGCTATCTCAGTGACTTCCCGGTGGAGCGCATCTATCGGGACGTCCGCGTCGCGCAGATCTACGAAGGCACGTCTGACGTGCAGCGCATCGTCATCAGCCGCGCCGTCGCCGGCGAGTAGCGGCAGCGAAGCCTGAGGCGAGAGCGGGAGCCTCGGGGCCACAGCGTCGGATGAAATTCAAATGAAATCGGCTGCCGGCGGTTTGCACCGGCTCCGGTCCAACCCATAACTTGGCCATCGATGATTCGCCAAGTGGGAGACAGTCGTGCCCATATACGTTGATCGACATGACCTGCGCGGCATGACCGCGGCCGATGTCGCGGAAGCGCATCGCAAGGACCTCGAGTTGCAGGATGCGTACGGTGTCCGCTTTCTGACGTACTGGTTCGACGATAAGCGCGGCAGCGGTTTCTGCCTGATCGAGGCCCCTGACATCGAAACGGCGAAGCGCGTGCATCACGAGGCCCACGGTGGTGAGATGATCGACGTGATCTCCGTCGATCTGTCGGCCGTCGAAGCGTTTCTCGGCCGCGTGAGCGATCCGGCACCGGCAGCCGGTGAAATAAGTCCGGCGGTCGACTCAGCGTTTCGGGCGGTGATGTTCACCGACATCGTCGACTCGACCGGGATGACCGCCCGGCTCGGGGACGTGCGGGCGGTGGAGATGGTGCGGGCGCACGACGCGATGGTCAGGCGAGCCATCAAAGTCCATGTCGGCCGCGAGGTGAAGCACACCGGAGACGGCATCATGGCCGCGTTCGACGATGCCGGCGCGGCGGTGACGGCGGCCTGCGACATCCAACAGAGCTTGGCCACCTTCAACCTGTCCAGTGCCGAGCCGCTCCACGTCCGCATCGGCATTCATGCCGGTGAGCCGGTCGAGGACAGCAACGACCTGTTCGGCGGGACCGTCCAGTTGGCGGCGCGCATCTGCCAGGATGCGGAGGCAGGGGCCATCGTCATCTCGCACGCCGTCCGGCAAGGTCTCGCTGATGCGCGCGATCTCATCGAACTCGGCCCGCGCGCCTTCAAGGGCTTCCAGACTCCCGTCGACACCTACGAGGTGGTTTGGCGAGCGTCGTCCGCATAGTCGGCGATCGGCGGCGGGCTTGGGTTCGCGGGGGAGACGGTGGGCTGACGGGGTGCGGTGTGACGGGGGCCGGCGAGCCGGCCCCCGTCTATCCCGTTCGTCGGAACGCGTCGACCTTACGCGGCGCGCTTGCTGGTCCGCCGACGCCGGGCGGCGGCGAGCAGCGGCACCAAGCCGGTCGCCAGCACGGCGAGGCTGGTCGGCACCGGCACGGCGTTGGGCGACGCCAGCGCCGCGGCCATCACATTGAACACCGATGTGTTCTCGATGTAGCTGCCGTCGTTGAAGGCCAGGATCTCGGTCAGGCCAAAGTCCTCGCCGACCACGTAGTCGAAGAGCATTTCCGAGCCCGCACCCTTGGCGAACATCAGCGTGTTCTCGTTGGTGTGGGTGCCATAGTGCCACAAAACGCCGGGCAGTTCGCCCTGGCCGTTGTTCTGGATCGGCTGGAACGCGATGGTGTCGGACTCGGGGCCCATCGGCATGCCGTTGCCGTGATCGGTGAGGACGAGCAGCAGCGTTTCATCCCAGCTGCTGTTCGCCTCCACCCAGTCGATGACGGTCTCGACAGAATTGTTGAAGTCGATGGACTCTTCGATTTGCCGCGCCGTGTTGTTGGCGTGGGCCGCCCAGTCGACGGCGCCGCCCTCCACGTGGAGGTACATGCCGTCCTCGTCCTGGCCGAGGATGTTGAGCGCCGCCTGGGTCATGGTGTTGAGCGTCGGCACCGTCGGGATGTAGGCGACGCCGCTCGGCAGTGAGGGGTCCGCGCCCATCTCGACGACGTCGTCGGGGCGGCTGTACTGCAGGGTGTTGGCCACCTCGGGCACGCCGAAGACCTTGCCGGTTGGCACGTTGTTGCCGGCGGCGATGTCGTCGAAGTCTTCCTTCTTCGTAATCAGCGTGTAGTCGGTTTCGCCGTTGACGACCCGGGTCCAGTCTTCTTCGGAGATGTATTGATAGTTATTTTGCGCCTCGGCGCGCGGTTTGCCGCTGTTGTCGTACTCCGGATTCCCCGCGCCCATCCAGACGTCGAGGATCCCGTCATCCAGCATCTGTTGCGAGATCTCGTGATAGTTGTTGCGGTTGATGTTCTGGGCGCCGCCCAGCGTCGCCGGCGTGGCGTGGCTGAACGGCACGCTGGAAATCGAACCGGTGGCGCGGCCCTTATCCTTGGCAGCATGCACGATGGTCGGCAGCGGGTTGCCGAAATCGTCGAAGTTGATGGCGTTGTTATAGGTCTTCTGGCCGGTCGCCAGCGCCGAGCCGGCGGCGGCGGAGTCGGTGTAGTCTTCCTTGATGTACTCGTAGCCGCCGAAGTGATTGTCGTTCCCCGTCGGCGTTGTGTCCCACGCCTTCGCCGGATCGTAGCTGACCTGCGGAATGCCGCTGCCGGTCGGACTGTTCGACGTGTTCAGGGGATACGTGGTCATGCCCAGCTTCACCGGGAACGAGTAAAAGGGCTGCTGCTCCTTCTCGCCGTACTCCCAGTAGCTCATCATGTCCCAGCAGCCCCAGCTACAGCCGTCGCTTACCATGATGAAGACGTTCTTGGCGTGGTCGGCGGCGCTGGCGGGAGCCGTCATTGCCAGGGATGCGGCGGCCGCGGCGCCCAGGACCAGCGTCGAAGCGATGGTCGCGTATTTCATGAAAGGCACTCCTACCCTCGTGTTGTTAAAGCAGAAAAAGACAGACGGGTCAGACCAAATCGGTGTCTTGGTCCTCGAGTCTGACCCGGCGAGGACCACGGGTCGGAGTCCCCAGTTGCTTGGCGTCTCACTCCCCCTGATACTCGCGTCCTAGGTACACCTTTCGGGTTACAAATGAATGACAGGTTGAATAAAAACTTGAGAAAGTTTTTTGAATTGGAGTGCCCGCTGTGACCATTGATTTTGAACTGAATTCTATTCTTCAACACCAGCTTCGATGAGGCTTGCTTGCATTTATGTATGGATCAAAACTTATTAGTGTACAAATAAAAAATGTGGAAATGGCCGAAGCTCTGTTGTCTCCCCCCCTGCCCCGGTCGTAGCAGCCGTTGGATCGATTTTCGCCTTGGAGGTTAACCCACGCTTAATTTTTCGCCGGTAGATTTGGGGCCATCACGTTCCTCCTCCCTCGAAACTTGGGCCGGTTCACGTACCGGCTCTTTTTTCGCGCGGATCGCGGACCAGCCTGGATGACGCCGGGACACCGACCCTCGGCAGCCGCTGGGATGGGGAAAATACAGAACAAAAGCGGCGCGAATCGCCACCGAATGGTTAAGGAACATTAACCGAACCCTAACCGCGCGACGTCGGGCCCTCGGAGTCGTCGGTCCGGCCGTCGTTTCCCGTGGCGTCCGTGGGCCGCTCCGCCGGCGCTTCTTCCGAGAGGTCGGCCCGCGGCGCCGCATCGTCGTCGAACAGGATGCGGTGGGCGGCGCCGTCGAGGTCGTCGAACTGCCCCGTCTTCATCGCCCAGAGGAAGGCCACGAGGCCGAGCAGGCCGAGAAACAGCGCGGCGGGGATGAGGTAAAGGAGCACCGTCATTCGGTGCCGCCCCGATTGAGGCGCAGCGCGTTGCTGATCACCACCACCGACGACGCCGACATGGCGATGGCGGCGATCAACGGCGTGACGAAGCCGGCGACCGCCAGCGGAATGGTCAGCGCATTGTAGACGAAGGTCACCGCGAAGTTCTGGCGGACCAAGCGGCCGGCGCGGCGGGCAATGCCGAGGGTCTCCGCCACCGGCGCGAGGCGCGCCCCCTGGAACACCACGTCGGCGGCGGTCTGGCTCAGGTCGACCGCCGTCGACGGCGACATGGAGGCGTGCGCCGCGGCCAGCGCCGGCGCATCGTTCAGCCCGTCGCCGACCATCAGCACGCGGTGCCCGGCCGCCGCCAGCGCCTCCAGCCGGCGCACCTTGGTCGCCGGATCAGCGCGCGCCTGCCAGGTGTCGATGCCGGTCGCCGCCGCCGCGGCGGCCACCGCCGGCGCCCGGTCGCCGGAGAGGATCGCCGTCGGGATGCCCTGGTCGGCGAGACGGTGCACCACCGCCGCCGCGTCGTCGCGCGGCCGATCGGCGAAGCGGAAGCGGACCGCCGGCCGGCCGGGGCGGGCGAACCACAGCTCCGGTCCGGCGGCGGCGTCACCGCGGTCGTCGTCGGCGACGCCGCAGAAGTCGCGGCTGCCCAGCCGTTCGACCCCGGCCGGCGTCGCCCGTTCCAGGCCGGCGCCCGGGACCTCGCGCACGGAAGCCGCGCTCTCCGCAGCGACGGCGATACCCTGACGCTCGGCCTCCCGCATCAGTGCCCGGGCGAGCGGATGCCGGCTGGCGCCGGCGAGCGTCGCCGCTGCCGCGAGTGCCGCAGCGTCGTCGCCGTCCGTGGCGAGCAGCTCCGGCCGACCCTCGGTGAGCGTGCCGGTCTTATCGAACACCACCATGTCGATCTCGGCGAGGCGTTCCAGCGCGGTCGCCGACTTCAGCAGGATGCCCCGGCGCAACAGCCGGCCCGAGGCCACCACCTGCACCGTCGGCACCGCCAGCGCCAGCGCGCACGGGCAGGTGATGATCAACACGGCGATGGCGTTGAGCAGCGCCGCCTGCCAGGCGATGCCGCCGATCGTCCACCAGCCGACGAAGGTGATGGCGGCGAGGCTGTGCACCACGGGCGCATACATCCGGGAGATCCGGTCGGCGATCGCCACGTGGCGACCGCGCGCCCCTTCCGCCGCTTCCATCAGCCGGGCGATTTCGGCGAGCAGAGTGTCGTCGCCCACCGCTGCCACCTCCAGCATCAGCGGGCCGCTTAGGTTGAGGGTGCCGGCGAACACGCGTGCTCCGGCCGCCACTGGCGTCGGCACCGTCTCGCCGTCGATCAGGCTGGTGTCCACGTCGCTGGTTCCCACCGTGACGCGACCGTCGACAGCGATGCGATCGCCGGCGGCGACGGCGACCCGCATGCCGGGCCGCACCGCCGTGGGCGGCAGCACGCGCCTCCGGCCGTCGGCCTCGATCACCGTCACGGCGACGCCGGCCAGGGCGAGCAGATGCGCCGCCGCCGACCGCGCCCGGCCACGCGCCCGCTGGTCGAGGAAGCGGCCGATCAGCAGAAAGAACAACAGCCCGACCGCCGAGTCGAAATAGGCGTGGGGACCGCCGCGCATGGTCTCGTGCAGCGAGACGCCGGCGGCGAGCAGCACGGCAAGGGAGATCGGCACGTCCATGTTCAGCCGCCGCGCCTTGAGTGCCGTCGCCGCCGAACGGAAGAATGGTCGGCCGGCCCAGGCGATGGCCGGCAGCGCGATCAACGCGGAGATCCAGTGCAGCAGCGTCCGCGTTGCCGGTCCCATGCCCTCCACATGGCCGGCCCAGATGGCGACCGAGAGCAGCATGACGTTGCCGGCGGCGAAGCCGGCGACCGCCATGGCGCGCAGCAGTTCGCGTTCGCGCTCCCGGCCGGCGCTGTCGGCGAGCGCCGGATCGAAGGGAACGACGCGATAGCCGAGCGCGGCGATCGCCGCGATGATCGCGGTCGCGTCGGTCTCCTCCGCACGCCAGGACACGGCGAGGCGGCGCGTGGTCATGTTCACCCGCGCCGCGACGACACCGGGGGTCCGCGCCAGCACCGCCTCCACCAGCCAGACGCAGGCGGCGCAGTGCAGGCCCTCGATCAGCAGGCTGAGCGCGTGGACGCCTTCGCCCGCGTCGCGGACGTAGGCTCGCGGGTCGACGGCGGGAGCATCCTCGTCGGGTTTCGGCGGGCGGACGTCGGGAGACAGGACGCGGCGCCGGTAGTAGCCGTCCAGGCCGAAGCCGTTGATGAGGTCGAAGGCGGCGGCGCAGCCGCTGCAACAGAACCGCGGGCCGCCGGCGGCGCCGGCCGGCACCGGCAGGCCGCAGTGCCGGCATCCGCCGGCTTCCTCCGACCGATCCCACGGGGTTTGGCTTTCGCCGATCGGCGCCTCGACGGTGGCGACGTCGATCGGCGGCGACGTCCGGGTCACCGCGGCAGGAAGATCCGACGGTGTTCGCGGAACTCCGCATCGCCCCGGCGGGCATGGATGCGGACGTCCCACTGCCCGGCGAGCGGCAGGGTCACCGTGGTCGCATACCGGCCCGCCCCCGCATGGGGAAGGTCGACCGCGGCATCGTGTCCCCGGTGCGTGGGGCGAACGAGGGCGGCGCGAACGGCGAGATCCTCCAGCGGCCGGTCACCCTTGTCGACGAAGGTGACGGCGAGTTCGGCGCGGTGCAGCGGCGCGACGGCGAGGTCGCCGTTGGGCTGCGGGCTGACGGCCAAATCCATGGACCAGCCGCGATCCGTCTGCGCGCGCTGGGCCGCGATCGCCGCGTCGTAAGCGAGGCCCTTCCGATAGTGATCCTCGGTGGCGATGCCGGAGAAGCTGCCGACGGCGAAGACCACGAGGACGACGTTGACCAGGACCACGAGGCCCATGCCGCCGACGAAGATCCACGGATACCACCAGCCGTCGGGCTTGTGACGCGCCATGACGGTCATCGCTCCGGGCCCGAGAAGACGGTGGCGCGCGTAACCGTCTCGTTGGTCTCATGGTCCCTGAGGACGAACTCGAAGTCCGTCGCCCGGCCGTCCAGGCTGGAAGGCGGGGCGGTCACGAACACCCGGTAGGTCTGGACGTCGTCGGGTTTCGCCGCGAGCACGGCCTCTTCGGCGTCTTCTACCGCCTGACCGATGACCGTCAGCGTCGCATCGTCGATGCCCTCGGTGGTCAGTGTGTAGGTCTTATCGGCACGCTCCATGTTCAGGATCTTGAAGGTGTAGCCGTTGCGGATGTCGCCGTCGGAGAGGCGGACGAACAGCGGGGAGCGGTCGTGCAGCACGGTGATGTCGAGGCGCGAGCGGGTCGAGAGGCTGACCACCATCACCGTGACCACCACCGCGAGCAACCCGAGATAGGCGATGGTGCGCGGTCGGAGAAAGCGCCAGCGTGTCGGCTCACCGTGCTCGCGCGCCACCTGATTGGCGATGGAGTCATAGGTGATCAATTCACGCGGCAGGCCGAAGCGGTCCATCACCGTGTTGCAGGCGTCGACACAGAGCGCGCAGCCGATGCACGCCATCTGCTGGCCCTTGCGGATGTCGACGCCGGTCGGACACACCTGCCAGCACATGCCGCAGTCGACGCAATGGCCGCGCCCCTCGAACGACTGACTCTTGCGGGCGCCGCCGCGCGGCTCTCCCCGCCAATCCTCGTAGGTGACAACAAGGGAGTGCTCGTCGAACATCGCGCTCTGGAACCGCGGCCACGGGCACATGTAGATGCACACCTGTTCGCGCGCCCAGCCGGCGAGCAGGTAGGTGGTGGCGGTGAACAGCGCCGTGAAGCCATAGACGGCAGTTGACGCTTGGCCGGTGAAAAAGTCGACGGTGACGGTCGGCGCGTCGTTGAAATACATGATCCAGGCGCCGCCGGTGGCCAGGGCGATGAACAGCCAGGCGCCGTGTTTGGCCAGTTTCTTGCCGATGAAACCGGCGTCCCGTGGCCCCCGGTCGAGCCGGATGCGGGCGTTGCGGTCGCCCTCGATCTTGCGTTCGACCCACATGAACAGGTCGGTCCACACGGTCTGCGGACAGGTGAAGCCGCACCAGACGCGGCCGAACCAGGCGGTCACCAGGAACAAGCCGATGGCGCCGATGATCAACAGACCGGTGAGGTAGTAGACCTCCTGCGGCCAGATCTCGATCCAGAAGAAATAGGCCCGCCGGCCGGGCATGTCGATGAGCAGCGCCTGATCGGGGGCGCCGGGGCCGCGGTCCCAGCGAATCCAGGGTCCGATGTAGTAGAGCCCGAGCAGGATC
Organism: uncultured Rhodospirillaceae bacterium; assembly: GCA_964630265.1. Taxonomy (GTDB): domain Bacteria; phylum Pseudomonadota; class Alphaproteobacteria; order Rhodospirillales; family Defluviicoccaceae; genus CAZBWP01. Next base: position 34,660 of record CAZVRW010000011.1, read on the forward strand.
CAAAGGGCGGCCCACTTCAGCTTGCGGTAGGTGCCCTGGACGCTGCGGGGGTAGATCTTGATCCGGTCGGCATACAGCCGGCCGTCGTCTTCCGCTTGGGCGCCGGGGGCCTGGTCGATGCCGTGTGGACGGCGCGTCCGGCGCGCGGCGGGCGGAGCGTCGGCGATGGCGGTTTCGGCGGTGGTGGACTGCGCGGTCCTCATGGTGTCCCTTCTTCCGGGCCCGTCTCTTCGCGGTGCATCGGCGTGGCGCCGATGCGCACCCCTGGGCCACTGGCTCGATCGGCGCCGCCCCCCAAAAACGCCGGCTGACGTTTTATATTAGCATAGTTGAATTAAGGCAATCCTTCATTTCGCGGGTGCAGCAGAAAGGGCCGGTCCCGCCCTTACTGACCGCCGCCGAGCGAGTGCACGTAGATGGCCACCTGCTTGATCTCCGCTTCGCTCAGGCGGCCGCTCCATGGCGGCATGACGCCGTGCCGCGGCCGGACGATCTGGGAGACGATAGCCTCGCGAGATCCGCCATAGAGCCAGATGTCGTTGGTCAGGTTCGGCGCGCCCAGATCGGCGATGCCGGTGCCGTCCTCGCCGTGGCAACTGGCACAGTTCTCTTCGAACAGCACTGCGCCCGCTTCGCTCGCCTCGCCGCGGCCCGCCAGATGCAGGACGTGGTCGGCGACCTCGCCGATCTCCGTCCGGGTCAGCAGTTCGTCGGCGCCGAACGCCGGCATCTCGGAGATCAGGGCATCCTCGTCCTGGGCGTTGCGGATGCCGTGCCGGACGATCGTCTGGATCGAGTCCAGGGTGCCGCCCCACATCCAGTCGTCGTCGGCCAGGATCGGGTAGCCGGGCGCGCCGGCGCCCCCGGCGCCGTGGCACGGCGCGCAGTTGTCGGCGAAGATGTACTGGCCGCCGGCCATGGCGTACTGCAGCAGGTCCGGATCCTGGACGATCGCGTCAACGTCCTGCGCCTCGAAGCGGTCGACCCAGACCGCGCGGCTCTGCCGCTGACGCTCCAGGTCGGTCGCCAGATTGGCGCGCGACGAGAAGCCGAGAAACCCCGTCCAGCCCGGGAAGGTCGGCATCAGCAGGACATAGACGAATGAGAACAGGATCGTCGCATAAAAGACGTACAGCCACCATTTCGGCAGCGGCGTGTTGAGTTCTTTGAGCCCATCCCACTCGTGGCCGGTCGTCTCCGTACCGGAAATGGCATCCACTTCCTTCTCAGCCATGGGAGCTGCTAATCCTCCTTGTCATCCTTGAGCGGGATTTGCGCCGCGTCCTCGAAGCGTTTCTTGTTCTTCGGCCAATAGACCCAGGCGATGACGATGACAAACGCGATCATCATCACCACCAGCCACAGGGGGCCGAGAACCTCCCAAAGGGCTTTCAGGTCCATGAGGCCGACCTCACCGGAAGTCCGGTTCGGGTTCGTAGACGGTGAAGTCGACCAGGGTGCCGAGCATCTGCAGATAGGCGATCACCGCATCCAGTTCGGTGATCCTGGCCGGGTCGCCGTCGAAGTCGCCGATCACCGCCTTGGGATAGCGGGCGAGCAGCGCGTCGGGGTCGCCGCGCTCGCCGTTCGCCTGCGCCTGTAGGTCGGCGACGGCGTTGGCGACTTGGTCGTCGGTGTAGGGTACCCCGACCATTTGCAGCGTCCCCATGTGATCGGCGATGTCCCAGACATCGAGGTTGCGCCGGGCGAGGAAGCCGTAGGGCGGCATGATCGACTCCGGCACGATGCTGCGCGGATCGATCATGTGCGCCACGTGCCAGTCGTTGGAGTACTTGCCGCCGACGCGGGCGAGGTCGGGGCCGGTGCGCTTGGAGCCCCACTGGAAGGGGTGGTCGTACATGCTCTCGGCGGCGAGGCTGTAGTGGCCATAGCGCTCGATCTCGTCGCGAAAGGGGCGGATCTGCTGACTATGGCAGGTATAGCAGCCCTCGCGCACGTAGATGTTACGGCCGGCCAGTTCCAGCGGCGTGTAGGGGCGGACGCCGTCCACCTTCTCGATGGTCTGTTCCGAGTGGAACAACGGCACCAACTGGGCGAGGCCGCCGATCGACACCACGATCAGCGTGGCGACCGCCAGGATGATGACGTTGGTCTCGAAGATCTTATGCCAATGCATCGGAGCGCCTCCTACTCGCCGGCGGCGACGGCGGCCGGCTGCCGCGTCGGCCGTTCGAACACCGCCTCGGTGCGCAGCCTGCCCTTGGCCGTCATCCACAGGTTGTAGACCATGATCAGCGAGCCGATGAAGAACAGGATGCCGCCGAAGGAGCGGATCACGTAGTACGGGTGCATCGCCTCGACGGTCTCGATGAACGAGTACTGCAGGAAGCCGAGGCTGTCATAGGCCCGCCACATCAGCCCCTGCATGATGCCGGAGATCCACATGGCGGTGATGTAGAGAACGATGCCGATGGTCGAGATCCAGAAGTGATAGGTGACGAGGCGCAGCGAGTAGAGCCGCGGCCGCTTCCACAGGGCCGGCACCAGATAATAGATCGCCCCGAAGCTGATGAACGCCACCCAGCCGAGGGCGCCCGAGTGCACGTGGCCGATGGTCCAGTCGGTGTAGTGGCTGAGCGAGTTCACGGCCTTGATCGACATCACCGGCCCCTCGAACGTCGACATGCCGTAGAACGCCACCGACACCACCATGAAGCGCAGCACCGGGTCGGTGCGCAGTTTGTCCCAGGCGCCGGACAGCGTCATGATGCCGTTGATCATGCCGCCCCAGGACGGCATCCACAGCATCACCGAGAACACCATGCCCAGCGTCTGCGCCCAGTCGGGCAGCGCCGTGTAGTGCAGATGGTGCGGGCCGGCCCAGATATAGAGAAAGATCAGGGTCCAGAAGTGGACGATGCTGAGCCGGTAGGAATAGACCGGCCGATCCGCCTGCTTCGGGATGAAGTAATACATCATCCCGAGGAAGCCGGCGGTGAGGAAGAAGCCGACGGCGTTGTGGCCATACCACCACTGCGTCATCGCATCCTGGACACCGGCCCAGACGATATAGCTCTTGGTGCTGCCCAGGGAGACCGGGATCGACAGGTTGTTGACCACGTGCAGCATGGCGATGGTGATGATGAACGCCAGGAAGAACCAGTTGGCGACGTAGATGTGCTGCTCCTTGCGGCGCATCAGCGTGCCGGCAAAGACCACGAGATAAACGACCCAGACGATGGTCAGCCACAGGTCCACGTACCATTCCGGCTCGGCGTATTCCTTGCTCTGGGTGACCCCCATGACGTAGCCGCTCGCCGCCAGGACGATGAAGATCTGGTAGCCCCAGAACAGGAAGTTGGCGACGGACGGGCCGCCCCACAGCGGCGCCCGGCAGGTCCGCTGGACCACGTAGAGCGAGGTGGCGAACAGGGCGTTGCCGCCGAAGGCGAAGATCACCGCCGAGGTGTGGACCGGCCGCAGCCGGCCGAAGGTCGTCCACGGCAAGTCGAGATTGAGGATGGGAAACGCCAGCTGCAAGGCGATGACGACGCCGACCAGGAAGCCGATCACTCCCCAGAAGACGGTCGCAATCACGAACTTGCGGATCACCTCCTCATTGTACTCGACCGGCAGGGCCTCTCTGCCGGCAACGGCCGTCGCTGTACTCATCACGGTCTCCCGGAAAACAGACCAGCGCCGGGCGCGGAACCTTCCCGGCAAGTGTTCATCGAACGACCGTCTCCTCGGGGCAACGCTCAGCGAAGGACATGGATACGTTTCGCATGGGCAGCACGAGTGTCAACGGTCACGTTACAATGCGTTTTCAACGCAATAAGCGTCAATCGCGACTATTACTTTAGAACTTGCGCATATTATCCGGACGGCACACCTGTGTCAATGCCACGCGGCGCTGCAGCGCAGCAAAACACGCGGCTGGCGGCAGGGGCATTCTATGGGGCCGGCTTTGGGGCCGGCTGTCGGTCCGGCCATGCGATATTTGTTATTAATTATCGCTCGCAATTTACGGGCCGGACCGGCGCAAGACTTATCGTGAACTGAGGCGAAGGCCGGCCGGTATCATTCGCCAGGCCGCTTGCCGCCCGAGATGATTGCCCAAAATGATTGCCCAAAATGATTGCCCGGACTGATTGCCCGGACTGATTGCCCGGACTGATTGCCCGGAATGACTACCCGGAATGACTACCCGGAATCATCGCCCGCCCGCTCGGCACCCCGCCACGCTATAAGCGGGGGGAGAGCGCTCATCCTCGCTCCAGTCCCCCAAAGCCCCTCACTTCCAGGAACAGGCAGCACAGTTCATGAACGACTTTTCGACCGAACGGCCGCACGTCTATCTGCAGGCCGGCGGCGACCGCCGCATCGGCCGCGGCCATCCGTGGGCGTACTCCAACGAAATCCGCATGGACGCGGCGGCGAAGGCGCTGCCGCCGGGGACCCTGGTCACCCTGCACCGGATGGACGGCAAGCCGCTGGGCGTCGGCATGTTCAACCCGCACCCGCTGATCGCCCTCCGCCTGCTCACGCGCGATACCCGCGCGGTGATCGATGCCGACTTCCTCGCCCGCCGGCTCGAGCGGGCGCTGGCGCTGCGGCAGCGGCTGTTCGACGGGCCGTGGTACCGGCTGGTCCACGCCGAGGCCGACGGCCTGCCCGGGGTGGTGATCGACCGCTACGAGGACGCGGTGGTCCTGCAGGTCAACACCGCCGGCATGGAGGAACTGACCCCGGTGCTGCTGGCGGCCGTGGACCGGGTGCTGGCGCCGGTTTGTGTCGTCCTGCGCAACGATGCGCCGGCGCGGACGCAGGAGGGGCTCGAGCGCACGATCACGGTGGTGCGCGGCAGCGTCCCGGAGGGCGGGCTCTCGGTGCGCGAGGGCGGCCTCGTCTTCCCCGTCGATCCCGTCGGCGGGCAGAAGACCGGATGGTTCTACGATCAACGGCCGAACCGCGCCTTCGCCGCGTGCCTCGCCGCCGGTGGCCGGATGCTCGACGCCTATTGCCACAGCGGCGGGTTCGCCATCGCCGCGGCGGCGGCCGGCGCCACGGCGGTGCTCGGCGTCGACAGCTCCGACGCGGCGCTGGCGTTGGCCCGCGCGGCCGCCGACCGGAACGGCGTCACCGAGCGCTGCAGCTTCGAGCGCGGCGACGCCTTCGCGGCGCTGGAGGCGCGGGCCGCGGCGCGGGAGCGCTTCCGCCTCGTCGTCGCCGATCCGCCGGCCTTCGCCAAGGTGAAGAAGGACCTGCCGACGGCGCTGCGCGGTTATCGCAAGCTGGCCCGGTTGGCCGCCGCCGTGGTCGAGCCGGGCGGCTTTCTCGTCATCGCCTCGTGCAGCCATGCCGTCGATGCCGCCGCCTTCACCGCCGAGGTGGTCGCCGGCATCGGCCGCGCCGGACGCTCGGGGCGCATCCTGCGCGCCGCCGGCGCCGGTCCCGATCATCCCATCCATCCGCAGTTGCCGGAGTCGGCCTATCTGAAAAGCCTGACGCTGAATTTGGACTGATGGCCGAGGCGGTTGGTCGGCGGCGGCTCCCCGGCTATCATCGCGTCCATGCACGAGACGGGGTACCTCGGCGACATTCTGGTTTTGCTGGCGGCGCTGCTGGTGTTCGTGCCGCTGTTCCAGAAGTTGCGCGTCGGCACGGTACTCGGCTACCTGGTCGGCGGTGCCATCGTCGGCCCCGCGGTGCTGGGGCTGGTCGATCATGTCGGCGTTGCCGTCCACCTTGGCGAGTTCGGCGTGGCGTTTCTGCTGTTCGCGGTCGGCCTCGAACTCAAGCTTGAGCGCCTGCGACTGTTCGGTGCGCGGGTGTTCATCATGGGCGCCATCCAGGTGGTGGTGACCACGGCGGTGTTCACGGCGATCGCCGCGGCCTTCGGCCTGTCGCTCACCGTGGCCGTACTGATCGGCGGCGCGCTGTCTTTGTCGTCGACCGCCATCGTCTTTCAACTGCTCGGCGAGCGGACGGTGATGGCCGGGCAGTTTGGGCGCACCGCCCTCGCCATCCTGCTGGTCCAGGACATCATGGTCGGCCCGCTGCTGGTGTTCGTCTCGGTGGCCGGGGCCGGCGCCGAAACCCTCGGTCCGGCCCTGCTCGAGGCCGCGGCCAAGTCCGCGGTGCTGATCGGTCTGCTGATCCTCTTCGCCCGGACGCTGCTGCGCTCCTTCTTCCGTCTCGCCGCCGGCGCCGGCGCGCCGGAGGTGTTCACCGGGGCTGCGCTGTTGCTGGTCCTCGGGGTCGGCTGGGCCACCGAGGCCGCCGGCCTGTCCATGGCGCTCGGCGCCTTCCTTGCCGGCATGATGGTCGCCGACACGGAATACCGCCACCAGGTGGCGATCGACATCGCGCCGTTCCGCGGCCTGTTCCTCGGCCTGTTCTTCATGACCATCGGCATGACCCTGGACCTGGCCTTGGCGGCCTCCAAGCCGGGCACGATCCTGGCGGTGGTCGCCGTGATCATCGTCGTCAAGGCCCTGGTCGTGACCGGCCTCGCCATGGCCTTCGGCCGCCGCCGGTGGGATGCGTTGGCGCTCGGCGGCCTGCTCGGCCAGGGCAGCGAATTCACCTTCGTCGTCCTCGTCCTCGCCGTCGGCTACGGCCTGCTGGAGTCCTCGATCGCGCCGCTGCTGACCGTCGCCGTCGGCCTCAGCATGGTGGTCACCGTCGTCGGCGCCGCCATCGTCCGCCCGTGGGCGCAGCGACGCGCCGGCGGCAAGCCGCGCATCCTCGGCAATCTGGCGGTCGAGGGCGGCGAGTTGCGCGGCCACGTGGTGATCGCCGGCTTCGGTCAGGTGGGCATGGGCCTCGCCCGCCACCTCGCCGGACTGAAAATCCCCATCGTCGTCCTCGACCTCAATCCGCGCCGGGTCGGTGCCAGCCGGTCCCGCCGGCTGCCGGTCTTCTATGGCGACGCCGCGCGCTCGGACGTGCTGAGCGCGGCGCACGCCGAGCGCGCCGATGCCCTGGTCGTCGCCGTCTCCGATGGCCAGACGACGGAACGAATCACCGCCATGGCGCGCCGCAAGTTTCCCCATCTGCACATCGTCGCCCGCGTCCCCGATGACGAGTGGGTCGGCCGCATCCGCCGCGCCGGCGCCAACGCGGTGGTCCGCGACGGCCTGCTCACCGCCCAGGAGATGGCCGAACGCATCGTCGTCTTGTTCGACCCCGACGCCATCGCCGACGCGTTCGCCGCTGGCGAGCCGGAGGAGGGGCCCCCGCCGCATTGACGCCGGGCGACGGCCGGGTCGCGCCGGTGTCCGACACCGTTGCCCGACACTGTTGCCAGATCGCGACGCTTTGTTGCCGGAAAATGGCGGGTCGAGTTCAGGCTAAGTCCTTGATGTATCCCGTAACCTATTGTTTTTATTGATATGGGTTTTCGCCGCGACGTGAAAATGTCGGAAAAAGTCGGAAAAAGTCGGAAAAAGTAGGATTTTCTGACCAGATTCCCGTGCTCGGGCCGGCGTCAGGCAAGGTGTCCCGAGGCGCTGTCCGGTGCGCCGCTGGATGTGCTCCCCGGGGCGCCGGCGCCCGCCAAGCCAGATACCGTTCCCAACCCGAGGATCAAGGCCCGGACGCCAAGGGGCAGCGCCGAGACGGGCCCGGGTAAACGCGAGGGTTGCGTCGACGCTGCGGCACGGTAGGGTGGCGCGGGACCGCGCCGGTGCGGATCCGCATCCTCGGCGAGGGCGTCCGTCCATCGTGAAGATTCTCTTCGTTCATCAGAATTTTCCGGGCCAATACAAGCACCTGGCGCCGGCGCTGGCGGCGGACCGCGGCAACACCGTGGTCGCTCTGGGCGAGAAGAAGAATCTCGGGCGCCTGCGTCATCCGCGGGTTCTCGAAGCCGGCTACGAGACGCCGCGCGGCGCGTCGCCCGAGACCCACCACTATCTCCACAACCTGGAGAACGGCATTCGCCGCGGCCAACTCGTGGTGCGTGCCTCGCTGGCGCTGCGCAAGCGCGGTTTCGTGCCGGATCTGGTGTGCTGCAACGTCGGCTGGGGGGAGGGCTTGTTCCTGAAGGACGCCTGGCCCGAGGCGCGGCTGCTGTTCTTCTTCGAGTTCTTCTATGGCGCACGCGGCCGCGACGTGAATTTCGACCCCGAATTCCAGAGCGGCTTCGACGACCAGTTGCGGCTGCGCGTCAAGAACTCGGTGCATCTGCTGAGCCTCGACGCCGCCGACTGGTGCGTCACCCCGACCCGCTGGCAGCACTCGACCTTTCCGCCGGAGCATCAGGCGCGGATGAGCGTCATCCACGACGGCATCGACACCGCACAGTGCCGGCCGGATCCGGCGGCGACGCTCACCCTGACCGACGGCAAAACGTTCACCCGCGACGACGAGGTGATCACCTATATCGCCCGCAACCTGGAGCCCTATCGCGGCTTCCACACGATGATGCGCGCCCTGCCGGCAATCCTCGAGCGCCGACCCCGGGCGCACGTGCTGATCGTCGGCGGCGACGACGTGAGCTACGGCCCGAAGCCAAAGGGCGCCACCTCGTGGCGCGAGCACTACCTCGGCGAGTTCGGCGAGGGCATCGATGCGGCGCGCGTCCACTGGCTCGGCCGGATCCCCCACGGCCAGTTGATCCGCCTGTACCAGGTGTCGTCGGCGCACATCTATCTGACCTATCCGTTCGTGCTGTCGTGGTCGATGCTGGAGGCGATGAGCTGCGGCTGCCTGGTGGTCGGCTCGCGGACGTCGCCGGTGGAAGAGGTCATCACCGACGGCCGCAATGGGCTGCTCGTCGACTTTTTCTCGCCCGCCGAGCTGGCCGAGACCGTCGACCGGGCGTTGTCTGCGCCCGATGCCATGGCCGGGCTGCGCGCCGCCGCGCGGCAGACCATCGTCGAGCGCTACGATCTCAGGAGCCTCTGCCTGCCGGCCCACTTGGCGCTGGCGCACACCGTCGCCGCCGGCGAGGCCCCGGCCGGCCGCCGGTGACGGGGCGCGGCCGACGGGACTCGGCACCGCCGCCGTTTCCGGGCATGACATTCGGTGCAAATTTCGGAATGATGGAGGGTGGCTGAAGCCGCAGCGCGCGCGCTGTTGGAGGGCCGGGTTGCCATGTACACGATCGTTCGCCGCGAAAGCTTTTCCGAAACCACGTTCCTCTGGGAGGTGCAGGCCCCCGACGTCGCCCGCGCCGCAGCACCCGGCCAGTTCGTCATGCTGCGCCTGCACGATGGCAGCGAGCGCATCCCGCTGACCATCGCCGACTACGATCGCCAGGCCGGCACCATCACCATGGTGATCCAGGCGCTGGGCAAGACGACGCGGGAAATGCGCGACCACTATGGCGAGGGCGACGAATTCGCCGATTTCGTCGGCCCGCTCGGCCTGCCGCAGCACGTGGACCGGCTCGGCCGGGTGGCGCTGGTGGGCGGCGGCCTCGGCGTCGCGCCGGTCTATCCGCAGCTCCGCGCGTTCAAGCAGGCCGGCAATCGGACCACCGGCATCATCGGCTTCCGCTCGCGGGACTTGGTGTTCTGGGAGGAGCGGTTCAGCCGCTGGTGCGACGATCTGATGGTCTGCACCGACGACGGCAGCCACGGCCGGCCGGGCCTGGTCACCGACGCCCTGCAGGCGCTGCTGGAGAGCGAGCCGCAGGACCTGGTGATTGCCATCGGGCCCTTGCCGATGATGCATGCCTGCGTCGAGACGACGCGGCCGTTCGGCGTGCGCACCCTGGTCTCGCTCAACGCCATCATGGTCGACGGCACCGGCATGTGCGGCTCGTGCCGCGTCACCGTCGGCGGCGAGGTGCGCTTCGCCTGCGTCGACGGGCCGGACTTCGACGGCCACCGTGTCGACTTCGACGAACTGATCGCCCGTCAGCGCCGCTTTCGCCGGCAGGAAGCGCGCGCCAACGAGGACTATGCGCACGTCTGCTCGCTGGAGAGCCAACTCTTCGTCGACGGCAAGCGCAGCTACAAGAAGCTGACGGTTGTCGCCCCGCACCAGACGCCGATGCCCGAACGCGACGCGGCGGAGCGGGCCAAGAGCTTCGACGAGGTCAACCTTGGCTACGAGATCGCCGCCGCCATCGCCGAGGCCGAACGCTGCATCCAGTGCAAGAAGCCGCTGTGCATCGCCGGCTGTCCGGTGGCCATCGACATTCCGCGGTTCATCCGTCATCTGCTGGTCCGCGACGTGGACGGGGCGCTCGACGTGATCTACGAGTCCAACCTGTTCCCGTCGATCTGCGGGCGGGTGTGCCCGCAGGAGACGCAGTGCGAGAGCCAGTGCGTCATCCGCAAGAAGGTGGAGCCGGTGGCGATCGGCCGGCTCGAACGCTTCGTCGGCGATACCGCCCGGCCGCGCCCGGCGACGCCGCCGGCGGTGGCCACGCTGCTCGGCCGCGTCGCCATCGTCGGCTCCGGCCCGGCCGGCCTGGCGGCGGCGGCCGACCTGGTGCGGTATGGCGCCGCCGTCACCGTCTACGAGGCCCTGCACGTGGTCGGCGGCGTGCTCCGCTACGGCATCCCGGCGTTCCGGCTGCCGCGCGAGATCATCGCCCGGGAGGTGCAGCGGCTCAGGGACATGGGCGTGGTGTTCGAGACCAACAAGGTCATCGGCCGCACCTTCACGGTGCCCGATCTGCTGGGCGAGATGGGCTTCGACGCCGCCTTCATCGGCGCCGGCGCCGGCGCCCCCGCCTTCCTCGGCATCCCCGGCGAGTTCGCCGGTCAGGTCTACTCGGCCAACGAGTTCCTGACCCGCGTCAACCTGATGGGCGGCGACCGGTTTCCCTATGAGGACACGCCGGTGGCGATCGGCGACAGCATCGTCGTCATCGGCGCCGGCAACACCGCCATGGATTGCCTGCGCACGGCGAAACGGCTGGGGGCCAAGACGGTGCGCTGCGTCTATCGGCGCTCGGAGGCGGAGGCGCCGGCGCGCGTCGAGGAATTGCGCCACGCCCGGGAGGAGGGGATCGACTTCTTCTTCCTGCACGCGCCGGTGGCGATCCACGTCACCGACACCGATGACGTCAGCGGCCTCCGCGTCGAGCGCATGGAGCTCGGCGAGCCCGACGCGCGCGGCCGCCGTCGGCCCGTCGCCACCGGCCAGACCATGGACCTAGCGTGCGACACGGTGATCTACGCCCTCGGCACCAAGGCCAACCCCATCGTCGCCCGGTCGAGCCCCGGCCTGGCGCTGAACGACTGGGGCTACGTCATCGCCGACGACCGCACCCAGGCGACCAGCGTGCCCGGCGTCTTCGCCGGCGGCGACATCGTCACCGGCGGGGCGACGGTGATCCTGGCCATGGGCGCCGGCCGCCGCGCCGCGCGCGCCATCGGCACCTGGCTCGCCGATCCGGCCCGCGCCTGGCCGCCCAGCGCCGCGGCCGCCGAGGCGTTCGTCTCGCCGGTCACCGGCATCGCCGCCGCCGCCGTCGCCGCATCCCCGGCGCTCGAGTGAAAGGATCCGCGTCATGCTCTGCCCGAAATGCCGGCAGCCCCTGGAGGGCGACGAGGTCTACATCTGCTGCGGCGACGATGCGATTCAGTGGCGCTGCGCCGGCTGCGGCAAGGTGAGCGAGGGCTTCGCCTTTCCCTACGGCCAGTGCCCCTACTGCGGCGGCGACCTTGCCGTGCTGGAGCCGCGGTCGCTGGCGGACGCCGACGCGGCGGCGCTGGAGGCGATCCGCACGGCCTTCGAGATCGAGCTGGGCGGCCACGCCTTCTACGCCCGCGCCGCCGCGGAGGCGACGGATGCCCAGCTGCGCGATCTGTTCGGCCGCTTGGCCGAGATGGAAGAGGAGCACATGGCGACGCTGGCGCGGCGCTATCATGTGGCGGTGCCGGCGCCGTCCGCCGAGTTCCGGGTGACGCGCGCCGCCATCTATGCCGGCGTCGATTACCGGCCGGGCGACCCGGCCAGTTTGTTCCGCGTCGCCATCGCCTGCGAGGAGCGGGCCGCTCGGTTCTTTTCCGAACGCTTGGCGGCGACCGATGCGGGGTCCGGCGAATACGAACTCTATCGCGAACTCGCCGCCGAGGAGCGGGAGCACGCCGAGCTGCTGGCCACCGAATACGACCGCTGGGCCGGGGGTAAGCCGGGGCTGCTGTGAGCCTGCCCCGGCCGTGCGCCCGTGTCAGTCGCTGACGAAGCCGACGACCTGCAGATCGAAGGTCAGCGCCTTGCCCGCCAGCGGATGGTTGGCATCCAGCGTCACCGTGTCGTCGCTGAAATCGACCACCTGGAGGCGCAACTGGTTGCCGCTGGGATCGGCGGCTTGCAGGATCGTGCCCACCTCCAGGTCGATGGTCGACGGAATGCGGGCGCGCTCGACGGTGTGCACCAACTGGTCGTGATGCGGCCCGTAGGCCTCCTCGGGGGGCAGCGTCACGCTCTTGCTCTCGCCCTCGGCCATGCCGACGAGCGCGTCCTCGAAGCCGGGGATGACTTGGCCGCCGCCGATGGTCACCACCAGCGGATCGCGGCTGGCCGAGCTGTCGAATTCGGTGCCGTCGGGCAACGTGCCCGTGTAGTGCACGCGAAGGGTATCGCCGGTGTTTGCCTGCCTCATGGCTCTGCTCCTTTGTTTGTGTATCGGTTGTTTGTGTCTCGGATGTATGTGTCTCGGAAGTCCGGGTCTCTGGTCAAGGGACCGGCCGCCGCGTGTCGCCGGCCCGCCGATGCCGCAACCGTGCGGCGGAGATGCATAGGGCGCCGGCGTCCGTCGGCGTCGACGCACGTGTTGCCGGCGTCCGCCGGTACGGGCGAGGTTTCTGCGCCGTCATGAATGCAGTCAGCCGCACATCGATTGCGGAGGGCCCGAGCCCACGCGACATGGTGTCCCTGTTCTTGGCTGGGGCGGTCGGGCGTGGCCGATGCAAGGTCGCGGTCTGGACAGAAATGGCGTGTGACCGGCCTGCAAGGGCGCGGGTTCCGCGGCAGCCGGGCTCGCCGCCCGGTGTCATGGGTCCAACGACCATCCTCGTAAGGGTAGGGGCGCCACCGGCAATGTCAATGGCGTATCCCGGGTCAATGGCCGATCCCGGGTCAATGGCCGATCGGGCGGCGGTGCGGGCCGCGCGGCGCGGCGCCGCGGGAGATTGAAGGAGACGGAAGATGATCAAGGTCCGGAAAGCCGCCGACCGCGGCTCGGTCAGTTTCGGTTGGCTGCAATCGCGGCACACGTTTTCCTTCGGCCAGTATCACGATCCGGCGCATATGGGGTTCGGGGTGCTGCGGGTCATCAACGAGGACCGGGTGGCGCCGGGGGCGGGCTTCGAAATGCACGGCCACCGGGACATGGAAATCATCTCCTACGTGCTCGACGGCGCGCTCGAGCATCGGGACTCGTTGAGAACGGGATCGGTGATCCGCCCCGGCGAGGTGCAGCGGATGTCGGCCGGCACCGGCATCCTGCATTCGGAGTTCAACCTCTCCGATCGCGAGCCGGTGCACTTTCTGCAGATCTGGCTGCTGCCGGAGCGAGAGGGACTGGCGCCCGGCTATGAGCAGCAGGCCTTCACCGATGCCGAGCTGCGCGGGCGCCTGCACCGCATCGGCGGGCGCGACGGCGGCGACGGCGGGGTGATCATCCATCAGGACGTGGATCTCTACGCCGGCCGGCTCGACCCGGGGGAGGGCGTGCGCCTCGCCCTGGATGTCGGCCGAACCGCCTGGGTTCAGGTGGCCCGTGGCGCGGTCGTGGTCAACGGCGAGGGACTCGCGGCCGGCGACGGCGCGGCGATCACCGACGCGGCGGCGATCGTCATCGAGGCCACCGCCGGTGAGGGCCGCGACACCGCCGAGGTGCTCGTCTTCGACATGGCCGCAGGCTCCGGTCCCGCCGCGCGGCGCTGAGCCGGGACGACGGGAAATGCGCGGATGATCGATGTAAATTCCATGGAATGGAAAATCGACGGAAAATCCATGGAATGTCCGATGTCTTGGCGGGATTGTCTCCGTAAAGACAAATATTGCTTAAATCGGCGATTCGTGTCACCAAATACTGCAAGCGTCGAAGCGCGCATCATTCCTCACACATTCGCCGGAGTAGCCAATGCTTGCTTGTGAGACTGCCGCCCCGCAGACGAAGACTGCGGCCGGCGTATTCGTGCCGGCGCCGCCGCATGCCGAGCGGACGCGCGTCATCGTCGTTTCATCGCAGAAGGGTGGGTCGGGCAAGACCACGTTGTGCGGGCAGCTTGCCGTGCAGGCGGAGTTGGCCGGCGCCGGGCCCGTGGCGATCGTCGACACCGACCCGCAGGGCAGTCTCGCCGCCTGGTGGAACGCCCGCGAATCGGAGACACCGGCGTTCATGAAGACGTCCATCGAGTATCTCGAGGACAGCCTGGACCTGCTGACGCGCAGCGGCGTCCGCTTCGTCTTCGTCGACACGCCGCCGGCGGTGACCAAGATGATCGAGGAGATCGTCGGCTATGCCGATCTGGTGCTGGTGCCGACACGGCCGTCGCCGCACGATCTGCGGGCCGTGGGCACGACCATCGACATCGTTGCCGCCCAGCGCAAGCCGATCGTGTTCGCCATCAATGACGCGACGCCGCGGGCACGCATCACCTCCGACGCGGCGATCGCGCTGTCGCAACACGGCACCGTCGCACCGGTGACGATCCACCACCGGGTCGACTTCGCGACGAGCATGATCGACGGCCGGACGGTGATGGAAACCAACCCGACGTCTCGCTCCGCCAACGAGATCGCCGATCTCTGGAGCTATCTCGAGGGGCGCCTCAATACCGAACACCCGCGCGCGACGACCACCGCGGGACTGCTGGGCCAATCGCGGACCGCCGGCTTCGGCAAGCGGCAGCCGGGTGGCGCGGCGGCATGCGAGGGCTGAAGACAATGCTGATGGCAAGATATAACGGCTCGCCCGATGTGACGTTTGCCCGCAAGGGTGAAGCCCGGCCGACGGGCACGGCCGGCGCCCCGATCCCGTTTCCGGTGCGTCCGCAGCCGATCGGCGGCGGCCATGACCGCGGCAGCCACGCCGAGGCCACGGCGGACGAACCGCAGTGGCGCGTGCCGCTGGGGATGCTGATTCAGCGGTCATCGGCGACACCGATCCAGGCGTCGCCGCCGGCGGCGACGTCGACGGCGCCCGCGCACAGCGTCGTCCGCCTCAACGACGACGACCGGGCCGCCCCGGCGACCACCGTGGATCTGCAGGTGCTGAGCCGGCCGAGCACGCCCGGCGGCAAGCGGGGCACGCCTGCACACGCCACCGTGCCGCGCCGTCAAATGACGTTTCGCCTGCGGTTCGAGGATTACCGGGCGCTCGCCGAACTCCGCAGTGCCACGGCCACCACGTTCCAGGCGTTACTGGAACGGGCCGCACTGGCACTGCTGCACCGCCCCGTTGGCGATTGAGCCGCCAAACCATGGGCCGTCCAGGGGGCGCCGGCCGCGTCTTCGGCTACTGATCCCCGGCGACCGGGATCTCCGCCGCGGTGGCGACCGGCGGCGGGGGCATGCGCAGGCCGGCGGCGAAGACGGCCTGGGCTTTCGCCGCGCCACTCATCTCGCCGACCGCGCGGTAGAAGGCGACGTTGACGCGGGCATCCTCCGGCCGTCCTTCCCGCGTCTCGATCTCCGACGCATCGTCGATGCGCCCGGCCAGGGCGTACACCAGGGCCAGGTTGCGGCGGATGCGCGCGGACGCGTCCGGCTCGGCCACCAGCGCCTGGAGGCCGGCAATGGCCACGTCGGTCTGGCCGGCAAGGGCGTTGGACAGGGCCAGGTTGTTGCGCAGCCCAACGTTGCCGAAATCATGGGCCAAACCGGTGCGGTACGAAGCCTGGGCCTCGGCGTGCCGTCCCTGCAGGTCGAGGCTGACACCAAGGCCGTTGAGGGCGTCCACATGATTGTGGCGCACCGCAAGTACGGTGCGGAACTCCGCCTCCGCCTCCTCGATACGCCCGGCGCGCAGCAGCATCCGGCCATAGCCGATGCGGAGCGCGGGATCCTCGGGATCGCGTTCCACCGCAACCGCATAGGCGGCGACGGCGCTCGGCACGTCGCCACTGGCGAGATTGAGGGCGGCGAGCGCCACCAGCGGAGCCGTGGCCCGGGGTTCCTGTTCGCTCGCCCGCTTGTACAGCGCCGCGGCCGTGGCGCTGTCGCCATCACGTTCGGTGCGTTCGGCAATACGCATCAGCTGGTCGTAGGGGGTGCCATCGGGCGGCAATGCCGTGTCGGTGGCGCACGCTTGCAGCAAGAGGAGGAGCAGGGCCGCCGCCGTTGCACGCCACCCGGCACCGAAGCACCGGCGCCCGCGCCGCCGCGACGGATCGGACAAAGAGAACCGGAGACCGGAATCCGCACCTTCGGGATGTTGTCGCACGCCGTAAGACACCCTTAACCCGCGGCGGCTAGCATGAACCTGCCTCGTTTGGACACCCCTCGTTTGGACATCAAGGCCCCGGTCGATGCAAGGACTTTCCCATGCCTGACACGATGATGGCGCAAAAATCCCGATATTACATCGAGTTGAGTCGGGCGGCCGAACACCTGCACCGGCGCTTCCTGGACGTGCTCCGCATCGAATTGAACCGACTCGGGATTCGCGAGCTGAACACCGTGCAAGCGCTGTTGCTCGCCAACATCGGCGACAGCGAGATCAGCATGCGGCAGTTGGTGGAGCGCGGCTATTATCAGCCGAGCGTCATTTCCTATCACATCCGCAAGCTCGGCGATCTCGGCTACCTGGACGTGGAGCGCTCCAGCTACGACAAGCGCTCTGTCAATATCCGCACCACCGAGAAGGCTCGCGCCGTGGTCGCCGGTATTGCCGAAATCGAACGCAGCCTGGACATCGCCAGGCCCGAGGACGGCATCGAAGACGACACATTGCACGTCGCCTGTCAGACGCTGCGCCAGGTCGAGCGCCTGTGGACGGATTACATCCGAGACGCGAAAACATTTTAACGACCGAAACAACAGATGTTCGATGAAAGATCTAAAAAGATCATTCTAACGTCTCGATGACCATTACATGGAAAATGTCGGAACTTGCGTCTGAATAATCATTTTGACAGACGGCTGAAGTTCCCAAACAATACGCCTAGTCATGCTGCCAAAAAGGTCTTTGGCGCAACCACAGGCTAGGTTTTATTTGATATGTACAGAAAATTTTTGCGTCGCCTGCGCCGCGACGATCGCGGCGGGATCATGGTCTTCGTCGGCCTCGGCCTGTCTGCCATGGTCGGCGTCGGTGGTCTGGCCACCGAGACCCTCCTCATCTATGGCGTCAAGGACCGGCTGCAGCAGTCGCTCGATGCCGCCGCCCTGGCGGCGGGGCAGATGAGCGACGAAAGCGCCATGGCCGGCGAGGCGGAGGACGTTTTCACGACGAACTTCTTCGCCTCCGGGCCGGACGCGACGTTGAAGGCACCGGGGCTGAACGTGGCCATCACCAATGGCGGCGAGCAGATCGCGCTCTCGGCGGTGGCCGAGTACAAGACTCGGCTCCTCGGCGTTGCCGGCTTCGATGAGATCGACATCGCCGGGCGGAGCGTCGTCCAGCGCGAGGTGCGGCCGACCGAGGTGGCCTTCGTGCTCGACGTCACCGGCTCCATGGACTCGGCGAGCAAGATCGGCGCGCTGCGCGATGCCGGCGTGATCCTCGTCGACATCTTGTTCGGCGGCGTCGAAGAGCACCCGAACCTGTTCGTCAGCGTCGTTCCCTATACCTCGATGGTGAACGTCGGCAACACCCACGAGGATTGGCTCGTCGGCTATGATCCGGACGCCTTCTCCGCCGATGTGGACGGCTGGCGGGGCTGCGTCATGGCCCGCACGGGCGGCGGCGACATCACCGACGATCCGCCCGCCGATCAGCCGTTCGTGCCGATGGTGTCGCCCGCCGACATCGACAACGTCTATCCGCCGGTGAACAGCGCGCAGTCGGCGAAGAACAACGGTACCGGCCCGAACCTGGGCTGCGGCCCGGCGATCCTGCCGCTGACCAACGTCAAGTCGACGGTGCGCGACAAGATCCTGGACCTGAAGCCATGGTTCCGGGGCGGCACCACCAGCAATCTCGGCATGGCCTGGGGCTGGCGGAGCATCTCGCCGCGCTGGCAGGGGCTCTGGGGCCTGGCCGACCGGCCGCTCGCCTATGATGCCGCCAAGAGCCGGAAGGCGGTGGTGATCCTGACCGACGGCGAGAACCAGTTCTGGCCGAACCTGACGCGCTCCGGCGGCGGCACCAGCCCCGGCGGCTCGGACTTCACCGGCCACGGCCGGCTCGCCGACCTCGGCGTCGAGACCGGCGGCACGGTGCAGACGCTGAAGGATGGTGTCACCGAACTCAACGCCCGCTTCACGGCGATCTGCGACAGCCTGAAGGCCGAGGATGTCGATATTTTCACCATCACCTTCGGACTGACCAAGAGCAGCCAGGCGGGGACGCGAGAGGTCTTCCGCCAGTGTGCGACCAAGCCCGATTTCTACTTCGACTCGCCGGCGGCGAGCGATCTGGAACAGGTCTTCCGCCAAGTCGGGACGAAGTTGAGCTCGCTCAGGATCGTCGAGTAAAATGATCACGCTCGGCGCATGGGCAAGAAACAGGAAGGGGGACGGCGGCAGCGCCGTCGTCTCCTTTGCCCTTCTGTTCCCCGTATTTGTTTTTACGGTGATGAGCCTGTTCGAGTTCGGCCTGTTTCTCTTCGTCGGCGCCAACCTGGAGGCGGGCGTGCGCGATGCCTCCCGCTTCGGCACCACCGGTGCCGAGGTGGCCGGCATGAGTCGCGAGGAGCGCATCCTGGCGATCGTCGAGGAGCGCACCTTGGGCCAACTCAAGCCGGACGAGGCGCAGGTCTCGACGCGGGTGTTCCCCAGCTTCGCCGCCATCGGCACGGGGACGGGGACCGCCGGCGCCGGCGGGCCGGGCGACGTGGTGCTCTACGAGGTGCGTTACGCCTGGTCGGCGGTCACGCCGGTCATGGCGCCATTGCTGGACGGCCGGATCCTTTCGGCGGCCGTGGCCATTCGCAACGAGGATTTCTGATGTCCGGATCCCGCTCCCTCAAGGTTCTCGCACGCCGCGCCCGGCGGCTCGACGACCGCGGCATGCCGCTGATCGAGTTCGTACTGGTGCTGCCGATCCTCATCCTTCTGGGGGTCGGCGCCATCGAGGTCGGCACCTATGCCCTGCTCAATTCGAAGGTGCAGTCGGCGGTGGCCAACGTCGCCAACCTGGCGACGCGCGGACCGGAGCTGTCGCAGGCCGACGTGGACGACATCTTCGAGGCGGTGCATTCCTCGCTGGCGCCCTTCGACGTGGGCATCAGTTCCTCGTTCATGGTGACGGCCGTGGAGTCCGACGGCAACGGCGGTGCCGTCGTCGCCTGGCAGCGCGGCGGCGGCGGCAGCCTGGCGGCGGCGAGCCGGGTCAGTGGCGAGGACGCCGCGGCGGTGCTGCCGGACGACCTGAGCGTCGAGGCGGCGACGGTGGTCGTCGTCGAGGGATTCTACGCCTACCAGAAGCGCGGCCTCGGCATCGTGTCCGACACCCTGGTCTACAAGGCCGCCTACTACCGCCCGCGGTTCGGCGCCTTGGCGCCGCCGAGCTGAGCCGGACCACGATCCTGTCGCCGTGCCCGCGTGCCGGCGGCCTCGCCCTCTCACCTGGAGGCTACCATGGACACCCTTCACCGGTTTCTCGCAGACGAGTGCGGCGTCTCGCTCGTGGAATACACCCTGCTCGCCGGACTGATCGCCCTTGCGGCGATCGGCGCGCTGACTCTGTTCGGCCAGGACGTGGAGGCGCTGACAACGAGCGTCGCCGACGCCTTCCCCGACTGAGAGTCCGCCAAGCGCGGCCGACGCCGTCATCGCGAGCGCCGCGCGGCGCTCCAGGCGGGTCGGGTGCGGAGGCGGCACGTGGATGGCCGGAACACGTCCGGCCATGACGGGGTCGGGGGTGTGTGGGCGTTGGATAGTGCCGTCATGGCCGGGCCTAGTCCCGGCCATCCTCGCGGATGGGGTTCGGTGCTGGCACGCGGGTCCGGTGCGGAGGCGGCACGTGGATGGCCGGAACACGTCCGGCCATGACGGGATCGGGAACCCGCCGGGACCGACCGAGTCTGGTCAAGAAACCGGCAGATGACAATTACACGCAAAGTCCATGCAATGTGTTTGGATCTTATTAGACTTCATGGCCACTGTGCTTTGACCTTATTCCGAAATAATTGTGTTGAATAGGGACGGCGGCTGGAGTATAAGGCAACATCGGTTGGGAGTTGCTCCCGTGTTGTTGTCCATCCATGGAGGTTGTAATGATTTCTCGTAAGCTGGCGAAGTTTTTCTCCGATGACTCTGGTGTTTCTCTCGTTGAGTATTCTCTGATCGCGGCCCTCGTCGCCGTCGTTGCCATTGCCGCTCTGACGCAGATTGGCACGAGCCTGGAAAACACGCTGAACACCATTTCGGGTGAGCTTGGCGCCGGCTGATTTCGCCTCTTGACTTCAATCACTCCAGGGTGGCCGGCGTCGGTGCGGTGGATCGCACGGCGCCGGCCATCGCCCCGGGGACGCTTGCCGGCCCCGTTCGGGCGCCGCGGGGTTGCCCGCATAGCGCCTGACCCTATCCCGTTCCCCCGGAGAAACCGATGTCGGTCCCGCCCCTGCCCGAACTGTTCGTGTTGACGCTGTTCTTCGGCCTGGTCGGCCTGGCGGCGGCGTGGGACGTGGCCGAGTTCCGCATCCCCAATTTCCTCTGCCTGGCCATCGCCGCGCTTTATCCGGCCTATGCCATCGGCAGTGCGCAGCCGGTCGACTGGCCCCTGGCGACGGCGCTTGCCGCCGGCCTCCTGGTCATCGGCATCGCGCTGTTCTGCTGCGGCGTCGTCGGCGGCGGTGACGTCAAGCTGCTGGCCGCCGTCACGCTGTGGGCGGGGCCGGCGCACATCATCGCCCTGCTGCTTGTCATGGCCATCGCCGGCGGCGTCGTCGGCCTGATGATGATGCTCTCCCGCCACGCCGTCGCGGTGCAGGCGATGTCCTGGCTCGGTGCCGACCGTCTCGCCGCCGCCATCGCCGGCCAGAAGGTACCCTACGGGGTCGCCATCGCCGCCGGCGTCTATCTCACCCTCGGCCCGGCGCTGCTCGCCAGCGGCTAACAACGGACGACGAACCATGTCATTGAAAACCATCCTGGTCATCGGCTTCGCCGTCGGTTCGGCGGCGCTGACCGGCCTCTATGCCCACAGCTGGCTCTCGGCCCAGCGCACCGCCGTGCAGGCGCACGTGGAGCCGGACCCCGAGCCGGCCATCGCCCTGGTCAAGGTGCTCGTCGCCACCCAGGACCTGCCGGTGGGCACCTTCGTTCACCCGGAGAGCCTGACCTGGGAAGCCTGGCCGGAGACCGTCGTCAAGGAGGGCTACGCGCTCGACGGAGAGACGAGCATCGACGACTTCGCCGGCGCCGTCGTCCGCAGCCGCGTGCTCGCGGGCGAGCCGTTGAAGACGGCACAGGTGGTGCATCCGGGCGAGCGGGGTTTCCTCGCCGCGGTGCTCAAGCCGGGCCTCCGCGCCGTCTCGGTGCCGGTGGACGCGGCCAGCGGCATCGCCGGCTTCGTCTTCCCGGGCGATCGCGTCGACGTGCTGCTCTCCTACCGAATCAATCAGCAAAATGACGAATCGCCGGCCGGCAAGACCCGGCATTTCAGCCAGACCATGCTGCGCGGCGTTCGCGTTCTCGCCGTCGATCAGACCGTCGACAACGACACCGGCGCGGCCATGCTGGCCAAGACCGTGACCGTGGAAGTCGACCAAAAACAGGCGGAAAAACTTGCACTTGGCATGGATTTGGGAACGCTCTCACTGTCCTTGCGGAGCCTGATGACGAACGTCGATGGCGTCGAGCAGGTGGCGATGATGGATGCCGTCTACGAAGACGATGCGGCCCCCAGTTTTACCCAGGACCTGGATGTCATGTATATGTTGGGCAGTAATCCGGTGGGGAATCCGGCCGACGCCCAGCCACGATCTGTCGATGTTTTGCGCGGAGTCGAGGCGGAGAAGGTCGTTTTCTGATGAGAAAGGGACCAAGATGGGAGCTCTTGCGCGAGTCATGGGCCGTTTCGCCCCTGTTCGGGGCGGCCTTTTATTTCTGATGCTCATGGCCGTCGCCGCGCCCCCGGCGACGGCGCAGATGTCGGTGGTCTCGCCCGCGGACCCGACCATGCAGATCGAGATCAACAAGGGGCGGGTGATCCGGCTGCCGCGGCCGGGGGCGACGGTGTTCATCGCCGATCCCGAAATCGCCGACGTCCAGGTGAAATCGCCGACCCTGGTCTACGTCATCGGCAAGCGAACTGGCGAGACCACGCTTTATGCCGCCGATGCCAACGAAACGATTCTGGCCAGCGTCGAAATCCACGTGGTGCACAACATCGCCCGGCTGCGTCGCGAGGTGAGCCGCCACTACCCTGACATGCCGGTGCGGTTCTCCTCGCTGGGCAACTCGATCATCATCGACGGCGCGGTACCAACACCCTCGGCGGCGGCCGACATCGGCCGACTGGCCGGCAAGTTCGTGCCGGAGGGCGGCGAGGTCGTCAACCGCCTCAGCATCACCTCGCCGGTGCAGGTCAACCTCAGGGTGCGGGTGGCGGAGATCACGCGGACGGCGCGCAAGCAGCTCGGCTTCAATTGGACCGTCGACGGCTCGGTCGGCAGCTTCGCCTTCGGTCTCGCCACCAGCAATCCCTTCGCCGTCGCCCAGGACGTCACCGCCGATGTGATCTCCGGCGGGCTGTCCACGGCCACCTGGAACGCCAACGTCGCCATCGACGCGCTCGCCGACGAGGGGCTGGTCAGCATCCTCGCCGAGCCCAACCTGACGGCGCTCTCCGGCGAGACGGCGAGCTTTCTCGCCGGTGGCGAATTCCCGATCCTGGTGCCCCAGGGCGATTTCCGCGTCACCGTCGAATACAAGCCCTTCGGCGTCTCGGTCGCCTTCACGCCGACCATCGTCAACGGCAAGCTGATCAGCATGCGGGTCCGCCCCGAGGTCAGCGAACTGACCCAGGACGGCGCCGTCGACTTCCCGTTCGGTAACGGCACGCTGCAGGTGCCGGCGCTGCGCGTCCGCCGGGCGGAAACCACGGTGGAGCTGGGCAGCGGCCAGAGCTTCGCCATCGCCGGACTGTTGCAGAACAACACGAGCCAGACGGTGCACAAACTGCCGGGGCTGGGCGACATTCCGGTGCTCGGCCAGTTGTTCCGCTCCGACAATTTTCAGCGGGACGAGAGCGAACTGGTGATCATCGTCACGCCCTACATCGTCCGGCCGGCGGCGAGCCCGACGGTGATGGCGGAGCCGACGGACGGCTTTTCGCCGCCGAGCGATGTCGAGCGCATCGTCTACGGCGGCACCTATCGCCGCCAGCCGCAGACCGGCGGCCGCTCCATCGTTGCCGCCGAGGGCAGCCGGGTGGTCGGCGACATCGGCTTCATTCTGGATTGACGGGGGAGACCATGGCCGTGATCCTGAACAGGACGTCGCGTGGCGCGGCGTGGCGGGCGGGCGCTCTCGCTCTCGCCCTGATGGTGTCGGCGTGC
Organism: uncultured Rhodospirillaceae bacterium; assembly: GCA_964630265.1. Lineage (GTDB taxonomy): Bacteria > Pseudomonadota > Alphaproteobacteria > Rhodospirillales > Defluviicoccaceae > CAZBWP01. The sequence continues at coordinate 58,209 of CAZVRW010000011.1, forward strand.
ACGTCGACGGTGGAGAACTGGGAGGAGGTCAAGCCGCAGAAGCAGCCGCAGGTGCAGTCGGTCGACCACCATCACGCCGTGCAGTTCGCCGGGCGGTCGACCCGCCTGTCGACCTTCGAGGAACAGCAGCTCGCCCGTTTTCTCGCGTCGATCGGCGCCGCCGGGGAGAACCGGGTGGTGATCTCGCCGAGGATCACCGCAACGGACAGCGCCGCCGCGGCGCAGACGGCCAGGGCGCGCGCCAACACCATCTCCCGCGTTCTCCGCACGCGGGGGTTCGATCCGGAGATCGTGCTGACGCCGACCGTGACGGCCGCCGGACCGTCGCGGGTGGACGTGGTGGTGCGGCAGTTTCTGGTGACGCTGCCACCGTGTCCGGACTGGACGGATCGGCCCGGATGGAATTTCGGAAATCAACCTTCAGGTAACTGGGGTTGTGCTACAGCAACAAATCTCGGGTTGATGGTTGCCGATCCTGGCGACCTGATCCGGGGTGCCGGACCGCAGCCGGCGACCGCTGAACCGCTCGTGTTGTCCATTGACCGGTACCGCCGCGATGAGATCAAGGAGTTGCAGGTCCAGACGACGACAGAAGTGCTGCCGGCGTCCGGCGGCGATGACTAGCTCCCTTCGTCAACCATGGTGAAATCGAGACATGTCGGCCCCATCCCCCTCCGCGAGTAAAGTCGCCGTCAAGGCGGAGCACGTCGCGCCGCCGCCGAGCTTCTTCGCGTTCGTGGGCGACGACGCGCTGAAGCGTGTGGTCACCGAAAGTGCCCGCCAGGGAGGCTTCGCCGACGCTGACGTCCAGATGGGCGACATCACCGTGGCGGCCGAGCGTCTGGCCGGGGTCGCCACGCCGAAGCGGCTCCTCGTCGATCTCGGCGGCTGCGCCGAGCCCATGCCGGCGCTGGAGAAACTGGCGTCGGTGTGTGATCAGGGCACGCGGGTGATCCTGGTCGGCGCCGCCAACGACGTGAATTTCTATCGCGCCTTGCTCGCCGCCGGGGTGGAGGACTACCTGGTCAAGCCGGTGCAGACCGAGGACCTGGTGGCGTTGTTCGCGCGGCTGAGCGAGACGCCGGTGATTCAGGAGCACGACGCCACGTTGGGCGACCTGCTCGTCGTCGTCGGCGCCCGCGGCGGCGTCGGGGCGACAACGACGGCCTCCAGCCTCGCCTGGATCTTCGCCCAGGAGTATGGCCTGCGCACCGCGCTCGTCGACCTGGATCTGCACTTCGGCGCGTGCGCCGTCGGCTTCGATGTGCAACCGGGCGGCGGCCTCCGGGAAGCGCTGGCCAACGCCACCCGTATCGACGAGTTGTTCGTCGAGCGGGCGATGCTGAAGATCACCGACTCGCTCTGGCTGCTGGCACCAAGCGACGAACTGGTGGAGGCCCAGGATTTCGATCCGGTGGCGCTGCAACGCCTGATCGAGACGCTGCGGCGCACCTTCCGCATGGTCGTCATCGATCTGCCGCGGACCGCGGCGCGCTCCACCGTCCCGTCCTTCGAGCCACCTTACACGATCGCGCTGATCAGCGATCCGAGCCTCGCCGGCCTCCGCGACACGGTCAAGCTGCGCACCTGGTGTCACAAGCTGGCGCCGGACGTGAACATCCACGTGGCCCTCAACCGCGTCGGTGCGGCCCCGGGCGGTGAACTCAGCAGCCAGGACTTCGAAACCAGCGCCAACCTCAAGCTGGCGTGCACGATCCCGCTGGAAGCCAAGTCGGCGGCGACCGCGGTGATGGAGGCGAAGCCGCTGGTTCGCGTGGCGCCGAAGAGCCGCGCCGCCAAGGCCTTGCGCACGTTCGCGACGGCCATCGCCGGGGCGCCGGCGGGCCGCGTCGAGGCGCCGCTGTGGCGGCGGATCGTGCGGGTCCGCCACTGATGTTCGGCCGGCGCCAGGCGGGCCCGGCTTGTGCCGCCGAGGCCAAGACCGCGACTCAGGCCGGTGCGGCTCCGGGGGGTACGACTCCGGCCGGTGTGACTCCGGGCGGTGGCGCTCCTGGCGGCGCGACTGCCAACGGAGCGGGGCCGCTGCCGAGTGCCACGGCGGCAGCGGCGAGCAAGCCCGACGCGACGGCGTCACGGCCGTCGGCCGGACAGCGAGCCGCCCGCGCCGAGCCGGCGCCGAATGCCGCGGCCATCGCCGCGGCCAACGTCAGCCGCGAGATCGCCAGTTCGGTAAAACAGAAAATCGAGGCGGCGGTCCTCGATCGCCTCGAGATCGATCAGCTCTCCAACCTCGACCGTGGCGAGTTGCGCGACGAGCTCGCGGACATCGTTCCCGTGATCCTGGCCGAGAACAAGATCCAGTTGAACCGTTCGGAGCAGGATGCGCTGATCTCCATGCTGCTGGACGATATTCTCGGGCTCGGGCCGCTGGAGACGCTGCTCGCCGACGAATCGGTCACCGACATCATGGTCAACGGCCCGAACCAGGTCTACGTGGAACGCAACGGCAAGCTGGTCCTCAGCGACGTGACGTTCCGCGACAATCAGCACGTCATGAATATCGCGGCGCGCATCGTCACTGCGGTGGGTCGGCGCTGCGACGAGGCGACGCCGCTGGCCGATGCCCGGCTCGCCGACGGCTCGCGCGTCAACGTCATCATTCCGCCGATCGCCCTCGATGGCGCCTCCATTTCCATCCGCAAATTCGCCAAGCAGAAGATCACGCTGGAGAAGATGGCGGAGCAGGGCAACATCTCGCACGAGATGGCGACGGTGCTGAAGATCGCGTCCCGCTGCCGGCTGAACACACTGATCTCCGGGGGCACCGGCTCGGGCAAGACGACGCTGCTCAACGCCCTGTCAAGGATGATCGATCCGGGCGAGCGGGTGCTCACCATCGAGGACGCGGCGGAGTTGCAGCTGCAGCAGCCGCACGTCGTCCGCCTGGAGACACGGCCGCCAAGCCTGGAGGGCAGCGGCGAGATCACCCAGCGCGATCTCGTGCGCAACGCGCTGCGGATGCGCCCCGACCGCATCATCCTCGGTGAGATCCGCGCCGGCGAGGCGCTCGACATGTTGCAGGCGATGAACACCGGCCACGATGGCTCCATGTGCACCATCCACGCCAACCGGCCGCGCGAGGCCTTGACGCGGCTGGAGAACATGGTGGCGATGACCGGCGTCAAGTTGCCCAACGAGGCGGTGCGCTCGCAGATCGCCGGGGCGGTCAACATGATCATCCAGATCTCGCGCATGCGTGACGGCGTCCGCCGTGTCACGCAGATCACCGAGGTCGTCGGCATGGAGGGCGAGATCGTCACGCTCCAGGATCTGTTCATGTTCCAGTTCACCGGTGAGGACGAGACGGGGCGGCTGCGCGGCGAGTTCCGCTCCAGCGGTCTTCGGCCACACTTCCTGCAGCGCGCCGAATACTTCGGCCTCGACGCCGAGCTGCTCGAGGCCATTTCGTTCGACGATTCGCGCGGAATGGCCGCATGAGCCCCGACCTCGCCCTGCTGCCCATCGTCGTCGGCGTCGGCCTATTCGTCGGCTGCGCAGTGATGCTGTTGATGAACCTGGGGCAGCGCGGTCAGGCACTCGACAAGCGCGCCCACCGCCTGATCGAGGACATGCACAAGACGCCGCGCAAGGTCGTCGACGAGTCGGATCGACGGGCGCAGCGCCGCCGCAACGAAGTGAAACGCCAGCAGAGTCTCGATGGCAGGCTGACGGCTCTGTTGCCGGACCCGGCGTTCCTGCGCCTCAAGATCGCGCGCACCGGCCATGCCATGTCCCCGTGGACGTTTTTCGGCGCCTGCCTGGCGCTGGCAGCAGTCGTCATCGTCGTGCTTTCGGTGCTCGTCCACCAGCCGCCGATGATCGCCGGACCGGCCGGTGTGGTTGTCGGCTTCGGGCTGCCCTACATGGTGCTCGGATTTCTGGCCAAGCGCCGGTTGACCCGCTTCGTCAACATGATGCCCGAGGCCATCGACGTCATCGTGCGCGGCGTGCGGTCGGGGCTGCCGGTGACCGAGGCGATCGCCACCGTCTCGCGCGAGATGGAGGACCCGATCGGCACGGAATTCCGCCGGATCATCGATATCTATCGGCTCGGGCGTCCGCTGGGGCAGGCGCTCACCGAAGCGGCGCAGCGCCTGAACGTTCCTGAGTTCAACTTTCTCGTCGTGGCGTTGTCCATCCAGCAGGAGACCGGCGGCAACCTGTCGGAGACGCTGGCCAATCTCGCCGATATCATCCGCAAGCGACGACAGCTTCGGCTCAAGGTGAAGGCGCTGACCGGTGAAGCGAAAGCCAGCGCCGCCGTCGTCGGCTCCCTGCCTTTCCTGCTGTTCCTCGTCATCAGTTTCCTGAATCCCGGTTACACAGATGTCTTCTTTGAAGACTCGCGGGGCAACATCATGCTGGCCGCGGGGCTGACCTCGATGTTTATCGGGATGGGCATCATGTACAAGCTCGCCAATTTCGATTTCTGAGGGAGCCGTCGGAGCATGGACATGGTGTCGCAGGAGCTGTTGCTGGTGATGATGGCGGCGATGACGGCCGGCGGCGTCATCGTCGCGGCGTCCATGGTGCTGGCGCCGCGCAAGCCGCTGGTGCGGCGCGCGCAACGCATGCTCGATCCGGCGGCGGCGAAGCGGGCAGCGCGGAGCCATGCCGCCGCGGCCAGCGCCGAGAGACCGACGCTGGCGGTGCTGACCAAGCGGCTGGCGCGGCGCTTCGAGGGTCTGCGCGAGCATGCCGGCGGGGAGGCGGCGACGCGGTTGAGCCGTGCCGGCTGGCGCAGCAAGGATGCCGTCGTGCTGTTCGTCTGCGCCCGCATCGCCCTGCCGTTTCTTGGTGGCGGCGTGGCCGTGCTGCTGGTCAACGTGCTGAACGTCTTTCCGCTCAGTGAGCAGATGCAGCGGCTGGCCCCGGTCGTCGGCGTGCTGATCGGCTTCGTGTTGCCCGGCTACTATGTCGGCCGGTCCATCGACAAGCGCGAAAAACTCATCCAGCGGGCGCTGCCCAACGGCCTCGACCTGCTCGTCATCTGCGCCGAGGCCGGGCTCTCCCTGGATTTCGCCCTGCAGCGCGTGGCGCTTGAGCTGGAAGGCTCGGATGCCGCGATTGCGGACGAGTTCGCGGTCACGGCACTGGAGCGCCGGCTGCTGCCGGAGCGTCGCAAGGCCCTCGACAATCTGGCGAAACGCTGCCAACTGCCGGCGGTGAAAGCCCTGGTCCAGACACTGGTTCAGGCCGAGGAATACGGCACGCCGTTGTCCCAGTCGTTGCGCGTGCTCTCCACCGAACTGCGCGCCGAGCGGATGCTCAAGGCGGAGTCGAAAGCCGCCAAGACGCCGGTGGTGATGACCGTGCCGCTGGTGCTGTTCATCATGCCGGCGCTGTTCATCGTGTTGATCGGCCCCGGGCTGCTGCAGACGATCGACTCGCTCTCCGGCATGTGAGGGGGCGGCGCTCAGCCGCCATGTCGCTCTGGGCGGCGCTCAGCCGCCATGCGCCTCAAGAAATTTTTCCATGTGGAAGCGGCGCTGGTCGGGCGGATAGGCGAAGCTGCTGCCCACCGGGCAGGCGGCTCGGGCACGGCAACCGGCGTCCCGGCAGGCGCCGCCGGCGGGCGTGGTGACGTGGCGGACGCAGGCGGCCACGTCGTAGCGATCGTGACCGATGGCGTCCACCGGACAGCCGCTGAGACAGGGGCGGTCGGTGCAGGCATCGCACGGGCTCGGTCGCGCGGCCGGCGGTGGCACCGGCAGCCGCCGCGGCAACACCAGCGCCGCCCGGAGCGCGTGCCAGAGCCCGGCCTCGGCATCGATCAGCGGGCCGATGGGACTCTGGTGCACCGGCAGGGCGCGCCTCGCCCAGCGCTGGAACGGCTGGAACGGTGGCCCCTGGAACGGATAGAGGGGCTCGGCGTCGAAGGCGAGGGCGACGGGGTCGATGACGGCGCGGGTCCAGACGTCGAGCGGATGCGGCAGTGTCGCCCGACGGGCGGCGTCGCAGGTGGCAGAGAAGGCGCTCCACATAGCGCCGCCGACGTTGCCGATCAGCACCAGCGTGCCGGCGCTTTGCGGCGTTGGCAGCCGATCGGCTGGCCCGGGATGAAACGCGCCGCGGGTGACGAGCCCGCTGCCGGCGAGGGCTGCGTCCAGAGCGTCAAGGATCATCCCCAATCCTGTCGGCGATCGGGGCGGCGAATCAAGGCTCGCGATCGTCATCCGGATCGGCGTCGTCCGCGGGCCAGGGGATGAGGCCGAGATCCGCGCCCGCGGCGTCGCCCGTCCCGCCCTCGGCCAACGTCTCGATAAGGTCGCGGACCGACTGCCGAATGGCCTCGTCGGGCAGCGCGGCGAAGGCTTTGGCGAACCGTTGCGCCTCGCTTGCCTGTCGCGAGCCGCCCTGCGGTGGCGATGCGGATGCCGGCGGAAGATCCGCGACTTCCGTTTCGTCATAAAAATAGGCTACATCGACACCCAGCACGGTCGCCAGTCGGAAGAGTTGTGCCGCGCCGATGCGGCGGGTCACCGCTTCGAAGGACTCGACGGTGCCCGCGGTCTCGCCGATCGCCGCGTCGACAAGACGCGGGTCAAGGCTCATCTGCCGTCGTCGTGCCCCCAAACGGGCCGCAACGAGGCGGTCGATATCATCGGGATTGCTGCCACGCCTACTCATATGAGGGTTACGTTTCTTCTCATTCAACCCAAAAGGGTAAAGACACAAAATATTCTACTACAAGACGAACTTCTCTTACAACCTTGATTGTATGCTCGCGGAAACGCGGGCTTCGGCGGCGTGGCGGTAGGCTTGGCGGTAGGCTTGACGGGGGCGGGGGCGGCCGGTAGGGTTTCCGCTAACGGCTCTTGGGGAGTCCGGCCAGTCCGCGAGTATCGCGCACTGGCCTTTTTGTGTTCTGTCACCGAAAGGACGTTGCCGCGTGTTTGAAAGCTTGAGCACCCGGCTTTCGGGCATTCTCGACGGGCTGAAGAAGCGCGGCGCGTTGACCGAGGCCCATGTCACCGAGGCGCTGCGCGAAGTGCGCATCGCGCTGCTCGAAGCGGACGTGGCGCTGCCGGTGGTGAAGGAGTTCATCGCCAGCGTCCGGCAGCGCGCCGTCGGCCAGGAGGTGCTGCGCAGCGTCACGCCGGGCCAGATGGTCGTCAAGATCGTCAACGACGCGCTGATCGACATGCTCGGCGGCCGCGAGGCGGAGGACCTGCCGACCGGCAGCGGCATCAGCCTCGCCGGCACGCCGCCGGTCGCCGTGCTGGTGGTCGGCCTGCAGGGCTCCGGCAAAACGACCACCTGCGCCAAGCTGGCGGTGCGCATCGCCAAGCGGGACAAGAAGCGGGTGATGATGGCCTCGCTGGACATCTACCGGCCGGCCGCGCAACAACAGTTGAAGGTGCTGGGCGAGCAGACCGAGACCAAGACGCTGCCGGTGATCTTCGGCGAGCAGCCGGTGGCGATCGCCAAGCGCGCCATGGAGTCGGCGCGCCGCGAAGGCTTCGATGCGGTGATCCTGGACACGGCCGGCCGCCTGCACCTGGACGATGCGATGATGGCGGAGGTCGCCGCGGTCAAGCAGGCGACCAAGCCGGTGGAGACGTTGCTCGTCGCCGATGCGCTGACCGGCCAGGACGCGGTGACGCTGGCGAAGAGCTTCCACGAGCAGGTCGGCGTCACCGGCATCGTGCTGACCCGCATGGATGGCGATTCCCGCGGTGGCGCCGCCCTGTCGATGCGGGCGGTGACCGGCTGTCCGATCAAGCTGATCGGTGTCGGCGAGCAGGTCGACGCCATCGAGGCGTTCCAGCCGTCGCGGATCGCCGGCCGGATCCTCGGCATGGGCGACGTGGTCGGCCTGGTCGAGAAGGCCGCCGAGGCGATCGAGCGCGAGGACGCGGAGAGGCTCGCCGGCAAGCTGGCGAAGGGCGAGTTCACCCTGGAGGACATGGCGGATCAGTTCAAACAGATCCGCAAGCTCGGCGACATCAAGGGCCTGATCGGCATGATCCCCGGCATCGGCAAGTTCAAGGACAAGCTCGCGGACGCCAACGTCGACGATCGCATGGTCGCCCGCCAGGAAGCCGTCATCATGTCGATGACGCCGGCCGAGCGCCGCAATCCCAAACTGCTCAACGCGTCGCGGCGGCGGCGCATCGCCGCCGGCTCCGGCACCACCGTTCAGGACGTCAACCGCCTGCTGAAGCAACATCAACAGATGAGCAAGATGATGAAGCAGGTCGGCAAAATGGGGCGCAAGGGGCTGTTCTCGGGCGCCGGTTTGCCACCCGGCCTGATGCCACCGCAGCGCTGATGGTCACACCCTCGGTCAACGAAAGGACCCGCTTCCTCCCATGAGCACGCGTATTCGCCTGTCCCGCGGCGGCGCCAAGAAGCGCCCCTACTATCGCATCGTCGTCGCCGACTCGCGCAGCCCGCGCGACGGCCGCTTCATCGAGCGTGTCGGCACCTACAATCCGATGGTCGATCGCGACCATCCCGACCGGGTGACCCTGAACCAGGAGCGGATCCGCCACTGGCTGAGCGTCGGCGCGACGCCGTCCGACCGCGTCGCCAAGTTCTGCGCCGATGCCGGTCTGATGGAGCCGCGGGCGCGCACCGAGCAAACCAAGCGGCCGCTGCCCAAGGCGAAGGCGCAGGAGCGCCTGAAGGAGGCCGCGGAGAAGGCCAAGGCGGCGGCCGAAGCGGCCGGCGCCGGCGATGGCTCGGGTGATAGCGCGGGCGATGGGGCCTCGGCCTGAGCGGCGGCGCGGGCGCGACGCGGCAAGCGTGACGGAAAGGGCGGATGGTATGGTCTGCGTCGGCGTCGTGACGGGCGCGCACGGGGTGCGTGGCGAAATCCGCATCAAGGCGTTCACCGGGGATCCGGCGGCGGTCGCCGCCTACGGTCCGGTGCTGGACGACACCGGCGCGCCGCTGCGGCTCTCGCTCACCGGCGCCAGCCGCGACCGCGTGCTTGCGCGCGTCACCGGCATCGGCGACCGCACCGCCGCGGAAGCGTTGAAGGGTCGCCGGCTGTACGTGCCGCGCGCGGCGCTGCCCGCCGTCGACGAGGACGAATTCTACCATGTCGACCTGGTGGGATTGGCCGCCGATCTGGCGATCACCGGGGACGCCGGCGGCGATACCCGGCGGCTCGGTGTCGTCCGCGCCGTGCACGATCACGGTGGTGGCGCCAGTCTCGAGGTGGTGACCGCCGACGGCGGCGACGTGCTGGTGCCTTTCACCCGCGCGGCGGTGCCGGTGGTCGACCTCGCCGCCGGCCGGGTGGTGATTGCGGCGCTGCCGGGCCTGTTCGACGACGCGGAGCCCGCCGGATGAGCGCACCCCGCCCCTGGACGGCCTGCGCGCTGACGCTGTTTCCGCAAGTCTTCCCCGGAGCGCTCGGCGTCTCGCTCGCCGGTCAGGCGCTGGACGCTGGGCTCTGGCGCCTGGAAACGGTGGACATTCGCGACTTTGCGAGCGATAAACACCGCTCCGTCGACGACACGCCGTTTGGCGGGGGTCCCGGTATGGTGTTGCGGCCGGATGTGATCGATGCGGCCCTGGCGGCGACGGCGGCGCGGCATCCGGACCTGCCGATCATCCTGTTGACGCCCCGCGGCCGGCCGTTGGAGCAGTCGACGGTGCGGCGACTGTCCCGTGGGCCGGGCGCCGTCATGCTGTGCGGCCGCTACGAAGGGATCGACGAGCGCATCGTCGGCGCGTGGCAGCCCGAGGAGATCAGCCTCGGGGACTTCGTGCTGGCGGGCGGCGAGGTGGCGGCGCTGGCGCTGATCGATGCCTGTGTCCGCCTGCTGCCAGGTGTGGTCGGCGACGCGACGTCGCTGACCGAGGAGAGTTTCGAGCGCGGGTTGCTGGAGTACCCGCACTATACGCGCCCGCGGATCTGGCGGGATCGGGAGGTGCCTGAGGTCCTCCTGTCCGGCGATCACGAGGGAATTCGAACATGGCGTCGCCGCGAGGCCGAGCGGTTGACGCGCGAGCGGCGCCCGGATCTGTGGCGGCGCTATCGTGTGGCCACGGCCGGACTGCCTACGGAGCCGAAGGAAGGCGTACGATGAACGTGATCGAGCAGATCGAACGGGAACAGATCGAAAAACTGACGGAAGCCCGCGGCGTTCCGTGGTTCGCCCCCGGCGATACCGTGCGGGTGAAGGTCAAGGTGGTCGAGGGCACGCGCGAACGCCTGCAGGCGTTCGAAGGGGTGTGCATCGCGCGGCGCAACCGCGGCCTCGGCTCGTCGTTCACCCTTCGCAAGATCAGCTACGGCGAAGGCGTCGAACGCGTTTTCCCGCTGTACTCGCCGACGATCGCCGAGATCGAGGTGGTGCGCCACGGCGACGTGCGCCGCGCCAAGCTGTATTACCTGCGGGGCCGACGCGGCAAGCGGGCGCGCATTTCCGAGAAGACCGACGGCTTCACCGCCAAGGTGGTGGCCGAGGAAAAGCGCGTCGCGTCCGCGGCCCGAGACGCCGCGGTGAAGGCGCAGCGCGCGCTGGCTGCGGAAAAGGCCGCGGCGGCCGAGGCGGCAGCGGCCGAGGCGGCAGCGGAGAGCCAGGCCGCCGAGACGGCCGCGCCCGACCCCTCGGCCGACAAAGGTCAGACCGAAACCTAGTCGCACGCCGCGACCATTAGCCGCCGGGAGCCGCCGCGACATGGCCGGACCGCGTACCCTGTTCGACAAGATCTGGTCGTCCCATGTGGTCGACGTGCAGGACGATGGCACCTGCCTGCTCTATATCGACCGCCACCTGGTGCACGAGGTGACCAGCCCGCAGGCCTTCGAAGGGCTGCGCGCAGCCGGGCGCACCGTCCGCCGGCCGGACGCGACGCTGGCGGTCGCCGACCACAATGTGCCCACCTCCGACCGGGCGGCCGGCATTGCCGACGCCGAGTCCCGCATCCAGGTGGAGACCCTGGCCGCCAACTGCCGGGCCTTCGGCATTCCGTATTTCTCCATGGACGACCGGCGCCAGGGCATCGTCCACATCATCGGTCCCGAGCAGGGCTTCACTCAGCCGGGGATGACCATCGTCTGCGGCGACTCGCACACCGCGACGCACGGCGCCTTCGGCGCGCTCGCCTTCGGCATCGGCACGTCGGAGGTCGAGCACGTGCTGGCCACCCAGACGCTGCTGCAGACGCCGGCGCGCAACATGCGGATCAGCGTCGACGGCGAACTGCCGATCGGCGTCACCGCCAAGGACGTGATCCTGGCGGTGATCGGCACCATC
>CAZVRW010000011.1:69458-71679 GCA_964630265.1 uncultured Rhodospirillaceae bacterium
ACATGTCCATCGAAGCGGGCGCGCGCGCCGGCCTGATCGCCCCCGACGAGACCACCTTCGCCTATCTCGCGGGCCGGCCGATGAGCCCCGCCGGGGCCGACTGGGAACGCGCGGTGGCGCAGTGGCGGATGCTGCCGTCGGATCCGGATGCGCGCTATGACCGCGAGATCAGCCTCGCCGCCGCCGACATCCCGCCGCAGGTGACCTGGGGAACGAGCCCCGAGGACGTGGTGCCGATCACCGGCCGGGTGCCGGATCCCGCCGATGCCCGGGATGCCGGCAAGGCCGAGGCGATGCGCGGCGCGCTGGCCTACATGGGACTCGAGCCGGGAACGCCGATGCAGGAGATCCGCGTCGACCGTGTGTTCATCGGCTCGTGCACCAACGGCCGCATCGAGGACCTGCGCGCCGCCGCCGCCGTCGTCCACGGCCGCCGCGTCGCCGACAGCGTCGCGGCCATGGTCGTGCCGGGCTCCGGGCTGGTCAAGGAGCAGGCCGAAGCGGAAGGCCTCGATCGGGTGTTCACCGCCGCCGGCTTCGAGTGGCGCGAGCCGGGATGCTCCATGTGCCTCGCCATGAACGCCGACCGGCTGGAACCGGGCGAGCGTTGTGCCTCGACGTCGAACCGGAATTTCGAGGGCCGCCAGGGCAAGGGCGGGCGCACCCATCTGGTGAGCCCGGCGATGGCGGCGGCGGCGGCCGTTGCCGGCCACCTGGTCGACATCCGGACGTTCGACCGCGGCTGAGCGGCGCGCCATCGGGGGAAGTGATATGCAGGCGTTCACACGGATGACCGGCGTCGCGGCGCCGCTGCCGCGGATCAATGTCGACACCGACCTGATCATTCCAAAGCAGTTCCTGAAGACCATCAAGCGCACCGGCCTGGGCGTCAGCCTGTTCCACGATCTGCGTTACGATGATGACGGCGCGGAGCAGCCGGACTTCGTCCTCAACCGGCCAGCATACCGCAACGCGTCGATCCTCGTCGCCGGCGATAACTTCGGCTGCGGCTCGTCGCGCGAGCACGCGCCCTGGGCGCTGCTCGACTTCGGCATCCGCTGCGTCATCGCGCCGAGCTTCGCCGACATCTTCTACAACAACTGCTTCAAGAACGGCATTTTGCCGATCGTGCTGCCGGCCGAGACCGTCGATGACCTGATGAAGCTGGCGGGGCACGGCGCCAATGCCACCTTTACCGTCGACCTGGAAGCGCAGGAGATCACCACGCCGGATGGCCGGCGGATCGCCTTCGAGGTGGATCCGTTCCGCCGGCACTGCCTGCTCAATGGCCTCGACGACGTCGGCCTGACGTTGCAGAAGGCCGCCAAGATCGACGCCTTCGAAGCAACCCAACGCGCCCAATACCCGTGGCTCTACGCCTGACTCCCCTGGCCGGGCGGTGGCCGGCGCGAACGAGGATCAGCCATGTCTGAGAGCAGACGCCTGCTCGTGCTCGCCGGCGACGGCATCGGCCCCGAGGTGATGGGCGAGGTCAAGCGGCTCATCGACTGGATGGTGCGGCGCCTCGACCTCCGCGTCCAGGTGGAGGAGGGGCTTGTCGGCGGCGTCAGTATCGATGCCCACGGCACGCCGCTGACGGACGCGACCATGGCGCGGGCGCTGGCGGTGGACGCGGTGCTGCTCGGCGCGGTGGGTGGGCCGAAGTGGGACGATCTGCCGTTCGCGCAGAAGCCGGAACGCGGTTTGTTGCGGCTGCGCAAGGAGATGGAGCTGTTCGCCAATCTGCGGCCGGCGGTGGTGTTTCCCTCGATGGTCGAGGCGTCCACCCTGAAACCCGAGGTGGTATCGGGCCTCGACATCATGATCGTTCGCGAACTCACCGGCGGCGTCTACTTCGGCGAGCCGCGCGGCATCCAGGTCCTGCCCGACGGCTCGCGCCGCGGCGTCAACACGCAGGTCTACACGACCGAAGAGATCCGCCGGGTCGCGTGCGTCGCCTTCGACTTGGCGCGCAAGCGCCAAGGCCGGGTGTGCTCGGTCGAGAAGGCGAACGTGATGGAGAGCGGCGTGCTGTGGCGCGAGGAAGTGCAGCACGTACACGACGCCGAGTATCCGGACATCGAACTTGCGCACATGTACGCCGACAACTGCGCCATGCAGCTGGTGCGCAATCCCAAGCAGTTCGACGTCATCGTCACCGACAACCTGTTCGGCGACATGCTGTCGGACGTCGCGGCGATGCTGACCGGCTCGCTCGGCA
>CAZVRW010000012.1:0-14196 GCA_964630265.1 uncultured Rhodospirillaceae bacterium
TCTCGGGCGCGTAGCTCAGCGGGAGAGCACCGTCTTCACACGGCGGGGGTCCGTGGTTCGATCCCACGCGCGCCCACCATTCCTTCCGTGCCGTCAGCGGGCCGTGACCTCAGCCACCCACGACATCAGCGGGCCGAGCCGTCAGCCTCCCGTGACATCAGCCGGCCATCACGTCGGCGACCCACGACATCAGCCGCCGCGAGCGGGCCGGGCCAGCCGAAGCCGTTCGGCGGCGATCGCGACCAGGCGCACCTCGGCGCCGGCGGGGCGGCCGCCCAGGCGCCACAGGCCGAAGACCACCAACCCATAGACCGCGACGCCGAGCGCCACCAGGAGTGCCAGGTCGATCACCGCCGTCGCCAAGTCAGCGGGGGTGCCGCCGGCGAACTGCCACGGCAGCACCGCCGCCACCAGGGCGGTCGTCGCGGTGACGGGGCGCCACAGCCGGTCGGCGAGTTGCGGCAGCGTCAAGGCGAACACCCGCACCGCCACGGCCAGCTCGATGACCAGCACGACACCGCCGGTGAAAACGAGCGCCCACGCCGCGCCGACGATGCCGGCGAGCGCGACGCCGGCCAGCGTCGCCGGCACCAGGATGGCGAGGCGCACCCCGGCGAGCGTGGCGGCAAGCCGCGGCCGGTCGGCCGCCATGTAGAAGAGATGCGGACTGCCGCGCAGGACCTCGAGGGCGGCGGCGCACCCCAGGATCTGGACGATGGGGACCGCCGGTAGCCAAGTCTCGCCGAGCAGGATGCGCACCAGCAAGGGCGCCACCACCGCCACTCCGACGGCCGCCGGCAGGAAGACCAGCACGGCCACGCCCATGTTGTCGAGAAACGCCCGGGCGAGGCGGCGCGGCTCGCTGGCGACGGTCGAGATGCCCGGGAACAGGGCGGTCTGGACCGGCGCCTGCAGTTCGGTGGTGACCATGCGCGCGATCTCGCGGCCGATGTTGAAGAAGGCGAGCAGGTCGGCATTGAGCAGCCGGCCGATGACGATCGGCGGACAGGCCGCCGACAGGTGCATGAAGACGCCGCGCGCGAACACCCATTTGCCGAAGCCGATCAGTTCGGACATGGCGGCGAGCGACAATCGCGGCCGGTAGTCGTGCAGGAGATAGCTGAGGCCGACCCGGAGCAACGACCGGGCGATCTCGGCGCCGACCAGCGCCCAGTAGCTGCCGAGCGCCAACGCCAGCCCCACCGCCGCCAGCGCGGTTCCGAGCGTGGTGAGGAACTCCAGGCGAACGTGGCGCGGGAAGTCGAGGGACTTCAGGAAGTCGACGACACCGATGTTTTCGAAGCCGCCGATCAGCCGGGCGGCGGCGAGACCGAGCAACACCGCCGGCAGCCGCGGCTCGTCGAAGAAGGTTCCGGCCAGCGGCGCCAGCGCGGCGATCGCCAGCGTCAGCGCGACGCCCCGGCCGATGCCGATCGTCCAGGCGGTGTCGTAGAAGGCGCGGTCGGCGTCCCGCTTGCGGATGACGGCGAGCTTGACGCCGAGCGTGCCGAAGGTCTCGAGCACGCCCACCGCCGCCCAGGCCATGGCCAGCAGTCCGAAGTCCTCCGGCAACAGGACGCGGGCGAGGATGGCCAAGCCGGCGAGACGCACGACGCGACCGGCGACGCGCAATCCGAGCAGCCACCCGGCGCCGACGGCGATTCGCCCCGCGACGGTCTCGCCGCGGCCGGCGAACGGAGCGGCGGCGGCGTCCGGCCCGGCGGCGGGCGGCGGTTCAGGCACGACAGCCGCTCAGCACGCCATATCCGCTTCGGAGTGGCAGCACTGCCAGTGCCACAAGCGGATCGTCCGACAGCCCACCGGCGCGGCGAGCGCGGCGGCGTAGGCGGCGCCGGCATCCAGGGTCCGCAGGCGCCAGCGCCGGGGGTCTCGCGGATCGATCGCGCTGTGCAGGAGTCGCGCGGGCTCGGTCGGTGACAGCGACACGGAGACAGCGTCCAGGGCAACGGACAGGCCGACGCCCTTCGCCTTGAGATACGCCTCCTTGCGCACCCAGGCGTGAAAGAACGTCCGCGCGCGGTCGTCAGCGACGACGGCGGCCAGCGCCGTCCTCTCCGTCGGCGAAAGGCTCCGCTCGGCGAGCGGCGTGATGTCGAGATCGTCGCGGATGCGCTCCACATCGATGCCGACCTCGGCCTCGCGGCAGACGGCGACGAGGGCGAGATCGCCGCTGGCGGCGACGTTAAACCGCAGCGGCGCGTCCGGCGTCGCCAGCCGCGGCTTTGTGAAGTGACCCTCGGCCAGCGACACGTCCGCGGGTGGAATGGCGAGGTAGCCGGCGAGAATGCGCCGCAGCGCGATGCGGCGACCGAGGAAGCGGGCACGATCGCGGGCGAAGCGAAAACGTCGGCCGCGGGCACGTTCGCCCGCCGACAACAGGTCTTCTCCGTGGCCGGATCCGGCATCGTCTCCGTGATCGGGCGGCGGGGCGGCGGTCGCCAGGGCGATGCGCCAGACGTGAACCTCGCCCGCGCACAGATCCGGACGGTCGAGCGGGGCGATCCACGCAGCCCCGGCGCCGGCTGGTGCGGGTGTCGACAGGGCTGACCGGCGCACAGGGCGGTGCAAATCGGGCGGTCCTAATGGCTCGGACCCGACGCGGGGTTGCCGAGCGCCGGATCGTTGCGCAAGCCGTACCCGCATGTCGCGCGGCGTGACAAGCGATGTTTCGCCCCGCCGCCCCGCCGGTGCGCCCCGCCATCCGGCTGAGCGTCCGCGCGGCGCCCCGACGTCGTTAAGGTTTTCGCGTCGGCGGTTGGGTTAGAGTTGTCGCCAGCGGCCGTCGCCACGATCGCCTCCGCTTTGCAAGGTCACCACGCACCGCCACCGCCATCGGTGGCCGGCGAGACCACAACAGAAAAAGGTTTCGGGTCAGTATGCTCGACGTCGCCTGGACCGGGTTGTTGCTTGTCCTCGAGCCGGCCCGCTTCGTCTACCTGTTGGCGGGGGTCGGCATCGGCCTGGTGGTCGGGTTGGTCCCGGGCATTGGCGGGGTCGCGGCGATGGCCATGCTGATTCCGTTCACCTACGGCATGGAGCCCGTGGCCGCCTTGGCGATGCTCGTCGGACTGACGACGGTCAAGAGCACCTCCGATACGATTCCCGCGGTGCTGTTCGGCGTCCCCGGCACCGTCGGCGCCGCCGCAACGGTGCTCGACGGCTTTCCGCTGGCGAAACGCGGCGAGGCCGGTCGGGCGTTGGGCGCCAGTTATGCCGCGTCGCTGTTCGGCGGTCTTTTCGGCGCGTGTGTCTTCGCCGTCAGCCTGCCGTTCCTGCTTCCCGTCATCTTGCATGTCGGTGCGCCGGAGCTCTTCGCGTTGAGCGTCTTCGGCCTGTCGTCGGTGTCGGCGCTCAGCGGCGGCACGCCACTGCGCGGCCTCGCCGCCGCCGGGCTCGGGCTCCTGATCGCGATGATCGGAGCCGCCCCGCAACTCGGCACGTTGCGCTGGACGTTCGGCTCCACCTACCTGTGGGACGGACTGCCGCTCGTGCCCGTGACGCTCGGGTTGTTCGCGATCCCGGAACTGGCCGAACTCGCCGTCAGGCGCACGTCGATCGCCGCTCCCGGCGCCCCTCCCGGCGCCGATCTCGGCACCGATCTCGGCACCACGCGCGGCGCCAAGCGAGGCATCGCCGACGTCGTCAGGCACTGGTGGCTGACGATCCGCTGCAGCGCGCTGGGCGCGTCTCTTGGGGCGGTGCCCGGCATCGGCGTTGCCGTGACGGACTGGGTCGCGTATGGCCACGCGGCGCGGTCCGAGAAGGACGCCGAGGGGTTCGGCAAGGGCGATATCCGCGGCGTCATCGCCTCCGAGAGTGCCAACAATGCGACCGCCGGCGGCGCGCTCGTGCCAACGGTTGCCTTCGGCGTGCCGGGCAGCGCGGGAATGGCCATCCTGCTCGGGGCCTTCCTGGTCCACGGCCTCGTGCCGGGACCGCGCATGCTGAATGAGCATCTCGACATCACCTACGCGCTGATCTGGTGTCTCGTCATCGCCAACGTCATCGGCGCGGCGGTCTGTTTGCTGGCGAGCAACGGTCTGGCCCGCATCGCCCGGGTGCGGTTCAGCATCCTCGTGCCGACGGTTCTGCCGTTCGTCATCGTCAGCGCCTATCAGGCGTCCGCCAGTTGGGGCGACCTGCTCGTCCTACTGGTCGCGGGGAGCGTCGGCATTCTGATGAAGGCTCTCCAATGGCCGCGCCCGCCGCTGATCCTGGGCTTCGTGCTGTCGCCGATCTTCGAACGCTACCTGCACATCTCGTTCGAGCGTTACGGCTATGCTTGGCTGTTGGACCCTGCGGTGCTGGCGCTGTTCGCCGCCGCGGCCTGGTTCCTCGTGCCGCCGCTCGTCCGTTCTCTGCGGCGGCCTGGGCGCTCCCCGGCCGCCGCGCCTCCCGACGCACGGGGGGCGATCGCGTTTGCGCTGATGCTGGTGGCCCTCGTCGGACTCGCCGTCGCCCTGACCGGTGACTGGCCGGCCGCCGATGCCCGGGTGCCGCGGGCCGTCGCCGCGATCACGGCCGCGGCGATCGTCGGCTTCGTCGTCGCCCGTCTCTGGGCCGCACGCCACGGCACGGCACCGGGAGCGGCACCCCGAACCGCGTCGGGCGGGGCCGGTGGCGACGCCGACGCGGCAACTGGAGCGGATCCGCGAAAGCGCGTGGCCACGCTCTGGTTCCTGGGCGTCATCGTCGGATTTCTGCTGCTGATCATCGGCGTTGGCCTGATCCCCGCGATCGCGCTATTCGTCGTCGCCTACATGGTGTTGGAGGGGCGCGAGCGGCTTGGTTGTGCCATCGTCACGGCGACGGGCGTCACGTTTGGATGCTGGCTCCTGTTCGATCGCTGGCTGGCGCTCCCCTGGCCCGATTCCGTGATCGGGCTTCTGTTCCCGGGCCTGCGGACGGCCAGCGGCTTGCTGTGAAGGAGATCCCGTGCGACAGGTGACGGACGACGACGGACACAAAGGGTCGATCCTGCGGATCCCCGGGTTGGGCCTGCTGGTTTGCGCCCTGCTGCTCATCCAGGCCGGAGCGGCGGCCGCGGCCGACTCCGCCGCGGAATTCTTCCGCGGCCGGACGATCACCCTGCTGATCGGCTACAGCCCCGGCGGCGGCTACGACAGCTACGGGCGCGCCGTCGCCCGGCACATGGGCAAGCACATCCCGGGCAACCCGCACATCGTCGTCAAGAACATGCCCGGCGCGGGCAGCTTGCGTCTCGCCAACTACCTCTACAATGTCGCCGACGCCGATGGCTTGGTGATCGGCACCTTCAATCGCGATATCGCCGTCGGTCCGCTCCTCGAGCCCGGCGAGGCGCACTACGATTCCCGGCGGCTCGGCTGGATCGGCAGCGCCAGCAAGGCGGTGACCGTGTGCTTCGTCGCCGAGCGCACCGGGGTCCGAAGCTGGCGGGATCTCCTCGAGCGCGACGTGATCGCCGGCGCCACCGGCGTGCGCGCGAGTTCCGGTCAGCTCGCCTTCCTGCTGCGCAACGTCTTCGGTGCGAAGCTGAAGGTGATCACCGGCTACGAAGGCAGCAACGAGGTCCTGCTCGCCCTGGAGCGCGGCGAAGTCGACGCCACGTGCACGACCTGGGAAACCATCAAGTCGAGGCGACCGCAATGGATCACGCCCGGAACGGTGATCCCCGTGGTGCAAATGTCCCTCGAAGGGGACCCGGACCTCACCGACGTGCCGGTGATCATTGATCTCGCCGAGACCGATGCTGAGCGTCGCCTGCTTCAGCTCGTTCTCGCGGGGCAGCAGATGGGCCGCCCCTTCGCGGCTCCTCCCAACCTCGCCCCGGAGCGCCTGGAGATCCTGCGCACGGCCTTCATGGCCACCATGCACGACCCGGATTTCCGGCGGGAAATGGAGGCGGCACGGTTCACCGTCCGCCCGTTGTCGGGGTCGGAGGTGCAGAGCTTGGTCGACGCGATCCACGAAACGCCGCCCGAGGTGGTCGCGGCGGCGGCGGCTGCCGTGCGCCCCTGAGATATCGATGCGATGCCGCGGCCGGGCCTCGCCCCGGCCCGCCTCGGCCCCTTTCGGGCCGTCACGACGGCAAACGGGCCAGTGGTTCGATGCTGACGGATGAGTCCCATCCGTCAGCTGAATCGAACCACCAGAACAATAGCTAAGTGGATCGACCGATCTGACGCTTGGGCACCAAGCGTCAGATCCGATCCACTAGTACGCCGGAGATGCGGTCCGCCAGCAGCCGGACAGCCGGCTCCCGCACGATCTGATCGTGATCGCACGGCAGATCGTGCAGGCTCAGCGTGCCGGACACCATTGCCTGCCATCCGGTCGTCGGATGGGCACCGTCGGGCCAGAGCCCCGAGCGGAACAGGTGGACCGCTCCCGGGTAGGCCTCGATGGTGTAGCTGGACAGCGCGACGAGATGCGCGTGGCGAATGCCATGACCGACGCCGTGGCCGGTCTCGACGTCCGGCGTCAACACGTGCCGCGCCAGCATCGCGGCGCGCGTCGGCAGTCGTCGCAGGCGGCGTCCGAGGCGGTCGATCAGCGGCCGGCGGCGATAGCCCGGGGCGGCGGTGTCGATCAGCCCGAGGAACTCGGGCGCCTCACCCAGGGCGGACAGCTGCCGGGCCATTTCGTAGGCGAACACGCCACCACTGCAGTAGCCGAGAAGCCGGTGCGGCCCCGCCGGCTGGATCGTCCGCATCGACTCGATGCAGTGGCGCGCGATGTCGCCGACCGACGTGTGGGGTGGCATGGCCCCGTCGATGCCGACCGCCTGCAAGCCATAGATCGGTTGGCCGGGATCGAGATGGCGGCAGAGTTCGGCGTAGTCGCTGAGGATGCCGCCCGCGATGTGCACGCAGAACACGGCGCGTCGATCGCCGTCGGCGCGGATGGGGATCGGCCGTGACCAGAGCGTGCCGTCGTGGTCGCGGCACAGTTCGCGCGCCAGGGCTTCCACCGTGCCCTCGCCGTACCACAGGACATGCAGCGGCAGGGTCTTGCCGAAGATCTCCTTGATCTTGGCCATCACTTCCACGGCCATCAGGGAGTGGCCGCCGACCGCGAAGAAATTGTCGGTCACGCCAACGTCGGTGCGGCCGAGCAGGGCGTGCCAGATGCGAACCAGCTGCACCTCGACGGCGTTGCGGGCGAGAACGATGCCGGCAGGGCCGGATGGCGGCGAGGGCGGGCCCGCCGCATCCGCCGCATCCGCCAACAGCCGGTCGGCGACGGGCTGCGCCGGTGACGGTCCAGTTGTTTGGACCGGTGGCAACGTCGAGAACCGCCGCTCCGGATCGGCGACTACGGCCCGCAACACGTCCTCGAATTGCGCGGCCATGCGCTCGATTTCCGCAGGCTCGAACAGCATCGTGTCGTACTCGAAGGTCGCCGCCCGGCCGTCGCGTCCGTCGACGAGCGACAACCACAGATCACATTTCGCCGTGTCACGCTCGAGGGTGACCGCGGACACGTCGAGCGCGGGGTGCGCGAGCGCGGGGCCGATCTCGTCCCGATGCGTGAACAGCACCCGGAACAAGGGCGCGCGGCCCAGGGTGCGGTTCGGATTGACGGCCTTCACCACCTCCTCGAACGGCAGATCCTGGTTGGAGACCCCGGCAAGCAGGGCGTCTTTCGTGCCCCCGACGAAGGCCCGGAACGTCCGGTCCTCCGCGCCGTGGCTTCTCAGGGCGAGGGTATTGGCGAAGAAGCCGATGAGATCCCGCAGTTCGGCCCGCGGTCGGCCGGCGATCGGCGTGCCGACGACGATGTCGCTTTGCCCGGTCCGCCGATGCAGCCATGCCTGGAACGCCGCGAGCATGAGCATGAACGGCGTCACGGCGAGGGTTTGGGCGAGCCGGTCCAGGTCGGCGGTCAGCGGCCGCGGCAGCAGCCACCTGAGCTTCCTGCCCTCGGCGCGCCGCGCCGGCGGGCGCGGTCCCGCCGTCGACAGGTTCGGCAGGTCCGGGGCGCCCCGCAGGGTCCGACCCCAGAAATCCCGCTGGGCATCGAGCGCTCCGGTCTCGACCCGTCGCCGCTCCCAGAGCGCGAAATCCGCGTACTGGATGGGGAGCGGTGGCAGCTCGGGCGACGCGCCGGCGCAGCGTGCTGCGTAGCATCGGCTGACCTCTCCATTGAACAGCCGCAGTGACCATTCATCGGCGACGATGTGGTGCATGGTCAGCGCCACCAGATGATCATCGTCGGCGATCCGACAGACCAGAAGTTTGACCAACGGACCGCGGGTCAGATCGAACGGCGCATGCACCTCGCGCTCGGCGAGCCGGACGGCCGCGACGTCTGCGTCGGACCGGCCGCCGAGATCGATCACCGAAATGGCCGGCCGGCCGTCTGCGTCGATCTCCTGACGCGGCTTGCCCAGGTCGGCGGCGAAGGTCGTGCGCAGGGTTTCATGGCGCATGACCACGTCGCCCACCGCTTGGCGGAACGCCGGCAGATCGAGCCGTCCGCGCACCCGCATGATGCGGTAGACGTTGTAGGCGGGATCGTCCGGGTCGAGCTGGGTGATCAGCCACAGGCGCTGTTGGGCGAACGACAGCGGCGTCGGGTCGTCCGGTCGTCGCCGCGGAATGCCGACGAGGGAGCGCCGATCCGCTCGGCCCGCCAGCAGGCGCCGCTCGAGCTCGGCGCGTTCGGCGGCCGGCAAAGCGGCCAGTCGCGTCCGCAGATCGGTCATTCCCGCTCAGGCTCCCGGCGCCAGCGCATCGTCGACCTCGGCCAGCATGCGTTCCGTCATGGCCAGGGCGAGTCCTTCGATCGTCGGCGATGCGAAGACGAGTTGCAGCGGCAAGTCCACCCCCAGCCGTTCCTCGACGAGGAACAGCATTTTCATCGCCGCGAGCGAATGGCCACCCAGATCGAAAAAGCTCTCCTGAACGCCGACGCGGTCGAGGCCGAGCAGGTCGGACCAGATCGCGGCGACGGCCTCTTCGAGCGGCGTCCTCGGCCAAATCGGCGCTCGCCCGGCCGCGACCTCCGGTGATCCGATCCGAACAAGCGCCTCCCGGTCGAGCTTGCCGACGGCGGTGATCGGCAAGGCGTCGAGGGCGACGAAGGCGGACGGTCGCATGTAGGCGGGCAATCTGCCGGCGAGAAACGCCGAGAGGTCGCTCGTCGCCGGTGCCGCCGCCGGGTCGCGGGCAACGACGTAGGCGATGAGCCGGCGGGAGCCCTGACCGTCGTCACGCGCCGCGACCGCGGCCTGCCGGACGCCCGGATGCTGTTGCAGCGTCGTTTCGATCTCACCGGGCTCGATGCGGAAGCCGCGGATCTTGACCTGATCGTCCATGCGCCCGAGGAACTGGAGGTTGCCGTCCGCCAGATAGCGCACGCGATCCCCGGAGCGATAGAGACGGGCGTCCGGGCGGTCGTCGAACGGGTCGGGAACGAAGCGCTCGGCGGTCAGCTCGGGGCGGTTCAGGTAGCCGCGCGCCAAGCCGTCGCCGCCGATGTAGAGTTCGCCGATCGCACCGATCGGCACAGGGTTGCGGTGCCGGTCGAGGACATGCACGGTGGTGTTGGCGATCGGCCGGCCGATCGGCACCGACGGCTCGAGGCGCGACGGATCGCCGACCGTGTAGGTGCAGGTGAACGTGGTGTTCTCGGTCGGGCCGTAGCCGTTGATCAGCCGACACGTCGGCAGCGCCGCGACGAACCGCTTGACGTGATCGACCGACAGCACGTCGCCGCCGGCCAGCACCTGGCGAACTTGCCGGAAGCAGCGGATCTCGTGATCGACCATCTGGTGGAACAGTCCGGCGGTCAGCCAGACCGTCGTCACCCCGCCGGCCTCGATGGTGCGGGCGATCTCGTCCAGCGTCGGCAGCTCCGCCGCCACCTGCTGCAGCCGCCCGCCGTTGAGCAGCGCCCCCCAAATCTCGAAGGTCGAGGCGTCGAAGGTGATCGGCGCCAGCTGCAGGAACACCTCGTCGGCACCGAACGTGGCGTAGTCGGTGTTCCGGACCAGGCGGACGACGCCGCGATGTGTCGCGCCGCACCCCTTCGGTTGCCCCGTCGAACCGGACGTGTAGACCACATATGCCAGCGCATCGGCATCCCCCGCGTCCGGCGGATCGTCCGCCGCCTCATCGTCCAGATCGGCGCCATCGGGGTCGAGCCGTACCGTTCGTGCCGCGACGCCGTCGAGGGGCGGCAACAGGCCATCCTCGACCAGCAGCATGCCGACGCCGGCGTCCTCGATCATGAACCGCAGCCGCTCGGCCGGATACGCCGCGTCCAGGGCGAGATAGGCGCCGCCGGCCTTGAGGATGCCGAGCAGCCCGGCGATCATCGCCGGCGAGCGCCGGGCAGAGATCCCGACGACGCTCGCCGCTCCGACGCCGTGTCGTTGCAGCCGATGCGCCAGGCGATTGGCCCAGGCGTTCAACGCTTCGTAGCTGAGGCGCCGCGCGCCGCAGACGATGGCGACGGCGTCGGGGCGCGCCCGCACCTGCGCCGCGAACAGCGCCGGAATGCCGTCGTGCGGGTATGGCGTGCGGGTGCCGCTCCAGGCCGACAAGAGGCGTCGCTCGGCGTCATCGACGAGCGCCAGCGCCGACACGGGCCCCTCCGGATCGGCGATCATCTCCTGCAACAGCACCTGGAAGCTCCGCATCAGCCGCGCGATGGTGCTGTCTTCGAAAAGGTCCGTCGCGTACTCGAAAAAGCCCTCGAGGCTGCCCCGATCTTCGGCCATCATCAGACACAGGTCGAAGCGCGTGGTCCCGAGATCGATGTCGATGCGTTCCAGTCGCAGCCCCGGCAAATCGACGACGCGCTGGTCCGTGGGCATGAAGCCGAACAGGATCTGCACGATCGGCGCATAACCGGCATCGCGCGACGGCTTGATCCGATCGACCAGATCCTCGAACGGCAGCCACCGATGTTGGAAGGCGTCGAGAACCACGTCGCGGACGCGCTGGAGGTGCTCCGGCACCGTCAACGCCGCTTCGAGGCGGCACCGCAAGGCCAGCGTATTCAGGAACAGACCGATCGCATGGCGGGTTTGATCATCCCGATTGTCGATGGCCGTGCCGACGATGAAGTCGTCCTGGCCGGTGTGGCGATGGATCAGGATCTGGAACGCCGCCAGCAAGGTCATGTACAGGGTGATGCCGTGGCGCCGGCCGATCTCGCGGAGCTGGCGCGTCGTCGCTTCGGGGATCTGGAACCACTGCCGCCTGCCGCGATACGACTGGATCGCCGGGCGCGGCCGATCGGTCGGCAGGTCGACGAGGCGGGGCGCGCCCTCCAGGTGGCGCAGCCAGAAGTCCAACAGCTCCTGCCGATACGGACCGTTCAGTCGACCTCGCTGCCAGGCGGCGAAATCCCCGTATTGGATCGGCAGGGGCGGCAGCGGCGACGCCTCGCCGTTGGCGAAGGCCGGATACAGCGCGCCGAACTCGGCATAGAGCAGGCCACTCGAACGCCCGTCGAAAACGACGTGGTGCTTCGGCAGCAGCAGCACGTGCTCGTCCGGGGCCAGTTGCAGCAGCCGGCAGCGGATCAACGGGCCGCGTTCAAGGTCGAACGGTGTCGAGGCTTCCGCGATGGCCAAGCGCTCCACCTCCTCGTCCCGGGTCTCGGCCGGCCATGCGCTCAGGTCGCTGACGGCAATGTCGAGTTCGAGCTCGGGCGCAAAAACCTGCGTCGCCTCGCCGTCGACGACGGGAAACGAGGCCCGCAGGATCTCGTGACGCTCGACGATGGCGTTCAACACCCGCGCCAGCACCGCCCGATCGAGGGGACCGCTGATCCGTACCGCACCCTGGAGGTTGTACAGGCGCCCGAGCGGCTCCAGCCTGGACAGGAACAGCAGCCGCTGTTGCGTGAACGACGGCGGGCGGGGCTGCGACCGGTCCCGCGGGTGGATGCGGTCGAGCTTCGCCGCATCGGCTGCGTCACCCCTGGCGGTTGGCGTCTGTTCGCGGGCGCTGACGATCGCCGCGGCCATCCCTTCGACCGTGGCGCCGGTCCCGAAAATGCTGTTCAAAGAAAGCCGGACGCCGAAGGTCTCCGACACCGCGGAGACCAGGCTCGCGGCCCGCAGGGAATCGCCCCCGAGGACGAAGAAGTTCTCGTCCGCGTCCACGTCGGGCAGTCTCAAAACATCGGCCCACAGCGCCGCCAGGGCCGTGATCATCGGCGGCCGCGCACGTCGCGGCGCCGCCGTCGGCGGGGGGTCCGCATTCGCGCCCGAACCCCTCACGCCCGAACCCGCGCCCATCCCCAGCCGCGCCGATGCGCCGATGCGCGCCAGCTTGCCGTGCGGACCGCGCGGCAGGCTGGCCCGGAAGACGATGCGCCGCGGCACCTTGTATTCGGCGAGACAGGCGCGGAGGAATGCTTGCAGCTCCCGTTCGCCGGCGTCCGCTGTCGGCCGGAGCACGACGGCGGCGGCGACCTCCTCGCCCAACGTCGGGTGCGGCAGGGCGAAGCACATGCACTCCGCCACCTGGGGATGGCGCGACAGCACCTCCTCCACCTCGCTCGGCGAGACCTTCTGGCCGCCGCGATTGATCACCTCCTTCAGTCGCCCGATGACGGTGAGATAGCCGTCGGCGTCGAACCGGCCGAGATCGCCGGTGCGGAACCAGCCGTCGATGAAAGCCGCGGCGGTGGCCTCCGGATCGTCCTCGTAGCCGGTGAACACGTTGGGACCCCGGACGATGACCTCGCCCGCGTCGCCGACACCGAGCCGCCGTCCCGCCGCATCGACGATCGCCACCTCGTTATCGAACGGCAGGCCGGCGGTTCCCGGCCGCCGTTCGCCGGGCGGCGGGGGATTGCGCGTGATCAGCCCCGCCTCGGTACCACCGAAGCGCTCCAGGCAGGGCACCCCGAAGGTTTGTTCGAGGCGCTGCATCAGGTCCGGCATCAGCCGGTGCGACGCCGACCGGACGAAGCGCAAGGCCGACCGGGCAATGACGTCGGCGTGGCCGGGGGCACGATCGAGGATCGCTTCATGATAGGCCGGCCCGCCGGAATACCAGGTGACCCCGAAGTCATCGAGGTATCCATAGAAATCGTCGGCATCGAAGCCGGCGGGCACGACGATGGCGCCGCCGGCGGAAAGCGGCACCAGCAGATCCGTGTTCAGGCCGCCACTGAGGAACAGCGGCCGGAAGCTGAGGCAGCGGTCGGTCGGGCGCAGGCCGAGTGCCGCAACCTCGCAGTGGGCACGCCGCACCAGCAGGCTCTGTGACATGGGTACCAGTTTCGGCCGGGCCGTCGTGCCCGACGTCATCTGCACCCTGGCGATGTCGCCCGGCGCGGCGACCTCCCGGCGCACCGGCCGGTCCAGGCGACCGCCGTCCAGCTCGAACACCCCGGCGGCCGCGTCGGGCCGGGGATGCAGGTGGATCAGCGGCAGGCCCAGCGGTTCGGCGGCACGGCGCGCCGCGGTGTCGGCGGCGACGGAGACGATGACGGCATCGACCTTGGTACGGACGAAGTTCGCCGCGAACTCACGCTCGGTCGACTCCGGGTTGAGCGGAACCACCGTCGCGGCGTCGCAGACCGCGAGATAGGCCGCCGCCATCTCCGGCCGTTCCGGAATCACCAGCGCCACGCGGTCGCCGCGGCCGATCCCGCGATCGTTCAACCGCTCGCGCGTCGTCGTGGTCAAGGCAACCAGCGCTGCGAAGCCGAGCGCCATTCGGCCGGGAGCCATGATCGCCGGTGCACGCGGCGTCGCCGCCGCGATCCGTCGCATCAACGTGGCGACCGTCAGTTGATCCGCCGCAAGCACATTCAATCTCCGCGTTCCTGTCCGACCTCGCCGCCCCGACGACCCACGACCATAGCGGCCCATTCCTTACCGCTGGGTTCAGGACCGTTACAGCGCCGCGCCGACGGCGCCGACCCTGCCGGCATCGCGTCCCTGGCACGTCGCGTCCCTGGCGACTTGGCGCGGCACCGCATTTACCACACATTGCCGTAATGCCGTGCTCGCCGCCAACGGTCCGCTGTCGACGCAGCCTGGTCCTTGCGCGCGCCGGACTTGGCGTCGAGGACGCCGACAAAAGGCTTGCGTTGGCCTCATTGTTCGTCTATAAGCTGTATTGCTGTTGAGTAATGCTTTTCCCGGTTGCCGCCAAGACGCTTCGGCGTTGCGTCGGCGCCGGGCTTTTCTTTTTTCGCCCCGGGCCTGCTCTCTGGCCT
>CAZVRW010000012.1:14296-69111 GCA_964630265.1 uncultured Rhodospirillaceae bacterium
CTCTCTGGCCTCCTCTCTGGCCTGCTCCCCCCTTGCGCCGCCGGGCCGGGCCGGTATCTGGCCGGGTGACCCCATTGCGGCGCGGCCAGAGCCGTCACGGAGAGCCGCCCCCACCCGCGCCACCGGCGAAATCCTACAGAACCCTTCAGAATCCTACATTTTCCTACATTTTCCGACATTTGCACGCCGCGTCGCGCGCCTGTCCCTGACAAATCAACGGCTTACAGACTTTTTCAAGCACTTAAGCGGATAAAAACTGCACTGCACCCGGCTTTTTCCGGGCGACATCGACACGTTACCCGCGACGTCAGCCCCGCCGCCGCCGGCCGCCGCCCGGCTTCCGCCCCTGCTTCTCCCGCTGCTTGTCACGCGCCGACCAACCGGCGGCGCCGGCGGCGAGCGGCGCCGCGCCGGGCTTGTCGAGGCCGAGATCCGTCGCCTCCAGCCGGCGGATCTCGTCGCGCAGCCGGGCCGCCTCTTCGAACTCCAGCTCGGCGGCGGCGGCGCGCATCCGCTTGTCCAGGTCGGCGATGTGGGCTTTCAGGGACTTGCCGACCAGCTCGCGGTCGCCGGAGACGCCGGTGGCCACGGTGACGTGGTCGGCGCGTTCGTAGACGCTGTCGAGCACGTCGCCGATGGACTTCTTGATGCTCTGCGGCGTGATGCCGTGGGCGGCGTTGTAGGCTTGCTGCTTCTCTCGCCGCCGCTCGGTCTCGGAGAGCGCGTAGTTCAGGCTCTCGGTCATGCGGTCGGCATACAGCAGCACCCGGCCCTCGATGTTGCGGGCGGCGCGGCCGATGGTCTGCACCAGGCTGGTCTTCGAGCGGAGGTAGCCCTCCTTGTCGGCATCCAGGATGGCGACCAGTGCGCACTCGGGGATGTCGAGGCCCTCGCGCAGCAGGTTGATGCCGACCAGCACGTCGAAGGCGCCGAGGCGCAGGTCGCGGATGATCTCGATGCGCTCCAGGGTCTCGATGTCGGAGTGCATGTAGCGGACCTTCAGGCCCTGCTCGTAGAGATATTCGGTGAGCTGCTCGGCCATCTTCTTGGTCAGCGTCGTCACCAGGACGCGGAAGCCCTGGGCCACCGTGGCCTTGGCCTCGGCGATCAGGTCGTCCACCTGGTGCTCCACCGGGCGGACGATGCACAGGGGATCGATCAGGCCGGTGGGCCGGACCACCTGCTCGACGAAGACGCCGCCGGTGCGCTCCAGTTCCCACGGCCCCGGCGTCGCCGAGACGAAGATGGTCTGCGGGCGCATCGCCTCCCATTCCTCGAACTTCAGCGGCCGGTTGTCGATGCACGACGGCAGCCGGAAGCCGAACTCGGCCAGCGTCGACTTGCGGGCATAGTCGCCGCGATACATGCCGCCGATCTGCGGCACCGTGACGTGGCTTTCATCGACGATCAGCACGGCGTTTTCGGGGATGTATTCGAACAGCGTCGGCGGCGGCTCGCCCGGGTTGCGGCCGGAGAGGTAGCGGGAATAGTTCTCGATGCCGGCACAGCTGCCGGTGGTCTCCAGCATCTCCAGGTCGAACTGGGTACGCTCCTCCAGCCGCTGCGCCTCCAACAGCTTGCCCTGGCCGCGCAGGTGTTCGAGCTGCGCCTTCAGCTCAACCTTGATGCGCGGGATCGCCTGCTGCAGGGTCGGCCGCGGCGTCACGTAGTGGCTGTTGGGGTAGACGACCACGTGATCCAGCGCCGCCGTCTTCTCGCCGGTCAGCGCGTCGACCTCCCAGATCGCCTCGATCTCGTCGCCGAGCATGGACAGCCGCCAAGCCGCGTCCTCGTAGTGGGCGGGGTAGACTTCCAGGGTGTCGCCACGGGCGCGGAAGGTGCCGCGCACGAAGCTCGCATCGTTGCGCCGGTATTGCAGGTCGACCAGCGCCTTCATGATGTCGCGGCGATCCATGCGCATGCCGGTCTCCAGCCGCACCACCATCTGGCTGTAGGTCTCGACGGCGCCGATGCCGTAGATGCAGGAGACGCTGGCGACGATGATGACGTCGTTGCGCTCCAGCAGCGCCCGCGTCGCGGCATGGCGCATGCGGTCGATCTGTTCATTGATCGACGCGTCCTTCTCGATATAGGTGTCGGTGCGCGGGACGTAGGCTTCCGGCTGGTAGTAGTCGTAATAGGAGACGAAGTACTCGACGGCATTGTCCGGGAAGAACGCCTTCATCTCGCCGTAGAGCTGCGCCGCCAGCGTCTTGTTCGGGGCGAGGATCAGTGCCGGCCGCTGCACATTGCGGATGACGTGCGCGATGGTGAAGGTCTTGCCGGAGCCGGTGACGCCCAGCAGTACCTGGTCGCGCTCGCCCGTATTCAGGCCGGCGGTGAGATCGGTGATCGCTTGCGGCTGGTCGCCGGCCGGCCGGAACTCGGAGACGATTTCCAGGCGCCGGCCGCCGGCGATCGGCGGTCGTTTCTCGGGAATGAACAGCGGTGCGTCTGCGAGGTGGACCATCACCCGACTGTATGGGGTCAGCCGAGCGACACGTCGAGGATCATCATCACCAGGAATCCCACCACCAGGCACGTCGTGGCGCGGTGCTCGCGGCCGGCGCGGTGCGTTTCCGGGATGATCTCGCCCATGATCACGAACAGCATGGCGCCGGCGGAGAAGGCGAGCCCCCACGGCAGCAACACGTCGCTCAGCGACACGGCGCTGGCTCCGGCGAGACCACCGAGCGGTTCCGCCAGGCCGGTCAGCACGGCGATGCCGAAGGCGCGCCAGCGGCCGAATCCTTCCGCCGTCAGCGCTGCGGCGACGGCGAGGCCCTCGGGCAGGTTCTGCAGACCGATGCCGATCATCACGGCGACGCCGGTCGTCTCACCGGCACCGAAGGCAGTGCCGACGGCCATGCCTTCGGGGAAGTTGTGCAGCGTGATGGCGATAATGAACAGCCAGTTGCGGCCCAGGTCGATGATCGGGGCGCCTTCGCGGCCCTTGACGAAGTGCTCGTGCGGCACCCGGGCATGAATCAGCCAGATCACCAGTGCGCCGAGCAGGATGCCGCCAGCGGCGACGAGCGCGGCATGCACTTCGCTGCCGGAGGTCTCCGCCACCGCGTCGAGCGCCGGAATGATCAGGGAAAATATCGTGGCACCGAGCATGATGCCCCCGGCGCCGGCCAGCACCAGCGCCTGATTCAAGTCGCTGAGCCGGCCGCGCCCCAAAAGCACCGGCAGGGCGCCGACGGCCGTGCCCAGGCCGGCGATGAGGCTGCCGAGAAAGCCGGCGAGGACGAGGGGCATGCCGGCGAAGGCTTCAATCATCCCGTTCACGACTCCGAAGCACGGGAAAGCTGCAAAACCATGCCGGACGATCGCTTCGAATGTTGCCCGTGCCCGGCGCTGCCGCTAGGGTCCGGACGCTGACCATCATCCCTTTGGAGGATTACATGGCCTTTCTCGCAGAGCGGCTCGGCCGCATCAAGCCATCGCCGACCATCGCCGTCACCCAGAAGGCGGCGGAGCTGAAGGCGCAGGGCCGCGACGTCATCGGTCTCGGCGCCGGTGAGCCGGACTTCGACACGCCCGACCACATCAAGGCGGCGGCCAAGGCGGCGATCGACCGCGGCGAGACGAAATACACGGCGGTCGCCGGGACGCCGGCGCTACGCCAGGCGATCTGCGACAAGCTGAAGCGCGACAATGATCTCACCTACACGCCGGAGCAGATCAGCGTCGGCTGCGGTGGCAAGCAGACCATCTACAATGCGCTGGTGGCGACCCTGAATCCGGGCGACGAGGTCATCATCCCGGCGCCCTACTGGGTCTCCTATCCGGACATCGCGTTGCTCTGCGAGGGCGAGCCGGTGGTCATCGATTGCCCGGCCGACCGCGGCTTCAAGCTCGCCCCGGACGATCTGGAGCGGGCGATCACGCCGAAGACCAAGTGGCTGATCCTCAATTCGCCGAGCAACCCGACCGGCGCGGCCTATACGGCCGACGAGCTGCAGGCCCTGGCCGCGGTGCTGGTGCGCCATGCGCATGTCCGGGTGATGACCGACGACATCTACGAGTTCATCATCTACGACGACTTCCGCTTCACCACCATCGCCCAGGTGGTGCCGGAGCTGTTCCCGCGGACGCTGACCCTGAACGGCTGTTCCAAGGCCTATGCCATGACCGGTTGGCGCGTCGGCTATGCCGCCGGGCCGATCGACCTGATCAAGGCGATGAACATGGTGCAATCACAATCGACGACGCACACCAGTTCGATCTCCCAGGCGGCGGCGGTGGCGGCACTCAACGGCCCGCACGACTTCATTGCCGCCAACAACGCCATCTTCAAGGAGCGGCGCGATCTGGTGGTGTCGATGCTGAACCAGGCCGCTGGCCTCCACTGCCCGCTGCCAGAGGGGGCGTTCTACGTCTACCCGTCGTGCGCCGGCGCCATCGGCAAGCGGACACCGGACGGCCGGACCATTGCCGACGACGAGGGCTTCGTCACCTACCTCCTTGAATCCGAGGGGGTTGCCGCCGTGCATGGCGCGGCATTCGGGCTGTCGCCGTATTTCCGCGTCTCCTACGCCACCTCCACCACGGCGCTGACCGAGGCCTGCACGCGAATCCAACGCGCCTGCGCCGCCCTGGCGTGAAAAAGGGCGTTCGGTGAAAAACGCGCTTGATTGTTTGTTTTTTTTGTACTCTTAGGCGCGCATCGGACACTCGTGAGGAGAAACCTTAGATGTTGGCAAAAAAGATCGCGGCCGAATTTCTCGGTACCTTCTGGCTGGTCCTGGGCGGTTGCGGCAGCGCCGTCCTGGCCGCCGGTTTTCCGGAACTCGGCATCGGCTTCGTCGGTGTCTCGCTCGCCTTCGGACTGACCGTGGTGACCATGGCCTATGCCGTCGGCCACATCTCCGGCGGGCATTTCAATCCGGCGGTGACCATGGGCCTGTTCACCGGCGGACGCATTTCGGCCGGCGATATCCTGCCGTACTGGGGCGCCCAGGTGGTGGGCGCCATCGCCGCGGCGGCGGTGCTGTTCATCATCGCCAGCGGTCATCCGGACTTCAGCCTCGCCAACGGCTTCGCCGCCAACGGCTTCGGCGAGCACTCGCCGGGCGGCTACCCGCTCGCCGCCGCGCTCGTCGCCGAGATCGTGCTGACGTTCTTCTTTCTGCTGATCATCCTCGGTGCCACGGATGGACGCGCGCCCGCCGGGTTCGCGCCGCTGGCGATCGGACTGGCGCTGACCCTGATCCACCTGATCAGCATTCCGGTCACCAACACCTCGGTCAATCCGGCCCGCAGCACCGGCCAGGCGCTCTTCGTCGGCGGCTGGGCGATGGCGCAGTTGTGGTTGTTCTGGGTCGCGCCGCTGGTCGGCGGGGCGTTGGCCGGCATCGTCTATCGTTGGCTCGGGGCGCGCGAGACGCCCGCGTCGACGATTCCGAAGGGTGAAGGCCCCGTGCCCGCCCCAGGCGAGTAACCATTGGCCAAGTGTGGGCCCGCGGTGACCGGCGGGCCCGCACAGCGGCATTTTCCCTTGATTTGCCCACTCCCGACGGTACCCTTCGCGGATGCCTGCGGATCCTTCGATCCCAAATCCTGAAATCCGTTCGACCCCGGGAGGTCTCGTGTGAATACCAAGCCCCCGTCCGCGCCACGCTGCGCGGCGCTCGTCGGTCCGTATCTCAGCGGCAAGACGACCCTGCTCGAAAGCATCCTGTTCCGCACCGAGGCGATCACGCGCAAAGGGTCGGTCAAGGAGGGCAACACGGTCGGCGACCCGGCCGCGGAAGCGCGCGCCCGACAGATGAGCACCGAGCTCAACGTGGCGACCACCAGCTACCTCGACGAGATCTGGACGTTTCTCGATTGCCCGGGCTCCATCGAGCTGTCGCAGGATGCGCGCAACGCTTTGCTCGTCGCCGACGTCGCCGTCGTCGTCTGCGAACCGGACCCCTCGAAGGCGCTGATCCTCGGGCCCCTGTTCCGCTACCTGGATGAGCACAGCGTCCCGCACATGGTGTTCATCAACAAGATGGACGGTGCCGACGCGGAGCTTCGCAGTGCCCTGGAGGCGCTGCAGGGGGTGTCGCATCGCCCGATGGTGCTGCGCGAAATCCCGATCCGCGATGGCGACCACGTGACCGGGTTCGTCGACCTGGTCAGCGAGCGCACCTTCCGCTGGCAGGAGGGCAAGCCTTCGGAGCTGATCAAGCTGCCCGAGGCCCTGGCCGAACCGGAATCGGAGGCGCGGGCCGAAATGCTCGAGGCGCTCGCCGACTTCGACGACGGCCTGCTGGAGAAGTTGCTGGAAGACATGCAGCCGAGCGCCGGCGAAATCTACGCCTCGCTCGCCCGGGATCTGCAGCAGGACCAGATCGTTCCGGTGTTCTTCGGCTCCGCCGAGGGCATGCACGGCATCACCCGCCTGCTGAAGGCGCTGCGGCACGAAGCACCGGAACCGGCGGTGACTGCGGCTCGACAGGGCATCGAGGGGGATGGCGAGGCGTGTGCGCGGGTGTTCAAATCGGTGCACGCCCAGCACACCGGCAAGCTCTCGCTGGTCCGGTTCTGGCGTGGCGAGATCACCGACGGCATGACCTTGAACGGCGACCGGGTGAGCGGCGTCAACCGGCTGTTCGGCGCCAAGACGGAGAAGCTCGCCAAGGCCGGCCCCGGTGATGTGGTCGCCCTCGGGCGGCTCGAGGGGGCCTCCACGGGCACCATGCTGTCGCCCTCCGGCAAGGTCACCGGCAGCGACTGGCCGGAGCCCTTGGCGCCGCTCTATTCCCAGGCCATCCGGGCGGCACAGCGCGCCGACGAGGTGAAGCTGTCGGGCGCGCTCTCCCGGCTGGTCGACGAGGACGCCTCCCTCAGCTACGGTCACGATCCCGACACCGGCGAACTCCGCCTCTGGGGGCAGGGAGACATGCACCTGCAGATCGCCCTGGATCGCTTGCGCAACCGGTACGGGATGAACGTCGAGGCCTCGCGTCCCCAGGTGCCGTACAAGGAGACGATCCGCGGCAGCGTGAGCCAGCACGCCCGCCACAAGAAGCAGAGCGGCGGTCACGGCGAGTTCGGCGACGTCCACCTGGACATCGCGCCGTTGCCGCGCGGCGAAGGCTTCACCTTCACGGACACCATCACCGGCGGCGTCGTCCCGAAGCAATACATTCCGGCGGTGGAAATCGGCGTGAAGGAATACTTGAATCGCGGTCCGCTCGGCTTTCCCGTGGTGGATGTGGCCGTCACCCTGACCGACGGCCAGTTCCACACCGTCGACAGCTCCGACATGGCGTTCCGCAAGGCCGGCGCCCTGGCGATGCGTGAAGGCATGCCGAAGTGCCAGCCGGTGCTGCTCGAGCCGATCTGCAGTGTGCGCATCTCGGTGCCCTCGGAATTCACTTCGCGGGTGCAGCGAATCGTCAGCAGCCGCCGCGGCCAGATCCTCGGTTTCGAGGCCAAGCCCGAATGGGCCGGCTGGGACGATGTCTCGGTCCTGCTGCCGCAGGTGGAGATGGACGGGCTGATCGCCGAGCTCCGGTCGTCGACGTTGGGGGTCGGCACCTTCGAGTGGCGCTTCGACCACCTGCAGGAACTCACCGGCAAGCTCGCCGACGACATCATCGCCGCCCGCGCCGCTGCGGATTGATTTCGCTTTGCGTCGGCCGCTGCCCCTGCCCCGCGCGCGCCAACGGCGCGAGGCTCGTGCAGCGGCCCATAAACAAACATCAAGGCACAAAAAGAAGCCGGGCCATAAAGGCCCGGCAGTCTAGCAGGGAGGCTTCACGTCTGGGAGACGTGGGACCCGCCAGGGGCGGGCCCCTCTTTCGGGCCTTGCACCCGAAACCGGAAAAAACCGTGATGCTGCGCTGCAACATCTGTATTCGTTTATATTCCCGGCTGGATGTTCGCAGTAGCAAAAACGACGCAAACCTCCCATGCGACAAACGCATGGATCGGTAGAAAGCGGGTTGCTGGTTTTCGCGGTTTATGACGTGGGGGGATCGCCGGGCAGGTCCAATTTCGCGACCGCCGGCCACCCTGATCAGTCGACGGGGTCAGGCGGAGTTCTCGAACGCGCGCACGAGAAAATCGCGAAACACTGCGATGCGGTTGGAATGCCGCAGTTCCTCGGGATAGACGAAATAGATGTCGAGATTGGGGCCGTGCACTTCCGGCAGAATCTCCACAAGGCTGTTGGTCTCCCGGCTCATGTAATGCGGCAAGGCGCCGATGCCGATGCCGCTCTGCACGGCGCGGAAGATCGCGTAGGTGCTGTTGACCTTGAGGAATGCCCGGCGGCGCTTGCCGCCCTCGATGCCTGCCTCCAGCAGCCAGTTGAGGTTTGGCACCGGCATCCGCGCATCCTCGCCGAACACGACGAGGCGATGGCGATCCAGGTCGGCGGCGGTCCGCGGCATGCCGTGTGCCTGCAGGTAGCCGGGCGCCGCGAACACGTGGTAGCGCATGGAGGCTAGGCGCCGCTGCACCAAGTCCGACTGTGTGGGCGGCATCATCCGGATGGCGATGTCGGCCTCGCGCATGGACAGATCCAGCTCCTCGTCGGTCAGCACCAGCGACACCTCGATGTCCGCATAGTCCTCAAGAAACGCCTTGAGGCGCGGCGCCAGCCAGATCGAGCCGAACGCCACGGTGGTGGTGACACGCAGCGGGCCACGTGGCCGTTCGCTGCTTTCGATGACCCGGGCCTCTACCATGTTCAACTTGGCGATGATTTCGCGCACGGTCTTCAACAGGATCTCGCCCTGTTCGGTAAGCACGAGACCGCGGGCGTGCCGATGAAACAGCGGCGCGCCGAGGCTCTCCTCCAGCGTGCCGACCTGACGGCTGACCGCCGACTGGCTGAGGTTCAGCGTCTCGCCGGCGCGGGTGAAGCTGCCCGCGTCGGCGACGGCGTGAAACACACGAAGCTTGTCCCAGTCCATGAGCATCCCGGCCCGTTATCCTCGTCGGCGTGTCGGTTCGTGCGTGGCCGGGCCGGCTAATCGGCGGCTCGCGACGGCGCTTCCAGGGCCGCGAGGTACTTCTCGGCCTCCAGCGCCGCCATGCAGCCGGTGCCGGCGGCAGTAACGGCTTGACGGTAGATCTTGTCCTGCACGTCGCCGGCGGCGAACACGCCCGGAACGTTGGTGACGGTGCTGTCGGCGGCGGTCAGGAGATAGCCCTCGCCGTCCATCGTCAGCTGGCCGCGAAACAGTTCGGTGTTCGGCGTGTGCCCGATGGCGATGAAGACGCCGTCGACGGGCAATAGCGACATCTCACTGGATCGGACGTTGCGCAGGCGCAAGCCGGTGACGCCCGGTGGCGGCCCTTCGCCGACCACCTCCTCGACGACACTGTCCCACAGCACGCTGATCTTCGGATTGCCGAACACCCGATCCTGTAGGATCTTCTCGGCGCGCAGCGCGTCGCGGCGGTGGACCAGTGTCACGGTGTCGGCGAAGTTGGTGAGGAACAAGGCTTCCTCGGCGGCCGTGTTGCCGCCACCGATCACGGCCACCCGCTTGCCGCGATAGAAGAAGCCGTCGCAGGTGGCGCAGGCGGAGACGCCGAACCCCTTGAAGTGCTCCTCGCTGGGCAGCCCGAGCCAGCGCGCGGTCGCCCCGGTGCAGATGATCACGGTGTCGCCCATGTACTCGGTGCCGGAGTCGCCGATCAGGCGGAACGGCGCGCGTCGGAGATCGGCTTCGACCACGGTGTCGTCGAAGAGCCGCGTGCCGACGTGGGCAGCCTGCGCCTCCATCTGCTCCATCAGCCAGGGCCCCTGCACGGCCTCGGCGAAACCGGGATAATTTTCCACGTCGGTGGTGATGGTGAGCTGGCCCCCCGGTTGCAGCCCCCGGACCATGATCGGCTGAAGATTGGCGCGCGCGGCGTAAACCGCCGCCGTGCAGCCGGCCGGTCCGGAGCCAAGCACCACTACCTTGCTGTGGACGCGGTCTGCCATCGGGGATGCGGATATCCTGGTTTCAGGCTAGTGCCGGGCGTTTATCCAGAGACGGCACACCTCATAAGGTTTTTCTGACAATAAGAACGCGAATCACGGCGTGCAAGCACGATGCCCGGCGGCACCGAGACA
Source organism: uncultured Rhodospirillaceae bacterium (assembly GCA_964630265.1). GTDB lineage: Bacteria > Pseudomonadota > Alphaproteobacteria > Rhodospirillales > Defluviicoccaceae > CAZBWP01. The sequence continues at coordinate 24,369 of CAZVRW010000012.1, forward strand.
CATCATTTGCTTTTTCGTCCGCCTGCAATATAATTTCACCACGAGGCAGGGAGGAAGCGAAAAACAACGTGGCAAGAGTTAGACTCGACAAGATCGATCAACGCATTCTTCGGGATCTTCAGGCGAACGGGCGCATCACCAACGTCGAACTGGCGCGGCGTGTGGGAATCTCGGCGCCGCCGTGCCTGCGACGGGTGCGCGCGCTGGAGCAGGCGGGGTTCGTGCGCGGCTATCACGCCGAGATCGACCCCAAGGCCCTCGGCTACAACGTCACGGTCTTCGCCCAGGTCGGGCTCTCCAGCCAGGCCGAGCGTGATCTGGAGGCCTTCGAGGAAACGGTCCGTACTTGGCCGGAAGTCCGGGAATGTCACATGCTGGCCGGCGAGACCGACTTCCTGCTGAAGGTGGTCGCCCGCGACTGGGACGCATATCAGCTGTTCCTGACGACCCGGCTGACCGCGGCGGCGAATGTCAGTCAGGTCAAGTCGGCGTTGTCCATCCGCTCGGCGAAGAGCGAACCCGGGGTGCCGATCCCGATCGATGGCGCAGAACCGGACGGTCCCCCCGGGGGTCCAGCCGACGACTTCGGCAACGGCTCCGACAACGGGACGGGTGGCGCTCCGTAGCAGGTCGAACCCGCCGATCGAAGCATGGTCGCCGCGATCGGCGGCAACAAGCGACCGGATCGAGTGACCTATGAGGTGGCGGCGAACGGCGCGAGAGCGGCGCGGATCCGCTCGCGCACCGGCCGGTCGGCGGCCGGCGGCTCGAAGGCTTTGCCGGTGACGGTCTCGTAGAGGGCGATGTAGCGCAAACCGAAGTCGATCAGGGTTGCCGCCGGGATCTCCGGGATCGGCTCGCGATAGGGATCGCAGCGCTCACGGATCCAGAGCCTCAGGAAATCCTTGTCGAGGCTCTCCGGCTCCGCGCCGGCGGACAAGCGGGCGGCGTAGCTGTCGCGCTGCCAATAGCGGCTGGAGTCCGGCGTGTGGATCTCGTCGGCCAACGTGATCCGCCCGGCGGCGTCGACGCCGAACTCGTATTTGGTATCGACCAGGATCAGCCCATTCTGCCGGGCGAGGTCGCGGCCGCGGGCGAATAAGGCCAGGGAGGTGGCGGCGATTTGCTCCCACTGGGCGGCGGTCAGCAGTCCCCGCTCGACGATCTCCGCCGGCGAGATCGGTGCGTCGTGGTCGCCCGCCGCCGCCTTGGTCGTCGGCGTCAGGATCGTCTCCGGCAACTTCTGGTTCTTCCGCAAGCCCTCGGGAAAGGCAATCCCGTACAGGTGCCGCCGCCCGGCCTCGTACATGGGCCAGATGGACGTGGACGTCGAGCCGGTGAGATAGTCGCGCACGACGATTTCGACCGGCAGCATGGTGAGCCGGCGCACCAGCATGACGTTGGGGTCGGGATGCTCCAGCAGGTGGTTGGCGACGATGTCGCGGGTCGCATCGAACCAGAAGCAGGCCGTTTCGGTGAGCACCTGGCCCTTGAACGGCACCGCCGCCAGAACCTTGTCGAAAGCGCTCTGCCGGTCGGTGGCGACCATGATCCGTCGGCCATCGGCTAGGTCATAGCTGTCGCGCACCTTGCCGCGGCTGTGGTTCGGCAATTCGGGGAACGTCGCGTCGATCAGCGCATCCCCCAACCGCGCCGCGATCAGTTGGCGCAAAGCCGCGTCGCTTCGCGCCGGACGGCCCGCCGATGGTATCCCCGCCGCCGGCTCAGCCTTACCGGCTCACCCATAGGAAATTCGGATGATTTCATAGACCTTGTGGCCCTTGGGCGTGTTCACCTCGACCTCTTCTCCCAGCGTTTTTCCGATCAACGCGCGGCCCAGCGGCGAGGTGACGGAGAGTAGGCCGGCGCCGGCGTCGGCCTCGTACGTGCCGACGAGGCGGTAGCCGATCTGTTCGTCGGTGTCCTCGTCGGCGAGCATCACCTCCGCGCCGAACCGCACGATGTCACCGCTCAGCTTCGAGATATCGATGACCTCGGCGCGGCTGATCACGTCCTCCAGTTCGGCCAAACGCCCCTCGATGAAGCTCTGCCGCTCGCGCGCCGCGTGATATTCGGCATTCTCAGCCAAGTCGCCGTGCTCGCGCGCCTCGGCGATGGCGCGGATCACGTCTGGCCGCTCGACCGACTTGAGCCGCTTCAATTCCGTTTCGAGGGCACGATAGCCACCCGGGGTCATCGGTATCTTTTCCATGGAACAGATCCTCGTTACCTCGGCAGAAGCGCCCCGAGGACGGCAGCTCCCTCCCGTACAAGACGATCAGCCAGACATGCACGTCTCAGTCAGAACGAGCCGCTAAAATACGATTGCAGCGGGGCCACTTCAAGCGTTGCCCCGGAGCGGAGCGCGGCGATGGCGTGCACGGTGGCCGCCGCGCCCGAAATGGTCGTGCAATGCGGCACGTTCCGAGTCAGCGCCTCGCGCCGGATGGAATAACTGTCGCGGATGGCCTGCGCGCCCTCGGTGGTGTTGATGACCAGGTGAATGGCGCCGTCGATGATGGCGTCCTCGATGTGCGGGCGGCCCTGCGCCACCTTGTTGATGCGATCGGCGGCGAGGCCGTTGTCGCGCAGGAACGCCGCCGTGCCGTCGGTAGCGACCAGCGTGAAGCCGAGGTCGGCGAGTTGGCGCGCCATGGCGATCACTGCCGGCTTGTCACGATCCTTGACCGAAATGAAGACGGCGCCCTCCATGGGCAGCGCCACGCCCGAGGCCAGTTGCGACTTGGCGAAGGCCCGCTGGAAGTCCTCGGCGACGCCCATCACCTCGCCGGTCGACTTCATCTCCGGCCCGAGGATGATGTCGACGCCGGGGAAGCGTTTGAACGGGAAGACGGCTTCCTTCACCGAGACGTGGTCGACCACCCGGTCTTCGCCGAGGTCGAAGGTGGCGAGCTTCTCGCCGGCCATGACGCGCGCGGCGATCTTGGCGATGGGAACGCCGGTCGCCTTGGCGACGAAGGGCACGGTGCGGCTGGCCCGCGGGTTGACCTCGAAGATATAGATCTGGCCATCCCGCACGGCGAACTGGACGTTCATCAGCCCGACCACGCCCAGCGCCTGGGCGAGCACCGTCGTCTGCCGCTTCAACTCGTCGACGATCGCGTCCGGCAGGCTGTGCGGCGGCAACGCGCAGGCCGAATCGCCGGAGTGGATGCCGGCTTCCTCGATGTGCTGCATGATGCCGGCGACGAACACGCGTTCCCCGTCGGCAACGGCGTCGACGTCGATTTCGATGGCGTCCTGCAGGTAGGAGTCGAGCAGCACCGGGTGCTGCCAGGAGACGTCCGCCGCCTCGCGCAGGTAGCGGCGGAGCGCTTCCTGCTCGTGGATGATCTCCATGGCGCGGCCGCCGAGGACGTGCGACGGGCGGATCACCAAAGGATAGCCGATGGCCGCGGCGACCGCTTCCGCCTCGGACGGCGAGCGGGCGATGCCGTTTTTCGGCTGGCGCAGATCGAGCGACATCAGCAGTTGCTGGAATCGCTCACGATCCTCGGCCAGATCGATGGCATCCGGCGACGTGCCGAGAATGGGAATGCCGGCCTTGGCCAGGGAGGCCGAGAGCTTCAGCGGCGTCTGCCCGCCGAACTGCACGATGACGCCGTGCAAGCGGCCGCGCGATTGCTCGACGCGGATCAATTCGATGACATCCTCGGCGGTCAACGGCTCGAAATAGAGGCGGTCGGAGGTGTCGTAGTCGGTGGACACCGTCTCCGGGTTGCAGTTGACCATGATCGCCTCGAACCCTGCCTCCTTGAGGGCGTAGGCCGCGTGGACGCAGCAATAGTCGAACTCGATCCCCTGGCCGATGCGGTTGGGGCCGCCGCCCAGGATCACCACCTTTTCCCGGTCGCTGGGCTCGGCCTCGCAGTCGGCCGGGTGCAGGCCGTCGCCCTCGTAGGTCGAATACATGTACGAGGTCTGCGACCGGAACTCCGCGGCACACGTATCGACCCGCTTGTACACGGGGTGGACGCCGAGCACCTGGCGTCGCAGGCTCACCTCTTCGAGGCTCTTGCCGGACAGCGTCGCCAAACGTTCGTCCGAGAAGCCGAGCGCCTTGAGCCTGAGGAACGACGGCGCATCGACGGCGAGACCGTCGCGGCGGATGGTATCCTCCACCTCCACCAGGGAACGGATCTGCTCCAGGAACCAGCGATCGAAGCGGCACGCGGCATAGACCTCGTCCACCGAGACGCCGCGGCGGAAGGCTTCGGCGATGACCCGCACCCGGTCCGGCCGCGGCAGCGCCACCTGCGCCAGGATCGTGCCCCGGCCCGGGCCGACGTCGACCTCGTCCAGGCCGGTCAGGCCGGTTTCCATGCCGCGCAGCGCCTTCTGCAAGGACTCCGCGAAACAGCGGCCGATCGCCATCACCTCGCCGACCGACTTCATCGACGTGGTCAACAACGGCTCGGCGCCGGGAAATTTCTCGAAGGTGAAGCGCGGGATCTTGGTGACGACATAGTCGATGGTGGGCTCGAACGAGGCCGGGGTGACGCCGGTGATGTCGTTGTCCAGTTCGTCGAGCCGGTAGCCGACGGCGAGCTTGGCCGCGATCTTGGCGATGGGAAAGCCCGTCGCCTTCGAGGCCAGCGCCGACGATCGGGACACCCGCGGGTTCATCTCGATGACGACGAGCCGCCCGTCATCCGGATTGATGGCGAACTGCACGTTGGAGCCGCCGGTATCCACACCGATTTCCCGCAGCACCGCGATCGAGGCGTTGCGCAGCAGCTGATATTCCTTGTCGGTGAGGGTCAGCGTCGGCGCCACCGTCACCGAGTCGCCGGTGTGCACGCCCATGGGGTCGATATTCTCGATGGCGCAGACGATGATGCAGTTGTCGGCGGAGTCCCGCACCACCTCCATCTCGTATTCCTTCCAGCCGAGCACCGACTCCTCGATCAGCACCTGACGGGTCGGCGATGCGGCGAGGCCGCCCGCGACGATGCGTTCGAACTCATTGAGATTGTAGGCGATACCGCCGCCGGTGCCGCCGAGCGTGAACGACGGGCGGATGATCACCGGCAGCCCGAGACCGCCCAGCACCGCACGCGCCTCGTCGATGGAGGAGACGGTGCTGCTGCGGGGGCAGGCCAGGCCGATCTTGAGCATCGCGTCGCGGAACAGCTGGCGGTCTTCGGCCTTGGCGATGACCGCGGCGTTGGCGCCGATCATCTCGACGCCGTAGCGCGCGAACACGCCCGACGCCTCCAACTCCATGGCGACGTTGAGACCCGTCTGTCCGCCCATGGTCGGCAGGACGGCGTCGGGCCGCTCGCGTTCGATGATCTTCTCGACCGTTGCCGGGGTGATCGGCTCCACATAGGTCGCGTGCGCGAGACCCGGATCAGTCATGATCGTCGCCGGGTTGGAGTTCACCAGGATGACCCGGTAGCCTTCCTCTTTCAGCGCCTTGCACGCCTGGGTGCCGGAGTAATCGAATTCGCAGGCCTGACCGATGACGATGGGGCCGGCGCCGATGATGAGGATCGACGTGATGTCGGTACGTTTCGGCATGGGCAGTTCCGTTGCGGGGACGTCAGGGGGCGGGTGCCAGCGACGCGGGCCGCGGCCGCACGCCAGTTAACAGCGGGCCCACGGCCCACTATGCTCAAGCTGTTCGTCTTGATCCGGAGATCGTCATGCATCTAGCCGATACCGCCCTGCTGCGCCAGCGTTGTTATGTGGACGGCGCCTGGATCGCCGCGGCCGACGCCACCGCGCTCGACGTCGTCGACCCCGCCGACGGCACGGTGCTGGCGCGCGTGCCGAGCCTGAGCGCCGATGAGACGCGCCATGCCGTCGTCGCCGCCGCTGCTGCCTTCCCCGCCTGGCGGGCGCTGACGGCGAAGGAACGCGGCGGGCTCTTGCGCCGCTGGTACGAGTTGATCGTCCAGCACACCGACGATCTGGCGCTGCTGATGACCCGCGAACAGGGCAAGCCGCTCGCCGAGGCGCGGGGCGAGGTGGCCTATGGCGCCGCGTTCGTCGAATGGTTCGCCGAGGAGGGCAAACGCATCTACGGCGACACCATTCCGCAGCATGGCCGCGACAAGCGCCTCGTCGTCCTCAAACAGCCGGTGGGCGTGGTCGCGGCGATCACGCCGTGGAACTTCCCGCTGGCGATGATCACCCGCAAATGCGCGCCAGCCCTGGCGGCTGGCTGCACGGTGGTGATCAAGCCGGCCGAGGACACGCCGCTGACGGCGCTGGCGTTGGCCGAACTGGCCGACCGGGCCGGCCTGCCGCCGGGGGTGATCAACGTCATCACCGGCGATCCGGTGACCATCGGCGGCGCACTCACCGCCGATCCGACCGTGCGCAAGCTGTCGTTCACCGGCTCGACGGAGATCGGCAAGCTGCTCATGCGCCAGTGCGCGGACACCGTGAAAAAGATCTCGCTGGAGTTGGGCGGCAACGCGCCGTTCATCGTCTTCGACGATGCCGATCTCGACGCCGCCGTCGCCGGCGCGGTCGCCTCCAAGTATCGCAACTCGGGCCAGACCTGCGTCTGTGCCAACCGGCTTCTGGTGCAGGCCAGGATCTATGACGATTTCGCGGCGAGACTGGCTCAGGCGGTCTCGGCGCTGACGGTCGGTCGGGGCACCGATGCGGGCGTGCAACAAGGACCGTTGATCAACCAGGAAGCCGTCGACAAGGTTGAGCGTCTCGTCGCCGACGCCATCGCCAAGGGCGCGCGCACCGTCGTCGGCGGTCGGCGCCACGCCCTCGGTGGCACCTTCTACGAGCCGACCATTCTCGCCGACGTCAGCCCCGAGATGGCTTGCGCTCAGGAGGAGATTTTCGGCCCGGTCGCGCCGCTCTTCCGTTTCGAGAACGAGGCGGAGGCGGTGGCGTTGGCCAACGACACCCCTTTCGGGCTCGCCGCCTATTTCTACAGCCGCGACATCGGCCGCGTCTGGCGGGTGGCCGAGGCGCTGGACTACGGCATCGTCGGCATCAACGAGGGGATCATCTCCACGGAGGCCGCCCCGTTCGGCGGCATGAAAGAGTCCGGTATCGGCCGCGAAGGGTCGCGCTACGGCATCGACGAATTCCTGGAGATCAAGTACCTCTGCCTCGGCGGCATGGGCTGAGCGGGTTTCGACGGGCGGGCGGCGACCATGACCATCCTTGCCGAGTTTGTCGTCGAGGGAGTTCCCAAGGCGGCCAGCCGGGGGCGCGCTTCGCGCAAGCGTATGCGCGACTGGCAGGATCGCGTCCGGCGCGAAGCCGAACGATGCCTGCCGGAGCCGGAGCACTCAAGCTTCCCTCGGACCGAGCCGGTGCGCATTGTTCTCGTCTATTTCAGGAAGCTGGACGGCGTCGAACTTGAGGTGGACAATATGGCGAAACCTGTGCTCGACGCTTTGGAAGGAATGATCTTTCCCGACGATCGCTTGGTGGTCGAACTGGTCGCGCGGCGAACCGACGTTGTCGCCGACTTCAGGGTGCTTCGCGCGACCCCGATTCTTGCCGAAGCGATCGCCGCATCGGCGCGTTTTCTGCTCGTGCGGATTACGTCACCCCTCAACCCGAGCCTCATTCCATGATGTCAACAGCCGAACGCAGCGCGCGCGACCTCGCCATCGCACGCCTCAAGGGCGAAGGTTTCACGGTCCTGCCTCCCCGCGAGGCAATGGCAGCAATGCCCCCAGAACTTCGCTTCTTCTCCCCGGACCTCGTTGGCCGACGGGGTGATGATCATGTGATCGTCGAGTTCGTGCCTCTGGACTCGCCTGGTGCTGGGTCCGATCTGCGGCGTGTCGCGGAGGCTGTGGAGCGGCTGCCGCATTGGCGGCTGGATCTGCACATGGTCGGCTCGCCTGTCTTGGACAATCCGGAGTTTCCGGATCGTCAGCGGATTCAGGAGACGGTATCGCGGTCGGCCCGGCTGTTCGCCGATGGTGATCGCGTCGCTGCCTTGCTGTTGCTGTGGGCCGCCTACGAAGCCGCCGCCCTGTATGCTCTCCACACCGAAGACGTGGATGTCCGCTACCCGCTGGCGGGAGCGGGGCTCGCCCATCTTCTCGCCTTCCATGGTCTGATTGACGATGCGGTCTATGATCGCCTGCGCGAGGTCCAGCGCTTTCGCAACCGCGTCGCCCACGGTCAACTCGACCTAGAGGTGGATACCGCCACGTTTACGGACCTTCGAGCGACCGTCGAACGCATGCTGCAAGAACTGGAGCCGGAGGACGCCTGATGACCAAGTACGACTACGATCTGTTGACCATTGGAGCCGGCTCGGGCGGGGTGCGGGCGACGCGGCTGGCCGGCGGCTATGGCGCGCGCACCGCGATCATCGAGAAAAGCCGGGTCGGCGGCACCTGCGTGATGCGCGGCTGCGTGCCGAAGAAACTGCTGGTCTACGGCGCCCACTTCGCCGACGAGATCGCCGACGCCCGCGGCTACGGCTGGACGGTGGCCGAGCCGACGCTGGACTGGGGAGCATTGATCCACGCCAAGAATGCCGAACTCGACCGGCTGGAAGGCGTCTACCAACGCACTCTCAGGACCAACAACGTTCAGCTGATCGAGGGCACCGGGCGCCTCGTCGATGCCCACGGCGTCGAGGTGGAGGGGCGCACGGTGACGGCGAAAAAGATCCTGATCGCCACCGGTGGTTGGCCGAGCCTGCCCGAAATGCCCGGTATCGAACACGTCATTACCTCCAACGAGGCGCTGGACCTTCCGGAATTGCCGAAGCGTATCGTCATCGTCGGCGGCGGCTACATCGGCGTCGAGTTTGCCGGTATCTTCAATGCCGTTGGTGCCGAGGTCACCCTGGTGATCCGCGCCAGCCAGATCCTGCGCGGCTTCGACGAGGACGTGCGCGATTTTCTGGGCGCCGAGATGGAGAAGAAGGGCGTGCGCATCCTGCGCGACTGCGTCGCGGATGCCATCGAGCGCGGCGACGACGGCCTGACCGTCACCCTGGAGCACGCCGAGGAACTCCAGGCCGACGCGGTGATGTACGCTACCGGCCGCGCGCCGAACGTCGCCGAACTGGGGCTGGAAGCAGCCGGCGTGGCGCTCAACGAGGCCGGCGCCGTCGTCGTCGACGACTGGAACCGCACCAACGTCGACAGCATTTTCGCCATCGGCGACGTCACCGATCGGGTCAACCTGACGCCGGTCGCCATCGCCGAGGGCGTCTGCTTCGCCGAGACCAACTTCAACGACCAGCCGCGGCGGATGGACTACGACAACATTCCGACAGCGGTGTTCAGCCAGCCGCCCATCGGCACGGTCGGGCTGAGCGAGGCGGAGGCGCGGGCGCGGGGGCCGATCGACGTCTACGTGTCGCGCTTCAAGCCGATGAAGCACACGCTCACCGGCCGCGACGAGAGCACCATGATGAAGCTGATCGTCGACCAAGCGAGCGACCGGGTGCTCGGCTGTCACATGGTCGGCGTCGATGCGCCGGAAATCGCCCAGGGCCTGGGCATCGCGCTGAAGTGCGGCGCCACCAAGGCGCAGTTCGACGCCACCATCGGTATCCACCCGACGGCGGCGGAAGAGTTCGTCACCATGCGCGAGAAACGCCCGGACCACGCGGGGCCGCGGTAAGGCTTTCGGGACGGTTCGCGGCGGTCCAGCGAGCGCGTTCGGTGGCCCCGCGGGCGCGTTCGCCGGGCGGCAGCGGTCTACGGTTTGCGGCCGGCCTCCAGGGATCGGATTGCCATCGCCGCCGCCGATGTGCGGTTTTCCACGCCGATCTTGGTGAAGATCTGCTCCACGTGCTTGGTGATGGTGCGCGGGCTGAGCCGTAAAATCGTCGCGATGTCGTTGTTGGATTTTCCCTGGGCGAGCCAGCCCAGCACCTCGCCTTCGCGGGGCGTGATGTTGAAGGTGCGCGACAGGAACGCCCCGGTGGTTTCCGACTGCATCGGCCGGACACGCACCAGGATGTCGCTGGACGCGGCGCGACCGACGACGTTCAGGATCACGCCGCCGCCGGCGGCCCCGGCCAGCGCCAGTTCGCCGCTGTGAGACACCGCCTCGGCGCCAACCGTGGCGAGCCAGCCGCGCACCCGGCGTGCCACCTCGGCATCCTCCAGCACACCGGTCAGCAGCTCGGTGGCGCGCGGCGTTGCCCAGGCCAGCCGGCCGTCCTGCGAGAAGGCCGCGACACCGCGCCCCGAGGTATCCGCCGCCCGCCGCGCGTCGGCGATCAGCCGGGCATTGACGACGTGAACGGCGATGCGGGCGATGAGCTCGTCGGGCGCCACCGGTTTTGCGACATAGTCGACGGCGCCGCAGTTCAACGCCTCCGCCACCGAGGCGCGGTCGGTCATCCCCGTCATGAACACCACCGGCGTCGTCGCCAGTTCGTGCCGCGCCTTGATGCGACGGCAGGTCTCGAAGCCGTCCATGCCGGGCATCATCGCGTCGAGCAGGATGACGTCGGGCTCGATGCGCTGCAGGAGGTCCAGCGCCGCCTGTCCGCTGCGCGCCACCAGCGTCGTCAGACCGGCGCCCTCGATCGCCTCGATCAGGATTCTGAGGGTGTCGGGGCTGTCGTCGACGACCAGCACGATCCCCCGCTCCACGCGGCTCGCCAGCATCATCGGTCAACCTCTTCCGCGCCGTCGCGGAGTGATGCTGCCAGCGCCGCCAGTCCTTCGAGATCGAGGGCCTCGAGCCGGCGCCGCCCCTCCGCGACGAATGCCGCCACGTCGGGATGCGCGGCATCGATCGCCGCCAGTGCCGCTTCGACGCCGCGCGCGTGGCCGATCCGCGCCGGCTGTTCGACGGCGTCGAGATCGGCCGGCGCCGCACGCAGCACCGGCGCCGCCTCGGCCACCGGCCGTTCGAGCAGCCACGTCAGTTTGAGATGCCGCTCGATCCGCGAGAGGAGCGCTTCGATGTTGACCGGCTTTGTCAGGAAGTCATCGTGAAAGGCGAGCCCATCGGGACGGTCGGCCGCATCCTCGGCATGGGCGGAGACCATGATGATGGGCGCCGACAGCGCCCGCTCGCGCCGCAGCACCGCCGCCAGCGTCCAGCCCGACATGCCGGGCATCGCCACGTCCAACAGCACCATGTCGGGCCGCTCCACATCGAGCGTGGCCAGCGCCGCCTCGGCGCCCTCGGCCAACGTCAGCGCAAAACCGAGGGGTCGCAAAACGTCCTCCAGCAGTGCCAGATGCTCGGCGTTGTCGTCGACCACTAAAATCCGGCGCCGCGGACCGCGATAGCCGTAGAGGCGCCGACGCGGCGGCAGCGCGGCGCCATCCGCGAGGCGCGGCAGCATCAGCTTGACCTGAAAGCACGACCCCTGCCCGAGCACGCTTTCGAACGACAGGTCACCGCCCTGGATCTCCGTCAGCAGCCGCGTGATCGTCAAACCGAGGCCGGTTCCGTGCACCGGGGCCGCCGGATCGACGACGCGCTCGAAGGGCATGAAGATCCGTTCGTGGTCGGCCTCGGCGATGCCGCGACCGGTGTCCTCGATCCGAAACGTCGCGATCTCCGAACGGTAGCGGGCGAAGAAGCGGACCTCGCCGGCCTCCGTGTAGCGCACGGCGTTCGAGAGCAGATTCATCAGGATCTGCCGCAAGCGCCGCTCGTCGGCATGCACGCGCTGCGGCACGTCCGGTGACATTTCGAAGGCGAAAGACAGGCCTTTCTCCGTCGCCTGCATTTCGAAGATCCCCGCCATCTGCTCGAGCATCTCCTGCAGGCGCAGCTCGGCGCGATTGATTTCCAGCCGTCCCGCCTCGATCTTCGAGATGTCGAGCAACTCTTCGATCAGATCGGCCAGATGCTCGGACGAGCGACGAACAGCGCGCAGCGCCGGCAGACGGCGCTCGGGGATGCCCGGATCGTTCTCCATGAGCTGCGCATAGCCCATGATCGCATTCAAGGGCGAGCGCAGCTCGTGGCTTATGCCGACGATGTAGCGGCTCTTCGCCTCGTTGGCGGCCTCGGCGGCCTCCTTGGCGCGCTGCAGCTCCGCGTCGGTGCGCTCGTGGGCGCGGATTTCGGCCAGCACCCGCGTCGTTTCGCGTTCGCGTTCGCGGGTGGCGAGGAGGCGGCTTTCGTGGGCGAGCGTATGCAGCCAAGCGGCGACGCCGATCACCACCAGCATCAGGCCGAACGCCAACAACAGTGCGCGGTCCACCGCCTGCGACACCTCGGGCGGGCCCAGCGCCGCCTGATGGCTGATCAACAGGAGGATCGCCGCCACCACCAGGCTGAAGGCGCCGGCAACGGCGGCGAACAGACCGTAGCGCGATCGGGCGAATTCGGCGAGCGGGTCGGGCAGCGTGCTGTCAGCGAAGCGGCCCGACTGCGCGGCGATCGCGGCGCCGGGCCGGCACAGATCGCCACAGCGCGACTCAAGCGAGCAGCACAACGAGCAGATGGTGGCGCCGTGGAACGGGCAGGAGATCATGTCTTCCGGGTCTAAGGCATTCTCGCAGATGCTGCAGACCCGGACGGCGGTGTCCCCGGGCGCGACCGCATCGGTGCGGGAGAGGTAGTGCCGGCCGCGCGTCGCCAGCGCGATCGCCGGCGCCGAGCAAAACGCCACGCCCAGCGCGACGAAGCTGGAAAAAGCGTCCAGCACCGTCCCGAACAGTCCCATGGCCGCAGCCAGCGACACCACGGCCGCCAGCGTCATGGCGCCGACACCCACCGGATTGATGTCGTAGAGATGGCCGCGTCGGAATTCGATGGGTTGCGGCCTGAGCCCGAGCGGGCGGTTGACCACAAGATCGGCGGTCAGCGCACCGATCCACGCCACGGCCACGTGGCCATAGAGGGCCAGCGTGTTCTCCAGCGCGCCGAACACGCCGAATTCCATTAGCATCAGTGCGATGGCGACGTTGAACACCAGCCAGACGACGCGGCCGGGATGGCTGTGCGTCAGCCGCGAGAAGAAGTTTGACCAGGCGATGGAGCCCGCGTAGGCGTTGGTCACGTTGATCTTCAGCTGCGACAGGATGACGAAAACGCCGGTGAGCAAAAGCGCCGCCTCGGGCACGGCGAAGCGCTCGAAGGCGGCGAGATACATCTTCGTCGGCTCGACCGCTTCGGCCGGCGGCGTGCCGGCCTCGAGGATCATCACCGCGAGAAACGAGCCCGCAAGCATCTTCAACGTGCCGATCACCGCCCAACCCGGTCCCGCCGCGACCAGGGCGACGCCCCATTTCACCCGCTCGCGCCGGGTTTTCGGCTCGGGCAGGAAGCGCAGGAAATCCACCTGCTCGCCGATCTGCGCGAACAGCGAGAACACCACTCCCGAGGCCATGGCGAACAGCAGGGGATCGATGCCGCCCCCGTCCGCACCATGCCGCCCGGTGTGCGTCAACCACGGCTGCAGATCCACATCCTGCATCGCCAAGACGACGAACGGGATCAGATGCAGCGCCAGCCAGAAAGGCTGCGTCCATTTCTGGAACGTGCCAATGCGCGCGAAGCCATGGGTCACCAGCGGCAGCACGATCAGCGCGTTAAGCAGATAGCCCACACCGAGGGGGACGCCGAAGCACAACTCCAACGCCTGGCTGAGGATCGCCGCCTCCAGCGCGAAGAAGATGAAGGTGAAGCTGGCATAGATCAGCGAGGTGATGGTCGAGCCGATATAGCCGAAGCCGGCGCCTCGGGTCAGCAGGTCGATGTCCAGGCCTTGGCGCGCCGCGTGATAGCAGATCGGCAAGCCCGTGAGAAACATCAGTGCGCCGACCGCAAGGATCGCCGCCACGGCGTTGTCGAACCCATAGGACAAGGTGATCGCGGCGCCGATCGCTTCCAGGGCAAGGAACGAGATCGAGCCGATCGCCGTGTTCGCGACCCGCCCATAGGACCATCGCCGCGCCCGCCGCGCCGTGAAGCGAAGCGCGAAGTCCTCCAGCGTTTCGTTGGCGACCCACTGGTTGTAGGTGCGACGAAATCCGCCGACGCCGCCAGCGTCATCCTTCATGCTGCCCTGTCCCGATTGCCCGCCGCACCGCCACCGTGGGTTCGGCGCGAAAGACAATGGCCCCGCGAAATGCGCACTGCACTACGTAATTCGACGTATTGTTGCCGGTGACGCTGATCCGCACTCTCCACGCCAGGGGCGCGCCCCATGTCCGCGCCGATGCCAGACAGGAGAGCCAGATGACAGATCAGACCCGCCGACCCGGTCCCTCGTTCAACCTGACGCGCCGTGGCGTGCTGATGGGGGGCGCGGCACTGACCGCGTCGCTGTTCGCGCCGAAAGGACTGCTCGCGTCCGACTTCCCCACCAGCGCGGTCAATACCACCGGCCTCGCGGTGACGGACACCAAGGCGACCGTCGGCATCCTGCATTCCGTGTCGGGCACCATGGCGATCTCGGAGACCGGTTCGGTGCAGGCCGAAAAACTGGCGATTTCGCAGATCAACGCCATGGGCGGCGTGCTCGGCCGGCAGATCGATTTCATCCAGGAAGACGGTGCCTCCGACTGGCCGACGTTCGCCGAGAAGGCGCGCAAGCTGCTGGTGAACGACAAGGTCCCGTCGGTGATGGGCTGCTGGACGTCGGCCAGCCGCAAGGCGGTTCTGCCGGTGTTCGAACAGCACAATGGTTTCCTGTACTACCCGACCTTCTATGAGGGTCTCGAGCAGTCGCCGAACGTGATCTACACCGGTCAGGAAGCGACGCAGCAGATCATCGCCGGCCTGGACTGGGTTGCGCGCGAAAAGGGCGCCAAAACATTCTATCTTCTGGGCTCCGACTACATTTGGCCGCGCACGTCGAACAAGATCGCGCGCAAGCACATCGAGGACAAGCTGGGCCTGAAGGTGCTGGGCGAAGAGTACTACCCGCTGGGCCACACCCAGTTCAACTCGGTGATCAACAAAATCAAGCTGCGCAAGCCGGATGTCATTTATGCGATCGTCGTCGGCGGCTCCAACGTCGCGTTCTACAAGCAGCTCAAGGCGGCCGGCATCGACCTGTCTAAGGAAAAGCCGCTGCTGCTCACCATCTCCGTCACCGAGGATGAAATCGATGGGATCGGCGGCGAGAACATCGTCGGCGCCTATGCCTGCATGAAATACTTCCAGAGCCTGGATAACCCCAACAACATCGCTTTCGTCAAGGCTTTCAAGGAGATGTGGGGCGAGAGCACGGTGATCGGTGACGTCACGCAGGCTGCCTATCTCGGGCCGTGGCTGTGGAAGGCGGCGGTTGAGCGCGCCGGATCGTTCGACGTCGACAAGGTGCGCGCGGCGAGCCCCGGCATCGAACTGGACACGGCGCCGGAAGGGTACGTCAAGGTCCACGAAAATCATCACCTGTGGTCCCGGACCCGCGTCGGCCGCGCCCGCACGGACGGTCAGTACGACGTGGTGTTCGAGACCGCCGAACTGGTCGAGCCGGATCCGTTTCCCGAGGGTTACCAGTAAGCCTGGGCCAAGCACGTCTGGGAGGGGGCGGCCGCACGGCGTGCGGCCGCCTCCGATCCCCGCGCTCCGCCGCATCGGCGGGTGAACGCGGGGTGCGCGCTACGCCTGCCTTTCGTCTCCCTCGCCAACCGGAGCGTCCGCGATGTTCGATGGCTACACGATGTCCGAGCTTGGCGCGATTTTCGCCATGCAGGGCTTTTCCGGCCTGATCCTGTTTTCCGTCTATGTCCTGATGGCCCTCGGACTGGCGATTATTTTCGGCCAGATGGGCGTCATCAACATGGCGCATGGCGAGTTCATGATCCTCGGCGCCTATGTGACGTGGCTGACGTCGCAAATGTTTGAATTATATTTGCCTGGACTGTACAGCATCTATTTCTTCGTGGCTCTCGGCC
Source organism: uncultured Rhodospirillaceae bacterium (assembly GCA_964630265.1). GTDB lineage: Bacteria > Pseudomonadota > Alphaproteobacteria > Rhodospirillales > Defluviicoccaceae > CAZBWP01. The sequence continues at coordinate 40,175 of CAZVRW010000012.1, forward strand.
TCGCCTTCCTCGCTTCCGGCGCGCTCGGCGCGGCGACGGAGTGGCTGCTGATCCGACACCTCTATCGCCGACCGCTCGACACGCTGCTGGCCACGTGGGGGCTCAGCCTGATCCTGCAGCAGGTCTACCGCTCCACCTTCGGCCAGCGCGAGGTCGGCGTCACGCTTCCCGACTGGATGATGGGCTCGCTGCCGCTGACGGAGCTGATCGAGGTGCCGGTCAACGGCCTGATCGTCATGGTCCTGACGCTGCTCATCACCTCCGTCGTGGGGATCATGATGTTCCGGTCGGGCTGGGGTCTGCGGGTGCGCGCCGTGGTGCTCAACCGGCAGATGGCCGGTGCCGTCGGTATCGACACCGAGCGCACCGATCGGCTGACCTTCGGCATCGGCTGCGGCATCGCCGGCGCCGCGGGGGCGTCGTTCACCATGATCGGCTCGACCGGGCCGACGGCCGGTCAGCTCTACATCGTCGACACGTTCCTCGTGGTCGTCTTCGGTGGGGCGGCAAGCCTTCTCGGCACCATCGCCTCGGCGTTTTCCATCAGCCAGGTGCAGTCGATCCTTGAATTCTTCCTCTCCGGCTCGATGGCCAAGGTGCTCACGCTGCTGGTCGTCGTCGGCATCCTGATGCTGCGGCCGCAGGGCCTGTTCGCCGTCAAGGTCCGCAAGTGATGAGGTCGTCCATGCGCATTCCCCGACAGAGTCTGTTCAGTCAGGGCGAACTGATCGGCTTCGTGATCCTCGCCGTGCTGATCTTCCTGGTGATGCCGGCGACGTTCGACAGCTTCCGGCTGAACCTGTTCGGCAAGTATCTAACCTTCGCCTTCGTCGCCATCGGTCTGGTGTTGTGCTGGGGGGCGGGGGGCATCCTGTCGCTGGGCCAGGGGATGTTCTTTGGCCTCGGCGGTTATTGCATGGCGATGTTCCTGAAGCTGGAGGCCTCGACACCGGAGAACACCGCCATCCAGTCGACGCCGGGCATTCCCGACTTCATGGACTGGAACCAGGTCACCGCGCTCCCCTGGTGGTGGGAGCCGTTTCACAGCTTCCCCTTCACGCTCTTCGCCGTCGTCGCGGTGCCGACGCTGTTTGCCTTCATCATCGGCGTGGCGATGTTCAAGCGCCGCGTCGGCGGCGTCTACTTCGCCATCATCACCCAGGCGATCGTCGCGATCATGACGATCCTGATCATCGGTCAGCAGGGCTACACCGGTGGCGTTAACGGCATGACCGATCTGCGCACGCTGCTGGGCTGGGACATCCGCCCTGAAAGCGCCAAGACCACGCTGTATTTCGTCAATGGCGTGCTGTTGTTCGTGTGCCTGTTCATCGCCCAGTGGGTGCGCAAGGGCAAGGTCGGCCGGCTGCTGGTGGCGATCCGCGACCAGGAGGACCGGGTTCGCTTCTCCGGCTACGATGTCGCCAGTTACAAGATCTTCGTGTTCTGCCTGGGCGCCGCCTTCGCCGGTATCGGCGGCGCCATGTTCGCGTTGCAGGTCGGCTTCATGTCACCGACGCTGATCGGCATCGTGCCGTCGATCCAGATGGTGATCTTCTGCGCCGTCGGCGGGCGGATGTCGCTGCTGGGCGCCGTCTATGGCGCACTTCTGGTGAACTGGGCGCAGACCGTGTTCTCGGAACGGTTCCCCGAGTTGTGGTTGCTGGCCATGGGCGGACTTTTCATCGCCGTCGTCATGCTGTTTCCCATGGGTCTGGCGGGGCTCTACGACGTTCACGTCAAACCCCGGTTGCTGGCGCTCTGGCGCCAGCTGCGCGCCGACAAGGGGCTGCCACGCGACGCGGTGCCCCTGCCCGTGAAATCCCCGGCCGAGTGAAGGGAGGCAGGCGATGACCCCCAGCACCCCGCCATACACCACCGATTTCCTGCTGTCGGTTGAGGGACTGACCGTGTCCTTCGAGGGCTTCAAGGCCGTGGACGATCTCAGTTTCTACGTCGACGCCGGTGAGATCCGCGTGATCATCGGCCCCAACGGCGCCGGCAAGACCACGGTTCTCGACCTGATCTGTGGCCGCACCAAGGCGTCCGCCGGCTCCGTGCGCTTCAAGGGGCGCGAGTTGCTCGGCATGCGCGAAGACCAGATCGTCCACGCCGGGGTTGGACGGAAGTTCCAGACCCCGTCGATCTACGAGGACCTGACCGTCTTCGAGAACCTGGAACTCAGCTATCCGAAGGGATGGTCGGTGTTCGGCGCCCTGGCGTTCAAGCGCTCGGCGGAGGTGGTGGAGCGCATCGAGAGCATCGCCGACACCATCTTCCTGGGCGACTTGCTGAACGAGAAGGCGGGGCTGCTCAGCCACGGCCAGAAACAGTGGCTGGAGATCGGCATGTTGCTCATCCAGGATCCGGAGTTGATGATGCTGGACGAACCGGTGGCGGGGATGTCGGTCGCTGAACGCAAGCAGACGGCGGTCCTGCTCAATCGCATCATCGAGGGCCGATCGGTGATCGTCATCGAACATGATATGAATTTCGTCAAGGACATCGCCCACAAGGTGACGGTGCTGCACCAGGGCAGGGTGCTGAGCGAGGGCTCCATGGACAAGGTGCAGTCCGACCCGCGTGTCGTCGAAGTCTATCTCGGTCATTGAAGGAGCTTGGCGGATGCTGACCATCGACGATCTGCACGTCTCCTACGGCAAGTCGGAAGTGCTTCATGGGCTGTCGGCGGGGGTCGACGCCGGTGAGATCGTGGCGATCATGGGCCGCAACGGCATGGGCAAGACGACGCTGATGAAGGCGCTGATGGGCGTGGTACCGTCACACCGGGGCTCGGTTCGGCTCGGCGACACGGAACTCGCCGGCCTGAAGAGCTTTCGCCGCGTCGCCGCCGGGTTCGGCTACGTGCCGCAGGGCCGGGCGATCTTCTCGACGATGACGGTCGAGGAGAACGTCCGCACGGGACTGTCGGCGACCGGCGAGGACGCGGTGTCGACCGACATCTACGAGCTGTTCCCCGTGCTCCTGGAGATGAAGAACCGGCGCGGCGGCAATCTCTCGGGCGGGCAGCAGCAACAGCTCGCCATCGCCCGCGCCCTCGCCAGCAAGCCCACGGTCCTCCTGCTCGACGAGCCGACCGAGGGGATCCAGCCCTCGATCATCCGCGAGATGGCCCGGACGCTGCGCCGCATCCGCGACGAGCGCGGGCTCTCCATCGTCGTCTCCGAACAGGTGCTCAGCTTCGCGCTGGACGTGGCCGACCGCGTGCTGGTGCTGGAGAACGGCCGCTTCGTGCATGAAGCCACGCGCGGCGACGTCGATGAAGCGAAAGTGTCCAAGTATTTGTCCGTCTGATCTCCCAAATCATCAACGTCATCATGGAGGCACAAGATGACTGACGTCCTGGTCAAGGTCGATCTGACCGAAAGCCCACTCACGAATGAAAAGATCCACAACCGTTGGCACCCGGACATTCCGATCATTGCCTGGGTCAACCCGGGGGATGATTTCATCCTCGAGACCTATGACTGGACAGGCGGGCAGATCAAGAACGACGACGACGCCTCCGACGTGCGCGACGTCGAGCTGCCGCAGGTGCATTACCTGTCCGGCCCCATCGGCGTGAAGGGCGCGGAACCGGGTGACCTGCTGGTGGTGGACATTCTCGACATCGGCGCGTCGCCCGACAGCCAGTGGGGCTTCAACGGCTTTTTCTCCAAGCGCAACGGCGGTGGATTCCTGACCGAGCACTTCCCCACGGCCCAGAAGTCGATCTGGGAGTTCGAAGGATTGTTCACCACGAGCCGCCATGTGCCCGGCGTTCGCTATGCCGGCCTCATCCACCCCGGCCTCATCGGGACGCTGCCTGACCGCAAGATGCTGGAAATGTGGAACGCCCGGGAAAAGGCGCTCTTCGACACCGATCCCGATCGGGTGCCGCCGCTCGCCGCGATGCCCGATGGCGGCAAGACCGCCCACATGGGCAAGATGAGCGGTGCCGAACGCGACAAGGCCGCGGCCGAGGCGGCGCGCACCGTGCCGCCGCGCGAGCATGGTGGCAACTGCGACATCAAGGATCTCAGCCGCGGCTCGAAAATCTACTTCCCCGTCTACGTGGACGGCGCCGGTCTGAGCATGGGCGATCTGCATTTCAGCCAGGGCGACGGCGAGATCACCTTCTGCGGCGCGATCGAGATGGCTGGCTGGACCCACCTCAAAGTGGATCTGATCAAGGGCGGCATGGCGAAATACGGGATCAAGAACCCGATCTTCAAGCCGTCGCCGATCACCCCGAAGTACGATGACTATTTGATCTTCGAGGGCATCTCGGTGGACGAGGCCGGCAAACAGTATTACCTCGACGTGCATATCGCCTATCGGCAGGCGTGCCTCAACGCCATCGAATACCTTAAGAAGTTCGGTTATTCGGGGGCGCAGGCCTATGCGATTCTGGGGACCGCGCCGGTGCAGGGCCACATTTCGGGCGTGGTCGACATCCCCAACGCCTGCGCCACGCTATGGCTGCCGACCGACATCTTCCAGTGGGACATGATGCCGAACGCCGAGGGGCCGAAGACCTATCTTGACGGTTCGATCGACGTGCCGATGGCGCCGGATCTCTGAGCCATGCCGGTCTACGAATTCGAGTGCGAAACGCACGGCTTCTTCGAGGCGCTTCGCCCCATGGCAACCTTCGCCGACCCGTGTTCCTGTCCGAGTTGCGGGCAAGCGGCGCGGCGCGTGCTGCTCACCGCTCCCCGATTGGCGCGCGGCGACAGCCCGAGCATGAAGGCGCACGCGGTGAATGAGCGGGCCGCCGATAGCCCCAAGAAACTTTCCAGCCATGGGCCGGGCTGCGCCTGCTGTTCCGTTGGCGCCAGCAAGGGCCGGCGCACCCTCGAGCGACCCGACGGATCGAAATCGTTTCCCTCCGCCCGCCCCTGGATGATCTCGCACTGAACTCCGCGCCTACTTCGAAGACGACGGGTCGAGCCGCACATCGTGGCTCGACCTCGATCGTCTCACGTCAGGGTCACCCCGGACCGAGGCGGATCGTGCTCTCATCCCAAGGTTTAGAGCTCGATCCACGTGCGACACGATCGTGCTCTAGCGGTTCGGGTCCGACGCTGGCGCGCCGCGCGGCAGAGCGGGAACCATGCTGCGGGGATCGACCACGCGATCGAACTCGTCGGCCGACAGGTAGCCGAGTCTCAGGCACGCTTCCTTCAGGGTGATGCCCGCGTGGTGCGCCAAGTGAGCGACCTCGGATGCCTTGTCGTAGCCGATCCGCGGTGTCAGGGCGGTGACCAACATCAATGAACGCGTGACGAAGGCGTCGATCTGCGCCTGATCGGGTCGGAGGCCCGCGACGAGGTGGTCGGTGAAACTCGCACACCCATCGGTGAGCAGAGTGGCCGACTGGATCACGTTGTAGGCGATGACCGGCTTGAAGACGTTCATCTCCAGTTCGCCGCCCGCGCCGGCGAAGCCGACGGCCGCGTCGTTCCCCATCACCTGGACCGCCACCATGACGAGCGCCTCGCATTGGGTGGGGTTGACCTTTCCCGGCATGATCGAGGAGCCGGGTTCATTGGCGGGGAACTCCAGTTCGTGCAGGCCGCACCGGGGTCCGGAGCCCAGCAGGCGGATATCGTTCGCGATCTTGTAAAGTGAACAGGCCAGAGTCCTTAGGACACCGCTGGCCATCACCAATCCGTCGTGCGCCCCCTGCACGGCAAACTTGTTGGCCGCCGCGACGAACGGCAGACCCGTTGCCTCGGCGATCCGCGCCGCCACGCGATCGCCGAAGTCCGGGGACGCATTCAGCCCGGTTCCCACTGCCGTCCCGCCGACCGCCAGCGGGTAGAGGTCCGGCAGGCAACCGTGCAGCCGTCGCAGACCGTCATCGAGCATCCCGACGTAGCCGGAGATTTCCTGACCGAGTGTCAATGGCACCGCATCCTGAAGGTGGGTCCGGCCGATCTTGACGATGTCCTGCCAGGCGTCCGCGTGCCGGGCAAATCCGTCGCGGAGGGTCTCGACGGCCGGAATCAGGCGATCCCGGACGATCACGGATGTGGCTATGTTCATCGCCGTCGGAAACACGTCGTTCGTCGATTGCGACATGTTGACGTGGTCGTTTGGATGGACGGGATCGCGGCTGCCGATCACGCCGCCGGCCATCTCGATCGCGCGATTGGCGATCACTTCGTTGACGTTCATGTTCGACTGCGTGCCGCTGCCCGACATCCAGACGTGGAGGGGGAAATGCGCGTCTAGCTTGCCGTCGATCACCTCGTTGGCGGCCGCGATGATCAATGCGGCGGTCTCTGCCGCAAGACCGCCCAGGTCACGGTTGACGTGCGCCGCCGCCTCTTTGATCAGGGCGAGCGCCCGGACGACCTCGCGGGGGATCAGTTCGTCACCGATCTGAAAGTGCGTCAACGCGCGTTGCGTTTGCGCGCCCCAGTAGCGGTGACGCGGAACGTTCACGTCGCCCAAGCTGTCGCGTTCGGTTCGGACGCCGTCTGCTTCGCCTGGCATCATGAAACTCCTGTTGCGGGGCCGACGGCTCGGTTCGGCGACGAGCGGCCGCGCCGCGACTGTGCCACCGTCCTCACCGCTCTTCGTTCATGCGACGCCATCGCCCTGTCTTGTCGCGCGAACGTGTCCCAGCGGCCGGCCGGCAAGGGCGCGGGCTATTTCTTGTCCTTCCGCGGCGTGTCGGGACGCTGGATCACCGTCCCGTCGAGCTTTCCATAAGGGTCCGGCGTCGGCCGGCCCTTGCTCTCGTCCGGCTGGCCGGGAGCCGCTTCGTAGGCGGCAACCGCGGCTTCCAGTTCGGCCAGTTCGGCATTTTTTTCGGCGGTTTCGCCGCGATCGCGCAGTTGATTGATGCGCTCGAGCGCCGCGTTGTAGTCGTTTGGACTGTCTATTCCCATGCTGTCGATGATCCCCGTCCCGACGCCGTTGGACGGTTTGTAACCTGATGGGCCACCCAGAGTCACGAGTCACGGGAGATCGCGACCATGCGCCTGGGCCGGAGGCGATGTTGCCTCGATCGCAGTGAACGGCTCGAGAACCTCGTAGCGATGCTCGGCATCCGCGGGAACGAGCCAGGAATCTCCGGGTTCGAGATGGATGAGTTGGCCTTCGAGATGCAGGTTGGCCCGGCCGCCGATCACATAGCCGACCGTCTCATAATCCCGCCGGCTGTCGCTCTTGTCCTTGCCTGGCGTCTCTTCTCCCCAGAGGCGCATGGAAACACGTTTCCCCGAGACGAGATACGTCTGTCCGAGCTCGCCCTTCGGCGATGTCCTCGAGTTCACTTTCTTGACCGTCGTATCCGGCATGGCACCCTCGCGATTTCGCTTGTGAACGAGGCTCATGAGGCGGCCGGCAATCGAAGTCGACGCCTTTTGCCGGCGTTTGAACGCCTCTGGCAATCAGCGATCCAGTATGTCCCGGGTGGCGTCTCGGGGCGTTAACTCAGGCAAAGGTGCGCGCCGATGGTGAAGCATCGTCGTCGCCATGCGCCCGTCCCTGACCGTCCGACAGGAGATGCGGCCCTGGTCGCTACGGTGCAGGAAAGCCTGGTGCCGGACAGTTGGCTGCCGGTCTGCGCCTTGCCCTTGGCCGGCGAGGCGTCCGAGAATTAACATATGTCAATGTGGGTCGTCGGCGCATAATTTAACTTGCCTCCAGTCAACGTGTAAGCACGCTTTGTTGTGTCAGGCAGTATACTTTACCTCTGCCGCCGCAATAGTTGCGTTACGCGGCGCTGTCATGCAGAATCAGTAATGAAGGCGCCGCCGCAATCCGCCAATTTCGACCCTGAGCACACTGGATGCTCGACGCCAGAATCGCGCATCGAAATCTATCATTGATCTTGCCAGCGCCAGACCCGGAGGTCAGCCAATGTTTCTCGAAATCATCCGATCCGAAGGGCTCGGACACCTCTCGTACTTGGTCGGCGATGGCGGCCGCGCCGCCGTGATCGACCCCAGGCGCGACTGCGATGTTTATGTCGACATCGCTCATCGCAACGGCGCCCGCATCACGCACATTTTCGAAACGCACCGAAACGAGGACTACGTGATCGGCTCCTGCGAGTTGGCGAGCCGAACCGGCGCCACAATCTTCCACGGCGGCGAACTCGCTTTCGGTTATGGCGAAGGCGTGGCCGAGGGCGATGTCTTCGAGCTCGGTGACGTTCGTCTCTCGGTGCTCGAAACGCCAGGGCACACGTTCGAAAGCATCTCCCTGACCCTCGCGGACACGAGCTTTGGCGATGCTCCGGTCGCCGTCTTCACCGGCGACGCCTTGTTCATCGGTGACGTCGGGCGAACGGACTTCTTTCCGGACCGGGCGCGGGAGGTCGCCGGACTGTTGTACGACAGCATCTTCGAGAAACTGCTGCCGCTTGGCGACCACGTGATCCTGCATCCGGCGCACGGCGCCGGTTCGGTCTGCGGATCAGGCATGGCATCCCGGGAATTCTCGACCCTGGGCTACGAGCGACGGTTCAATCCGGCCCTCCAGGTCGCCGACCGCGCGGCGTTCATCCGCCGCAAAATGGCCGAACACCATTACCTGCCGCCCTATTTCAAGATGATGGAGGCGTTCAACCTGGACGGGCCGCCGCTGCTCGGCTGCCCGCCGCAACCGCGGCCGCTGGACATCGATGAGTTCGCGGCACGGATGGCGGATGGGCTGATCGCGCTCGACATCCGCAGCCCGGAGGCGTTCGCCGGCGCGCACCTCCCGGGAGCCCTCGCCATCCCCTGCGAGATGCTGCCGAGTTTCGCCGGCTGGTACCTGGCGCACGGCGATGCGGTTGGCCTGATCGCCGCGCGCTTCGAAGACAGCCAAGCCGCCAGCACGCACCTTGCCCGCCTCGGCTATGATACCGTCGTCGGCTTCCTGGAAGGCGGGCTGCATAGCTGGGAAACGAGCGGCCGGACCTACGGCACGCTTCCGGTGCTGCATGCAAAAGAGCTGAAGGCGCGGATCGAGTCGTCGGAGAGCTTCGTGCTGCTCGACGTCCGGGGGCGCGACGAGGTGCAGGCCGCGCGTCTTCCCGGAAGCACGTGCATCTATGTGGGTGAATTGCCCGAGCGCCTGGACGAGATCCCGCGGGATCGCCCCATAACCACCTTCTGCGGCAGCGGTCAGCGCGCCGTCATCGCCGCCTCCATCCTGAAACGACACGGCTTCGAGGCGGTCGAGGTCTGTCTCGGCTCGATGGCGGCCTGTCAGGCGATCGGCTGTCCGGTCGAGACCGGCTGAGTTGGAGGATCCGCCAAGGCGCCAGGGGACGCACCATCGATGAACGATCCCGATAGCAAAGGGCGAAACAGATCTGAAGCGGGCCAAGCCAACGACGCCACGCATCGGCAAGACCGACATCACGGGCCCGGGGATAACGGGCACGGGAATCATGGGCCCGGGGATCACGGGCATGGGAACCATGGGCACGGTCATGCGGCGATGGTCGCCGACTTTCGCCGGCGTTTCTGGATCTCGCTGGCGCTGACCGTTCCCATTCTGGCGCTGTCGCCGATGATCCAGGGCTTTCTGGGCCTTGGCGAAACCCTCGCGTTTCCGGGATCGGCCTACGCTTTGTGGGCGTTGTCGTCGGTCCTGTTCGCCTATGGCGGTTGGCCCTTCCTCAAAGGCGCCGTCCACGAGATCGGCGAGCGTCAGCCTGGAATGATGACCCTGATCGGCTTCGCCATCAGTGTCGCCTACGTGTATTCGACCGCCGTCGTTTCCGGCGTCGAAGGCGGGGTCTTTTTCTGGGAACTCGCCACACTCATCGACGTCATGCTGCTCGGCCATTGGATCGAGATGCGCTCCGTCATGGGGGCTTCGGGCGCGCTGGAGGCGCTGGTCCAGTTGGTCCCCGACACGGCCTCCCGCGTCACCGAGGACGGCGAGACCGAGACGGTTGACGTCTCCGAGCTTCGCACCGGGGACCATGTGCTGGTTCGCCCGGGAGAACAGGTCGCGGTCGACGGCGTGATCGTCGACGGTCGGACCAGCGTTGATGAATCCATGATCACGGGCGAGTCGACGCCCGTCGAAAAGGACAAAGGGGACAGCGTCGTCGGCGGCTCGGTCAACGGCGACGGCGCCATCACCGTGAAGATCGAGAAGACGGGTGAGGACACGTATCTGTCTCAGGTCGTCGAGATGGTGCGCCGTGCCCAGGAATCGCGGTCGCGCAGCCAGGACATGGCGGCACGGGCCGCGGGCTGGCTGTTCTACATCGCCGTGACCGTCGGCGGCATCACTCTCGCGGCTTGGCTCGTCGCCGGGCAGGATTTTCAGTTCGCGCTGGCGCGGATGGTCACGGTCATGGTGATCACCTGTCCCCACGCCCTCGGCCTCGCGGTGCCTCTGGTGGTGGCGGTCAGCACCGGCCTCGGCGCGCAAAACGGTCTCCTGATCCGTGATCGGACACGGTTCGAGCGGGCGCGGACCCTGACCACCATCATTTTCGACAAGACGGGAACGTTGACCGAAGGGCGGTTCGGCGTCACTGACGTCATCGCCCTCGACCAGATGGACACGACCGAGGTCCTGCGACTGGCGGCGGCGATCGAGAGCCATTCCGAGCATCCGATCGCGCAGGGGATCATCGCCAAGGCCGAGGAAGAGGGGTTGGAGGTCGCCTCGCCCACCGACTTCGAGGCACTGACCACCGACTTCGAGGCACTGAAAGGCCAGGGTGCCCGCGCCGCTGTGGACGGCCGCGACGTGCGCGTGGTCAGCCCCGGCTACGTTGAGGAGCATGCCTTGGCACCGGACGACGACACCGTCCGGCAACTCGCCGAGGCGGGCAAGACCGTGGTGTATGTCATGGCCGACGATGCCGTTGTCGGCGCGATCGCACTCTCCGACATCATTCGCGACGAGTCTTACGAGGCGATCGCGCGCCTCAAGGCCATGGGGATCCGCTGCATCATGTTGACCGGCGATGCGCGGGCCGTTGGCGAGCACGTGGCGCGGGAGCTGGAGCTCGACGAATATTTCCCGGAGGTTTTGCCGGACGAGAAGGCGGATAAGGTCAAGCAGGTGAAACGCGAGGGCGGAACCGTGGCGATGGTGGGTGACGGGATCAACGATGCCCCGGCTCTCGTCGAGGCCGATCTCGGCATCGCGATCGGCGCCGGAACGGATGTGGCCGTGCAGTCGGCCGACATCGTTCTCGTCCGCAGCGATCCGCGCGATGTTGTGGCCCTGCTCATCCTGTCCCGTGCCACCCACCGCAAGATGCTGCAGAACTTCGCCCTGGCGACCGGCTACAACGCGGTGGCGGTCCCGCTGGCCGCCGGCGTGGCGGCGCCGTGGGGGATCGTCATGTCGCCGGCGATCGGGGCGGCCCTGATGTCGGCGAGCACAGTTCTCGTTGCGATCAACGCCAAACTCCTCCAACGCACCCGCCATCGCATGCAGCGTAATCATCCGCCGAAGCACCGATGAAACCGTGCGTGCACAGGACCGCCGAGAACGGCATGGCGACGGCCGGAAAGGTCCGCGGACGCTCTCAGACGTGGCGGCGATCGTCGGAGCCGCCGGGGTCGCCGCGCCATCCTGGGTTAAGGCGACCGCCGATCGCCGGACGTAGAATTGGCGCCGACAGGTTGGACCGGCCTGTCGCCAGACTCATACCGTTTGAGCGCAAAGAATGGAGGAAACCATGAAAGTTCACGACGTCATGTCGACGAATGTCGACCTGATTGATCCATTGGTGCAACTGGCCGAGGCCGCGCGGATCATGCGCGATGATGATGTCGGAGCATTGCCGATCGGCGAGAACGACCGCCTCGTCGGAATGCTGACCGACCGGGACATCGTTGTCCGCGGCCTCGCCGCGGGGCGCGACGCGAACGCAACAACGGCCCGCGACATTATGTCGAAGGGCATTCTTTACTGCTTCGATGATCAGTCGGTCGAAGAGGCGGCCGACCTCATGGGTGAGCAACAGGTGCGACGCCTCGCCGTCGTCAACCGGGACAAGCGACTGGTCGGCATCGTTTCCCTGGGTGACCTCTCGACGAAAGGCTCGACGGGGGTCGCCGCCGAGACCCTCGAAGCCGTCTCCCGCCCGGCACATTGATCAACCGAAGCATCACTTGCCCCCAGGAACGCCGGCCGTCGGGCAGGCGGGCGAGGCGTGACAACCGATATCGAGCGGTTCGATCCTGCTGAGGGGGGCCCGCCCTCCGTCGGCAACGAACCACCCAAAGAGGGCCGAAAGCCGAGGGCCGGCAACGGTTGCGCGTATGCCTTGGGCTGCGGATTCGTCCTGGTCGGTGCCCCGGCTCGGCGGGCGTTCCGCCGCTGCGGGCACTCGGCGGAGTGAGGTCTCGAAAATGCGGACGAGCGACGATCAAATGAAACCGCCACAATCCCAGGAGCATCAACCGGGCCGCGAAACGCTGATGGAGCCGCGGCCCCGCTGCATGCCGCGCTTTCCCGGCTCGGGCCGGCTTACCGGAAAGGTCGCGCTGATCACCGGTGGTGACAGCGGGATCGGCCGTGCGGTGGCGATCCTGTTCGCCCGCGAGGGGGCGAAGATCGCCATCGTCTACCTCGAAGAGGTCGAGGATGCGAAGAGGACGCAGGATCTCGTCGAGGCGGAGGGATCGGAAGCCTTTTGCGTTGAGGGCGACATCGGCAGTGAGGCGTTCTGCCGGCACGCGGTCGACATGACGATCAAGCGCTTCGGTCGTTTGGATGTCGTCGTGAACAATGCCGCGGAGCAACATCCGCAGCAGGATCTCCAGGATATTGGTGCCGAGCAGCTCGAGAAGACGTACCGGACAAATGTCTTCGGCTACTACTACATGACGAAGGCGGCCCTCCCGCACCTCCGATGCGGCAGCAGTGTCATCAACACCACGTCGGTGACCGCCTATCGCGGCAGTCCCAATCTGCTCGATTACAGTGGCACGCGAGGCGCCGTCGTCAGCTTCACCCGGTCATTGTCGAAGGCTGTCATCGATGGGGGAATCCGCGTCAATGGCGTCGCACCCGGCCCGATCTGGACGCCGCTGACACCGTCCAGCTACGACGAGGAGGAGGTGGCGTCGTTCGGGAGCCAGGCACCGATGGGACGCCCCGGAGAACCCAACGAGGTGGCACCGTGCCATCTGTTCCTGGCGTGTGACGACTCGTCGTTCATGACCGGCCAAGTCCTCCACCCGAACGGGGGCGAGATCGTCGGCGGCTGATGGTGACGGTTCAGACGCGTTGCCTCGGCGCAGTGCAACAACCGGATGGAGAGAAATCATGCAGAGACTTGTAACAGCGGGGCGCTTGGGAGGGCTCGCGCTGGCGGCTTCCCTGAGTTTCGCGATGCCCGCCGCGGCACAGGATCCGGTCTCCAAGGCCATGGCCAAGCTGAGCAACGCCGAGGGCAAGAGCGTCGGCCTCGTCGTGTTGGACGAACCGGTCCGCGGCAACGGCGTCATCGTCGACGCGATGCTGACCAACATGCCGGAAGGGGAGCACGCGTTTCATGTCCATGAGACCGGCGCCTGCGACCCGCCGGACTTCACGAGTGCTGGCGGACACTTCAACCCCACGGGTCTGGAGCACGGAATCCGCAATCCAGAGGGCATGCACGCCGGCGACCTCCCGAACATTCACGTTCCCCCATCCGGCGAATTGCGGGACGAAATGTTTGCCGTGAACCTCAGCCTCGACGACAGGCTCTTCGATGAAGACGGCGCGTCCATCGTCATTCACGCCGGAGGCGACGACTACACGACCGATCCCGCCGGAGATGCGGGACCCCGCATCGCGTGCGGCGTCATTGTGCCTCAGTGATCCATGACGGAGGCGCCTCGTTGCGGCGGGTGGAGACATTGAACGCACCGGCGAATGCACCCGCCGCCAACGCACCCGCCGCCCACGGCTGAATGGGGCCGTGCAGGGGAGACGTCTGACCGAGCAGAACCGAAGGATTCGCGTTTAAGCGGCAACCGGAAGTCGGGACGGCAAGCCGGATAAGGGTATCCGTTGAAAACGGATAATGATCGTCCCAGCGAATGGAGCATCGACATTTGCGGCGACGAGCGGATCCGGCATCGGATTCACCTGCGTTAATGAGAACTCTCTGGCGATATCCGATCCTGATCCTGTTGAGAACGCAGGTTTTCGGAGGGATTCAGAACATGACGGACCGCAAGACGACACCACACGCCCCCGACAATCAGGGCGAAGGTAACCGAGAGGCTGCACGCGAATACGATGAAGAGCAACGAAAGTTCGTCGAGGCGGGCCGAGTTGAAGAGGCCGCCACGGAGGCTGCCGAGGCAGTGGAAAGCGATGAGCAACGGGCGCGTCTTGAGAATGCGGAACGGAAAGGCAAGTCTAAAGCAACGGAATTTGACCCTAACGTCAAACGAGATTACTTAGCACCAGCGAGACTTTCTCGGCATAGGCGAAATGTGTGAGCCCGGCCAACATCTATGGCATCCGCGAAATGGACAAATTGTCGAATCCGTATGCGTGTCGGGTCGTTTGAGCGTCAGGAGGTATCATGCTTGAGCATTCAAGACGGCGTGCTCTTGGTCGGTGGCGACGCGTAACCTTCTATGTCTGGGTGGGGCTGACGGTCATCGCGGCGATCTACCTCGCGGTGGCGGCGCCATTGGCCACCTATTTCCATGAGGACGTTCGCTTGGTCGGAGTCTTCGTGCCGCCGTTGATGATCATCCTTCTCGGCATCGGTATCGCGTGGCTGGTTTGGCTGGTGACCTCGTCACGTGAAAAAGATCGCCACTCGAGCTCGCAACCGCGATGAGAGGTGCGTCGCCGTTCATGGTCGCTTTGCCGGCGCACGACATGATGAATCCGTGATGGACGGAGGCGTTAAGATATGACTCCGCCCCGCCAGGGCCAGGATGACCGCGACCGGTCCGCGCCTGATATTCATGCGACCGCGATAGCGGCGTTCGCGATCGCTGAGTCGTTGGCGTTGGCGCTGGCCGAGCGCGGCACCCTCGATCAGAAGGAAGTCGAGAGCCTGTTGCAGGATGCAGCGGCGGCGCAACGCAACGCGGCGCAGGTCAGTGGGGCCAGCGAGCACTACGCCGAGGCGGCCCGGCTGATCGGCCGCGTCATTTCGGGCGTGCGCTGCGTCGATCGCCCTCGGTAGCGCGCCGCCCCTTGCCGCTTCGGTCCGCTTGGCGACGGCATGGCACGGCGCACTTTCGTTCACGATGAACTCGGTCAGGCCATCGTCGCGCGGCGGCGGCCCAATCCGCCATCTGGTGTATCGATTATCTCATGTGAATGTCCCGCGCGGCCGCGTGCGATTAGATCTCGTCAGTACTTGGGGGCGGTGGCCAGTCGACCGCGCGAGCGGTTTCGGGGCGCACCCGCCGATGCCGGCGCACGGCATGTCCCCCCGCGGCATTCTCAGATGCCGCCAGCGGTACTCGGACAGTCTCGCTGGTGCCGGCGCCGCCCCGACGCGAGTGGTATCTGACAACCAGAGGTACGGAGATCTGACGTGAAAACCAGAGATGCAAAAGCCGAATGGTCAGGAAGTTTGCAGGCCGGTGAGGGTCGCATGACCGTAGCCAGCGGCGCCTTCGATGGCACCTACTCCTTCACGTCACGGTTCGAGGAAGGTGCCGGTACCAACCCCGAAGAATTGATCGCGGCGGCACACGCGGGCTGTTTCTCCATGGCCCTCGCCCATGGACTGACCAGCGCTGGGCACGAGCCTCAGCGCATCGTCACGACAGCGCGGGTCCGTCTCGAAAAGATCGACGGCGCGTTCGCGATCCCGTGGATCGAACTCGACACCGTGGGCATCGTTCCGGGCATCGATGAGACCACGTTCCGGCAGCAGGCCGAGACCGCCAAACACGGTTGCCCGGTTTCGAAGGCCCTTGCCGGGCCGGAAATCCGGCTGTCCGCGGCGCTGGTGGAGGGATGATCCCTGCTCGGTCTGCGGACGACCAAGCGACTCCACCGGTCTCGGAGGGACTGCGGGAGAGGCCGCGCCCTCTGCGGATGGCGCCCATGACACGATGCAAAGGAGCGTGCCTTGAACAAGCCAGTGGAAAGCGCGGCGACGGAGCAGGAACAACGGACGTCCGAGCCGCAGCCGCAGCCACCGGCCCAACGCCGGGTGACGGTGTTCGGCGGGTCAGGCTTCATCGGTCGCCAGTTGGTCGCGGCGCTGCGCCGCGACGGCATCAACGTTGCCGTTGCGGTCCGCCATCCCGATGCGGTCGGGCAGCCAGCCGCGCGAAGTGACGAGAACTTGAGTGGCAGCCTCGACGTCATTGCGGGCGACGTCACGGATTTCGACGCCGTCGTTGGTGCGGTCGCGGGGTCGGACGCGATCATCAATCTCGTGGGGATCCTCTATGAAAAAGGATCCCAGACGTTTCCCCGCGTCCATGAACAGGGTGCCGGGAACGTCGCGCGGGCGGCGGCGGCAAACACCGTCACCGATCTGGTTCACATGTCGGCCCTGGGGGCGAGCGCGACCTCGTCGTCCAAGTATGCACGCAGCAAGGCGGCCGGCGAAAAGGTCGTCCGCGAGGCTTTCCCCGCGGCGACCATCATGCGACCGAGCGTCGTCTTCGGCCCGGAGGACGACTTCTTCAACAAGTTCGCGAAAATGGCGCGACTCTCGCCGGCGCTGCCGCTGATCGGCGGGGGCTCCACGCGCTTTCAGCCCGTCTATGTCGGCGATGTGGCGCGGGCCTTCCTGGCGGCGCTGACCGATCCCAAGTATCGGGGGCAGACATTTGAGTTGACCGGTCCGCGCACCTACACCTTCAAGCAGTTGCTGGAGGTGTTGCTGGAGACCATGAGCAAGCGTCGTATCCTCATGCCGCTTCCCTACTCTATCGCCGAAATTGAGGGCAGAATGCTCGAATTCTTGCCCAAGCCGCCGCTCACACGCGACCAGGTCGAGCTTCTGAAAAGTGATAACGTCGCGGATGGCCAACATCCAGGCTTGGCCGACCTCGGGATCGAACCGACCCCACTGGAAAAGATACTGCCCTCCTATCTCGATTAGGGCCTGAGGCCAGAGAATGGAGGCCGGCGTTCGGAAGGATGGCCGGCTGGACAGCCGCCGCCAGTGAGCCCATGGGCACAATCGGGATTGGCTCTTGCTATGAACGTCGAGCAGATCGCCATTGTCTTTATCCTGTTGGCGACGCTGGGGTTGTTCGTTTGGGGTCGTTGGCGCTTTGACGTCGTCGCCATGACGGCGCTGATGATCCTCACCCTTGCCGGCATCGTCCCGGTCGCCGACGCGTTCGCGGGGTTCGGGCATCCGGCCGTGATAACGGTGGCCTCGGTTCTGGTCATCGGTCGCGCCGTCTACCGATCGGGGGTGGTCGAGGCAGTCGCGCGTCGGATCTCCCGTGCCACCAGGCACGCCTCGGGGCAGGTGATGCTTTTGAGTGGCGTCGCCACGGTGGGCTCGGCGATCATGAACAACGTCGCCGCTGTGACGTTGTTGATGCCGGTCGCCGTGCGCAGTGCGGAGGTCGCGAACCGACCGGTGTCACAGGTCTTAATGCCGCTTTCGTTCGCCTCGCTGCTGGGCGGTCTGACGACGCTGATGGGCACTCCGCCGAACATCATTATCGCCAACCAACGAGCGGCGGCGTCGGGCGAGGCGTTTTCGGTCTTCGACTTCACGCCGGTCGGGCTCGGCGTCGCGATCGTCGGCATCCTGTTCATCTCGCTGGTCGGCTGGCGGCTGATCCCCAGCCGCCGGCAGAAAAGCCTTGGAAGCGAGCGGCTGTTCGAGATTTCGGACTATGTCTCCGAAGCGCGCATTCCCGAAGGCTCCCCGATCGCCGGCCGGCCGGTCCACGAATTCGCCAAAGTGACGAAGATCGACGCGAGGGTCGTCGCCCTGATCCGGCGGGGGCGGAGCATGGTCTCACCGCCGGGCTCTGCAACGCTGCTGGGGGGGGACGTGCTCATCCTCGAGGGCGATCCCCACGTCATCCAGGCCGTTGCCTCGAAGAATGTTCTGGAGATCCACAGCGGCGAGAAGGTCACGCGCCGTGTGCTCCAGTCGGACGACGTTCTGCTCATCGAAGCCGTGATCAGCCCGGGCTCCGCGCTCGAGGACCGGCCGGCGAGTCCGGCGCGGTTCCGCCGCGTGCATGGCGCGAACCTGCTCGCCGTTTCGCGCCAGGGGCGCCCGATCTGGCGCGGACTGAGGGATTTGCGCCTGCGCATCGGCGATGTCCTGCTGCTGCACGGGCACAAGGAAACCCTGCCCGAGGTGCTCGCCAGTCTCGGCTGTCTGCCACTCGCCGAACGCGAGTCGATCGCCCTGCCGAACGAGCCGAACCTGGTGCCGATCGGGATCTTCGGAATCGGAATCGCCGCGGCGGCGCTCGGCATCCTTCCAGTCCAGATCGCCTTCGCCGCGACCGCGGTACTCCTCATTGTTTTGGAGTATATGCCGGTGCGCGAGATCTATACCAGTATTGACTGGCCGGTGGTGGTCCTCGTCGGCGCCCTGCTTCCCGTCGGACAAGCCCTGCAAACGTCGGGCGTCACCGAGCTTCTCGCCCAGTCCGTTCTCGCTACCGTCGTCTCGCTCCCGGTGCTCGTCCTCCTGGCGCTCGTCATCGCGGTCAGCATGGCGCTGTCCGACGTGATCAACAACGCCGCTGCCGCCATCGTCATGGCACCGTTTGCCATTACCCTGGCCAGGGACCTCGGTGCGTCGCCGGATGCTCTCCTGATGGCCGTCGCGGTCGGCTGCTCTTGCACGTTTCTCACGCCGATCGGCCATCAGTCCAACACCCTGGTGATGGGTCCCGGAGGCTACCGCTTCGGTGATTACTGGCGCCTCGGCCTACCTCTCGACGTGCTCGTCGTTGCCACGGCGAGTCTCTTGATCTGGGCGGTTTGGGTGTGAGCCGAAAAAAGCGGAGCTGGCGTTCGTTGATCGGCGTTGCCTTGATCGCGTTCGTCGCTGCCGCCGGCGGGGCTGCGCTTTGGCACTTCTGGCAAAGCCCACCCGCCGACGAAATGCGAGGCGACCGCGAGGATCGGCGGCAGGCGGTGACCGTTGCGACCTCCGAGACCGGCACCATTCGCGAAACCGTCGTCGCCATCGGGACACTCGAGGCCAAGGAAACGGTGGAATTGACCGCGAAGGTTCGCGGTCAGGTCAAATCCATCGCTTTCAGCGAAGGCGGGCGTGTTGATGAGGGACAGACGCTCGTCCAACTCGACGCCGAGAAGTCCCGCGCCGCACTGGCGCGCGCCAAGGCCGTGCGCGATGAAGCGCTCCGCCAGTATGAACGCGGCCAAGCGTTGGAGACCGGTGCCTACATCACCGCGGCGGAAGTCGACCGTCGGCAGCGAGCATACCGGACGGCCGCCGCCGAGGTCGAAGAACTCGAGGCCAGGCTGGAAGAGTATACGATCACCGCCCCATTTCCTGGGCGCATCGGCCTTCGCAACGTCAGTCCGGGTTCCCTGATCGAGCCGGGGACGGTCGTTGCCACCCTGTCGACGATCGATCCCATGGAACTCCGCTTCGAGGTGCCGGCGCGGCTGCTGCCCGAGGTCCGGGTCGGCGCCACCGTTTTCGCCAGCCTGGAGGCCGATGACGGTGACCGCTTCGAAGGTCGGGTGGTCGCGATCGACAGTGATGTGAACCCCGCAACACGGACGATCGCGCTGCTTGCTCGCGTTGCCAATCCCGACGGCCTGCTCCGCGCCGGAATGTTCATGCATGTCGAACTGGTGCTGAACACTCGACGCGACGTCGTTCTGATCCCGGAGGCGGCCGTGCTGCTGCGGGGTGATCAAGCCTTCGTTTTTCGCGTCAGCGAGGGAGTGGTTGAACGCCGCACCGTCAGCACGGGGGTTCGTCGGCGCGGCACGGTCGAAATCACGGACGGCCTCATGGTCGGCGACCAGGTGGTGATGGGAGGTGTCGACAGCGTCGAAGACGGCCAGGCGGTCCGCGTGTCGTCGCATGGCGGTGATGCCACCACCGCGTCACCCGATCCGGCAGCCCCCTCCGCCCAGCCCGCGGTCACGCGAGACGGCGCGTCATGATCCTCTCGCGGCTCTCCATCGAACGACCGGTGCTGGCCACGGTCATCAGCCTGCTGTTGATGGTGTTCGGCGTCGGATCGGTGCTGCTGTTGCCGGTCCGCGAGTTTCCGGATGTCGACCCGCCGATCGTGTCCGTGTTCACCGTCTTTCCGGGCGCGTCGGCCGGCGTCATGGATCGCGACGTCACCGACATCATCGAAGAGTCGGTCGGAACCATCCAGGGGATCGACACCATCAAGTCGATCAGCCGGGATGAGGTCTCGCGGATCCAGATCGAATTCGATGTGGGGCGAGACCTGGATGCGGCGACCGCTGATGTGCGCGACAAGCTGAGCCAGATCCGCGCCGATCTCCCGGCGGACGTCGAAGAACCGATCGTCTCGAAAACGTCGAGCGATGCGGATCCGATTATCTGGCTGACGTTAACGAGCGGTGCGCGGAGCCGACTGGAGTTGACCGCATATGCGGACCGCTTCCTCGTCGACCGCCTCGCGGTGATCTCGGGCGTGGCCCAGGTGATCATCGGCGGTGGCAGGCGCTATGCCATGCGGATCTGGCTCGACCCCGACGCAATGGCGGCGCGCAACATCACCGCCGTCGACATCGTCCGCAGGCTGCGGGAGCAGAACGTGGAGCTGCCGGCCGGGCGTATCGAGTCTGCCGATCGGGAATTCACCGTGCGGACGCGCGGCCGGCTGCAGACCGCCGATGAGTTCCGCGGTCTCGTGCTGCGCGATGCTGACGGCGTTCAGATCACGATGGCGGACGTGGCGACCGTCGAACTGGGCGCTGAAAGCTATCGGCAGGGTGTCCGGGTGGATGGAGAACCGGCGATCGGCCTGGGCATCGTCCGCCAGTCCAAGTCCAACACACTCGCCGTCGCCAACGCCGTCAAGGCCGAGGTGGACGATATCCGCGAAACCCTGCCCCGGGACATATCGATCGAAGTGTCCTTCGATGCGTCAACCTTCATCGAGGGCGCGATCCGCGAGGTGTTGAAGACGCTGCTCATCGCCGCGTGCCTGGTGATCGGCGTGGTCTTGCTGTTCTTGCGGTCGCCGCGATCCACCCTGGTCCCCGCGGTCACTGTGCCCGTGTCGCTCATCGCAGCGTTCATCGTCCTCTATCTTCTCGATTTCACGATCAACAGGCTCACATTGCTGGCGCTGATCCTCGGGATCGGCATGGTCGTCGACGATGGCATCGTCGTCTTGGAGAACGTCTATCGGCGCGCCGAAAAGAACGAGCCGCGCCTGCTCGCGGCGACCCGCGGCGCCGACCAGATCGGCTTCGCGGTCGTCGCGACGACGCTCGTGCTGGTCGCGGTGTTCGTGCCGATGGTCTTTATGCCGGGCGATGTCGGCCGCCTGTTCGGTGAGTTCGGGATGACGCTGGCGGCGGCGGTGTCGTTCTCCAGCCTGGTTGCGCTGACGCTGGGGGCCATGATCGCGTCCAAGGTGGTCGAGCCGAAGGCACGCTCGTCCGGCCGCTTCTTCGAATTTTTCGAGAAGGCGCTCTCGGCCTTGGAGCGGGGCTATCGCTGGGCTCTCGAACGCGTGGTGAAGGTGCCGGCGGTGGTCGCCGTCGCCGCAGCGGTCGCGACCGGGGGTGTCTACTGGCTCTATGAGTCATTGCCCCGGGAGCTTGCGCCGGTCGAAGACCGCGGGGTCATATTCATTCCCGTCGAAGCGCCCGAGGGCGCGACCTACGCCTACACTCTCGACAGGGTGAAGGAGATCGAGGCGCTGTTGCGGCGGGAGGGTGGCCCGATCCTTCGCACCCTGTCGATCCTCGGGATCTCCCAAGCGGGACCGGGGCAGGTCAATCAAGGCTTCATGATCGTGCGTCTCAAGGACTGGGGCGAGCGAGACATCTCACAGGAGTCCTTCGCCGACCAGCTGACGCCGCAGCTGATCGGCCTGCCCGGCATTCGCGCCTTTCCGGTCAATCCGCCAAGCCTCGGCCTCGACCAGTTTCAACAGCCCGTTCAGTTCGTCATCGCCGGCACGCGCTTCGAAGACGTGCAGCAGTGGGCGAACCGGGTCCTCGCCGAGGCGGAGAAGATGCCCGAGTTGATCAATCCGCGGCTCGACTACCGGAGGACGAAACCGCAACTCCGCGTGACCATCGATCGCAAGCGGGCCGCGGATCTCGGTCTTTCGGTTCGCGATATCAACGAAACCCTGAGTGTCCTGTTGGGCCGCGGCAACGTCACGGAGTTCGAGTTGAGATCCGAGACCTATGACGTCATCCCACGCGCCACGCCCCAACAACGCGTCACGCCCGAGGAAATCGGCAACATCTTCGTTCGTGCGGACAGTGGCGACTTGGTGCCGCTGCGCGGCGTCGTGACCGTGGCGGAGCGGGGGGTCGCCAACGAGTTGCGCCGCGTCAACCGGCTGCCAGCGGTAACCCTGCAATCCACCCTGGCGCCGGGCGCGGCCCTGGGCGACGTTCTGGCCCAACTCGAGGCGACCGCGGAGGAGGTCCTTCCGGCGGAGCATCGCATTTTCTATCTGGGCCTCTCGAAGGAGTTCCAGCAGTCGGCCGCGGGTGTCTGGGTTGCCTTCGGCCTCGCGTTTCTGATCGTGTTTCTCGTGCTGGCAGGCCAGTTCGAGAGCTTCATTCACCCGGTCATCATCATGCTGCCCGCCCCGCTGGCGGTCAGCGGCGGCCTGCTCGCGCTGGCGATGGCCGGGCAGACGTTGAACGTCTTCAGCCAGATCGCCCTGATTCTGGTCATCGGGCTGATGGCAAAGAACGCCATCCTCGTCGTGGAATTCGCAAATCAGCTGCGCGACCGAGGCATGAGCGTGCGTGACGCCATGGTCGACGCGGCGAGCGTACGCATGCGGCCGATCCTGATGACCAGTGTCGCGACGGCGCTCGGCGCGGTGCCGCTGGCTTTGGCAACGGGTCCTGGCGCCGAATCCCGCGAAGTGATCGGCATAGTGGTGATCGGTGGCATCGTGTTCGCGACGCTGCTTACGCTGTTCGTGGTCCCGGTCCTATATCTGCTGCTGGCGCGGTTCGCTAAACCGGTCGGCGCCATCGCCGAGCAGATCCGCAGCCTCGAGGAGAAGGAGTCCTCCGGCTGAGGGGCTCAGCGGTCAGTCGGCGCGCGCCCCAACGTGCGGGAATGGTGTGCCGAGCCTTAACCCGGTTAAATGGATGCATCATGCGGCAGGCGCATGCTGATCGCCCCTTGGGGATGTCGATCTGGACATTGAGATGAGGAAACGACCATGCAGGTCCCGCTGGAACTCGCGTTCGTCAACATGGAGCCGTCCGAATTCGTCGAGGCGCGAATCCGCGAACGGGTCGCCAGGCTCGAAAAACACTTTCCGCGCCTGATCAGCTGTCGGGTCGCCGTCGAAATGCCGCACCATCGCCACCAGAAAGGGAACCTGTACCATATCCGGATCGAAATGGGCGTGCCGCAGAAGGATCTGGTGATCAGTCGCGCGCCCGGCGACGTCGCGGCGCATTTCGATCCTTATGTGGCGATCAACGATGCGTTCAGCGCGGCGGAACGCAAACTTGAAGAATACAGCCGAGTCCTGCAAGGGGACGTCAAGGAACAATCGGGACAACTGCAGGGCCGCATTCTCCGAATGTTTTCAGACCAAGGCTATGGATTCATTGAGACGGTGGACCACCGCGAAATATATTTTCATCGCAACAGTGTGGTCGACGCCGATTTCGACGATCTCGAAGCGGGACAGACCGTGGAGCTGGTTCTGGTCCATGGCGAAAGCCCCATGGGGCTACAAGCAACGACGGTCCGCCCGATCCGCCCCATGCAGTTTGTTCCCGAACCCGGCAAGGCATGAGCCGACAGGTGCCCCACGCCGGCCACGGTGTTCCGGATCGACCGCACCGCTCTCTCTCGGAGCAGGCCGTCGTGGCGCATTGATCGGGCGGGCTTTTCAAAACTCGTCCTGGCGCCGCCCAGCCTGTGCCCCTCAAACCGCGAGTGCGAACTGTTCGGGGTCGGTCAGGGTCCGGGCGATCGTGGCGGTGAACCGGGCCGCTTCGGCGCCATCGATGACGCGATGGTCGAAGGCGACGCAGATCGGTAGCATCCGTCGCGCGACGATCCGGTGATCGTCGAGCGTGCCGTCGACGACCGGGTGCAGCCGCGCCGCGGCAAGCCCGAGAATGGCGACTTCCGGGTGGTTGATGATCGGCGTGAAGCCGGTGCCGCCCAGTCCGCCCACGTTGGTGATGGTGAAGGTGCCGCCGGCTAGGTCCTCGCGCGACGCCTCGTCTTCGCGCAGACGATCGGCCAACTCCGTCAGTTCGATGGCAAGATCGACCAGACTCTTCCGGTCGACGTCCCGGATCACCGGAACGAGCAGGCCACGATCGGTATCCAGGGCGACGCCGATGTGGCAATAGCGCTTGAGGATGATCTCGTCGGACGCCGAATCGAGGCTGGCGTTGAAGCGCGGGAATGCGCTCAACGCCGCGGCGGCGGCCTTCAACGCGAAAGCGGTGATGGTGAGCTTGCCGCCCTTGGCCGCAACGGTCTCCTCGTGACGCAGGCGAAACTCTTCCAGCGCCGTGATATCGACCAGCTCCTGGTGGGTGACATGCGGGATTTGTGACCAGGACTGGGCCATCCGCCTCGCGATGGTCCGGCGCATGGACGGCATGTTTTGATGCTCGACCGGCCCCCACTGCGCGAAATCGGGGAGGGCGGGAACTTCCGGTCGCGCTTCGCCCGGCGGTTCCTCGCGCTCCGACCGTTCGGCGCCGGACTTCTCTTTATCGCGTCGTTCGGCGAGAGCACGAACATCCTCGACGACAACACGACCACCTTCGCCACTGGGCTCGACCTCGCGGAGATCGACGTCGAGTTCCCTGGCAACCCGCCGCGTGGCCGGCGAGGCTGGCACGGGGCCTTGACGGTCGTCGCCCGACGTCTTGCGGCGTGGCTGCTCTTTGGCCTCCTTTTCGGTCTGCTTTTCGCTCTTCTGCTCGGCCGTCTCGCCTTCCTTTGGCGTTGCCTCGGGCTGTGGTTTCGAGTCCGCCGGTTTCGTCGCGGTCTCATTGGACTTTTGCTCGGACTCTTCCGGACCGTCTCCCGTTTCACCCGCCCCGTCGGCGAACGTCATCAACACGTCGCCGACTTGCACCGTCTCGCCGACCTCGATCGGGATGGCCTCGATGGTGCCGCTGTACGGCGACGGGATCTCGACCGCGGCCTTATCCGTCTCGATCAACAGAAGGATGTCACCTTCCGCGACCTGATCGCCGACCTCGACATGGATCTCCCGGATTTCGGCCTCGTGGATACCTTCACCCGGGTCCTGCAACCGGAATTCCTTTGCCATTCCGGAGACTCCTTAGAATTCGAGGGTTTCCCGGATCGCGGTCGCGATCCGGTCGGCGTCCGGCAGGTACGCCTGCTCGCGTGCGAGGTACGGAAAGTGCACGTCGAACCCCGTGACGCGGCGGATCGGGGCTTCCAGATACAGGAAAGCCTTTTCGACCAGTCGGCTGACGATCTCCGCCGCCGGACCGAAACTCCGCGGGGCCTCGTGAACGATGACCACCCGACCGGTCTTCTCGACCGACTCGACGATCAGCGCCTCGTCCAGGGGCGAGATGACCAACAGGTCGATGACATCGGCATCGACCCCGTCCTCGTCTCTCACCCGGTCCGCCGCCTCCAAGGCGCGATGCAACATCGCACCGTAGGCGACGATGGTGATGTCATCGCCAGTCCGGACGCGCTTCGCGGTGCCGAGGGGCTCGACCGCGTCATCCTCCGGAACTTCTTCGCGGAAGGCGCGGTAGACCGCTTTCGGCTCGAAGAAGACGACCGGATCGGGATCGCGGATCGCCGCCACCAGCAACGCACGGGCGTTCCGCGGCCCCGACGGGATGACCATCTTGATGCCCGGCATGTGGGCGTAGAAGACCTCGCGGCTCTCCGAGTGATGTTCCAGCGCGCGGACACCGCCGCCATAGGGCATGCGGGCCACCATGGGAACGGTGAACCGGCCCTGCGATCGCCATCGCATCCGTGACGCGTGTGATTCAAACTGATGAAAGCCAAGGTAGCCGAAGCCCGAGAACTGCAGTTCGCAGATCGGCCGGAGCCCCGACACCGCCATGCCGATCGACACGCCGACGATCGCCGACTCGGCGAGCGGGCTGTCGATGACCCGCGTCTCGCCAAAACGATCGAGCAGTCCTTCGGTGACGCGAAAGATGCCGCCGTCGACGCCCACGTCCTCACCGATCAGGACGACCCGTTCGTCACGCTCCATTTCCTCACGCATGGCGAGGTTGAGCGCTTGAACCATCGTCAGTTCGCTCATGGCTGCGTGCCTCCCCGTTTGGCGCGCAGCGCGGCCTCCAGATCGACGCGCTGCTCGGCCAGATCCCTCGGCGTTGAGGCGTAGACGTGCTCGAACGTGTGCAATGGATCGCTGAACCGTTCCATCTGCCGCTGCGCGTGTGTCCATGCCGCATCGATCTCGTCCTCGATTTCGCCCTCCCAGCGGTCGACATCGTCTTCGGCAATCACCCCCTTGTCCGTGAGGTAGGTACAAAAGCGCGGGATCGGATCCCGTTTTTTCCACGCCTCCACCTCTTCTTTGGACCGATACTTGGTCGGATCGTCGGCCGTCGTGTGGACCGACAGCCGATAGGTGACGCACTCGACCAACGTCGGTTCACGCGCCGCCCGCGCCCTGTCGATCGCTTCGCTGACGGCGGCGTACACCGCGAGGATGTCGTTGCCGTCGACCTGGATGCCGCGCATGCCATACGCCAGTGCCTTCTGGGCGATGGTCCGGGACTTCGTCTGTTTTTCGCGCGGCAGCGAGATCGCCCACTGATTGTTCTGGCAGAGGAAGACGACGGGAGTTTGGAAGACCGCCGCGAAGTTCAGCGCCTCGTGAAAATCGCCCTGTGACGTGGCGCCATCGCCGAAGCACGTGAGGACGGCCCGGTCGTCGTCATCCTTCAGATTGAGGGCGTAACCGATCCCGACCGCATGCAACATCTGCGTCCCGACCGGAATCGAGATCGGCAGGTCGTTCTGCCCCTCGGGGATGCGTCCGCCCTCGTTGTATCCGGCGTTGTAGAGCAGGATCCCCGCCATGGGCGTACCGCGCCAGAGCGCCATGCAGGTCTCACGATAGGACGGCACCAGCCAGTCCTCGTCCCGCAGGGTGGCAATCGCCCCGATTTGCGACGCTTCCTGGCCTTCCGTAGGCCCAAAGGTCCCCAGCCGCCCCTGTCGCTGCAGACTTAACATCCGGGCATCGAACGCACGGCAGAGCAGCATGCTTCGCAGCATTCGCTGCAAAATTTCCTCGGGAATGGATGGCTCCAGTTTTTCGTCGAGTTGGCCGTCCTCGTCTAGGATGGACAGGTAATCGACCGAGTGGTTCGAGTGGATTGCTTTCCGGGGCATGTCGCCTCCTCCGCTGAGCGCCGAAATCAGGGCAGAAATCAGGACTGCGCCACCGCTGGTCAGACTCCACTCTTGCCGGAGGGGGCCGGGTTCGCCTTTACTTGTGCTAACTGGCGCCCCGAATGCCCGTGTTCGGGCAGCCGGTCGGGCGTGGGGCGCCCCATCGAACAGAGCGCGTGACGCCTCGCAGCGGCTACGCCACCACGAGGGACACGATCGGGCGATGCCGCCCGAGGGACACGATGGGGCGATGCCGCGATCGACCGACTTCGAGGACGGCTCAGTTCAGCGTTACCAACGCGCCGGTCGGGGTCGGGTTCTCTCGCTGCAGCAGCGTTCGCTCCTCGTCTGCCCACGAAGCGATCTGGACGGCTTCGAGCCGGAAGGCTGCGTCCGGCTCTTCGCCCGCCGCTTCCCATACGTAGGCACCTGCCGGTCCTAAATAAAAAGTGTGATCACCAAAATGTTCCTTCAGGTGATCGTGCGCGATCGTCGAGTCCGCGATAGGCTCGGCGCCCATGGCCGCGGAGACGAGTTCCACCTGTTCGGGGCTTAACTTCATTGCGATCTCCCATCGAACCCAAGATTCCCAAACAGAGTACTCGACGGGTTGATATCCTCCTTAACTTGGGACAAGCCGGGCAGAATGGATGGTCGGAACGCTGCGACCTGATGGTCAACAGGGGAACCGCGTCGCCACGCGGCAGCGCCGTCGCCGCCCCGATGGGTCATCGACTTTGTCAAAAGGGTGAGCTTTGATCGTCACCTCTTCATCCCCGTGTCTTTAGCCTGCTTTAATGAGAGGTCGATCGCCGCTTGCTAGCTTGCACAAGTCAGTCGGGGCGACGCCTGCTGCAGAGCGGCGTTGGCATTGTCCATCTCGTGTCTGGGTCCATCGCCGCGACGTTGCTGGCGTTCGGGGCATCTTTGGCGTTCGACGCAGTGCTCGCGGCTCATCCCGAACCCCTTTGGTGCGAGATGAAAGCCGCCCCGACGTCGATGGCCAGCGTTTCGCGCCGCAAGGTCGTTTCCAGCCGGACAGCCCCGGCGGGATGCCAGGTCGGCGCAGAACCTACTCACCATGACGGGAGCGCACAGCGATGAGCACGCCATCCATCATGAAAGGGAGAGCGACACCGACCTCTGTCAACACCGGCATCGGTGTCCCCGACCGGGCCCTCCTGATCGACGGCCTCGCCGCCATTCTCGGCGACTGCTACGTCCTCCAGTTCAAGACGCGGGTCGCGAGTTGGAACGTCGTCGGACCGCTTTTCATCGGACTGCACGATCTCATGGCCCATCAGGGCGATGATCTGAACTCTGCCATCCATGCCCTCGGCACACGCATTCGAGCGTTGGGCTTTCCGGCACCGGAGAGGCTGTCGGCCGTGGTCGAACGTTCGGAACTCGACGCGGAAACGGGCGTGGTTAGGGGGACCGCACATGACATGAT
>CAZVRW010000013.1:0-68427 GCA_964630265.1 uncultured Rhodospirillaceae bacterium
CCGTCCGGTCGCCGTCGTCACCTCCGGCTCCGGCACGTCCTCCGGCTCCGGCACGGCCTCGGCGTCCTGCATCTGCCGGAAGCCGGCAGTGAGGCTGCTCTCGCTGTCGATGAGGAATTGCGCGGAAACGACGACGCGGTCCCCTTCCATCAGACCGGCGAGGATCTCCGTCCGATCGCCGACCGTCTGACCCACCGTGACTGGCGCCGGCGCGAAGCGACCATCGCCCAGCGCCTTGACGACGCGGTCCGCATGGCCGGTGCGGATGACCGACGCCTGCGGCACCGTCAGAACGTCCGTCTTGCCGGGCGTGATCAGCCGGACCGACGCATACATGTTCGGCTTCAGCGCCAAATCCGAATTGTCGAAGCGCAGCCGGAGCTGCACGGTTCGGGTTTCCGGTCGCAGGTCGGGATAGACGAACTCGACGACGCCGGTCCAGACACGGCCCGGCATCCCGGCGATGCGCGCCTCGGCGGTGAGGCCATCGCGCACGAACGCCGCTTGGCTCTCGAAAACGTCGGCGATCAACCAGACGACGGCGGGATCGGTGATCGACATGGTCGTCATTTCCGGCCGGATGAACATGCCCTCGGCGACGTTCAGGGCGACGACGGCGCCGCTGCGTGGCGCGAACACCTTGATCCGGTCGGGCACCTGGCGGGACTGGCGGATCTCCTCGATCTGTCGCGGATCGACGCCCAGCGACAGCAGCTTGCGCCGCCCGCCGGCAAACATCTGCGTATTTCCACGTTGCAACTCGCGCACGTATTCCCACGCGGCGAAAGCCAGGTCGGGCGAGAAGATCTCGAACACGACCTGCCCCTCTTCGACCGGCGCGCCGATGGAGCGGACCGCCAAGTGTTCGATCCAGCCTTCGGCGCGGACATGCACGTGGCTGGTGCGCGTTTCGTCGTAGGCGACGACGCCGAAGGTCTCGATCGTCGGGTTCAGCGTCGTCCGCTCGGCCAGGGCAGTGCGCACGCCCAGGTTCTGCACCATCGCCGGCGACAGGGAGACGATACCGTCCGACCCACCGGCGGCCGCCGCCTCGCCCTCGTAAACCGGGATCAGGTCCATGCCCATGGGCGACTTTCCGGGGCCGTCGCGCCGGTAATTGGGATCCATCGGCGCGACCCAGTAGAGAATCTGCGGGCCATCCCCCTCAGCTTCGCCGTCGCTTGCGGCGCCGCCATCGCCCGCCCCCAAGTGGAAGCGCTCCAGCCCAATGCCCACGACCAAGCCGACCACCAGCATCAGCACCGCCACCAACGCGAAGCCTCCGATACGCGCCCCGCTGGCGAGGGCGAATCTCATGCGGGCGTCTCGCCGGCCAAGCCGTCGAGGATCGGGCAGTCCGGGCGGTGGTCGCCGTGACAGGCCTCGACCAAGTGGCCGAGGCTGTCGCGCAGGCTTTGCAACTCCGCGAGCTTGCGGTCGATCTCGGCGATGCGCGCCATGGCCAGCCGCTTCACGTCGGCGCTCGATCGCTGCTTGTCATCGTAAAGGGCGAGCAATGCCTGGCACTCATCGATCGAGAAGCCAAGGCCACGCGCCCGCTGCAGGAAACTGAGCTTGCGCAGTTCCCGATCGCCGAAGTGGCGATAGCCGTTGGCGCGGCGTACCGGCGCCACGAGGCCGATCTCCTCATAATAGCGGATCGTCTTGATCGGCAGACCGGTGAGGTCCGACGCCCGGCCGATGTTCATCGCTCTCCCCGCTGCCCTCGTCCGCTCCACGCCATGCGATCACCCGGCAACCGGGCACAGCGCCGGCGTTCCCGTCAGGCACGCCGGGGGCGGCGAACCTTCCAGCCCACCAGAGACCAATGGAGTCTCCAGTGACTGGAGGGTCAAGGCCTCACCGCCGCCTTCACGCTGTCGTGTTCGCAGGGTCTGCCGGAGCGCACCGCCGGCCGCCATGGAGCCGGGATCAGCGGTCCGCCGCATCCCGATGGCTGGCGGGGCGCACATCCAGGCCCGGTGCCCGCGCATCACTGGCTTTCGCCGTGGCAATCAAGGTCTTCGCCTCGGACACCTGGGCCGGCGTCATCACCGTCTCGAGGAGACCGAGCACGCGCGTCGCCTCCTCTTCGCCCTGGTCCGCCGCCAACCCGAGCCACCTGTAGGCCTGCACCAAGTCCTGCGGCACGCCGTGGCCCTTCGCATACATGATGCCGAGACTGAGTTCAGCCTGCGCGATCCCCGCGTCGGCGGCGCGGCGGAGCCATGTGGCAGCAGCCGCGTGGTCCTGCTCGACGCCACGGCCCGAGTAGTACATGACACCAACGTTGAACGCCGCCACGGGCATGCCCTGATCGGCGGCCCGCCGATACCAGGCGAACGCTTCGGCCACGTCGCTTGGCAGGCCCTGCCCCCGCTCGTGGAACACCCCCAGATTGAACTGCGCCTCGGCGATTCCCTGTGCGGCGGCGCGCCGAAACCATTCGGCCGCCTCCCCATAGTCCTGTTCAACCCCCTGCCCGGTATCATACAAAACGCCCAGGTTGAATTGGGCGTAAGGCTCGCCGGCTTCGGCCGCCAGCCGATACCAATCCGCCGCTTCGGTGTAATCCTGCGACACCCCGAGGCCCCCGGCATGCAAGACGCCGAGGTTGAACTGCGCCTCCGCGTCGCCCTGGTCGGCGGCCCGCCGATACCAGGCCGCCGCATCGGCATAGCTTTGTGTCACCCCGTCGCCGCGCTCATAGCGCGCGCCCAGCGCCACCTGCGTCCGCGCCTCGCCCTGCTCGGCCCGCGCGCGGAGCGACCGCACCTCCAACGCCTCTGCCGAAATGCCCCCGCCTTCGTCCGTCGCCGGTCCCGCCGGCTCAGCCACGGCAACGGGGCTTTCCAGACGGCGCGCCTGCAGCGCTTCCAGCCGCGCCGCTGCCGATGCCATGCCCTGGTCGGCCGCCCGTCGATACCACGCCGCTGCCAGGGCATGGTCGGGCTCGACCCCCCGTCCCTGCTCGTAGAGATCGCCGAGCGTCATCTGGGCCGCGGCAAGGCCTTGACCGGCGGCACGGCGATACCAACGAATGGCCTTGTCCAGGTCCTCGGGCATGCCGAGACCGTGCTGGTGCAGCAGCGCCAGATTGTATTGTGCCGCGCCGCTCCCCTGGTCCGCCGCGCGCCGATACCATTGCGCCGCCTGGGCGAAATCTTGGGGCGCGCCCCGGCCCTCCGCGAGCAGCGTCCCGAGATTGAGTTGCGCCGCGGCGTGACCCTGGTCCGCCGCGCGCCGATACCATTGTGCCGCCTCGGCCTCGTCGCGCGTCACACCCCGACCGCTTTCGGTCAGCACGCCGAGATTGAACGCCGCCCCGGGAAGCCCCTGGTCCGCCGCGGCGCGATACCATTTGGCTGCCATGCCGGCATCGGGGGCCACCCCCAGTCCCTGTTCGAACAGGACCCCCAGCTTGAACTGCGCGATGGCGTTGCCCTGCTCCGCCACCGACCGCAGCAACGCCGCGGCCGCAGCGTGATCGCCGGCCTCGAAAGCGACCAGGCCAGCCGTCAACGCGTCGTCCCGCGGCGCGCCGATCGCGTCCGTGTTCCGGCGCGGTGGCTCAGCGGCGCCTGCGTTGGCCAGTGGCGTCAGCGCGCACAGCAGCGCCAGCAGCGCCCAGCCAGCGCGGCGCGAACACCTCGTTCCGTTGTGGACGACCTTGTGCACGTTGCTCATGTCGGGCAGTATGTTTGGCTTCACGAACAATTCATCGATCGGTCATCGTATTACAGTCGCCGGCCTTGATGAAGCAATGTTCGATGTTTCGCGAGACACGTCGCATGCATGGCCCAAAACGGGCAGACCTGCGGACACTCTGGTAGCCTGCGGACTCTCTGGTAGATTGCGTCCGCAGGCTACCAGAGTGTCCGCGCGGCCTTCGCGGCGTTGGGAAAACGAAAGCCGCTCGGCAGACGAGGGGGATCATGGTGAAGCGTGGGGTTTGGTCAAAGTCTATGGGTCGGCAACGCGACCGGGTCAGGTCGAACCGTGGGGTTGCTGTGGCCCTGGGGGCCATCGTGGCGGGGGCTTTGCCGCTGGCGGGTGCGGCCTTGGCCGAGCCGGCAGCGACGACCATCGAGTTCCAGCGTGCGGATACGCAGTCCGACCCCGGCGTGGACGTGGAGCAGTGGATCCGGACCCATGCACCCACGGCGCCCGCAGCCGAAGAGCCCGTTGACACAGCAACGGCCGAGCCCGCCCCAGCCGAGCCCCTGGCCGCCGAGCCCCTGGCCGCCGAGCCGGTGATTGCCCAAGTCCCAGCGCCCGACCCTGGCCCCCCTGAGCGCCCGGCGGCCGAGACCGCGACGACCCAGACCGCGACGACCCAGACCGCGACGATTGAGCCGGTCACAGCCCAGGCCCAGGCGCCAACCGACGATGCCCGCGTCGAGGCGTGGGTCGAGCGCGGCAACAGCCTGCTCGGCACCGGGGACATCGCGTCGGCCCGCCTGTTCTACCGCTTGGCGGCGGAGGCCGGCAGCGCCGTCGCCGCCGGACGTACCGGCATGACCCACGATCCGCTCTATTTCCGGGAAAGCGGCGTCATCGGCATCACGCCCGATCCCACCGCCGCCCTGCGATGGTACACGCTCGGCCAGACCCGCGGCGATGCCGCCTCGGCCGAACGTCTCGAGTCGCTGGTGGAAAGCCTGCGTAAGGCGGCGGCGGCGGGAGACGACCGTGCGCAACGGGTCCTCGCCGCCGCCGGCCTGTAGCGCCCGCGCCCGGGCAGCCGGCTTCGGATTGTCGGGCGTTGATGTGCCCGGCCTGCAGCATCGGCATGGCACATATGGAACACTTTTGGGGTATGCAGACGGGAGGTGATGGGGCTAAACGGTGTCCGTAATCGCTTCGGTGATTGATCCTGCTGACATGCGGGCGAAGATGGCGATCGCCCCCCGAATCGTAAGGTGAGCGTGGTCCCGTGGATGCAAGTCGGCCGTAACGGAGGAGCGACGGATCGCCGTCGCCGCACCGCCATCACAGGGCCGTCCCGCTGATGCCGGGGGCAGCGGTGACCATCGATCTGCTCACCGTCGACCCGGTCGCCGAGGCGTGCCGCGAGGCGGTCGGCACCTGGGTCAGGCGGGGTCAACGGCTCGTCGTCTTGTCAGGCGAGCGTGGTCGCGGGCGGACCACCGTGCTGCGACGTGTCGCAGACGACCTCGCCGCGGCGGCACTCGTCGACTGCCTCGGCCCCGAGGACATCATCGACTGCACCGCGGATCTCACCTTCGATCAACTCCTTGAGGCGGCGCGGCGCGAGCCACGTCCGGCCGTCGCCGATCCGGTGGGTGCCGCCGCCGACACCCAGGCGCGCGATGACGGCCTGCTGCCGTTGCCGTTCGTCAACACCGGCCGGCGCCGTGTCGTCCTGCTCGACACGGCCGAGCGCCTGTGTCCCGCCACCTTCGATCGTCTGGCCGAGTTGCAGCGGCGCCTGTGGAAGCAGTCCGGTCCGCTGTCTCTCGTGGTGACGATCACGCCCGAATTGGAGGGCCGGCTGGTTGCGGTGGGGGAGACGCAGCAACTCGCTGTCGCCGGCGCCATCGCTCGCCTGCGGCCTCTGTCCGACGCCGAACTGTCGACGGTCGTGCGCCGCGCATTGGCGACTGGGGCGACCGGGACGACCGGGACAACGGCCGGTCCTTCAGCCGTCGATGAACGCTGGCTCGAGTTTGTCATCGGCACCGCCGACGGCAATCCCCTGCGTGCCCTTCGCATGGCCCGCGCCCTGGCCGACGGTCATGCTTTCGACGTCGTGACCGCCGGCCTGCCCGGCGGTCGGGCAGCCGCGCCGGGCCAACCGGCGTTGCCGATCGCGGCGCAGCCACGGACGGACGGGGCCGTCGCACCGCCGGCCTATCCCATCGTGCCATTCACCCCACAGGCCGCGCCCGGCCGGCGTCGCCTGCGCCGCGCCGGACTGATGGGCGCCGCCGTAGCGGCGACGCTCGCCGCCGTATATGGCGGCCTGCCCGGCGTACAGGCGCGCGTCGACCGGCTGCTACTGCTGGCATCGTCGACCTTGACGACGATGCTGGTCGACGATCCAGCACCGTCGCCGGCCGCCGTTCTGCAGGTGTCCGACGGCACCGAAGAGGTATCGGAGCCGACGGCAACCCCGGACCGCGGCGCGCCGGCCGTGGTCCCGTCCGTGCCCCCGCCGCCACCCGTTGAAACACCCGAGACGCCGGTTGCCCGCGATTCTGAGACCTTCCGAACCGATGCGGGCGGCCCCGCCTCCGAAGCGGGCGTTCAAGCCAATGTCGGCGACAGCCGGGGCAGCGGTTCGGAAGCGGCCTCGCCGCCGGCGTCGACAACCGGGCCGGCAGCGCCCGAGTCGCGCCAAGCAGCGCCGGCCGCAACGCAAACCGTCGCCGTCGGGGACATCGGGGCGCCGCCGGCGACGGGCGCGCCCTCGGCGGGCGTCGCGCCGGACGCCGCGCCGTTGGCCGAGCAGTTGGCCGAACTGAGGCCCGAGACCGCCATAGAGATCGAGACAGAGACCGCGACAGAGATCGAGACCGAGATCGAGATCGAGACCGCGACACTGGCGGCGGCGCTGACTGAGATCCCGGCACCGATTTCGGCCGAGATTTCGACAGCGACGCTGCGCGATATTCGAGACACCCCCCGCACCGTCGGTTCGCTGGCGCGCCGTGGCGCCGGTGGCGGCGATGTGCCGCCGGCACCAGCACCGGCGCAGACAGCTCCTGCACGCCCCGGTGCTGGCGCCGGTGCCGAGACCGCCACGACGTGGTTGGACCGGGGCGAGCAGTTATTGCGCCAGGGAGACGTTGCCGCAGCGCGGCCCTTCTTCCGTCTCGCCGCCGAGGCCGGCAGTGGCCAAGCCGCCGGCCGTGCCGGCCTGACCTACGATCCGCTTTACCTCGCGGGGCGCGGCGTCGTCGGCGACGTCGCCGACCCGCGTCTGGCCCTCGCTTGGTACCAAGTGGGCGAGGCCGCCGGTGACGCGGCATCAGCAGACCGCCTGAGCGCGCTTACCGCCTTCCTTAAGCGCGAAGCGGCCGCCGGCAACGCCGCCGCCGCGAGCGCGTTGTTGGCCGCCGGCCTCGACGGCTGACCATCGCGCCCGCCGATCGCGGGCGGCCCGGTGACCATCGCGCCCGCCGACGGCGCGCGGCGGGGCGGGCGGTCACTGTCGCAGGCGTTGCCGCCACTCCAGATACTGCTGGAAGATCACCTGCCGTTCGGCGTCAGAGATCGGCGCGCTGGCGTCACCCCCGACCTGGGCGCGGAAAAAGCTCAGGAACTCCTCGAACGACTGCTCGGTCTCCGCCGAGGCGCGAGCCGCCGCCTGCGCTTCCTCCTGACGCGACAGGCGTTCGGCGTAGCCGGCCAGCCACGTCTCCGCCGTCGAAAAGCGCCGCCATCCCGGCACCTCGGCCGCGAGGTTGACCTCGCGCCACTTGGCGTGCCGCGGTGGCTGCTGAAACTCGTCGAAGGCGTCGAAGAACGCCTCGACGAAGGTGGCGACATTGCGATACCGCGAATGGGTGGTCGGCCAATTGTAGACCGCCATGACGGCGCCGACGGCGACGGTGTCGACGCTGTCGCCCTCGGCGATCAGGCGCGGGTAGTCTTCGTGCTCGAGGCGCGCCGGCAGGTAGGTCTCCAATAGGTCGGCGGTGAGCGGGACCGGCAGGAAGCGCAAGCCGTCGCCGGGCTCGAGCCCGTCGTAAAGGCGCGTCGGCTTGCCCGCGACATAGACCATTGCCGCGATCTCGCCCGCCTTCAGCTTTTCTAGGGCCAGCGCCTGATCGAACGTGGTCGGCTCCACCGCAACGCCAAGCAGCCGGAACACCGTCCCCGCGGTCATGTTGGTGCCGCTGCCGTCCACATCGAAATTCACCGGCAGACCTTCGAGCGCCTGGACGTCGGCGATATCATCGCGGGCGAGCAGGTGAAACTCTTCGTTGTAGAGCTTGGCGATATAGCGAACGCGCTGCTCGATGGTCGGATGGATGCCTTCACTCTTCATGAAGGCGAGCACGTCGGATTGGACGATGCCGACATCGATGCCGTGCAAGTAGAGAATGTCGGTGATGTTTTGCACCGAGCCCTTGCCGATGATCGGCAGCACACGGAGTTCGTTGCGGTTGTCGAGAACCGCCGCCAGGTCCGCGGCGATGCGGATGTAGGTACCGTTCACGCCACCGGAGATCACCCCGACACGGCCGGCGTTGACCCGCTCGCGCAGCGCGTCCATGCCCGCGCGAGACCGCATGTCTTGTGCCGTCGCCAGTCCGGCGAAACTGCCAACGAGGCCAATCAGCGAAAGAAGGAGCAACGCTTTCCGAAACATCCGGCTTCCTTTCTGCCCACGGCGTGGTCGCATAAACGTCTCTGTTACCGCGCACGGCAGTCTTCGGCAAGGTATCCGATCGGCAACGCGCCGGCGCCGTCAGCCGGTATCCAGCGGCGGCGACGCATCCTGCGGGGCCTCGGCCTCGTCCTCGTCGAGCAACGAGTCGCTCAGCGGCGTGCGGTACAGCAGGAAATGAATATAGCGGACCTTGCGGCCGAACAGGTTGGCGAAGAACTCCTTGGCGACACGCCGCGCCGCGGTGAGGCGATGGCCGCCGTCGACGACCACCCAGCGGCCGCGACGGCCGAGGCGGACGATCACCGGCTCGAAGCTCGTGTAGCCCTTATGGCGGATCGACCGCATGACCCGTCGCAGGCGCGGGCTGTCGCTGCGCTCCGCATTCTTCAGCGGCAGCAGATCAAGTGCTTCGATCGGCACGTCGATTTCGGCCATGTCGTCGACGAAGACGATTTTTTCCAGGTCTTCGGGGCGTTCGACCCGTTGTCGGGCCGGAAACCTTGAGGCTGCCATCGTCATCCCGCCGTCGCACCCGTGCGCACCACACCCTTGGTCGATGCCCTGGCGGGCGCCGCCCGGCCGTCTCCGGTCAGCCTGACGGTCCCCGGCAGTGGGTGACGATAAAAGTGGCGATCTGCATCGGGTCGTTGAGGTCGAGCAGCGGCACCGGCGCCTTGGCGATCACCTGGTCGCTGGCGATCGCGACGATCGTCGGATCGTCGACGGCGAGCAGCGGCCGGCCAAGGCTCGGGCGATGCACTTCGATCTTGTCGTGGCGCAACGTCTTGAAGCCCTCGGCGATCACCAGGTCCACCGGCGCCAACCGGGCGAGCAGCGCCTCGGGCGTGGGTTCCGGTGTGCCGCGAAGCTCGTGGATCAGCGTCCAACGGCTCGGCGAGACCAACACCACCTCCGTCGCCCCGGCCGAGCGATGGCGATAGCTGTCCTTGCCCGGCCGATCCAGGTCGACCGCGTGGTGGGTGTGCTTGATGGTGGAGACGCGGAGGCCGCGGGCCCGCAGCGCCGGCACCAGGGCCTCCACGAGCATGGTCTTGCCGCTGCCACTCCAGCCGGCAACGCCGAACACCTTCACGGCT
This sequence comes from uncultured Rhodospirillaceae bacterium, assembly GCA_964630265.1. Lineage (GTDB taxonomy): Bacteria > Pseudomonadota > Alphaproteobacteria > Rhodospirillales > Defluviicoccaceae > CAZBWP01. The sequence goes on from CAZVRW010000013.1 coordinate 9,460, forward strand.
TCGCCTCGGCGGCGACCAGCGCGGCGGCCCGGTCCAGGTCCTCGGGCGCGTTGACGTTGAAGAACGGATCGATCGGATCGGCGGCAAAGTTCACGGCGGCCACCGTATGGCGCGCGGTCCAGGTGTCGATCTTGTGGATCCCCTCCTCGACCAGCGCCGCGCGCAGGGCATCGGCGAGGTCTACCGGCCAAAGCGCGAACACCGGATGCGTCCGCCCGGCCGAGGCGGCGCAGGCGATGTCGGCGCCCGCCGCCACCGCCTGCCGCAGGCGGGCCACGAAATCCAGCGGCACCAGCGGCGTGTCCGTGGCGAAGCTGGCGACCCAGCGGCAGGCCGGCAGCAGCGCCTGTGCCCACAGGAGACCGGACAGGATGCCGGCGAGCGGCCCCGCGAAATCGGGGACCACGTCGGCGACCACCGGCAGGCCGAACCGGGCGAAGCGCGAGGCATTCCCGTTGGCGTTCAACACCAGCCGGTCGACCTGCGGCGCCGCCCGGGCGATGACGTGGTCCAGCAGCGTCAGCGAACCCAGCGGCAGCAGGCACTTGTCGCCGCCGCCCATACGCCGCGCCCGACCGCCAGCGAGCAGCACGCCGACGACGGGTCCGGCGCCTTCGGCTCGAGGCTCAGAGGCCATGGTCGGGCCGCCCGCCCTTGCGCTGGGCACTCACCGGCTCGTCGTCGGTGGCCAAGTGGTTGGCGTCATGGACGATACGCTGCGCCCCGGCGAGGGCGATGAACCGCCGCCCACGGGCACGGCCGATCAGGGTCAGGTCGGCGCGGCGCGCCAAATCGACTCCCCAGGCGGTGAAACCGGACCGCGAGATCAGGATCGGGATGCCCATCTGCACGGTCTTGATCACCATCTCGCTGGTCAACCGGCCTGTCGTGTAGAAGACCTTGCCGGCCGGCGCGATGCCGTTGAGAAACATGTAGCCGGCAATCTTGTCGACGGCGTTGTGGCGGCCGACGTCCTCCATAAACAGCAGCGGCCGATTGGCCTCGCACAAGACGCAGCCGTGGATGGCGCCGGCCGCCAGATAGAGGCTCGGCATCGTGTTGATCTGCCGCGTCAGGGCATAAAGCCACGACGTACGCAGCTCGGCATACGGGTCCAGGCGCACCGTTTCGAACTTCTCCATGACGTCGCCGAACACCGTGCCCTGGGCGCAGCCGGAGGTCAGCACCTTCTTGCCGAGTTTGGCTTCGTAGTCGGTCTGCCGCGCGGTGCGGACGACGACGGTCTCGATCTCGTCGTCGAAATCGACGCCGGTGATCTCGTCGTCCGCCTTCAGCATGTTCTGATTGAGCAGATAGCCGACCGCCAGATACTCCGGATAGTCGCCGATGGTCATCATGGTGACGATCTCGCGGCCGTTGAGGAACAAGGTGAGCGGCCGCTCCATGATCACCCGCGTGTCCACTGCCTGGCCGTCCTGATCGACGCCGGAGAGCGATGTGGACAGTCGCGGATGGTCGGGATCGGGCACGACCCAAGGTCGGTTCATAGCGTTTCCTTCCGGTGGATCGATTTCGGCGATGGATGGAAGCCGTCCGCCAGCATCGAACCATTGACCTGCCAAGGTGCCCAGCTTGGCGGTCCGCCGCAAGCGCCGGGTGGCGTCCCGCCCGCGCCGGCGCGCCAACGGGTGGCGCCTCGGGCTTCGGGCTTCGGACTTGGGGCTTGCGTCGTCGGCGCGGCCGCTGCGTAATTCGTCAGCGACGGTCGGCACCGCTCCGGCACCCGGCCGGAGCCAAAGCCAACCCGAGCGGGGGAGGAGTGCCATGTGCTTCGCCCGAAAGCGCGACGACTGGCGCTGGCGCGGGGCCGCGACGGCCTTGGTTCTCGGCGCCGCACTTGGGGCCGGCGTTGATCCGGCCGGCGCCGATTTCGTCGGCCACGGCGGCATGGTCCGCGATGTCGCTATTTTCATCGACGGCGCGCGCATCGCCACCGCCGGCTTCGACTATACGGTCCGCGTCTGGGACGTCCTGGAGCAACGGGAGCAGGCGTTGCTGTCCGACCACGACGGCCCGGTCAACGCTGTTGCCCTGTTGGACGATGGCAGGACGGTGATCAGCGCCGGCGATGACGGCGTCATCCGCGTCTGGGACTCCGCCACCGGCGATGTCCGAATGCGGCTCCCGGGGCATGCCGGCAAGGTCGTCGACCTTGCCGTCGCCCCCGACGGTGCGGCCGTGGCCAGCGCCGGCTGGGACGGCACCGTCCGCCTGTGGTCGCTCGCCGACGGCAGGGAGCGCCAACGCTTCGACCACGACGCGGCGCTCAACGCCGTCACCTTTACGGATACCGGCGCGCGCCTCGCCGCCGGCGACCGCGACGGCCGGATCACCATCTGGCAGACCGAGACGGGAGCGCGCGTCGAGGCCTTCCAGGCCCACCCCATGGGGATCACCGCGCTCGCCTGGAACGGCGTGCAGCTCTTGTCGGCCGGCATCGACGGCACCATCCGGCTGTGGCCGGTCGGCCGGCGGAGCGATCCGCACACTTTTGAAGGACATGATGGCCCGGTTCTCGATGCCGCCTTCGCGGCGGACGGACGGATCGTTAGCGCCGGCCGCGATGGCCAGATCGGCATCTGGTCGTTGCAGGCCGACCATCCGGTGAACTGGATCGATGCCCATGCCGGCCCCGTCTGGAGTGTCGCGGTGACCGTCGACGGCCGCTTCGCGGTATCTGGCGGGTCGGACGGCACGGTGCGGATCTGGCACCTGGACAGCGGCAGCCGCATCGGCGCGCCGCCAGAAGGCGCGGCAGCGGGCGAAGCCGATCGGCCGGAACCGTGGCTGACGAGCATCCACCCCGGCGCCCGCCTGTATCGCGCCTGCGCCATTTGCCACGCGCTGACCCCCGACGCGTTGCGGCGCTCGGGGCCGCATTTCGCCGGGCTGTTCGGGCGGCGTGCCGGCGTGGTGGCGGACTACCCCTACTCCGACGCGCTGCGCCACGCTGACATCGTCTGGTCCGAGGCGACCTTGCGGGCCCTGTTCGAGCAGGGGCCGGACGCCTTCCTCCCCGGCACCAAGATGCCGCTGCAACGCATCGCCGATCCCGAGGCGTTGGGACACCTCATCGACTACTTGCGTCTGCTCACCGTCGGTGGCCACAATGACGGTTGAGTTGGGACAGGAGAGAACCGCCATGAAAGCGATGTGGGCCGCCTTTGCCGCCATCATCGTGATCGCCGTCGCCGCAAGTATCGTCCTCGATCGGCTGGACTTCAGCAGCAGCGATCGCTTTTCGGCGCCCAGTGCGCGGCCGCCGGCGACAATGGGCGCGACGCCGCTCTGATGGCTGCGGCCTAAGCGTCCGGATCTCGGCCGCGCAGCGCGCGGACGTCGGCCAGCGTCGCAACGACCAGATCGAGCAGATAACCGGCCCCCAGCTGCCGCACCAGGGTCTCGATGACCACGAGGCGGGCCTCCACGTCCGCCATATCCCGCGCCGGCGTCGACAGCAGCCGCTCCTGCAGGTCGGCGACGCGGCATTCGAGGTTGCCGCGCGCACCGGCACCAGGATCCTCCAGCGCCGCCGTCGCCTGCGCCAGTTCCTTCGCCAGCCGTTCGGTCTTCGTCGTCGGTTTGTCGTCGCCCATGGCCGGGCTCCATCTCCTGACGGTCGGTCGCCGCTTCCTTTTACGCCAGCCGCGCGGCGAGCAGAAGCAGCAAGCGAACTTGACTCCCGTCGCGCCCGCTTCGACACTCGGCGCGTGGCAGGCGACCTGCGGGACGGCACGACGCTATGACGACGATCCCCGTGACGACGATCCCCGTGACCATGACCGTCACCACGACCGTGAACGGCACCGCGGTGACGGCGCAGGTGGAGCCCCGCCTGCTGCTCGTCGACTTCCTGCGCGATCACCTGGGTCTGACCGGAACCCACACCGGTTGCGACACCAGCCAGTGCGGGGCGTGTGTCGTCCTTGTCGACGGCCGCAGCGTCAAGAGCTGCACCATGTTGGCGGCGCAGGCGGAGGGTGCCCGCGTGACAACCATCGAAGGTGTCGCCGACGACGACACCACCATCGAACGTGTCGCCCACAGCGCCCGGCTGCATCCCATGCAGGCGGCGTTCCGCGAGCATCACGCCCTGCAGTGCGGCTTCTGCACGCCGGGCATGGTGATGAGCGCCCTCGACCTGGCGGCGCGCGATCCGGCACCGGACGACGCCACGATCCGCACGTGGCTCAAAGGCAATCTCTGCCGCTGCACCGGCTACCAGAGCATCGTCGCTGCCATCGCCGCCGGCGCCCGCGCCACCGCGGCGCGCCGAGGCTGACCGGTAGCCGCGCCATGCAGCCGTTGCGACTGCATCGACCGGGCTCCATCGACGCGGCCATCGCGACCTTCGCGGCGGCCGAGCGGGGCGCCTATCTGGCCGGCGGTGTCAGCCTCGTGCTGCTGCTGAAGGCCGGTCATGCGGCGCCCACCGATGTCGTCGATCTGAGCCGGCTGGACACGCTCCGCGGCATTGCGATGAATGGCGATCGCGTGCGCATCGGGGCCTTGGTCACCCACGATGCCCTGGCGACCGCGCCCGAGGTTTGCCGACGCCTGCCGGCGCTGGCCGATCTGGCGGCGCGGGTCGGCGATCCACAGGTTCGCAACCGCGGCACCGTCGGCGGTGCCGTCGTCACCAACGATCCCGCCGGCGACTATCCGGCGGCGCTGGTGGCGCTCGATGCAAAGGTGCACACCGATCGCCGGACGCTCGCCGCCGAATCGTTCTTCATCGGCCGCTACCGGACGGCGCTGGCACCGGACGAGATCCTCACCGCCATCTCGGTGCCGGTGCCGCGGCGCGCCGCCTATGCGAAGGTCGAGCAGCCGGCGTCCCGGTACGCCCTGGTGGGGGTGATGGCGGCCGACCTGGACAGCGGCCCGCGGCTCGCCGCGGTCGGCGCTCGCCCCTCGGTGATGCGCCTGCCCAGCCTCGAAGCGGCGCTTGCCGGGGCGTTCGCCCCCGAATCCCTCGCGGGCGCGGCGGTGGCGGCCGACGGCTTCCTCGACGACCACCGGGGCTCCGCCGCCTACCGGGCGCAGCTGGTCACCGTGCTGGCGCGCCGGGCCGTGGCTGCCGCCTGTCGACCGGCGCCGAACACCAAGCCGTGACATCCAACCGCCCGGCTTGAGCCGAGCCGGCGGCTGGGCTATCTCTGCTCCCAGATCACACGCCACCGAGGAGACCCTCATGCTGGTCCGTACGCTCGCGTTCGCCGCCCTGTTCGTCGCGGCATCATCGGCCGAGGCCGCCGACGCCGACGGGCGTGCAGCGCCCAAGGGCTTTGGCCTTGCGACCTGTGAACAGTTCCTCGAAGCAGCCCGTCAACCGGACAACCAGAGCACGGTGCGGGCGATTGCCGAATGGGTGAACGGCTACCTCACCGCCTCCAACATCTACATGGACGAGACCTACGACATTGCCCCCTGGCAGAACCCCGTGTACCTGCTCAACGTCTATGCCCGGTTGTGCCAGCAGCAGCCCGACCAGCGGTTCGTCGCCGTTGTCCACTTCGTCAACAACGCCCTGCGCGAGACCCGGTTGACCAAGCAGCAGGAGATGGTGACGGTGGAGGCCGGGGACCAGCGGATGGGCATTTACAAGGAAATTCTCAAGGACGTGCAGCAGTCCCTGATCGACAAAGGCTACCTCAAGGGCACCGCGGACGGCGCCTTTGGGCCGATGACGCGCACCGCGCTCGAGTCCTACCAGACCGCCCAGCAACTCAGCGTCACCGGGTTACCGGATTCGTTCACCGTCGAGCGGCTGCTGTTCGCTCCGCCGGCCGCGGAGCCGGCGCCTCAGGCGGAATGACCGGCGGAGTCGTCCGGATCGCCGGCGGACTCGCCGGCCAACCGGCCGGCGGCGACACGGAGGTCGTGCGGCGTATCCACGTCGAATAGCACGCCGGCATCGTCCATCGCCACCCGCAGCACCTGCCCGGCGTGGCGCGCGAGCAGTGGCCGGGCGCCGGTGTCGCCCGCCAGGTCGCGCAGTTCCGAAAAGTATCGCGCCGGCCATAGCACCGGATTGCCGCGGCGTCCGGCAAACATCGGCACGCAGATCGGCCGCCTCGCGTCGGCCACGTACGCCGCGATCAGCCGGTCGATGTGCGCCGCGCGTACCAGCGGCGCATCGCCAAGCAGGACGACGGCGCCGGCAACACCGGCCGGCAGAGCCGCGACGCCGGCGCGGAGGGAGGTCGCGAGTCCCTGCTCGTACGTCGGATTCTCGACAAGCGTCACGGGTTGGGCACGGAGCAGCCGCGCCACCGACGCCGCCTGATGGCCGACGACGACGATCACCGGCCGCGCCATTGAATCGCGCGCCGCCGCGACGGCGTAGTCAACCAGCGGCCGGCCGCAGAGGGGAGTCAGCAGCTTGCTCACGGCGCCCATGCGCCGCGACCGGCCGGCGGCGAGAACCACCGCCGCGATCCCCGGTTCGAGAACGTTGTTCCTGGACACGGGCACACCTCCGCACGGCCCCGGCGCCCCGCGGCTGGAGCGCGCCGATCCTGCCGCCGCGGGATGGCGCGGGGCAACCGTCCCGAAGCCCGATGGCACAAAAAAAAACGCGGCCTCGGGGGTTCGAAGCCGCGTCAGGATGGGTCGGTTGGCCGGATCGCGCCCGCGACCCGACCTTCGACGGAGAATGGCCGCTCAGGCGGCGCGACGGCGGCGCGCGACGCCCAAGACCGCGAGGCCGAAGCCCAGCAGCGCAACGCTCGCCGGCACCGGCACCGATGCCAAGGAGTTGACGATGCGGCCCTCGCCACCTTCGGGATACTGCGGCGCCGTGATCTCCCCGTTCAGGTCGTTGACGATGTAGTCGAACAGGGTCGCCTGGTCGCTGATCCCCAACAAGGTGAACTCGGGATCGAACCAGGAGAAGTACTGGTCGCCGCCATTGGCCAGGAAGTTCAGCGTCGCGATATTGAGCATCCGGTCGCCGACGATCCGTCCATTCTCGATGAGCACGGTGCCGTCGTCCAGGGTTACCTCAAGGACGCGCGAGCCCTCCTGGACGATGTTGCCGTCCACGTCGATTGCCATCGCCTGCCCGTTCGAGGTGAAGACGAAGTTGAAGCCGGCCACCTGGGCGAACCGGCCAGTGCCGCCGCCACCGATGTCCGAGGTCGTCCCCGGCAGGACCCGTGAGACGGCGTTCTCGAGCAAGCGCTTGAAGTCCAGGACCGAAACATCGGTCACGACCGTCAGGATGTTGCCGAAAGGCAGGATGTCGAAGGTGTTCAGCTCCGAGATGTCGGAGCCGGCGGGGATCTCCAGATCGTTGCGGATGCCGCCACCGTTCTGCATCGCGACATCGATGGCGCCGAGAACGCCGAACTCGGCGGCCCGTTGGTTGGCGACCGACAGAAACGCGTCGGCGACCAGATTGCCCTGGTTGCTCTCCTGCGAACGGACGGTGTTGCGCCGGCCGTCCAGAGCCACCTCGGTCGTCGCGATGATGTTGTTGTCGAGGTTGGCGACGAACGCTGCCACCGGGTCGACCACGTCCGTCTGGACATTGGCGTCCGGCGTGAAGCTGAAATCGCCGACCTCGGCCGACGACGAGCCCGGCTCGACGATGCGCACCGGGCCGCTGTCGGTGACCACCGCGTCCGCCCGAACGGCGCCGGTCACCGGATCGACCAATTCGCCATCGGTGTCAAAATCCAGGATGAGCTGGCCGACATATTTGTAATTCCCGGCTGTGGTGACGATCGGCACCTCGCGGTTATCGGCGTCGCGCACGAACTGCGGATAAGGACCGGAGACGGTGTCTCCAGGAACGAGAAGGTCCCCTGGGTTGGCGAAGGCCTCGCTGCCGCCGCCGGCGATCGCCACGTCGAGGCCGGTCAATTGCCCGATCAGTGCCTCATCTTCGCTGACGCTCTGCAGATGGCTGATCAGGATGATGCGCTCGACACCCTGGTTGTTGATCAGATCATCGATCTCAGCTTGCACGGCCGTCAGCACGTCCTGGTCGACGCCGACGCCGCCGGGACTGGAGATGAATGGCAGATTGGGGGTGGTGGCGCCGACGATGCCATAGGTCTCGCCGCTCGGCCCGGTGGTCACGATGCTTTTGAACAGCCGCGTGCCGACCAGCGCCTGCAGGTCGGCCTCGCCCGAAAAGTCCAGGTTGGCGCTGAGATAGGGGATCGGCTGGCCGCTGTTGAAGGTGGTGCCGGTGACGCCGTTGCCGATGAAATCCGCAAGCACGGCCGGGCCGGCGTCGAAGTCATGGTTGCCGATGACGAGCGCGTCGTACTGGATCGCGCTGATCAACTCGGCATCAAAATAGGTGCGGCTGCCGAGGTCGCCGGTGGCGAGGCTGGCATTGAATTCGGGGCCGGGGATGAAGTTGTCACCGGAGGACAGGGTCAAAGTGTCGAAGCCGTTGGCGACGGCATTGGCCCGGAGCGCCGCCAGGGCGCCGGCGAAGCGCGCGGCGCCGCCGAAGTCCTCGATGCCTTTGCCGGCATTGATCAGCTGGGATTCGCCGTCATTGTTGTGAAAAATGGAAACGGACTGCGCCGACGCACCACCAGCCGGCAGACTGGCGGCGAGCGCGGCGAGAGCGACACCGGCGTAGAGATTTCTGGTCATTATCTTTCCTTCCCTTCGTTAGGAGCAACCGACACCAGACACGGGCACGATGCCCGCGGGCCGACGCCGGCGGCCGGGTTCCGTCCGTCGGCAGATCGAGCCTGGGGAGCAACAGTCGGAACGTTGGACCGCTTCGGGGCTGAGTTCCGCAACGTTGGCACCGTTCCGCCCGCCGCGGGTTGGTCGGATGTGTTCCCGCAAGTCATGCGATTGAATTGCCGGAACACTTGATGGTTGAATCGCAGATTTTCTTCGCGCTGGGCGCGCACCGCACCGCGATGAAACAAAATTGCCAACAATCGGTCACAAGAATGCAAGCCACGAGTAGACATGGATTTTATTGCAACTTTCATGCCAAGGAACATAAGCCTCTGAAACGCCACAACTGTTGCAAAATTATTTCTGAAACAATGCGCGTTTCTGTAAAATTACTTTACACTCGTGATCTGCCCTCTGCCGGAGCGACGCCAGCAAGCGCCATGTTTTCAAAGCGCTAGCGACGGGGCGGCCTGTTGGAAATTTTTACAAACCCCGGGAACTCGGGCGAGAATGCTGCTAGGGTTGGTTCGGGAGGCCGGCCGATGCGCCCGATCGGCCGGCACGCGTCAGCCATGCCGACCGCGTCTCTTCCCGATTGACCGAACCGGCCGCCGTCGAACGCCCTTCGAGCCGCCCGGGACCAGGCAACCTGAGACCGAGTATCATCGCACCATGACCAACCTGATCGCCCCCCATGGCGGGGCTTTGCGAGTTCTCTATCTGCCGCGCGACGAAGCGGCTGCCACCAAGCGCGCCGCCATTGCCCTGCCGTCGTGGACGTTGACCCGCCGCCAGCTGTGCGACGTCACGCTGCTCCTGAACGGCGGCTTCTCGCCACTGCAAGGCTTTCTCGAGCAGCCCGACTACGACCGCGTGGTCGAGGCGATGCGGCTCGTGGACGGTACCCTCTGGCCGATTCCGGTCACCCTCGACGTCAGCGGCGCCGTGGCCGATCAGGTGGGCGTCGGTGACCGGCTGGCGCTCCGCGATCCCGAAGGCTGGCTGGTCGCGGTGCTTGACATCCGATCGAAATGGCGGCCGGACCGCATCCAGGAGGCGGAAAGCGTGTTCGAGACCCTCGACCGCGCCCACCCCGGTGTGCGCCACCTGCTCGACGACACCGGGGTGACCTATCTGGGCGGCCCGCTCACTGGGATCGACCGGCCCGTCGACTATGATTTCAAACATTTCCGCCACGACCCGGCGGAGCTGCGCCGGATCTTCAGCGACTGGGGCTGGTCCAGGATCGTCGCCTTTCAGACCCGCAACCCCATGCACCGCGCGCACCAGGAGCTGACCTTTCGCGCGGCGCAACTGGCCGAGGCGAACCTGCTGCTGCATCCGGTGGTTGGCGTCACCCAGCCCGGCGACGTCGACTACTTCTCGCGGGTGCGCTGCTACGAGCACATCCTCAAGTTCTACCCCGAGCAGTCGACGCTGCTGAGCCTGCTGCCCCTAGCCATGCGGATGGCCGGCCCGCGCGAGGCGGTGTGGCATGCGATCATCCGCAAGAATTACGGCTGCACCCACTTCGTCGTCGGCCGCGACCACGCCGGCCCGCGCGACGGCGCCGGCGAGGCCTTCTATCACCCCTATGCCGCCCAGGACCTCGTTCGCCAGCTGGAGCCCGAGCTCGGCGTCTCCATGGTCCCTTTTCGCGAGCTGGTATACGTCCAAGACCGTGGCCAGTACGTCCCCCGCGACGATGTCCAGCATGGAGAGGTGACGCTCACCCTCTCCGGCTCGGAATTGCGGCGACGGCTGCGTGAGGGGATCGACGTGCCCGAGTGGTTCTCGTTCCCGGAGGTCGTGGCCGAGCTCCGGCGCAGCTATCCGCCGCGCCACAAGCAGGGATTCGTCGTGCTGTTCACCGGCCTCTCCGGCTCCGGCAAGTCGACACTGGCCAACGCCCTGATGGTCAAGCTGCTGGAGCTGGGCGGCCGCTCGGTGACACTGCTGGACGGCGACCTGGTGCGCCGGCATCTGTCGAGCGAACTCGGCTTCTCGCGCGAGCACCGCAATCTCAACGTGCTGCGCATCGGCTACGTGGCCAGCGAGATCGCCAAGGCCGGCGGCATCGCACTCTGCGCCCCCATCGCCCCCTATGCCGATATCCGCCGCCGTGTCCGGAGCATGGTCGAGCAGCACGGCGGCTTCGCCGAGATCCACGTGGCGACGCCCATCGACGTGTGCGAACGGCGCGACACCAAAGGCCTCTACGCCAAGGCACGCGCCGGCCTGCTCAAGCAGTTCACCGGCATCGACGATCCGTACGAGGCTCCGACCCACGCGGAACTGGTGATCAGCACCGAGGACCAGACGCCGGAGGCGGCGGCGCAGCGCATCCTGCTCAAGCTGGAAAGCCTGGGCTTCATCAAGTAGCGCCGTGGCACGCCTCGGAGCGCCGGCGTCGTCCCGCGCCTACGCCTCGGCCTTGTGCGGATCGGCGGATTGTGCATCATCGCCTCACCCGCGCGGCGCCGCCGTCGGGCTCCGATCCTTGCACAGGGAAGACCGGTTCGATGCTCGCCTCGATCGTCCGTGTGGTCGCCATCGCCGCCGTCGGTGCATGGCTGGCGCCTGCCGCGGCACTCGCCAGCGACCCGGTGGTCGCCCGGCTCAACGGCCAGGAAATCCGGCAATCGGACGTCCTTCGCGCCCGCGGCCGGCTACCCGCGTCGCTGCGCGACAAGCCGGCCGAGCAGATCGTGCCGATGCTCACCACCATCGTCATCAACAGCCGGCTGCTGGCCGACGAGGCACGCAGCCAGGGCATCGCCTACGAGCCGCAGGTACGCCGCCAGATCGACTTGGTCACCGACCTGGTGCTGGAGCAGGAATTGCTGGATCGCTATTTGGCGAAGCAAATCACCGAGGCCGCGGTGCGCGCCCGCTACGAGAAGCTGGCGGCCGAGGTGGCGGGTACGGAGCAAATCCGCGCGCGCCACATTCTGCTGCGCAGCGAGGACCAAGCCCGCGACGTGATCCGAAGCCTCGGCGCCGGACGGCCCTTCGAACAGCTGGCGCGCGAGTCGTCGGTCGATCCCACCGCCGACACCGGTGGCGACCTGGGCTATTTCACCCACGGCGAAATGGCGGAGCCGTTCTCCGACGCGGCGTTCCGGCTGCAACCCGGCCAGTTCACGCGCAATCCGGTGCAGACCGAGTTCGGTTGGCATGTCATCCTGGTGGAGGACCGTCGCCCGGCGGTGCCGCCGCCACTGAGCCAGGTGCGCGACCAGATCCGCAATCTCTTGACCGCCGAACTGCGCAAAGAGTATGTGGAATCGCTGCGCCAGAAGGCGACCGTCGAGCGCTTCGATCGCTGACACGTGACGGCAATGACCGGCAGCAGCATCTCCCCCCTCGCGCCCGTCGGGTTTCCGACGATGCCGCAGGTGCCGGGCGTCGAAATCGCCACGCGGGCATGCGGCCTGCGCTATCGCGGCCGCGAGGACGTCTTGCTGATGCGCTTCGCCGCGGGCACCCGCGTCGGCGGCGTGCTCACCCGCTCGACCACGGCGGCCGCCCCGGTGGAGTGGTGCCGCCGCGGCCTCGCCGGCGGCGGGGCTCGGGCCCTGATCGTCAATGCCGGCAACGCCAACGCCTTCACCGGTGACGATGGCATGGGCGCCGTGGCGCGCGTCACCGCCGCCGTCGCCGCCGAGCTGGACGTTCCGGCCGACCAGGTGTTCATGGCGTCGACCGGCGTCATCGGCCAGCCGCTGCCCGACGCCAAGATCACGGCCCACCTGGCGGCGCTGCACGCCGACCTCACCGGCGACGGCGCCGCCTGGGAGCCGGCGGCACGGGCGATCATGACCACCGACACCTTCCCCAAGGGGGCGAGCGCCGGCGCGGTCATCGGCGACCGACCGGTGGTCCTCGCCGGCATCGCCAAGGGCTCGGGCATGATCGCGCCGGACATGGCGACCATGCTCGCCTTCATCGCCACCGACGCGGCCATCGCGCCGGCCGCCCTGCAGCGACTGATCGCCGATGCCGCCGACCGCACCTTCAACTGCACCACCGTCGACGGTGACACGTCCACCAGCGACACCCTGCTCGCCTTCGCCACCGGCGCCGCCGGCAATGCACCCGTCGAGGACCCGGCCGAACCGGCCCTGGCCGGCTTCCGCGCGGCGCTGGAGATGGTCTGCCGGGACTTGGCGCTGCAGGTGGTGCGCGATGGCGAAGGGGCGAGCCGCTTCGTCACCATCACCGTCACCGGCGCCGAGAACGACGCCGCCGCCCGGCGCATCGGCCTCACCATCGCCAACTCGCCGCTGGTGAAGACCGCCATCGCCGGCGCCGATGCCAACTGGGGGCGGATCGTCATGGCCGTCGGCAAGTCGGGCGAGCGGGTGGCGCGCGACCGCCTGATCATCGCCATCGGCGGCGTCGTCATCGCCCGCCTCGGCGGCGCCGTCCCCGGTTATGACGAGACCCCGGTCGCCCGCCACATGCAGGGCCGCGAGATCGAGATCGCCGTCGACGTCGCCGTCGGCGGAGGCCGCGCCACGGTCTGGACCTGCGATCTCACCCACGGCTACATCGACATCAACGCCGATTATCGATCCTGAGTGCCGCCGGCGATGGCGGAATGTAGGATTATGTAGGATAATGTAGGATTTTGTATGCCAGAGCGGTCCGGAATGTATGCCAAATCCTGCCGCGATGTCGGTCGAATGTAGGATGAATGTCGGATCGATGTAGGGCAGATGTAGGATTTTTCCGGCGGCATCGTGCGGTCGCGGCCGGACTTGCGACCAAGCCCGAGGCTGGGCAACCGCAGCGACCCCCCCTCGGAGAGACCAGGAGAGACCGCGGCGACCAGCCCCGTCGACCCGACTGACGGCAACCGCTTTCGCCGCCCGGCAGCACGGCTTGGCAGCACGGTCCGGCAGGATTGTGATGCGGTGCGACCTCGCGCGCCTCACCGACATCGAACTGGGCGCCACGCGTGGCGCACCACGCGTGGGCAACTGAACGCGTCGGCGGACGCATTCGGGCGGGGCTCATGCGGCGCGGCGCGACCAGCGTTTGTCCTGTGCCCGAGCCAAATGCTTCATGCGGCGCAGGTCGGACGGGGTCAGGCGTAGGGCAGCGTCGACCCAGATGTCGACGACGGCCAACAGCTCCTGCAGGGAGACCGGCTGCAGGTGGCGGCGGACACGTTGCATCGCCCGCCGCGCGTTCCACTGTCGCTCGGTCTCGTCGATGAACGCGGCGACCGCCTTCGGTCCGTCACCATCGTCGACGACCCGGTCGACGACTCCAAGGTCCGCAAGCTCTGCGGCGCTATAGCGCTGCCCGCTCAGGATCAGGTTTTCAGCCTGTGTCGGATGCAGGCGCCGGCAGAGGAAGCTGTAGGCGCCCATGCCGGCGAACATGTTGAACAGGATTTCCGGCAAGCCGAAGGTTGCGCTCCGCTCCGCAATGATGACCTCCTGGGCAAGCGCCGCCTCGAAGCCGCCGCCGAGGGCATCGCCCTGCACCAGCGCGATGGTCATCAGCGGCAGGTTGAGCGCAACGCTGAAGCGATGCTGAATGTGAGCGCAGGCGTGGGCATAGGACTGCAGCCGTTCCCGCTCCCGTCGCTCGATCAGGTCGTGAAACAACGCCAGGTCGCCGCCCAGATTGAAGATGCCCGGCATCGCGGAATTCAGAACCAAATAGCGAATCGGACCATCGTCTTCGCCATAGCCGACGAAGGCGCCCTCGATCATCTCGAGCGTCGCCAGCATTTCATCGAGCAGGCCCTTGGTGAAGCTCGGTCGGCTGTTTGGCGCCATCGTCTGCCACACCGCTTTCCGCGCCGGGTCGAACGTCACGGCAAGCTGGCGGAACGTGTCGCACCCGGTCAGCCAACGCGGCTGATCGGTGGGCACCTCGGTGCCGGCGGAGGCGACGGTAAGCTCTTCGCGGGGCTGCGGGATCGGGATCAGGCAGGGTGGATGCGCCGATCGGGGGTGTCCGTGGGCGGCGGCGTCGGCGAAGCTCATGGTCTGCATCGGGTCTCTCCAGCTGCGCCGCGGTAATTTTTTCGAACCGCAGTCGTCGGTGGTTTGCATGGTCGGCCCCGCCGGGGAAGAGATTTACCCCTTTGGGTTACGCCTTGTTTTTTATCCGCAATGTTGGGTTCGCGTGTTGCACCCATGACGTGTTCGGGGCTACACAAAGCGTCGTTCACGATGGTGATCAGGCGAATGTGGGGACGGGGCGGGTCATCGTTCTCTGTGCTGCGTCGGTTGACCGAGCGGTGTGCTCGGCAGTCGATCCACCGCATCCGGGGAGGACGAACGCATCGGATCGTTACCGGGCGATATAACGGCGAAGTACCCCTGCGGAAGCCCCACTGGACGGAACGGCGCTTCGGCGGCCGGCATTCGTCCGCGGCCGTTCAGATCATTTGTCGGCAAGGCTTGGAGGAGCACGAAACGCGAATCGTTATCGTCAGCGCCCGCATGGTCTCGGCATGGGACGCTGCACGATTGAGACAACCGTGAGCACCGTCACGATCGCAGCCGACGTCGTTTGAGACGCCTCGCACGTCGTGACGATCGAGGTCAGACCATGCCAGTCGTTGTTATTGTCGACGACCGAATAACCAATCTGAAAATTCTTCGGCGTTTTGCCGAGCGGCTGGGACCAGACGTTTCTGTCTACACCTACGACGATGCCGAGCAGGCGCTCTCCGACATGACCGGGTATGCCGCCGACCTCATCGTCACCGACTACGTGATGCCGCGGATGAGCGGCGACGAGTTCATTCGGCAGTGCCGATCCGAGGCGGCCACCAGCGACGTTCCGATCATCGTGGTGACCGCCTACGAGGACAAGGAGTTCCGGTATCGCGCCTTGGACACGGGCGCCAGCGATTTCCTGCTCAGTCCGGTAGATGGGCGCGAATTCTGCATCCGCGCGCGCAACCTGCTGACGATCCGGGCGCAGCATCGCGCCCTGCATTCGCATGCCATCTCGCTCGAAAGCGAGTTGGAAACCGCCCAACGTCAGCATGCCGAGGAGATCGCCCATCGTGAACGGTTGCTGCGGCGCATCGTCAATACCGTCCCGGCACTGATCCGCGCGGCACCCGCCAATCAACCGGCAAGCCTCATCAATGTCTACCACCGCGACTTTTTCGGCCTCTCGGATCAGCCGGGCGGTAACCTCGCCGAACGCGCCGGCCGCGCCTATGTGGACCGCCACCTTCGCCTCGATCGTCGGATTCTCGAAACGGGGCGACCCATCGCCGACATCGAAGAAACCGTTTCCGACAAGAACGGCAACGATCGCGTGCTGTTGACATCGAAGGCGGCCTTGGCGACGCCGGACGGCAAGGCCGATCAAGTGGTGACCGTCTCGCTCGACATCACCGAGCGCAAACGCGGCGAGCGGGCCTTGCGCGAAAGCGAGCAGCGGTTCCGGACCCTGGTCGAGAGTTCGGTGCTCGGCATCGTCATCGCCCGCGATGGTCGGCCGTTGTTCGCCAACCGCACCTTCGCCAACATGTTCGGCTATGGTCATCCCGACGAGATCCTGGCTCTCGACAACCTCGATGGCCTCTACGATGCCAGCGAACTGCTGCGCATCAAGGAGTTCCGAGACCTGCGGGCGCGCGGCAAGATGGCGCCCGTCCGCTATGAATTCCAGGGGGTCCGCCGGGACGGCTCGCGCCTCTGGGCGGAGACGCAGGACCAGCAAATCATCTGGGACGGCCAGCCGGTCGTCCAGTCGACCGTCGCCGACATTACCCTGCGCAAGACCTACGAGCGGGACCTGCAGCGGCAAATCCACTACGACGAGTTGACCGACCTGCCGAACCGCGTCCTCGCCCTCGACCGCCTGCGCAGTGCCGTGGTCGGCGCCCGGCGCGGCCGCCACAAGGTCGGCGTGCTGTTCATCGATCTCGATCGCTTCAAGCGGGTCAACGACACCCTCGGTCACGCGACCGGCGACGACCTGCTGCGCGCCGCGGCGGAACGCCTGTCCAACTGCATCCGCGCCGAGGATACCGTGGCGCGGCTCGGCGGCGACGAATTCCTGGTGATTCTCCCGAAGCTCAAATCGGCGGCCGATGCCGAGCCGGTGATCCACAAAATCCTCGAGACCTTCTCCCTGCCGTTCCTGCTCGGACCCGCCGAGGCTTATGTGACCGCCAGCATCGGCGTGACGATCTCTCCGGACGACAGTGACGATCCCAACATCCTGATCCAGAATGCCGATGCGGCGATGTATCGCGCCAAGGAACAGGACCGAAATACCTTCCATTTCTTCACGCCCGAGTTGAACCAACGCGCGCGCGAGCGGATGCTGTTGGAAAGCCATTTGCTGCACGCGCTCAGTCGCAACGAGCTGCAGCTCTACTATCAGCCGATCGTCGACATCCGCTCCGGCGTCGTCGTCGGCGCCGAGGCGTTGCTCCGCTGGTGGAATCCGACCCTCGGCAGTGTCGAGCCCGACCGTTTCATCCCGCTCGCCGAGGATACCGGCCTGATCGTCCCGATCGGACGGTGGGTGCTGGAGACCGCGTGCCGCCACCTGCGCGACTGGTCGGTCACGGGACGCCCGCCGCTCCGCATCTCGGTCAACATCTCGACGCGCCAGTTTCGCGGCACCAGCCTGTCCTCCGAGATGAGCGACGCCATCAGCCGAAATCAGATCGATCCGCGGTGCCTGGAACTGGAGATCACCGAAGGGCTGCTGATGGACGACCTGCCGCAGACCCGCGCCAATCTGCACGCCCTGTCGCTGTTGCCGGTTCGGCTGTCGCTCGACGATTTCGGCACCGGATACTCCAGCCTGCGCTACCTTCGCGACATCCCCGTGGACGCGCTGAAAGTCGACAAGTCCTTCGTCACCGACGTTTCCAATCCGGGCGGCAACGCGACGTTGGTCAAGACGATCATCGCCATGGGACACGAGCTCGGGCTGGAAGTCATCGGCGAAGGGATCGAGACCAAGGATCAGCTCGATTTCCTGCGCCGCCATGGCTGCGATCTCGCGCAGGGTTTCCTGTTCAGCCGGCCGCTGCCGGCAGCGGAGTTTTTCCGCTGGCTGGCCGATCACCCGACCGCCCTCGACCCCTTACAAAACGCGTGCTGAGGCGACGGTTCGGCCGCCCCTTTCCTTCTCGGAACGAACTCGCTATTGAACCGGGGCGGTCGCGTGCGCGCGGCGCGGTCCGGATGCAGGCTGAACAAGTGGTTGTCAGTTTCGATGGCTTTGGGGTTTCGCGAAGAACGGCGACGGCGACGGCGCAAGGCGCGCTGGGCGTTGTTCCGGTGGCTGTTCATGTTGGCGGCGATCGCCTTGGTTGGCACGCTGATTTTCCAGGTCGGCTACCAACGGGCGCGAACCAATGAAGCGGCCATCCAGGCCGAAAAGAACGCCCTGCAGCAGCGCGTGGACAGCCTCCTCCTGGAGACCGATGCGCTGCGCGCGGCCGTCGAGGGACAGCGGCTGCAGGCGGAGGAGTGGCAAAAACGCTGGGAGCGCGATGTTCCCACCGGCCAACTGAAGACCATGTTCGATCTGGTCAACGATCGGCTCGATGCCGGCGTCTCACCGGAACGCCTGCAGTTCGTGATCACCGCCGCGACCGACGAGCGCGACTGCGATGACGTCGAAGGCACCAAGCGCTTCGTCGTTCGGACGCCGCTCTATCGCGGCGCGGAGGACGCTGTCCGGTTCGCCGACGGCACCCTGATCATCACTGCAACGGGACCATCGGCGCGCGACGCCGAGGGCCGGCCGGAAGCCTGGTTCGATCCGACCGAGGAAATCACCCTCAACGTCAACCACATCAGCGGCCAGACGTCTTCCGTCACCGGCCGTCTGCCGCTGCAACACGCCATCGTGATCGGCAACCAGGAGTACCGGTTCAACGTCGTCGCGGGCAGCCGGGGCTTCGTCGAGATTACGTCGGATCGCTGCCGGTTTCCGTAGGCGGGGCCGCGGGTGGAGCCGCGGCCGCGTCCTCCGCGTAGGGGTTTTCCAGGGAGTCGATGACGGCGGCGAAAACCTCGCGGAGCTGGCCTTCGTCGCAGCCCATCAGCAACGCATCCTCGAACGCGTCTTGGCACATCTGCCGGATTTCCGAGAGATTCTCGTTCAGCACCTTGAGTTTCTCGTCGCACGCGACGGTCGATCCGTCGGCCAGTCTCCAGACGATCGACCGCTGCTGCTCCCGGCTC
Source organism: uncultured Rhodospirillaceae bacterium (assembly GCA_964630265.1). Classification (GTDB taxonomy): domain Bacteria; phylum Pseudomonadota; class Alphaproteobacteria; order Rhodospirillales; family Defluviicoccaceae; genus CAZBWP01. The sequence goes on from CAZVRW010000013.1 coordinate 28,338, forward strand.
ACGCGGGTTCCCCGAATCGCTTTGGGCGAAATCGCGGCGGGCCCGATCCTGTTGGCCCGAATCCTGTTGATCGAACGGCGACGTGCGGCGTCAGCCGCGATCCGAGGATCGCGAGGATACGCCGTAAACCCGGCTCACGCACGCACGCCTGGGCCTTGGCGAGGTTCATCCAAGCGCGCCGACGCTGGGTCTGCTCATCCCATTTGGGCAGCACCGCGGTCACCTGCATCGGAAAGACCTGAACGACGCAGTGCGCGCTGCGCCCCGGTCGCCGCTTGGTGTAGAGGTAGCTCCCAAGGCAGCCGCCGGTCACCACGCCGATCACACCACCCTCTTCCGCCGCCTCCTTGACGGCGGATGCGGCCGGGGTCAGTCCCGGTTCGATCATGCCTTTCGGCACCACCCACCGGCTGCTGACCTTCGTCGTCACCAGAAGGACCCGGACCTCGGCGCCGACCATGCGATAAGGAACAACCGCAGATTGGGTAATCGATGGAATCGCTGGATCCTCCTGCATCAATCCTGCGCCCTTTCGTCGGTGGACATCCATCGCGTGGTGTCCATGGCGGCTCCTGCCCGTACCGCCAACCTTAAGACCCATTCCCAGGATAGCAGCGACGGCGTCGGTGAACAGGATCATGGCATCGGAGCAGTGGGGCGCAACCGCGTCGACGACGACATTAACGACGCTGGAAAAAGACGCTGGGGATCGACGCTGTGGATCGATTGCATGGTCACTGGCATGCCAACCCTTGATCAACCCTGGTGCGTGGCCTACCGCGCCCCTCCAGCGCGCGCCACCGGCGGCGGCAAGGCATCCTCGCGGCCCTGCCGCTCGGCGATCCTTTCGAGGATCGTCCGCTTGGCGGCGTCGCTCGCTTTCGACCAACCGGCAATCTCCTCCAACGAACGGAGGCATCCGAGGCACAACCCGGTTGATGGCTCAATCTTGCAGACACCAACGCAGGGCGAAGCGATAGACGAGGAATCAACCTTGGGCAACGCGGCTCCCGGACCCAAATCAGGCAAAATAGCAAGTGTGCTGCAGCGCACACGCAACTCTTCGTAAACCAGTTTCACCGAAGGTTCAACGGCAATGACCACCCGGATAAGCACGAGAAAATTCGTTGTGGGAACCGCGCCTGCCGTTTGTGCAGTGCAGCAATTGGCTGTTGACCCGGCGCTTGCCGCCTTCTAAAGGCGAGGTGCCGGGTGGTGGTCCGTTGGAGCATTGGATCGATCGCCGGGTTCGCGAGGGTCGGGAGGAGTGAGCCACGACGTTATGGACTAGTGGTTCGATGCTGACGGATGAGTCCCATCCGTCAGCATCGAACCACCAGATCAATAGCTAAGTGGATCGACCGATCTGACGCTTGGGCACCAAGCGTCAGATCCGATCCACTAGGTCCCTCGCCCCAGCCAGCGGACCGGGACCGGCCAGCGGCAGCGAGCCACCGGATGGCCTGTTCGTGCGTCGGCGACGCAGGGCGGCCCTGTGACCCAACTTCGCCGTTGGACGCCGGTTGTTGATCGGGTCTGACAGCCATCGAGCCCGACATGCCAATCCGCAATCTCAATAAGATGTTCTATCCGCAATCCGTCGCCGTGATCGGGGCGAGCAACCGCGAAGGCGCGGCCGGCCATGTGGTGATGCGCAATCTGCTGCGCGGCGGGTTCGAGGGCCCGATCATGCCGGTGTGTCACGACCAACGCGCCGTCGCCGGCGTCCTCGCCTATCCGAACGTCGCCGCCTTGCCGATGACCCCCGATCTCGCCGTCGTGGCAACGGACAGCCAGGACGTGCCCGCCGCCATCGACGCCCTAGGGGCACGCGGCACCCGAGCGGCAGTGATCCTCACGGCGGCGCCGGCGCCTGGGTCCGAGGCCCGCGGACGCAGCTTCCGCGACGCGATTCGCGAGCCTGCCCGCGCCCACGGCATGCGCATTCTGGGTCCCACCTGCCTCGGGTTGATGGTGCCGCACATCGGTCTCGACGCGAGTTCGGCGCACGTCAGCGCCCGGACCGGCAGCATGGCCTTCGTCTCCCAATCGGCCGCCATCTGCACCGGCGTCCTCGACTGGGCGAAACGACGGAACATCGGCTTCGCCCACTTCATCTCGCTCGGTGACGTTGTCGACCTCGAGTTCTCCGACCTCCTCGATTTCCTCGGTTCGGACGCGATGACCCGCGCCATCCTCCTGTTCGTCGAGGGGATAGAGAACGGTCGAGCGTTCATGTCGGCGGGCCGCGGCGCCAGCCGCAACAAGCCGGTCATCGTCATCAAGGCCGGGCGGGTTCCGGAAGGGCAGCGGCTGGCCGTCGAGCGCAGCGGCGCCCCGATCGCCGGAGACGGCGTCTACGATGCCGCGATCAGCCGCGCCGGCATGTTGCGGGTGTCCAGCTTCGGCGAATTGTTCGCCGCCGTCGAAACGCTGGCGCGCGGCAAGGCGCCACGCGGCGACCGGCTGGCGGTCATCGCCAACGGACACGGCTTGGCGATTATGGCCGCCGATGCCCTGATCATGAAGGGCGGCTGTCTCGCCGAACTCGCCGACGCAACGCGTATGCAACTCGCCGACGTGCTGCCCGAGGGCGCTCCCGCGGGCAATCCGATCAGCGTGACCACGGACGCAGCGCCCAGCGTCTACGGCGATGCCGCACGCATCCTGCTCAAGGCCCACGAAGTCGACGCCGTCATGGTCCTGCACGTGCCGACGGCAATGGCATCGAGCACCGAGGCGGCCGCACGCATCATCGAGGTCGCAAAACAGAACGGGGGGAACCTGCTCACGTGCTGGATGGGCGGGGAAACGGTGGAGGCGGCGCGCGGGCTCTTCGCCGAAGCGCGCATCCCCACCTACGACACGCCGACCCAGGCGATTGACGCCTTCATGCACCTGGTCCGCTTCCGGCGGAATCAGGAAATTCTCATGGAAACGCCACCGTCGAAGCCACTGGAATTTACCCCGGCGGCCGATGCGGCGCGGATGGTCGTCGATCACGCCCTGGCGCGCGGCCGCCACGATGTCGGCGAGGTCGGCGCCCACGCGCTGCTCGCCGCCTATGGCATTCCATGCCTCGAAACCCACGTCGTCACCTCCGCCGACGCCGCCGTCGAGTTCGCCTGCCGTCTCGGCTTCCCGGTCATCATCGGTGGCGGCAATGGGGCCGACACCATCGGCCCCGACGGCACACGCGAAGATACCCTGCTCGATACGCCTGCCGCGGTGCGCGCCGCGGCAGAGCGGGCTTTCGACCGGCTGGACGCCGCGGCCGCCCCCGGCAACCGCGCCGGCGTGACCGTGAAGAAGCTGCCAATGCGCCTCGGCGGCCGCTTGGTCCGTCTGGAAATCGAAACCGACCCGGTGTTCGGCCCGGTCATTCTGTTCGGCGCGGGCGGTCCGACCGCATCTCTCCTGCGCGACCGGGCGGTGGCGCTGCCGCCCCTGAACATCCCGTTGGCGCGCGACTTGGTGTCGCGCACCAGGATCGCAAAGGCCCTGCAGGCGAACGGCACGGTTGCAGCGGCCGACCTGGAGGCCCTCTATCTGACGCTGGTCAAACTTTCGCAGATGACGATCGACATTCCGGAGATCGTCAGTCTGGACATCAATCCGATGATCCTCGACCGCGATGGACTGATCGCGACCTCCGCACGCTTGACCCTGACGCCGCTCGATCGCCGCATCCAGTCCCGACTCGCCATCCGCCCCTACCCGAAGGAACAGGAGGAGGAGTTTCAGTTGGCGTCCGGGCATCGCGTGCTGCTGCGGCCGATCCGCCCGGAGGATGAGCCTGAGCACTATGACTTCCTGTCCCGGATCACACCCGAGGATCTGCGGATGCGGTTCTTCGGTGTCATCGGGCGGATGTCCCACGCAGAAATGGCCCGGTTCACCCAGATCGACTACGATCGGGAGATGGCCTTCATCGCCACCGCCGCAAAACCGACAGGCGACGGCCGCGAGACACTGGGCGTGGTGCGGACGATCACCGATCCCAACAATGACACCGCGGAGTACGCGATCCTTGTCCGCTCCGACCTGAAGGGCCAAGGTCTCGGCCGAAAGTTGATGGACAAGATGGTACGCTATTGCCGCACCCGCGGCACCCGGCGGATCGTCGGTCAGGTCTTGCGAGAGAACCGCTCGATGCTCGGCCTCGTCACCGATCTCGGCTTCGTCGGCCATGCCGTGCCCGATGACGACGTGGTCGATGTCCAGTTGCCGCTGGAGCCGTAGCCGACCGACGCGGATCGGTCGATCGCATGGCTTTTCGCGAGATCTCCATGGCCGAGTGCGCCCAGGGCCGCCCGGTACGCGCGGTTGGCGCCGTGGCGTCTGCGGCCAAGGCTGCGGGGCGTGGGGCGGTTGCCGGCCCTCGAGACGGTGCAGGCGGTAGCGGGCGGCAATGGCGAAGGGGTCCTGGATTTCGCCGCGCGCATCCAGTTGCAGATCCCCCACCTGCCGATGCATTTCCCGCAGCGCGGCCCGGTGCGGCAGGCAACGCCGACGAGGCTTCGCGTGCGATCCACCCGGCAGTCGCGGGCACAAAGGTCGCACGCATCGAGGCGTGTGGGGGCCGTCGCCGCGCGGTGGGCCAGCGCGCCGCTGCGTTGGAGATCAATGTAGCCGGGCATCACGGACATTGCCGTCATTTGGTGGTCGCCAGGTAGACGCCGTCCCACGTCGGCGCCGGCGGCGCCTGCGCGTACTCGTCGATTCGCGCTTCGTAGACGTCATAGAGTTTCGCGATGCCGAAACCGTCGACGAGTTTGCGGCAGTCGGCGAGCCACCGTCTGGCATCGTCCCAGCGCTGCCCGCGATAGGCGGCAAGCAAGGCATCGTGGGCGGCTTCCAGCATGGGGAAAAGGTTGCCGGACTTGGTCGCGGCATCGCCGACCAGCGTATAGATGCGCGCCGCGGTCCGCTTGCCCTGGACCCGAATAAGATCTAGTTCCAGGAACGCCAGATCGGGCACGCGGGCGCGCGTGTTCTCGCCGACGACGATGCCGACGCCGTAGGTCTTCGACTGCCCTTCCAGGCGCGACGCGAGGTTGACGTCGTCGCCCAGCACCGAATAGTCGAAGCGCTGATCGGAGCCCATGTTGCCGACGACAACGTCCCCGGTGTTGACACCGATGCCGACCGCGAGCGGCTGGAACGGGCGCCCGTCGGCGAGCGCTTCCGCTGCCAGCCGCTCATTCAGCGGGTCCATCGCTGCCTGCATCTCCAGGGCGGCGAGGCAGGCGTGGCGGGCATGATCCGGATCGTCCAGCGGCGCGTTCCAGAAGGCCATGATGCAGTCGCCCATGTATTTGTCGACGGTCCCCCGGCGGTCCAGGATGACCGCGGTCAATGGTGTCAGCAGCTTGTTGACGAGCGACGTCAGGCCCTCGGGATGCCCCTTGAATGTCTCGGAAATCGTCGTGAAGCCGCGCACGTCGCAGAACAGGATCGTCATGGTGCGGGTCTCGCCGCCGAGCTTCAACTGCCCGGGATCCTCGGCGAGCTTCTCGACCATCGCGGGCGCCAGGTAGAAGCCGAATGCCTGGCGGACGCGCCGGCGGCTCGCCTCCTCGCTGGCGTAGCCCGAAAACGTCAGAAGGGTGTAGAGCAGCAACAGGGCGACGGCGAGATAACCGACGTCGAAGAGCAGCAGTTGGCTGGTGAAGAGATGCCACGCGGTCGCCGCGGCACCACCGGCGATGGCGACGAACAACAGTGCCGACCACTTGGCGCCGACCCAGGGCACCAGCCAGACCAGCAACAGCCCGCCCGCAAGGATAATCGCCGCCTCGATGCCGAGCATGATACCGGGACGTCTCAGGAAGGATCCCGTCAGCGCGCTCTCGATCACCTGGGCATGCACCTCGACGCCGGGAACGAGGCTCGCGGTCGGGATCGAGCGGATGTCGTGCAGCCCGAACGCGGAGGTGCCAAGAATCACCAGCTTGCCCGCAAAGCGGTTCGGATCGGCGCTTCCCTCCAGCACGCTCTTGACGGAGACGTACTTGCCGTGGTCGGGCACAGCGAAATAGGGCCAGGCGCGGCCGTTTCGGTCGGTCGGGATCGCCTGCAGCCGCCGGTCAATCTTCAACGCCGTCATGCCGGCATAGTTGAACTCCGCGATCACCGCCGGCCGCCCGGTCAGCACCCGCAGCATCTCCACCGATAGCGCCGGATACAGTTCGCCCTCGAAGCCGATCACCGTCGGCACCCGCCGCACGATGCCGTCCTGTTCGGGAAAGATGGTGATGAAGCCGTGCCCCTTGCCCACCGACTCGAGGATCGGGATGTTGCGGATCAGTCCCGGCGCCGTGACGACCACCGACACAGGATCAGGAGCGTCCAGGGTCCGCTTCGCGTGCACGGTCCGCTGCAAGGCGACGATGCCGTCATCCTCCCGATCGGCGCTGAAACCGTGCCGGCCGAGAACGACGGGATGGGCGGACAGCTTCGAGGCGAAGATCTCATCGTTGCTCGGCAGCCGCAGCATGATGCGACGGGTTTCGTCGTCGAGTCCCGGCAGGATCGACGCGACGTTCGCCGGATTCATCCGGTCCGGTTCCGGAAAAACCACGTCGAACGCCACCTGAACGGCGCCCATGGCCATGATCTTCTCGACGAGTTCGGCGAGCAGGACGCGGGGCCACGGCCATTGGCCGTACGCGGCGAGACTGTCCTCGTCGATGTCGACGATGGTGACGGGCTCGATGGTGACGGCGCGCGGCTTCAGCACCTGGTAGAAGTCGAACAGCTTGACCCGCAAGATCTGGACTGGCAGCGGATCGAGGACGTAGACGGTCAGCAGCAGGGCCAGGACGCTCAGTCCGGCGAGCCGCTCGAGCCCGAACAGGCGCTTGAGCCGGCTGAACCATGCCGCTTTCCGCATCGCCGCAGCCGCCATCGCGTGACCGTCTCCTGGCGCCGAACCCTGATCGACCTTGTGCGACGTGCCGCGGCCGACGGTCAAGGGCCGGCGTGGCTTCCGACCGTGCGTGACGGTCAGACCGTCGGTGTAAATCTGGCGGAATGCTTGAAAAACGTTATGTGGAAGCCAGGCAAAGGGCAGCGTATACTGCGCGTCCATGACCACACGCGAAACGAAGTCCTGGTTCCGGCCCTTCCTCCTGACGTTGGCGCCGACCTTTCGCGAAGTGCTGGCGATGTCGTTCTTCGTCAACCTGATGGCGTTGTCGGTGCCGGTGTTCGTGCTGCAGATCTACGATCGCGTGGTGTTCCACGCCGGCCTCAGCACCTTGCATGGCTTGGTCATCGGCATGGCCGCCGTGCTGGTGTTCGACTGGGTCCTGCGGCAGTCACGCGCTCGAATCCTGCAGACGGTCGCCGCGCGTACGGACGTCGAGGTCGGTCGCAGGCTGTTCGACAAGATGATGGCGTTGCCGCTGCCGGCGCTGGAAAGTCGCGCCGCGGCGGCGTGGCATTCCCTGTTCCGCGACGTCGACATCGTTCGCAACGCGGTGTCGGGAGCGTCGGCCGTTTTGCTGTGCGACCTGCCGTTCGCCATTCTGTTTCTCGGGCTCGTGTTCATCATCGCCGAGCCGATCGCCTGGGTGTTGGTGATCATGCTGCCGATCTTCGTCTTCGTCGCTTGGCGCTCCGGCGCGGTGATGGCGTCGGCCGGCCGCGCCGAGCGGGACAGCGCGCTCGATCGGGAACGCCTGACCGCCGAACTCGTCGCCGGGCGAACGACGGTCAAGGCCCTGGCGTTGGATCGCGCCATGCGGCCCCTGTGGGAGGAACGCCACGCCGCCACCATCGAGCGCGCGATCGACCGCGGCGCCCGGGCCGACTCGTTCACCAATCTGGCGACGACGCTGACCATGGCCACCACGGTGGCCCTGACCGCCGTGGGCGCCGTCGCCATCATCAATCAGCAACTCACCATCGGCGCGCTGATCGCCACCAACATTCTGGCGAGCCGCCTGCTCGGGCCGCTGACGCAGCTGGTCACGCAATGGCGGACCTATGCCACGTGCGCCGATGCCGTCCGGCGCCTGGGAGACGTGTTCGCCTTGCCGGACGAGCGGCCATCGGCAGAGATCCAGATCGAGCGTCTGGCCGGCGATCTGGTCGTCGACAATGTCAGCTTCACCTATGCGACCGACGGACGGCCCGCGGTCGAGGGCCTGCGGCATACCTTTCGCAGCCCCGGCGTGCATGCCCTCGTGGGCCGCAACGGCAGCGGCAAGACCACGCTGATCAAACTGCTGCAGGGCCTCTATGCTCCGACCGAAGGCCGCGTCCTGCTCGGCGGTGCCGATCTTTCCCAGTTCACCCGGGCGCAACTGGCCCGCTGGATCGGTTACGTGCCGCAGGAATGCACGCTGTTTGCCGGCACGCTGCGCGACAACATTGCCGTCCGCAGCCCCGACGCCAGCGACGCCGAGATCATCGCCGCGGCGACGCTGGCCGGCGCGCATGCGCAGATCCTCGACCTGCCGGACGGCTACGGCACCGACGTCGGCGAAGCCGGGGCGCGGCTCTCGGCGGGGCAGCGACAACGCGTCGCCATCGCCCGGGGCCTGCTCGGCGACCCCACCGTGGTGCTCATGGACGAGCCGTCGAGCAACCTGGACCGGGAGGCCGAGCACGACCTCAGACGAACCATCGCCGAGCTCGGCAAGGACCGGTTGGTCATCGTCGTCACCCACAGTCCCATTCTGCTCGGTGCCTGCCAGTGGCTGATGGCCATGGACAAGGGCCGCGTCGCCCTGGCCGGCCCGACCGAGGAGATCCTGCCGCGCATGATGGGCGGCGGTCGCCGACCGTCTGCTCCGGAGGTGGCGCAAGGGCGCGGTTCGACGGCTGGCGGTGCGCCCGCCGCCGCGCCGGCATCGGGGGCAGCGGTGATGACGCTGTCCACGGTCTCAAGAGAGGCCGATGCGCCGGGGCCGTCGAATGACGAACCGCCGCGGGAGGCCGCACGATGAGCCGCCTCGATGCCGTGCTTATCAACCATCCATTGCCGACTTGGCGCCCCCTCGCCTGGCTGGTCATCGTCGTCCTCGCCACGGGTGTGGTCTGGTCCTACTTCGCCCAACTCGACGAGGTGGCGATCGCCGTCGGCGAGGTCATTCCGCGGGACAGGGTCAAGGTCATCCAGCATCTGGAGGGCGGCATCATCACCAGCATCAACGTCCGCGAGGGCGACGCGGTGCGCGAAGGCGATGTTCTGGTCAGTCTCGACCTGGGCTCGCGCGCCCTCAATCGCGAGGAGTTGCAGGCGCGACTGGATGGCGAGCGTCTGCGCCGCGTGCGGCTCACCGCACAGATCGAGAACGCCGACCCGGACTTTCCCGCCGACGCGCTGGCACGGCAACCGGCGCTGGCGAACGCCGAGCGACGAGCGTTCGAAGCGCGACGGCAGGAGCTCAAGTCGGCGCTCGCCGTTCTGGAGACGCGGGTCGAACAAAAGGTGCTGGAGGTGCAGGAACTGGAGGCGCGCAAGGCCGCCGTCACCAAGAACCTGGAACTCGCCCGCCGCCGCCTGGGCATGTCGACGGCGCTCCTCGCCCGCAGGCTGACACCCGAAATGGACCACCTGGAGCTGCAGGCGGAGGTGGAGAGCCTGGAGGGGGAACTGGCAAGCCTGACGCCGGCGTTGCCGCGCGTGCGTGCCGCGGTCGTCGAAGCCGAACAGCGGATCGTCGAAACCCGCGACCGGTTCCGCCGGGAAGCACAGGAAGAATTGCGAGAGACCGAGCAGACGATCGCCCGGCTGGACGAACTGGTCCAGGAGGCGAGCCGACAGGGCGCGCGCGCAGACATTCGCAGCCCGATCGACGGCATCGTCAAGAACACCCGCTACAACACCATCGGTGGCGTGGTCGCCGCCGGCGAGCCGATCATGGAACTCGTGCCGACCGGCGACCGGCTGGTCGTCGAGGCGCGGCTCGATCCCACCGATCGCGGCTATGTCGAAGAAGGACAGCGCGCTGTCGTCAAGGTGACGGCCTATGATTTCGTGCGCTACGGCGGGCTCGAAGGCACCGTGGTCCACGTCGCCCCGGATTCCAGCGCGACCGAGCAGGGGTTGCCATTCTTTCGCGTGATCGTGGAAACCGACAAAACCTATCTCGGCGGCGAGGACGGCGGCTTGCCGATCAAGCCCGGCATGCAGGCCACGGCAGACATTCACACCGGCACCAAATCGGTCCTGCTCTACCTGATCAAGCCGGTCCTCAAGCTCCAGCACGAGGCCTTTCGGGAGCGCTGATACCGCTCCCCGTGCCCGTCTTGACCTCAGTCCAGGCGAACCTGCATCCCCTCCCTGGAAACGATCGTGTTTTCCCAGGCCGCCGTCGCCTCGCGCTCCAAGGCGTCCATGAACGCGTCGTCATGGTCCGGTTCGTGGTGGAAAATCGCGAGCTTCTTGACGTTGGCCGCCCGGCAAAGCCGCATGCCCTCGTTCCACGTGGAATGCCCCCAGCCGATATGTTCTGGGAACTCGGCCTCCGTGTAGGTGCTATCGTAGATCACCAGATCCGCCCCTTCGATCAGCGAAAGGATGTTCTGGTCCGGACGACCCGGCACATGTTCGGTATCGGTGACGTAGCAGACCGACCGGCCGGCGTGTTCGATGCGATAGGCGGTGGCGCCGTTCGGATGGTTCAACGGGACGGTGCGGACGCAGACGTCCGAATAGAGTTGAAAGTCATCGCCCGCCTCGAAATCCAGATACTCGACGATCGCTTTCATGGCATCCAGCGGCACGGGGAACATCGGATCGTGCATCTGCATGGACAGGGCGCCGTGCACGCCGCCCTGGTCGCGCAGATGCCCGGCCATCACCCGCACATGCCGTTTCGGATCATAGGCCGGGCGAAAGAACGGCAGGCCATTGATGTGGTCCCAGTGCGTATGCGTCAGCAACAGGTGGATCGTCCGCACGTCGCGCTCGAGAAACACCTTTCCAACCCCGCGGATCCCGGTGCCGGCGTCGAGAAGGAATCGGTGATCGCCGACCCCAACCTCGACGCAGCTGGTATTGCCGCCGTACTTGACGTGGTCGGGGGACGGACAGGCAATGCTGCCGCGCACGCCCCAAAACCGCACAAAGAACATATCATCCTGCTCCCGGATCCTCGAATTCCCCTACCCTACGCCACGGGTCAGCGATCGTTTCTCGCGGTCGCTGCTGATGGCCACGCGCGTGCCCACGTCGATCGACAGGTGGTGCGCGGCATTGCCCATGTTGACGGCAATCTCTATCAGGCCGTTTGCGTTCTCGTACCAAAAAATTTCGCCGGCATCGACGCGCACGAAGGTCTCGGCACGGCGCAGTCGGCACCCGGCGACGATCACCATGGCGTCGGCGGGCACGGCGGCCGCGCGCACGCCGGTCATGCAGTTGCCAAAGGCATCTACGTAGATGACTTGCAGCAGATCATCCGGCCAATCGCCGCGGCGGATATCGGCGATGGCATGCTCACGGCCCGGCGGCACTTCGTCCCGGGCAAGCCGGGCGGCAACCGGCGCGAACAGGTCACGGCCATGAAACGACGCCGAAAGGTGGTCGGGACGCCAAGTGATGTGCCACCAGCGCGCCGGCTCAATGGCGCGACGGACGACGAGCTCGAACAGGCCGTTCTCCGGACCGACAAACCAGCGGCCATCGGCCCACACCACGGCAGGCAAACGCTTGCCGCCTACGCCGGGATCGACCACACAAAGAAAGACCGTACCTGACGGAAATTCCGCCACATAGGCGGCGAGCAGATAGGCGGCGGCCCGTGGATCGAGGGACGGCGCGTCGGCGAACAGGTCGATGACATCGGCATGGGGCGCCGCGCGGCGCAGCACCGCCGTCATCTGGCCGACATACGGTCCCGGTGAACCGAAGTCCGTGAACAGGACGATCATGGTGGCGCTGGGCTCAAGCGAACACCCAGCCCAGCGCCTTGCAAGATGTCTTGATGGCCGGCCGCGGCCGAGGGATGGGCCTCACCCGTCGGCATGGCATCCTGGTTACGCGGCGGCGGCGGTGGCTGACGCGACCATCGCCTTGCGCACCTTCTCCAGGGCCCGCGCTTCGAGCTGGCGCACGCGTTCCCGGCTGATCCCGTAGACACTTCCCAATTCTTCGAGCGTCTTCGGATTCTCCTGCAGCCACCGCTCGCTCAGGATGTGCTGTTCGCGGTCCGGCAATTCAGCCATCGCGGCGGCGAGTAGACCGCGCCGGTGATTACGTTCCTCGTCATCGGCGTAGACCGCCTCCGGCGAGGGCGACTCGTCGATCAGCGAATCCTGGAACTCGGCACCATCGTCGCGGTCCCGAGCCATTGGCGCATTCAGCGAGAAATCGCGCGAGGCGAGGCGCCGGTTCATGTCGATGACGTCGTTTCGCGAGACCTTCATGTGCTCGGCGAGATCGTCCGCCTGTTCGGGATTCAATTCACCATTGTCGATGATGTCCAGTTCCCGCTTGATCCGTCGCAGGCTGAAAAACAGCTTCTTCTGCGCCGCCAGCGTTCCCATCTTAACCAATGACCAGGACCGCAGGATGTACTCGGTGATCGCCGCGCGAATCCACCACATGGCATACGTGGCGAGGCGGAATCCCCGCTCCGGCTCGAACTTCTTCACCGCCTTCATCAGGCCGATGTTGCCTTCCGAGATCAGGTCTGCGACCGGCACGCCATAGCCGCGATAGCCCATGGCGATTTTCGCCACGAGACGCAGATGGCTGGTCACGAGTTTGTGGGCAGCGTCGACATCGCCGTCCTCGCGGAAGCGCGACGCCAGCTGGAATTCCTCGGTATCCGTCAAGATTGGAAAGGCCCAGATCTCCCGGAAGTAACGAGCGAGACCGCCGTCGACGGGGACGGCGGGAAGGTTGAACGAAGCCATCACTGACCTCCCTAATTCTATGATGCTAGTCTATTACGGCCGCGGGCGTGCGAACGCGCCAAGCGCGTTGCAAAGCCACGTTTCGCGGATGTCACCCTAAGGACAACGATCCGCAGGGGAGCCTAGAGCTCGACGGGAGGCCGTTTGCATCATCATCATCATGACAACATATCCTTCTCCTGAAGCGATACGATTGGACGACTCACCGATCGGCCAAGTCCTCATGGCGGCCCGCATGCGGCACCGCCTCAGTCCCGATGGGCTACGTTAATTAAACCCTCAAACTTTGTCAACAATTTCCGCACCAGTCCGCGTGACACCGACGCCGACCACGCACCGCCGGCCCGAGTCCGCCGCCGTTCCAACCGTCGGGGACCGTTGCGAGCGGCCGGCCCCGCCCCGCGAGCGACCGTTGCGAGAGGATGGTGATGCGCCTACCTTCTCAAGGGTTATTCTCCATCGGCAACGCGTGTGACGTCTTGGCTCATGGTTAGGTTCATGCTTGGAATGTTTCGTCGACCTTGTGGCGGCAGCGTGGTCGCGCTTGTCCTGGTGATGCTGGTGGTGCTCCTCGTGCGCGCACCCGCGGCGGCCACCGACACCCCGACCGACGTGGTCGGGCGTTTTCAAGACGCCGCTCTCGCGGTGTGGACCGACGCCGACAACCTGTCGGCCAGCCAACGTTTTCAACGGCTGGAAGAGCCGGTACGCGCCGCCTTCGACCTTGAAGCGATGATCCGGATCGCCACCGGAGCAGCTTGGAAGTCCGCGACGCCGGCGGAGCAGCAGGCGCTGATCGAGGCATTCACCCGCTACAGCGTCGCCAGCTGGGCGTCCCGGTTTGATAGTTATAACGACCAGAGCTTTCAACTGCTCGGCACCCGCCCTGGCCCCTCCGGGCGGACCATCGTCGAAACCCGCATCGTTCCCCGCAGCGGCGAGGCGGTCACGCTCGACTACGTGATCGACGAAACAGCGGGATCGTCGCAGATCGTCGACGTCGTGGCCAAAGGCGTGAGTGAGTTGGCGAAACTCCGGTCCGACTATCGATTGACCCTGCGCAACGAGGGGCCGGCCGGCCTCGCGCGCGCCATCGACGGGCTCGCCGAATCGCTGCTCACCGAATAGCGGACCGCCTTCACAACCGCGTCGGATTCGGGGCGTCGCCGTAGACCTCGGCCGGATCGAAGGTCTTCTCGCCTTCCTCGAACGTCAACAACACCGGTCCGGCGGCAGCACGAGTTCCGACCGGGATCGAGCGATAGAAACACGAGCGATAACCGACATGGCAACTGGCATCGCCGACCACGCGGACGCGCAGCCAGACGGCATCCTGATCGTCGTCGATCCGGATGTCGGCGACCTTCTGCACCAGCCCGCTGGTGGCGCCCTTGTGCCACAGCACCTTTCGGCTCCGGCTCCAATACCACGCCTCACCATCCTGGATCGTCCGCGCCAGTGCCTCGGCGTTCATGTAGGCGTGCATCAGCACCTCGCCAGTGTCCGCGTCCGTGGTGACCACGGGGATCAGGCCCTCGGCGTCGAATTTCGGCGCCAACTCGCGCCCCTCCTCCACCTGCTCGACGCTGTTTCGGGGCGCGAACATCGCCTGAAAGTTGCCAACGTCACCGCTTTTTTCCGTCATCACCGCCTCAAAGCTTGTCAAGTTCCGCGGAGGTGATATGTCATAACCGTCGTGGACGGGCAACCGGTCGCCGCACGGGTCAAGTTCCGGTTGTCAATGCAACGCTGCGTGTCCCGGTAACAAACGCCCCTGTCGTGGAGACCGTCGCGGACCGACGCGGGTCGCATTTGGAGGATTTTGACCATGGCTGTTCCGAAGCGGAAGGTCACGCGCGCCAAGCGCGGTCATCGCCGTTCGCAATACAAGGCGGAGACATCCACCTACATCGAGGACAAGACCTCAGGCGAGTTGCGGCGTCCGCATCACATCGATCTGTCCACCGGTCAGTATCGCGGCCGCCAAGTCATCGAACCGAAGTAACGCAGCCGCACACGCGGCTGTGTCAGGTGCGGGCGAGGCCTTGACCGCGCGCCTGCGCTGCGGATCGAGCCGAGCCTCGCTCTTCCAGTGAGAAGCAGAGTCCACAATTGGTTCCAGCAAGCCCTCTCGGGCTTGACGGGCGTGGCGTGCCGCGCGCCCCGGGCGATCCTCGCCTTGGCGCTGCTCTGCAGCGCACTCGCCGCGTGGTACGCCGCCAGCAACCTGAGCATCGACACCAACACCAGCGGCATGCTCTCGGCAGAGTTGCGATACCGTCAACTCGATCGAGAGTTCAAGGAGTCCTTTCCCAAGGATCACCGCCAGCTCATCGTCGTGGTCGAAGGCGATAATCCGGATCTCGTCGCCGATTCGGCCGACCTCTTGGCCGAGGTTCTCAAGAACCGGCCTGACCTCTTCCAAACGGTGCGCTATCCTCGCGCTGACCCGTTTTTTCGGCGCAACGGTCTGCTGTTCGCGACCACTGACGAACTTTACGCCCTGAGCGACCGCTTGGCTGACGCCCAACCGTTTCTCGGAGCGTTGTGGCGAGACCGCAGCATGCGGGGCTTCTTCGACATGTTGAGCCTCGCCGCCGACCATACCGACGGTGCGAGCGGCGATGCCTTGTCCATCGCCACCGTTCTCAACGCTGTCGCCTATGTCGCCGAGGCGGAAATCGAGCATCGCTTCGCCCGCCTGTCCTGGATCCGCCTGATGACCGGCGCCGGGGCAGACGGCGTCGCGCGCCGACTGATCATCGTCCAGCCGGCCCTCGATTTCGCCCAAATCCGGCCGTCGAAGGACGCGATCGACACCATCCAGTCCATCGCCCGGGACCTGGGCTTCGACGGATCGCGCGATGTCCGCGTCCGCCTCACCGGCACCATGGCGCTCCGCGATGATGAGTTGCAAAGCGTCACCGTTGGCATGAGCACGGCCGGTGCGTTGTCGTTGACCCTGGTCGTCGTACTGCTGCTCGCCGGCCTGCGGTCGCCGCGGACCGCCGGCGTAGCGATGGTCACGCTGTTCGTCGGGCTCATCCTGACCACTGCCTTCGCGGTCGCGACCGTCGGCGCGTTGAACCTGATTTCGGTCGCCTTCGCGGTGCTGTTCATCGGGCTCAGCGTCGACTTCAGCATCCACTACGCCTTGCGCTTTCGCGAGGAGTTCGAGCAGTTGCGGGAACCCGTCGCCAGCCTGCAGGCAACCGTGGCGGGCCTGGGGGGGGCCCTCACCCTGGGCGCGGTCGCCGCCGCCGTCGGTTTCATCTCGTTCGTGCCGACCGACTACACCGGACTCGCCGAACTGGGCATCATCGCCGCCGGTGGAATGATCATCGCGCTGCTGCTCAACCTGACGCTGCTGCCGGCGTTGATCATGCTGGTGCGGCCAAGATTCACGTATCGCCTGCGCTGGAGGAGTGACTGGCAGGGACGGATCGGCTCGATCGTCGCCAAACACGCCAAGCCCGTGGCGCTGGTTGCCGTCGTTATCGGCCTCGGGGCCGCGGCGTTGGTGCCGAAAGCTGTCTTCGATTTCGATCCCCTGAATCTGAAGGATCCGGAGAGCCCATCGGTGTCCACGCTGCTGGACCTGATGGCCGAGGATCCGCGCCACGGCTATGCCGCCATGTATCTCGCCGAGGATCTGGAGGCGGCGGAAATCCTTGCCGAGCGACTCGCCGATCATCCCACCGTCACGGAAACGCTCACCCTGTTGGACTTCGTGCCCGACGAGCAGGACGAGAAACGCGAGATCGTCGAGACCCTGGCCCTGGTCCTGGAACCGTCGCTGACCGCACCCCGGCTGCCGCATCCGACCGCCGGCGAAACGGAAGAAGCGCGCGTTCGCCTGCTTGGCGCCCTGGAACGGCTGGCGGCCGGCGAGGACGACGCAACGCGCGCCGCGGCGGTGCGGCTGTCGGAGACCCTCACCGCGCTCGAAGCGCGGGCGGAGAGCGACCCGGCCGTTTGGAAGCGCCTGGAGGCTCGGCTGTTGTCGGGGCTGTCGCGGCGCCTCGAAGATCTGCGCGATTCGCTGCATCCGGGCGTGGTCGATCTGGCCAACCTTCCCCAAACGATCGTCGACCGCTGGATGACGCCCGACGGCCGGGCGCGTCTGGAAGTCTATCCGGTCGCCCAAATCCATCGCGATCGGGAGGCCATGGTTGATTTCCTGAAGGACGTCCGGACGGAACTCCCCGATGCCGTCGGCGCACCGGTCGAAATCTATGAAGGGGGCCGGACGGTGGTCCGCGCCTTTCTCACCGCCGCGGCCATCGCCGTGATCGTCATCTCGGCAATGTTGTTGATCTTGCTACGAAGTGTACGCGCGACGCTGGTGATCTTCTCGCCGCTGATCCTCGCCGCGGTCTTGACGGTTGCGGCCTCGGTGCTGCTCAAGGCACCCTTTAACTTCGCCAACGTCATCGTCCTGCCGCTGTTGTTCGGCTTGGGCGTCGCCGGGAGTTTGCACATCGTGCTGCGCCAGCGGGCGCATTCGGAAACGGAGACGGTGCTCAGCACGAGCACGCCGCGGGCGGTCCTGTTCAGCGCGCTGACCACCATCGCCTCGTTCATCAGCCTCAACCTGTCCGAACACCCGGGCACGGCGAGCATGGGCATGTTGCTGACCATCGCGCTGATCTTCACCATGATCTGCACGCTGCTGGTGCTGCCGGCCGTCATGGCCCTTGCCGGCGTCGGCGGGCCCGCTCGGACGGCGGGTCAGGCGCCGCCCTGAGTGCTGCTTTCGTGCATCTACAGGAAAACCACAAAAATCAAGCGGTTGAATCCACTCTTTACGGGCCCCCGCAAACATCCCTATGGTCCAAGCATCCTCCTTGGACCTTCCTCCGACCACGGATGAGCCGATGACGACTGAGCCCGCACTTAGAGTTGTTCTCGCCAAGCCACGCGGCTTCTGCGCCGGCGTGGAGCGTGCGATCGAGATCGTCGAGCGCGCCCTCGAACGCTTCGGCCCGCCCGTCTACGTCCGCCACGAGATCGTCCACAACAAGCATGTGGTCGACACCTTGCGGGAGAAGGGCGCCGTGTTCGTCGAGAAGTTGGACGAGGTCCCGGATGGTGCGGTGACGATCTTCAGTGCCCACGGCGTCGCCGAGGCCGTGGAGACGGACGCGAAGCGGCGCGATCTGCCGGTGATCGATGCCACCTGTCCGCTGGTCTCCAAGGTGCACAAGGAAGGCCAGAACCATGTCCGCAAGGGGCGCGAGGTCGTGCTCATCGGCCACGAAGGGCATCCCGAGGTCGAGGGCACGCGGGGGCGCATTCCCGGCGGCGTTCACTTGGTCTCGAGTGCCGAGGACGTGGCTAGGCTCGCGGTCGCCGATCCCGACGCGCTGTCCTACGTGACCCAGACGACGCTAAGTGTCGACGACACCCGCGAGGTCATCGAGGCGCTGACGCGCCGGTTTCCGTCAATCGTCGGCCCCGATGTGAAGGACATCTGCTACGCCACGCAAAATCGGCAGACAGCGGTCCGGCAGGTCGCGGAAAAGGTCGAACTGCTGCTCGTCGTCGGCGCGCACAATAGCTCGAACTCCAATCGGCTGCGGGAAATCGGCACGCAGATGGGCATTCCCAGCTACCTGATCGCCGACGCTTCGGCGATCGACCGGGCGTGGCTGCACGGGGTGTCCGTGGTCGGCCTGACCGCCGGCGCCTCGGCACCCGAGGAACTGGTGCAGGAGGTCATCGAGGCACTGGCGGTGTTCGGTCCGGTCCAGGTCGAGGAGATTCACGGTACCAACGAACACATGCAGTTCAAGCTGCCGCGGGAACTGCTCGACGCCGAGTCGACACCGGCGTAACAGAAAGGCGAATCCGTCATGGGCATACCGCTTCTGCAGCAGGTGCGCGTCGGAGCGTACATTCTCGGCAAGAAACTCCGCGGCATCGACCGGTACCCGTTGGTCCTGATGCTGGAGCCGCTGTTTCGCTGCAACTTGGCCTGCGCCGGTTGCGGCAAGATCGACTATGAAGACTCGATCCTCAACAAGCGCCTCAGTGTCGCCGACTGCCTTGCCGCCGTCGACGAATGCGGTGCGCCGATCGTGTCGATTCCCGGCGGCGAACCGCTGCTGCACCGGGAGATCGGCGAGATCGTCGAGGGCATCGTCGCGCGCAAGCGATTCGTCTATCTGTGTACCAACGCGCTGCTCCTCGAGAAGAAGCTGGATCGCTTCCAACCAAGCCCCTACCTGACCTTTTCAGTGCATCTGGACGGGCTGGAGGAAGAGCATGATCGCTCCGTCAGTCAGCCGGGGACGTTCCGCCGTGCCGTCGCAGCCATCAAGGAGGCTCGCCGCCGCGGTTTCCGGGTCAACGTCAATTGCACCGTGTTTTCCGGCATGGCGCCCGACCGCATCGCCGCGTTCTTCGATTTCTGTAGCCGCGAACTCGATGTCGAGGGGATCACGGTTTCGCCGGGCTATGCCTATGAGCGGGCGCCGGACCAGGGCCACTTCCTCAATCGTCGCGCGACAAAGCAGCTGTTCCGCGAGGTTTTCAAGCGGCGCGGCAAGACCCGCTGGCGTTTCAGTCAGTCGAGCCTGTTCTTGGACTTTCTTACCGGCAATCAGGAGTATCGCTGCATGCCGTGGGGCAACCCGACGCGCAACATCTTTGGCTGGCAGCGCCCCTGCTATCTGCTCGGCGAGGGCTATGTCGACAGCTTTCGCGAACTGATGGAAGAGACCGACTGGGACCGGTACGGGACCGGCAATTACGAGAAATGTGCCGACTGCATGGTCCACTGTGGCTACGAGCCGACCGCCGTCACCGACACCGTGGCCAATCCGCTCAAGGCGCTCAGGGTGGCACTGCGCGGGCCGCGCACGGATGGGCCGATGGCGCCCGATATCTCCCTGGAGAATCAGCGACCGGCGGAATTCGTGTTCGAGGGTCTCGTCCGCTCACTCGGCAAGGAGTCGGAACGCGGGACGCGCGTCGACAGCGACGCGGCGTAGCGTTGCGATCGCCGCGTCGAAGTCCCGGCCGAGGCGGATCAAGGCGGGAAGCTGCCAGGGCCGCCTGATCACCGCCATCGCCGCGATCCGCATTTGCGGCTGTCCAGCCGCGTCGACCGCCTGCGCCAGCCACGCCGGCATGGCGCGTCCCGCCGTGTCGGCGATGGCCCGAACCACGACAAAGGGGACGTCTGCAGCCTTCGCGACAAGGGCGACCCGGTGGCTCTCCATGTCGACAGACCATGCGCCGGTACGCCGGCGGAGGTCAGCCTTCTCGGCGGGGCGCAGTACCGGATCATCGGCACCCAGCAGCGGGGCCACGTGCACGGAACACGCCGCTCCGCACCGTTCCACCAATCGTCGGCGCCAAAAATCGTCCGTTCGCAGCCGCGCGCCGTCGGTGGTGAGCACGACGTCGGCGAGGAGCAGATCCCCAGGCACCAAACAGGGATCGAGCCCGCCCGCGACGCCGAAGCTAACCAGCGCCCGACATCCCTGGCGGACCAGTCCTTCCGCGTGCCGCGCCGCGCGCTCCGGATCCGCGCCGGCACAGGCGACCCGCAGGGTGCCCGCCGTCACCTCCGCCTGAAGGCAGTCAGCCTCGCGCGCCAGGCCGGTGATGACGCCGAGGCGCACTCAGATCCCGAAGCCGGGTCGACGCGCGTTGGCCTGTCGGAGATTGCGATAGCGGGCCAAGGCCCAGAGCGGAAAATACGCGCTGTATCCGTGGTAGCGAAGATAGAACACGCGCGGGAAGCCGACGGCGTTGTAGTACGCCTCGTGCCAGTTTCCGCCATCGCGCGGCGCGGTGGTCAAATGGTCGACGCCGCGCCGCACCGCCTCGCTGTCGACCTCGCCGGCCGCCATCAGGGCGAGCACGGCCCACGCCGTCTGCGTCGGCGTCCCCGCCTTGACCTCGTCGCGGCGATGCGACCAGTAGCTGGCGCAATCCTCGCCCCAGCTTCCGTCCGCCAGTTGACGCGCCTTGAGCCAGGCGACGGCGCGGCGAATGTAAGGCTCTTCCGGATCTTCGCCGACCGCATTGAGCGCCGACAGCACCGACCAAGTGCCGTAGATGTAATTGGTCCCCCAGCGACCGAACCAGGAGCCGTCCGCCTCTTGCTCCGCCTTGAGGAAGGCGACGGCGGCCGCGACCGACGGGTGCTCGCGATCGAGTCCCGCCTGCGCCAGCATGCCGAGGCAGCGCGCCGTTACGTCGGCGCTCGGCGGATCCAGCAGCGCGCCGTGATCGGCGAAGGGAATGTGGTTGAGGAAATAGTACTCATTGTTGGCGTCGAAGGCACCCCAGCCGCCGTTTCGGCTCTGCATGCCGAGCACCCACTCGATGCCACGGTCCACGGCTTCGCTGCTCCGACCGCCGTCCGCCCGATGCAGGCCCATCACCACCACGGCCGTGTCGTCGACATCGGGATAGTGGTCGTTGCGGTACTGGAACGGCCAGCCGCCGGGCCGAAGTTCCGCCGTGTGCGCGGCATAGTCGCCGACGACATCCAGCACCTGCCGGTCACGGAGCCAGGAACATGCCCTCCGCACGACCGGTTCATCGCCACCATGACCAGCCTCGAGCAGGCTGTGCAGGGCGAGACACGTATCCCACACTGGCGACAGACACGGCTGGCAATAGGCCTCGTCGCTGCGCAGGACAAGCAACCGGTCGATGGCCCGGCGGGCGGTGACCACGTCCGGGTGATCCGCCGCGTAGCCCAGCGTTCGAAACGCCATCAGGGCATTGGCCATCGCCGGAAAGATCCCGCCGAGGCCGTCGTCGCCGTTCAGCCGCTCGCGAATGAAGGTCATGGCCTTGTTCGTCGCGTGGCGCTCCAGCGCTTTGGGCAACAGCCACTCGAACCGGCGGCCGATGCGGTCGGCGGCGAGAAAAACGTTGCCGAGCCAGTGCCCGGTCGGATTGGACAGATAGTCCCGGTGCCACTCGGGCGGCTCCGTGAACAACTCGCGGATGCCGACGCCGCGGGGGTTGCAAGCGCGCGCCCTATGCACCGCGAGGACGAGCAGCGGCAGCATCACCGTTCGCGACCAATAGGACACCTTGTGGACGTGGAACGGCGCCCAGCGCGGCAGCAGCACCGTTTCGACGCGCATGAACGGTGTGGCCCGCCACGGGACCTGTTCGAACAGCGCCAGGGTGAAGCGCGTGAAGACGTTGCTGCGCGCCGCCCCGCCCCGCGCCAGCACGGCCTCGCGCGCCCGGCGCATGTGCGGGGCCTCGGGATCGTCGCCCACCAGCTTCAGGGCGTAGTACGCCTTCACCGTCGCGCTGATGTCGCACTCGCCGTCGTAATACAGGGGCCAGCCACCGTCGGCGCCCTGGGTGCGACGCAAATAGGCGGCAATCCGCTGTTCGGCAATGTCGTCGATCTCGCCCAGGAAGTGATTGAGCAGAACATACTCGGAGGGGATCGTGGCATCGGCCTCCAATTCGAACACCCAGTGCCCGTCGTCGGCCTGTCGACGAACCAGCCAGTCCGATGCTTCCGCGATCACGCTGTCAATCGTGTCATATCCCGCATCGACCGTAGCCAACGCAGGCTGCGCATGTCCCATAGTCACACCCTGAAACCACCTGACTCGCCGCCGAACTATCCCCGGAACGGCGACAACGAACGAACCGTGCACCTGCTTAGTGCTTGAAGCACAACCGCTTTGTCAAGACGTCGCAACAATTATCTCAAATGCGACGCGGCCCGAGCGTAGGCTTCCCTCGATCGTTGCCGGAAGCCCCGTAGCCGTCCAATCTCCGGACAGAAACAGATTGGACCAGCGGGTTTTCGCCGATGGCCGACGCGCGAGGTTGGCCGGCATCTGGGCGAACGTCGCGCGTTTTTCCTTGACGATGCGGCATCGCGGCAACGCTCCGCGCGGTTCTCCCAGGGCTTGGCAGACCTCGGTCCACATGCGTTCGGCAATCTCTTCCGCATCCGTGTCCACCAATGCATCGGCGGCGCTGACGGTCGTCGAGGCCACGTCTCCGCGCACGAAGAGCCACTGGCAGAGTCCGCCCACCAAGCCGAGCATGGATGGTTGGGCCCGCGGCGCGGCGAGCCGAAAATGACCGTTGACGATGGCGCGACTGCCGATCGGCACGGCCAGCCCGGGCACCAGGGCGGCCGCCGCCGCCGGTGGCACGGCCAGGACGGCCACATCGTCGGGCCGCATCGCTACCCGCTCGCCGCCGGCGACGATGATCGCCGACAGGCGGTCCTCCTGCAGGACCAGTCCCCGGATACGGCGGCCCAGCACCACCGTGGCGCCGCGGGTCTCGAGACAGCGCAGCGCCGGTTCGACGAACGCAGCCCCCAGGCCATCGCGGGCGAGCAGCGGTCGGCACGCCGCTTCGCCGCGACCGAACGTCTCGCGCATCACCGTCCACAGCAGCGACGCCGCGCCCTCCTCTGGCTCGGCATTGAGCACCGCAACGGTCAGCGGCTCCCAGAAGCGCTCGGCCAGGACGCTCTTGCGGCCGAGACACGTGGCAACGGTGTCGCCCCCGCCGGCGAGCGCAAGACGCAAAGCCGAGAGATAGTCCATGGCCCGCGTACCGGGGACCCGGCGTTGTGCCGACAGGATCCACCAGGGAACGCGCCCCGGTCCGGGACGCACGGTCCAGCGCTCGCCAGTCCCCAGGTCGACGAACGGAAAGAGCGCGGTCGCCGGTCCGGCCAACGCGTCCCCTGCACCGATCAACGCGAGGTAGGCGGCAACGTCCCGGTTGCCGCTGAGCACCAGGTGGTTGCCATTATCGATGCGCCGCTGCAGGATCGGGTCATCGAACGATCGGCAACGGCCGCCCGGCTGCGCTGCGGCTTCCCAGACTATCACCTGCCGCCCGGCCGCCGCCGCCCGAACCGCGACCGACAGGCCAGCAAGGCCGGCGCCGATGACGTGCACCCGGCCGTCGGACACCGGCTAGAACAATCCGTACCGCACGGCGATCCACAACTTCTCCGGACGCGAGAGCGACACCGGTGCTTCGAGGCGCCGCCAGCCGCGCGCCATCAGACGCTCCAGCGTCCGTTGGTATACCTGCATCATCACCGCAGCGGGCCGCAGGGCGCGGCGATCGCCGGCGGCAAGCATCTCGCCCGCGGCGGCGAAGCGCTGGTGCGCGTCGCGCGCCAACCACGCACACACGTCGGCAATTCCAGGATGGCGGAGTACGGCCGCGGCATCACTCAGGTCCGCGATCCCCGCTTTCGCCAGCACCTCCGCCGGCAGATACAGCCGATCGCGGCGGGCGTCCTCTTCGAGATCCCGCAGAATGTTGGTGCGCTGCAAAGCATTGCCCAGCGCATCGGCGAGACGATCGCCGAGGCCGTCCGGCGCCCCGAAGACACGCACCGACAGCCTTCCAACGGCGCAGGCCACCCGATCACAATAGATGTCGAGCGTGGATTGATCGGGAATGCGCAGGGGTTCGACCGCATCCATTTCCATGCCGCGCAGGATCGCCTCGAAATCGGTTTTGCGGAGGGCGAAACGATCGATCGGCTCGATCAGGGCGCGGGCCAAGCGGTGTCGCGGACGCCCGGCATACAGCTCATCCAGTTCGTGCTGCCATTCGGCGAGCTGCGCCTGCTTTCCATTCGCCCCGCCCTCGTCGTCGGCGATGTCGTCGACCTCCCGGCAGAAGGCGTAAACGGCGAACATGGCCCGACGCTTCGCCTCGGGCTGCAGCCGCATGGCCCAGTAGAAGGACGTTCCCGATCGCCCCACCAGATCGTCGACGTAGGCCTGATCGTCCGCCGCCGCCACCGCTGCGGCGGCCTGAACATGGCCGGTGCGAGGGGTGGCGATGCTCATCCGCTCGCCTCGCCCGGTCGCGTGTAGTGGCGCCCCTTCCAGCCGCCGCCGGCGCCCGCGCCGTGGCGACGCGCCGAATCAAGGGTCATCGCCGAATACAGAATGCCGGCCACGGGAAGCACGAACCCCCAGGTGACCGGCTCGGCGTAAAGTCTGGCTGTCGGCACAGCGAGTGCCGCCATCAGCAGCCAAGCCAATGCACCGGCGGCAACAGCCGGCCAGTCGCCGGCGGCAGTCCCGACGATGACCGCGAACGGCGGCAAAGCATAAAGCATGACCATGCCGATGACGGTTCCCAGCAGCAGAACGGGGGAATGGCGAAGCTGGGTATAGGCGGTTCGCACCACCATGCGCCAGATATCCGCGAGGTCAGTATACGGTCGCAGGCTGCGCGTGTGCGTCGCCAAG
Source organism: uncultured Rhodospirillaceae bacterium (assembly GCA_964630265.1). Lineage (GTDB taxonomy): Bacteria > Pseudomonadota > Alphaproteobacteria > Rhodospirillales > Defluviicoccaceae > CAZBWP01. The sequence continues at coordinate 53,456 of CAZVRW010000013.1, forward strand.
CCGAGCCAGATCCTCCCGCGCGCCTTGAGCGCGGCGGCCAACGCGCAGTCGTCGATGAGGCGATCACGGATGATCGTCAGCCCGCCCGCTCGCGCCAGCGCCGACCGCCGGACGAGCATGCAACCGCCGGCGGCGGCCGCCGTGCGACGCCCAGCATCGGCCACCCAACGGAACGGATAGAGTTTCTGGAAGAAGAACACGAAGGCCGGAATCAGTAGCCGCTCCCAGGCGCCCTGGCACCGCAACCTGACCATCAGGGAAACGAGGTCCAGCTCCGCTGTCTCGCCCATGGCGACGAGGCGACGGACGCTGCGAGGGTCGTGTTCGATGTCGGCATCGGTCAGCAGCACCCAGCGTGCGTTCGGGTGGGTTCGCTCGGCGCGGGCGAGCCCCTGCGATTGTGCCCAAACCTTGCCGACCCAGCCCGCTGGCAGCGCCGCGCCCCGCACCACCTCGACCCCAGCGTCAGCCGCGTGCGCCGCCGCGGCAGTGCCGTCGCGGCTTTCATCGTCGACGACGATGACCGAGAGCCGTCCCGGATACTCCTGGGCGCCGAGCGAGGCGATGGCGCGCCCGATCGTCTCGGCCTCGTCGCGCGCCGGGATGATCGCGACCACCTCCGGCCAAGCGGGCGGCGGCGGCAGATCCGGCGGCAACCGACTGTCGCAACGCCAGAAACCCCCGCGGAACAGCGCCAGCCACAGCCAGGCAAGACATGAGACGGCGGCAAGGGCGACGGGGGCGGTCATTGTTCAGAACACCCCGAGCACCGCGCCTCGCGTGACGCACATGGCGTAGTCGAGCTTGTTGAGCGCGATCCGCCGGGCCAGGGGATCTCCCCGCCGCAGGCGGCCGGCGAGCGTGCGAGCGGTCTCCAGAATGGCGCCCGCTTCCATTGCCAAACGGCGGTCGGTCAAGTCGCCCGGCAACGAGGCGGCTTCCAGCAACAGGGCATCGACACCGTCGAGACACCGATCGAGCACGCGGCGGAGCCCGTCCGTCACGCGCGGCTGGTCCAGGTCGGCAACCCCCGTTCCTTCCGTCGCCATCCAGGTCATCGGCAGGTAGACCCGATCCAGCGTTCGGTAATCGTCCTGACAGTCCTGCAGATGGTTGATGATCTGCAGGGCCTTGCACAGGGCATCGGCCGAACCGTAGCCGTTCCGCGATCCGCCATGCAGATCGAGCAGAAAACGGCCGACGGGAGCCGCCGAGCGGTCGCAATAATCGATCAATTCCGCCCAACTTTGATAGCGGGGCTTGATCGCATCCTGTTTGAAGGCATCGAGCAGATCGCGACAATGGCGCAGCGTGATCCCGGTTTCGTCGAGGCACTGGCGCATCGCCACGGCCGCCTCGTAGCCCGGCGCGGCGGTGGCAGGATCGGCAATGACGCGCTCGAAGGCATCGAGGCGACGCAGCTTTTCCGCAGCCTCAAGCTTCGGGGAATCGGCGATGTCATCAATGGTGCGGGCGAACTCATAGAATACGGCGACGTGCGGGCGGAGATGGGCGGGCAACAGCCATGAGCCGACGGGAAAGTTTTCGTAAGCGGCATCCTTGCCGGACGGCGCCGCGACGAGGCTGGTGGCGTTGGAGGTCATCACATCCCGCGGTGCGTTCGGAAGCGGCCTAGCGGCCGTCCTCCACCATCCGCCGCATCTCGGCCAACAGCCCGCTAATCTTTCCGCCGCTGCGGCGAATCACCGATCCGAACTCGGACCGTTGGGTTTGCCCCATGCTGACGCCTTCGACGATGACGTCGACGATCTTCAGCCCATCGTCGTAGGCGCGCACGCGCCAGCCGACATTGACCGGCTCCAGCCCCTCGGGGTGAACGATCTGTGAGTCGACGAGGATGTCCCCTCCGCCGCTGCTGGTGAAGGCGCGGCCGACCGCCAGGGTCTCACCCGAATAGCGCTCGAAGCGCCGCACATAGGTTGACACGATCATCTCTTCGAACAGGTCCAGGTATTCGGCACGCTCCTCCGGCGTTGCCTGGGCCCAGTAGCGTCCGAGCACCCATTCGCCGATGTCCTTCACGGCAAAATTCTCATTGAAGAGCATCCGGAATCGCTCGACCTTTTCGGCGCGCGTCGCGTTACCGGTGGTCAACGCCTCGACTGCGTCGGCGGCGAGACCCTCGATGAACGCCCGGGCGCGATCCTCAGCCGGCGCGGCGGTCGCCAGCCGCGGCAAACCGAGGCTAGCTCCGAACGCCGCGACGGCGAGGGCCACGGCGATGACGACGACGCAGCGCCGCGAGGCGCGTTGAACGGTGGCGGCGAAGAGATGCCGAGTCATGAGATCCGCTGTGCGTTGGGGACAGGCCGTGCGCACACGCCCTGCCTCGGACCACACTGCCGATCGTCACCCGGAAATCAAGCGCCGTTTGCATCCGCCGTGGACGAATGCGCGGTTGCGCAGCGCACCTGCGTCTGAAACAAGGTTGCGTCGCTGGTCAATCGGAGGCTGCCGCGCCTGTGCCTGACGTTGAAACGATCGAAAAGACGACGGTCTACCAGGGCTATTTCAGGATCGACCGGCACGTGCTGCGGCATCGCCGGTTCGATGGCGGCTGGACCGAGCCAATCACCCGCGAGGTGTTCGAGCGCGGCCATGCCGCGGCGGTGCTCCTCTATGATCCGGACCTCGACCAGCTGGTTCTGATCGAGCAGTTTCGCATCGGCGTTCTCGCTGCCGCTGATGCGCCCGAGGTGGCCGAGACGTTTTCCCCGTGGCTGATCGAGATCGTCGCCGGCATCATCGATGAAGGAGAAACGCCGGAGGCCGTGGTGCGCCGTGAAGCCAAGGAGGAAGCCGGCTGCACCGTCGGTGCGCTGGAGCCGGCATGCATGATGTTCGCGAGTCCGGGCGCCGCCAGCGAAACCATCCGGATCTTTTGCGGATGCGTCGACGCGGCGCACGCCGGCGGTATCCACGGCCTCGCCCACGAGCACGAGGACATCCGCGTTTTCCCGGTTGCACCCGAAGAAGCGTTCCGACGTCTCGACGCGGGCGAGGTGATTAACGCCACGGCAATGGTCGCGCTCCACTGGTTTCGGGTCAATCACGCCCGCATCCACGCGCAGTGGCGACCGGCGGATAGCGGGAGTGCGGGTTGATCGGCGCACCCCTGGCCGGTAGTCTCGACGATTGCTTGCAAGACACGAGCGTACGCCATGAACGTCCGTGACGGCTTCCTCGATGCCATCGGCAACACGCCGCTGATCCGATTGCGCGCCGCTTCGGAAGCCACCGGATGCACGATCCTGGGCAAGGCGGAGTTCCTCAATCCCGGCAGCTCCGTTAAGGATCGCGCCGCGAAATACATCGTTCTCGATGCCGAGGCGCGCGGTCTCCTGCGGCCCGGCGGTGTCATCGTCGAGGGCACCGCCGGCAATACCGGCATCGGGCTCACCCTCGTCGGCAACGCCCGCGGCTATCGCACGGTCATCGTCATCCCCGAAACCCAGAGCCAAGAAAAGAAAGACATGCTACGGCTCTGTGGCGCCGAGGTGCGGGAAGTGCCGGCAGTGCCCTACAAGGATCCCAACAATTACGTGAAGATTTCCGGTCGCCTTGCCGACGAATTGGCGAAGTTTGAGCCGAACGGCGCCATCTGGGCCAACCAGTTCGACAACACCGCCAATCGCCGGGGTCACATGGAGAGCACCGGTCCCGAGATCTGGGAGCAGACGGACGGCAAGGTGGACGGCTTCGTCTGTGCCGTCGGCACCGGCGGCACCCTCGCCGGCGTCGGCATGGCGTTGAAGGAGCGCAACCCGAACGTCGCCATCGGACTCGCCGACCCGATGGGCGCGGCGCTCTACAACTGGTACACCCATGGCGAGATGAAGGCCGAGGGAACCTCAATCACCGAGGGCATCGGCCAGGGACGCATCACCGCCAATCTCGAGGGCGCGCGCATCGACCACGCCTACCAGATCACCGACGCGGAAGCGCTGCCCATCGTCTTCGACATGTTGCAACATGAGGGATTATGTCTCGGGGCATCGAGCGGCATCAACGTTGCCGGAGCCATCCGGCTGGCCCGTGAACTCGGGCCCGGCCACCTCATCGTCACCATTCTCTGCGATTTCGGCACACGCTATCAAAGCCGGCTCTTCAATCCTCAGTTCCTGCGCGAGAAGGGGCTGCCAACGCCCTCGTGGCTCTCGTGAGCGACGCCTCGGATCGCCGGGCCGACGCGCTGCGCACGCCGACGTGGCTGGAGGCTCACCTTGACGATCCACGGGTGCGGGCCGTCGACGCCAGCTTTCACCTGCCGGGCTCCGGGCGCGATGCTTGGGCCGAATACCGGGACCGCCACGTCCCCGGGGCGGCGTTCTTCGACATCGACGCCATCTGCGACGAAAATTCTGACCTGCCGCACATGCTGCCGACGCCGGAGAGGTTCGCCGCGGCGATGACGGCGCTCGGGATTGGTCCGGACGATACCGTCATCGCCTATGACGCCCCGGGTTCGGCAGCAGCGCCGCGGGTGTGGTGGACGTTTCGCGTGTTCGGTCACGACTCCGTTGCAGTGCTCGACGGTGGCTTGGCCCGCTGGCTGGCGGAGGGCCGTCCGACGAACGCCGGCCCACCGAAACCATCGACTTCGGCCCCCTACCCGATCCGGCATCGCAACGCCGCTCTGGTGCGGACATTGGCCGACATGCTCGAACTCGTCGCCATCCCCCGAGAACAGGTGATCGACAACCGCGGCCCCGGCCGCTTCGGCGGCACCGAGCCGGAGCCGCGCCCGGCGCGCCACCTCGGCCATATCCCCGGCAGCATCAACATTCCGTTCAGCCTGTTCACCGACCCCGCCCGCCATGGCGTCTGGCGCTCCAACGAGGACATCGCGGCCGTGTTCGCCGAGGCCGGCGCCGATCCGCAGGCGCCCATGGTCGGCACCTGCGGATCCGGCGTCACCGCCTGTACGACGGCGTTCGCCGCTTGGCTTCTGGGGAATGATCGCGCCGCCGTTTATGATGGATCATGGGCCGAGTGGGGCAATCGTGACGAAACGCCGATCGAACGCTAGCGACGAGGGGCATATCGAGACGCTGCTGGCGCACGTGGGACGCGCCCCCGGCGCCAACCACGGCGTCGTTAATCCCCCGGTTTATCATGCGTCCACCATCGTCTATCCTAGCCTCGCGGCACTGCACGAAGCCGAACGCACGCCCTATGATGGGACCCGCTATGGTCGCCGTGGCACGCCGACGACGTTCGCGCTGGAAGACGCCGTGGCGGCGCTCGAAGGCGGCTACCGCAGCATTGCCGTGCCGTCCGGCTTGTCGGCCATCACCACGACGCTCCTCGCGTTCCTCGGCCGTGGCGACCACCTGCTGATGGTCGACACTGCTTACAACCCAACCCGCCGCTTCTGCGATACCATGCTCGCGGGCCTGGGCATCGACGTGACCTATTACGCGCCGATCGCCGACATTCGCCCGCTGCTGCGCCCGCAAACCCGTGTCGTCTTTCTCGAATCGCCCGGATCGCTGACCTTCGAAATCCAGGACGTGGCGACGATCACGGCCGCTGCGCGCGACGCCGGCGCGATCTCGGTGATCGACAACACCTGGAGCTCGGGCCTCTTCTTCAAGCCGTTCGCGCATGGCATCGATGTGTCGATCCAGGCCGCGACGAAATACATCGTCGGGCATTCCGACGTGATGCTCGGCGTCATCACCGCCACGGAGGAGCATTACCTGCGGGCGCGACGCGCCGCCTCGTTTCTCGGCGTCGCCGTCGGGCCCGACGATTGCTATTTGGCTCTGCGCGGGTTGAGGACGCTGTCGGCGCGTCTGCAACGTCACCAAGTCACGGCGATGCGGGTCGCCGAGTGGCTGGAGGCGCGGGACGAAGTGGCCCGCGTTCTCTATCCTGCCCTGCGCTCGTTTGCCGGGCATGCGGACTGGCAGCGCCAGTTCAGCGGCGCCAACGGCTTGGTATCGGTCGTCCTGAAACCGCAAGCCGACCGGGCCCTGGCAGCGATGTTGGACGGCATGCGGCTGTTCGCCATGGGGTTCAGCTGGGGCGGTTTTGAAAGCCTGATCATCCCGTTTGACCCGGCGCGGACCCGGACAGCGAGCCCGTGGCCCCATGCGGGCCATTGCCTTCGGCTGCATTGCGGACTGGAGAACGTGGACGATCTGATCGAGGACCTGGACCGAGGATTTCAACGTTTTGCCGCAGCATTGTGAGTGGCATTCACGCAACAAGTGACGCCCCCTCGAAGAAAGGGTTCCAGGACGCCAATATTCGCGATACACTACAACCGTTTTAGGTGGCAAAAGAACGCTTAGGCACCTTGCGGGCGAAGATCGTCCCGTCCGTCAAACGGAGCCACAACCGCTCGCGTGACCGTATGCCCGATGACACGTATCGCTTGGTCGTACCGCTTCCTTTCGCTGTTCCCGAGAGCAACGCGAGGTCGGCTGAGGTCGATAGCCTGATCGAGACGTTCGAGGGTCTCGATCTCGGCATCGCCGTGTTCGACGCGCAACGCCGTCTCAAGCGTTGGAACCAAGCCTACGTCGACCTCCATCCCCTGTCCGCCGAGGTCATTCGCGCCGGCATACCGTTCGAAGATCTCGTCCGGATCGAGGCCGAACGGTCCGGCTTGGCCGGAGCGGAGGTGGACGCGTTGCTCGCCGACCGCTTGGCGCGCTTGGCCGAGCATCCCCAGGAGCGGTTCGAGGAGCGTCTCGCCAGTGGGCGGGTTCTGGAGATGCGCTGCTTCCCGCTGTCCAACGGCGGCTTCGTCTCGACCTGCTCGGATGTCACCGAACGCCGCGCCGCGCGGGAAGCGTTGCGGGAGAGTACGCGTCGATTCCGGGACTTCGCCGTGTCGGCGTCAGAGTGGTTGTGGGAGATGGGCCCCGACCTGCGCTTCACGTTCATGACCAACCGCCCGGTGTCCCGCTCCGGCTTCTCGCTGAAGCGCGTGGTCGGCCTGACCCGCATCGAGGCTGCCGGCCTCGATCCCTCGGCTCCGCTCGACGAGAACTGGCGTCGCCACCTCGACGATCTGGAGGAACGGCGTCCGTTCCGCGACTTCCGCTATTGGATCCGCTCCGATGACGGATCGAACGCGTGCGTCAGCACCAGTGGTGTCCCCGTGTTCGGCCCCGCGGGCGAGTTCCGCGGCTATCGCGGCACCGGCATCAACCTGACGGTTCAGGTGGAAGCGGAGCGGCGGGCGCGCGAGGCCCAAGCCCGATTCGACGCCGCCATCGAAAGCATCGCCGACGGCTTCGCCCTGTTCGACGCCGACGATCGCCTCGTCCTGTGCAATGAGAAATATCGCAAGGCGGTGGCGCCGGTAGCCGACTTGCTGGCCGACGACGTGACGTGGGTGACGCTGTTCACGACTCTCGTCGAGCGGGGTGGCGTTCTCGTGCCACCGGGCGAGAACAGGGAGGCATGGATCGCAGTGCAGATCCAGGCGCACCGCGGCAATGCCACCGTGCGCGCCTATCGCACCGGAGACGGTCGCTTCGTCGAGATTCGCGAGTATCCGACGGCCGAAGGCGGGCGGGTGCTGATTCGCGCCGATGTGACCGACCGGGAACGCGCCCAGGCAGCTTTGCGCGAGAGTGAAAACCGCTTCCGCGACTTCGCGTCCGCCAGTTCCGACTGGTTCTGGGAAATGGGGCCCGATCTTCGCTTCTCCTGGCTGTCCCACCATTTCGAGGAGCAGACCAAAATTCCGGCCGATCGCGTCGTCGGCCACGCCCGCGAGGAGTTTGCGGGACCTGACACCGACGATGCCGAGTGGCGAGCGCATCTTGCCGACCTGTCCGCGCATCGGCCGTTCCGGGATTTCCGCTATGCGGCCTTCGGCGTCGACGGCGGGCAGCGATACTTCAGCGTCAGCGGCCTGCCCATCTTCGACGAGCACGGCGGGTTCCAGGGGTATCGTGGAACCAGCACCGAGATCACCGCCCGGATCGAGGCCGAACAGAATGCGGCGACGGCGCGGGAACGGCTCGTCGATGCCGTCGAGAACATCTCGGAAGGCTTCGTGTTGTGGGACCACAATGACCGACTGGTTCTGTGCAACGCCAGGTTCAAGGAACTCTTCACCGGCGCTGCCGCGGTGATGGCCCCCGGGGTTCCCTTCGAGACCGTGTTGCGCCACTGCGTCGGCAGCGGCACTCACGGCCCCTTGGACGAAGACATGGAGGACTGGCTGCGGCAGCGGTTGGCGCTGCATCTGACCCCCGGAGAGCCGTTCGAACAGCGTCTGAACGATGGCCGCGTGATCCTGGTGCACGAACGGCGGACGAGCGATGGCGGCATCGCCAGCATTTACATCGACATCACCGAAATGAAGGCGCGCGAGGCGGCTCTGCGCGCCAGCCAGGAGAGTTTGGCGAACGCCCAGCGGATCGCGCACGTCGGCAACTGGGATCTCGATGTCTGCACCAACCGGTTCACCTGGTCGGACGAGACCTTCCGCATCCTGGGCCAACCGCCCCAGGCGTTCGAGCCCCGCTACGACGACTTCCTCGACGCCTGTCACCCCGATGACCGGGCGCTGGTGCGGCAAGCCATCGACGCGGCGCTCTACCGCAATGCGCCTTACGAGATCGAGCATCGTGTCGTCCGCCCCGATGGCACGATCCGCTGGGTCGAGCAGGATGGTGAGGTTCTGCTGCGTGAAGATGGCGTGCCGGCGCGGATGACCGGCACGGTGCAGGACACCACCGACCGCAAACAGGCGGAACTGGCCGTCGATAAAGCCGAAAAGCGCTTCCGCTTGGCGTTCGAGACGGGCCCCGATGCGATGGTGATCAGTCGCCTGGAGGACGGCCTTCTGATCGACGTCAACCGGGGCTTCACCGAGATCACCGGCTTCAGCCGCGAGCAGGCCGTCGGTATCCGGTCCATCGACCTCGGCTTCTGGGCCGACGCGGACGATCGCGATTGTTTTCTTCAAAGCCTGCGACGGGACGGCGCGCTTCACAATGCCGAGTTCAGATTCCGCGACGCGGACGGCCGCCTGCGCTCCGGTTTAGTCTCGGCGAGAATCTTCGAACTCGATGGCGACACCCTCCTGCTCGCGGTCATCCGCGACATCGACGAGTTGAAGCGCACGGAACTGGAACTGCGGAAGCTTTCTCGGGCGGTGGAGGAAAGCGCCGCCTCGGTGCTGATCACCGACAAGGACGGCGTCATCGAATATGTCAACCGTCGCTTCACCGAGGTCACCGGCTTTAGCCGCGACGACGTCATCGGCCGGACGCCCTCGATCCTCAAGTCCGGCGAGTTGAGTACTCAGGACTATCAAAAGCTGTGGTCGCACATCATGAGCGGTCGCTCCTGGCAGGGCGAGTTCTGCAATCGCCGCAAGGATGGTCGGCTGTATTGGGCGAGCACCCTGATCTCGCCGATCCGCATGCCCGACGGCGCGATCAGCCATTTCGTCGGCATTCAAGAGGATATTTCCGATCGCAAACGTTCCGAGGATGCATTGCGCGCCAGCGAGGAACGGTTCCGTGGGCTGGTCGAGGGATCGGTGCTCGGCATCGTCATCGACCGCGAGGGGCGACCGCTGTTCGCCAACGCCACTTACGCCAAGATGTTCGGCTTCGACCGACCCGAAGACATCCTGATGCTGCCGTCGCTTGACGCCCTGTACCATCCGCAGGATGTGGCTTTCGTCCGCCGCTATCGCGCCGCCCGTTTCGCCGGCCTCTCGGCGCCGGAAGAGTACGAGTTCCGCGGGCTACGCCGGGACGGCACGGTCGTCTGGATCCGGGCGCACGTCAAACTGGTGTCGTGGAACCGGCATCCCGCCGTGCAGTCGACGGTCGTCGATATCACCAAACAGAAGGAGTACGAAGAGCAACTCCATCGTCAAGCCAACTACGACACGATTACGGACCTGCCCAATCGGACTCTCGCGCTCGACCGACTGGAGAAAGCCATTGCGCATGCCCGTCGTCAGGGCAGCGGTCTCGGCGTCCTGTTCATCGACGTGGACCACTTCAAACACATCAACGACACCCTGGGCCACGCCCTCGGCGACCGCTTCCTGCGCGAAGTGGCCCGGCGCATCCAGGGCTGCCTGCGCGAGGAGGACACGGTCGCCCGGCTCGGCGGCGACGAGTTCACCGTCATCCTCTCGGACCTGCGGGACGGCCGCGATGCGGAGGCCGTCGCCCACAAAATCCTGGAGACGTTCACCCGCCGGTTCCTGCTCGATGGCCAGGAGGCGTTTTCCTCCGCCAGCATCGGCGTCGCCCTGTGGCCGCACGACGGTGACGATCCCGAGACGATGATGCGCAACGCCGACGCCGCCATGTACCAAGCCAAGGAGCGGGGCCGGAACACCGTCCACTTCTTCACGCAAGAGTTGAACGCCCGCGCTCTCGAGCGGGTCCGCATGGAGAACCATTTGCGCCGCGGCTTGCAGGGCGCGGAGTTCCAGCTGGCCTTTCAGCCGTTGGTTGACGTCGTCTCCGGGCACATTGTCGGCGCCGAAACCCTGCTGCGATGGAACAGCCCGGCCCTCGGCCGCGTGACCCCGGACCGCTTCATTCGCTTGGCGGAAAGCACCGGGCTGATCGTTCCGATCGGCCAGTGGGTGCTCGACACCGCGTGCCGGCAGGTGGCGACGTGGCGCGCCGAAGGCGTCTGCCCGCTCTCCCTCTCGGTCAACATCTCGAGCCGACAGTTTCGTGGCACGGCGCTGGTCGACGCCGTGGCGCACGCACTGGAGTCGAGCGGTATCCCGCCCGCCTTCCTGGAACTCGAGATCACCGAGAGCACCCTCATGGACGACCTGCCGCAGACTCAAATGATGATCGACGCACTCAAAAGGCTTGGCGTGCGCCTCGCTGTCGACGACTTTGGCACGGGGTATTCGTCGTTGAGCTACCTGAGCCGTTTCCCTCTGGACACCTTGAAGATCGACAAGTCGTTCATCCGCGACGCGCCGTTCGATGAAGTCAACGCCGCACTGGTCGACGCGATGATCGCGATGGCGCACGCGCTTGGCATGCGCACCGTCGCTGAGGGCGTGGAGCGCCGCGAGCAACTGGATTTTCTGCGGTCGCGCGGCTGCGATGTCGCCCAGGGCTATTTCTTCAGCGCACCGGTGTCGCACGACGCATTGGCGGCACGGTTGCGGGACGCCGACACGCCGTGCGAGGCCGGCGCCTGAGCACCACGTCCTGCCGCGGCCCGATGGGCAGACGCCACTACGCGGCCGAATAGGCGTCCCGCATTTCGCGCTTCAGCGTCTTGCCGGCGACGTTGCGGGGAAACTCGTCGTAGATCACCACATCGTGGATCCGCTGGAATTTGGCCCCCACCCGTTCGTTGGTCCACGCAACCAACGCCTCCTTGCTGACGCTTTGTGCGCCAGCCAGCACCACCGCGGCGACTGGCACCTCTCCCCACTTCGGATCACCGACGCCGAAGACGGCGGCTTCCTGGACCGCCGGGTGCTGCATGATCACCTCCTCGATGTCGTGCGGATAAACGTTGACGCCGCCGGAGATGATCATGTCCTTCATGCGGTCGACCAGGTACAGGTAGCCGTCCTCGTCCAGGTAGCCCGCATCGCCGGAATGCAGCCAACCATCGATGATCGTCTGCCGGGTTAGATCGGGACGCTTGTAGTAACCCGGCATCATGCAGGGACTCCGCCCGCAGATCTCGCCGATCTCCCCGGGCTCGGCCTCGGATCCGTCCTCGCGCAGGATCTTGATCTCCATCAGAGGCGGCGCGCAGCCGACCGAGCCTTCCTTGCGGATGGCGTCGTGCTTGTCGAGGACGGTCATCAGGCCCTCCGTCAGCCCGTACAGTTCGTAGAAGCGCCCCGGCAGCTCCTTATTGATCCGTTTTTTGTAATCGATGTGCAGCGGCGCCCCGATGTTTTGCAGCATTTCCAGTGAGGAGAGCTTCTCCGGTGTGAATGTCGGATGATTGAGGACCGAAATGATCTGCGACGGCACCATGACGATGTGCGTTACTTTTTCGGTGGCAATGGTTTCGATAACCCTGGCGGCGTCAAATGCCTCATGCAGAATGTAGGTACCCCCAACGAACATCCATGGCATCAGGTCGACCATGGATCCATTAAAGACGATCGAGCCGGCATGCAGAATGACGCTTTCGGGAATGATCCGAAACGTTTCCGCAAAGATCATACAATACATTGCCCGGACGTAGTGAGTGTGGACGATTCCTTTCGGGAGTCCGGTCGTTCCACTCGAGTACATGATGTTGTACACATCATCATCGTCGAGACCGGCGTCGGGCGGCGGCGTTTCCGCGCCGTCGGCGAGCAACGCCTCATAAGTCCGGAAGCCGGGCCGCGCGCCGCCGGCATCGACCAGGACCCAGCGGTCCTCGGGGATGGTTGGCAGGTCGCCGCGGATCTGATCGAATGCCCCGGCGAATGATGCGTGGCCGATGACCATGACCGTGTCGGAGTCCTGCAGCAGCGTGCGCAAGCCGCCGGCCTGCAACAGCGGACTCGCCGGAACGATGACGACGCCGGTTTTCGCCGCGGCCCAGTATGCGGCCATCAGTTCCAGACCGTTGGGCAGAACGGTCGTCATCTTGTCGCCCTTGCCGAGCCCGGACGCGAGCAGCGCGTTGGCCAGCCGGTTGACGTAGGCATCCAGCTGTCGCCACGTGAGCCGGTGCGAGCCGACGATCAATGCAGTGTGTTCGCCGCGAAAACGGGCGTGCCGCGGCATCAGCGAACCGATGTTCATTGGCCGTTTTCCTCGGAGCTTGGGGTCCTCGAAGCGGACGCGGCCGCACGATGTCGATCCGCATCGGCGATAACTGTACACCGCCGTAGCGATCTCTCGCCAGACCTGGAAAATCCCGGCGCGCGATGCTAACTTGCCCAGCCTTCAGGCCAAATTATGGCGAACACATGATTGCGTTGACCGCAAAATTCGCCGTTGGCCAGGTTGTCCGCCACAAGTTGTTCGACTACCGCGGCGTGATCCTCGATGTCGACCCCGTGTTCTCGCTCTCCGACGAGTGGTACGAGACCATGGCGCTCAGCCGGCCGCCGCGGGACCGGCCGTGCTATCACCTGCTGCGCCACGGCACGGCCGTACGCACCTACGTTGCCGAGCGAAATCTGGATGCCGAGACCAGCGGCGAACCGATCCAGCATCCCGATCTGGATGTGTACTTCGTCAGCTTCGAGGGCGGCCACTACCTCGCCCGCGATCGCGGCAACTGAGCGGCGGTTCCGCCGGCAGCAGGGCAGACCGTCCGCGATTCGTGGCATCTGCCATGCATCGAATTCCCCTACGAAAAGTGCCAAATTTCTCCCGCCACGGGGCGACACCTGCTACAACGGAGACTGAAAATCTCCAAATCGACCCGCGCCCAAACGGAGGACTCCCATGCGTTTAAAAGTTCTGGCTATCGTGCTCGCCGGGGGAGAGGGAACGCGCCTACACCCGTTGACCGCAGAGCGTGCCAAGCCGGCAGTTCCGTTCGGAGGAAAGTATCGTATCGTCGATTTCGTCCTCAGCAACCTGATCAACTCCGGCATTTATTCGATTTACGTGGTTGTTCAATTTCGAAGCCAATCGCTGATACAGCATTTGAGCGATGGCTGGGCCTTCAGCAGCCTGCTCAAGAGCCAATTCGTCGTGCCGGTTCCGGCGCAGATGCGGACGGCCGGAAAGACTTGGTATCGTGGCACCGCAGACGCCATTCATCAGAACATCAACCTGATCGAACAGTCGGCGCCAGACATCGTCGCGGTGTTCGGCGCCGACCACATCTATCGGCAGAATATCCGGGAGATGATCGAGTTTCACGAGCAGAAGCGTGCCCATGTCACGGTGGCCGCGATCCCCACCGACAAACGCTTCTCGAAGGATTTCGGCGTCATCGAAACGACGCTCGGCGGCCGCATCATCGGCTTCCACGAGAAGGATCCCGACGCCCCGACCATGCCGGACGACCCCGATCAGGTCTATGCCTCCATGGGGAACTACATCTTCTCGACGGACATGTTGCTGAAAATGATCGAAGAGGATCAGCTCGACGAGAACAGTTCGCACGACTTTGGCCGCAATATCCTGCCGAAGGCGATCGGTCAGGCCGAGATGTTTGCCTATAATTTTCTGACCAACAAGATCCCGGGCGAGCCCCCCGACAAGCTGCCGTACTGGCGGGACGTGGGTACCCTCGATGCCTATTACGAAGCCAACATGGATATCCGCGCCATTGATCCGGAGCTGAACCTGTTCAATCTGGAGTGGCCGCTGCGCACGGCCGGCTATTCCGACCCTCCGGCGAAATTTGCCTTCGACGAGGACGGCCGGCGCGGCCAAGCCATCGACTCGGTGATCGCCGGGGGATGCATCATTTCGGGTGGCTCGGTTCGCAACTCGGTGATCGGTCGCCACGTCTACGTCCACGCCGGCGCCGAGGTCGAGGACTGCGTGATTTTCGACAATTGCGACATCGGTCGGCGCTCCAAACTCAAGCGCTGCATCCTGGAAAAGAATGTGAAGATTCCGGAGGGGACGGTGATCGGCTATGATCTTGAAGACGATCGCAAGAAGTACTCGGTGACCGACACCGGCATCGTCGTCGTCGCCGGCACGCGAACGCCGGTGCAGTTGTCATCGATCACCGTTTGACGTCCGCACGAAGTACCTGCGTGTCCAGGGCAAGTCCGATCGACCCGTTCGGTCGATCGGAGCTGCTCGGTCGGAGCGTCCACCTGTGGCTCAAGGCGGACGAAAGCGTTCCTCCGTCCGCCGCCCCGAACCACTGGATCATGATTTGAACGGATCGACCAATCCGTCCCTTGGAAAGCCCGCGACAGGCGATCGACGGGTGGTTCGATGCTGACGGATGAGTCCCATCCGTCAGCTGAATCGAACCACCAGATCAATAGCTTATACCAGCGAGCGGAAAGGCTGACTCTGGGGCCAGGTCTTGCGGTCCGTGAC
>CAZVRW010000014.1:0-33093 GCA_964630265.1 uncultured Rhodospirillaceae bacterium
CCCCCCGCCGGTCAGGCGCCGTGGACGACGCCGGCGCGGGCGCGGGCCAGGTCGATCTGCTTTTCCAGTTCGACCTCCGAGCAGAGGCCCAGGCTCACCGGATTCTGCGGCTTGATGTTGGGGGCGTTCCAGTGGGACTTGTCCCGCACCTTCTCGACCGTCGGCTTGGTGGTGCCGACCAGCCGGCACACCTGCGCATCGGTGAGCTCCGGATAATTCTTCAGCAGCCAGGCGATGGCATCGGGCCGGTCGCCGCGCTTGGCCACCGGCGTATACCGCGCCCCCTTGCCGCGCGGCGTCGGCGCCGGGACGGTGGACCGCGCCGGCTGCAGCACGGCGTCGGGATCGGCCTCGCAACGGGCGATTTCGTCCTGGGTCAACTCACCGTTGAGGATCGGGTTGCGGCCCTGCATGCCGATCGCCACTTCGCCATCGGCGATCGCCTGGACCTCCAGCGCGTGGATGCCGCAGAACGCCGCGATCTGATCGAAGGTCAGCCCGGTGTTCTCGACCAGCCAAACAGCGGTGGCTTTGGGCATCAACGTATGCGCCATGGTCGTCTTCCTTTCATGAGACAACGGCGCCACCGCGGAGATGCGGGCCATCCCCGGGACAGGCGCACGGAATTACCTTGAACTTTAATGATATAGCGGAGCCGCCGGGATCGTCAAATGACCTGCGCCCGGGCGGCCTAAAGTCCCGTGACCAGGACGATCTTGCCGAGGTGTTCGGAGGCCTCCAGCATCCGGTGCGCTTCCGGCGCGGCGATCAGCGGCAGCCGGGCATGGATCGGCGGCCGGATCGCGCCCTGCTCGATCAACGGCCAGACCCGCGCTTGCAGCGCCCGGGCGATCTCCCCCTTGCGCGCGACGCTCTGGATGCGGAGCGTCGAGCCGGTGAGGGTCAGCCGCTTCAACATCACCGGCAACAGGTCGATGCTCACCTTGCTGCCCTGGCGAAAGGCGATGCTGACCAGCCGCCCCTCGCGCGCCAGGCTGGCGATGTTGCGCGCCACGTAATCGCCGCCGACGATGTCGAGAATGACGTCGACGCCCCGGCCGCCGGTCGCCTCCTTGACCACGGCGACGAAATCCTCGGCCGCGTAGTCGATGGCGCGTTCGGCGCCGAGCGCCTCCAGGCGACGGCATCGGGCGGCGCCGCGGGCGGTGGTGAACACGCGGGCGCCGAGCCGGCTGGCCATGAGAATCGCCGTGGTGCCAATGCCGCCGGCGCCACCGTGGACGAGCAGGCTTTCGCCGGCCTGCAGGCGGCCGCGCTCGAACACGTTGGTCCACACCGTGAAGAAGGTCTCGGGCAACGCCGCCGCCTCGGCAAGGTCGAGCCCGGCCGGCACCGGCAGGCACTGCGGCGCCGGCGCGGGACAATACTCGGCATAGCCGCCGCCGGTGACCAGGGCGCAGACCTGGGCGCCCGGCGCCGGCGCCGAGACGCCATCGGCCACCGCCACCACGGTGCCGGCGATCTCCAGTCCCGGAATGTCCGAGGCGCCGGGTGGCGGCGGATAGGCGCCCTGCCGCTGCAGGACGTCGGGACCGTTCACCCCGGCCGCCGCCACGCGGATCAGCACCTCGCCCGACGCGGGCGCCGGCACCGGCCGGGTGGCCGGACGCAGGGCCTCGGGCCCGCCCGGTTCCGGGATCTCGATGCAGGTCATGGTGGCGGGAATGGTGTCCGACATGGAAGGTCCTTTCGCAGCGCGGCAGCGGCGCCAGGGTAGCGGTTTTGCCCGCGTGTAGCGGATTCTCCCGAGTGTAGCGGATTCGCCCGGCGAGGGGAGTCGGCACGGCCGGGCCGCCGCGCACGCGCGCGATTCGCGTCCGCGGCAATGACGCGCTATCCTGAGAGGCGGCGGCCACCGCCACCGCCACCGCAGGACGGAGCACGCTTGGATGGACACGGACGACATTTCGCCGCCGAAACCGCCCGCCACCGCCGCGAGCCTGGAGGACATGTCGATCGCCGCGCTGGGAGAGTACATCGTCGCGCTGGAGGCGGAAATCGCGCGGGCGCGGGCGGCGATCGACGCGAAACAGGCGGTGCGTGGAACCGCCGAGGGCCTGTTCAGACGCTGAGCCAACGGCGCCGCGAGGACGCGCTCGAGGCGGCCTCCGCGGGCAACTCGGGTGGCCGCAGGTTAGCCGTCGGGTGGCCGTCGGTGGCCGTCGGGTCGCCGTCGGTGGCCGGGACCAACCGGCTCCGCCGAACCCGCCGCGGATGTCGGCAAATTGCATGCGTTTCGAATTCACCCCTTGATAACCCGGGGAATGTCATCTATGTTAACAAAGTCCCGCGAGCGTCCATATTGAACCGGGAAAAATCCTTCGGGATTGCGTATGATCCGGTTCAATTTGACCTCCTCCCTATCCAACTGGCGCCGCCCCACAAGGGCGGCCCTTTTTTTTGGATGATCGAGGATTGCCGGGACGGTGATCGGATCATCAACGCGGACGAACGGCCGAACCTGCGCTCATCGGGTTGGAGCGCGAGTTACGTGCGTTGACGCTCGCCGCGTGACGGGAAAGACTGCATACCGACGCGCGAATGGGGGTGCCCATGGCTGACGATCTGGCGCACAGCCGCGACGACTACCGCTACTGGTTTCCGATCCAGACGCGATGGCTCGATAACGATATGCTCGGCCACGTCAACAACGTGGTCTATTTCCGTTACTTCGAAGCCGTGGTCGTCGATTTCCTCATTCGCGAGGCCGAACTCAACTGGAAAGAGCACCCCCTGGTGCCATATGCCGTGGACATCCGCTGCCGCTTCCGGCGGCCGCTATCCTTCCCGATCGCGGTCGACGCCGGCTTGCGGATCACCAACCTGGGCCGCACCAGCGTCACCTACGGACTGGGATTGTTCGCGGCCGATGAGGACGAGCCGGCCGCGGTCGGTCATTTTGTTCATGTCTGGGTGGAGCGCGCCAGCGACACCCCGGTGCCGATCCCCGACGGCGTGCGCGCCGTCTATGCGCGATTCGCCGCCTGAGCCGTGGTTGTCCGCGGCCCGGTCAGTGCCCGGCCCAGGGCGTCCAGCCGGGAACCGCCCCCTGGCGCGACCGCGGCACGCAGGACGCGCAGCCGCGCTGGAAGGCCATGAACAGCGGCAGGACCCCAAACAGTCCAATCCAGCGCAGGCCCCCCTCCACGGCGAACAGCGCCGAAAACAGGACGACCGCCGGCAGCAGCCGGAACAGCCACGTCACCATCAGCTCCACACGCTTCACGTTTTCAGCCCGAAATTCTTGAACCGCTTATTGAACTTGGCGAGCTGACCGCCGCTGTCAAGGAGCCGGTGCACGCCGGTCCAGGCGGGGTGAGTCTTCACGTCGATACCGAGCTTCAGCATGCCGCCAGGCTCACCATAGGTCGACCGCGTGGTGAACGTCGAGCCGTCCGTCATCTCCACGATGATCTCGTGGTAGTCCGGATGGATATCCTTTTTCATTGCGCCGCTCCGTCTTGGGAAACCGGGATATAACCGTATGGCCGGCGCAATTCAACGCTCGCCTGCCTCGGCGGCGGCGGCCGTCCGCCGCCGCGCCTGCAGCATCAACACGACGACCACCAGCATCACCAGGGCGCCGGCATAGTACGGCCAATCGCGGCCGAGCCAGAAAAACAGCGCGCCGGCCCACAGGGAGCCGAGGATGCGGGACAGCGTCGAGGCCGACCGGGTGACGCCCATGGCGCCGCCCAGCGCCTCCGTGCCGACCCGAAGCGAGACCAGGCTGTTGAGGGAGGGGGACACCAGGCTGAAGCCGACAGCGACCACCACCATCGCCGCCAGCAGCATCGGCACCGAGGTTGACATCGGAATCATCAGCATGCCGAGGGCCAACGCCACGGCGCCCCAAACGACCAGGCGCTCTTCGCCATACCGCTTCGCCAGATGGCCGATCGCGCCGCCCTGCAGTGCCGCCGTCAACAGGCCGACGAAGGCGAACAGATAGCCGTTCTGCTCCGGCCCCCAGCCGAAGGTCCGCCGCGACCACATGGCGAACGTCGTCTCCATGCCGGCGAAGACGGCGCCGGTGAGAAACAAGAGGGTGATCAACAGGGCGACCCCCGGCCGTGCCAGTGACCGCCGGAACACCTGGCGCCGTTCCGCCCCGCTCATCCCCCGTTGCCTCGCCCGCGCTTCGGCGGAGAGCGACTCGGGCAGCAGCCACGCCGCGAGGGCCAGGGCGAGGGTCGTCAGCCCGGCCGCGGTCAGCGCCGGCGTCGTATAGTCGGCGGCGAGCGGATCGGCGCCGGCGAGGATGCCGCCGATCGCCGGGCCGAAGACGAACCCCACCCCGTAGGCCGCGCCGATCAGGCCCATGCCGCGGGCGCGGCTGGTCGCGTCGGTCACGTCCGCCGCGTAGGCGAAGGCGACGCCGATGTTGCCGGCCATGACGCCGCCGACGGCGCGGGCCGCGAACAGCATCACCAACCCATCGGCGAAGGCGAGCCAGACATAGGAAACGGCGAGGCCGGCCAGGGTGAGCAGCAGGACCGGGCGTCGCCCGATGCGGTCGCTGAGCCGTCCCCACAGCGGCGCGGTGACGAACTGGGTGCACGAGAACACCGCCATCAGCAGCCCCACCTGCGCCGGGCTCGCACCGAAATGCTCCCCATAGAACGGCAGCAACGGGATGATGATGCCGAAACCGATCAGGTCGACGATGACGATCGGCAGCAGGATGCGGAGGCTGCGCTCCCGGGCAGCGTCGGCGCGGCTCAAGGCTGCGTGAGTTTCAGTTCGATGCGCCGGTTGCGCCGGTTCGCATCAGCGGTGCCGCTCGTATCCAGCGGCTGGTGCTCACCGAAGCCGGCGGCGGCGACGCGCGATGCCGGCAAGCCGGCCTGCGTCAACAACTCGACCACGGAGAGCGCCCGCGCCATCGACAGTTCCCAGTTGGACGCGTACGTGCCGGAGCGGATCGGGACGGCGTCGGTATGGCCGTTGACCTGCAGGACCCAGGGAATCTCCTCCGGGATCAGATCGATCAACTGCATCAGCGATTCGCCGACCTTGCGGATCTCGGCCCGCCCGTCGACGTCGATCTCCGCCGATCCGGACTCGAAAAGGACCTCCGACTGGAAGACGAAGCGGTCGCCGACGACGCGGATACTGTCTTCATCGCCGAGGATCTCGCTGAGCCGGCCGAAGAACTCCGAACGGTAGCGCGACAGCTCCTCGACCTTGTCGGCGAGCGCCGCGTTCAGGCGGGCGCCGAGGCTCCGGATCTCGATCCTCTTGTCGGTGATGTCGGCCTCGGCTGCCGCGAGCAGCCGATTGAGGCGGTCCAGGTCGGCGCGCAGTTGCGTCAGCTGCTGGTTGAGCCGCGCCACCTCCGCCCGAGCGCTCTCGGACAGCTCCGCCTCCTTCAGATACCTGGCCTCGGCATCGCGGGCATCTGAACCGAGCTGCGTGATTTCCGCCTCCAACTCCTGCTTCAGCGCCTGGAGATTGACCACCTGGGCCAGCAGCTCTTCGAGGCGCTGCTGCTGCGCCGCGATCACCTCGCGCTCGACGCGCAGCGTATCCTGCGACTCGGCGAGTGCCGCTTCGAGGGACCGGGTGCGTTCGTCCGCCGCGGCGACCCGCCGGCGTTCCGCGTCCAGCGTGCTGGTCGCTTCGGTCGCCCGCGCCTCGGCGGCGGCGAGCCGTTCCAACAGTTCGGCGATGCGGTTCTCGGCGTCGTCGGCTCGCCCCGACGCCGCGGCGAGGCTGGCCTGCACGTCAGCCACCCGGGTCTCCGCCGTCTCGGCGCGGCGCCGCAGCAGCGCCATGGCGGCCGCCATCTCGCTCGCCCGCGTCTCCGCCTCGGCAGCGCGGTCCGACACCAGACGCAGGTCGGCATTGACCTCGTCACGCGCCGCCAGCGCCGCCTGCAAATCGCCCGACAATGCCGACAGATTGGCGCGCAGGTCGTCGGCGGTGCTGCGTTCAAGGTTGAGCAGGTCGGCCAGCTCGTTGACCCGGCTGCGCAGTGATTCCAGGGCCGCGTCGCGACCGGACAGCGCATCGTTG
This sequence comes from uncultured Rhodospirillaceae bacterium, assembly GCA_964630265.1. Taxonomy (GTDB): domain Bacteria; phylum Pseudomonadota; class Alphaproteobacteria; order Rhodospirillales; family Defluviicoccaceae; genus CAZBWP01. The sequence continues at coordinate 6,040 of CAZVRW010000014.1, forward strand.
AGGAAGAACTGGGCCAGCACGAACACCATGAGCAGGAACATCACGACCATGAGCAGCGCGGCGAGCGCGTCGACGAAGCCCGGCCAGGTGTTGACGGTGCGCAGCGCGCGGCGCGAAGCCACCGGCATGGCTCAGCGATCACCCTCGTCGGCCAGCGCGGCGATGGTCCGGGCGAGCAGCCGAACCTCGTTGCGCACCTGTTGGATGATCTCGTCGCGGCCCGCCGACATGTCCTCGACGATCCGCGCGGCGTAGAGTTCGAGGTTGCGGATGTGAATCCGCGTCGCATCGTCGATCCCCGGCTCGGACGGCCGGTCGGCGGCTTCGGCGAGGCGCGCCAGGATCGGCTTCAGCTCCAACTGCCCCTCGGCAAGCCGCATCATCAGTTGCTGCTCGGTCCGCATCTGGTCGGTCAACGTCCCGATCTGCTCGGCCAGCGACATCAGGTGGTTGCCGACGGCGGCGCGGTTTTCCTCGCCGCGCGACAGCGCGCGCTGCACGCCGTCCACACTTTCCGCCGTCTGTTCGAGCAACGCCTGCACGTAGGCCGGCACCGATTGCTCGCCCTCGCCCGTCAGCGCGCCGCTGGACAGCCGGGTGACGCCCGAAAGCCATTCCTCCAGATCGTTGTAGAACCGGTTCATCGCCTGCCCGGCCTGCAGGTCGAGGAAGCCAAGAACCAGCGAGCCGCCGAGGCCGAACAGCGACGACGAGAAGGCCGTGCCCATGCCTTCGAGCGGTGCCTCGAGACCGCGTTTCAGGTCGGCGAATACGTCGGCCAGGTCGGAGCCTTCCAGCGACAGGCCGCCGATCACGTCGGCGATCGAGCCGATCGTCTGCAACAGCCCCCAGAAGGTGCCGAGCAGCCCGAGGAAGATCAGCAGGCCGATGGTGTAGCGGGACAAATCCCGGGATTCGTCGAGGCGCGAGAAGATGCCGTCGAGCAGCGAGCGCATCGCCATCGCCGAGAGGCTGAGCCGCCCCTTGCGCTCGCCGATCATCGTCGCCATCGGCGCCAGCAGCCTGGGCGGCCGCGCGCGCGTCGCGGCGAGGGCGCCGTCGGCCCGGAAGTGCACGATCCAGTCCACCTCCGGGCCGAGCAGGAGGACCTGCCGAATGTTGTAGATGATGCCCAGCAGCAACGCGCCGACGATCAGGCCGTTCAGCGGGGCGTTGGCCAGGAAGGCGTCGGCCAGCGGCTCGGCGAGCACCGCGGCGGCCGCGACGACGGCCCCGAGGAACAGCCCCATGCGCACCAGGTACCGTCGCGGGCGTGTCATCGGCGATGATCCCGGCGGTCAGACGGCGGAACCGGCCGCCATCACCGCTCGACAACCTTGACGTCGACGCGGTTCTTCGGCTCGCCGGTGGCCTTGTCGCCCAACGCCCGAACGTCGATGCGGCGCGGATCGATGCCCTCCGCCTTCAAATACTCCCGGACGGCCAGCGCCCGCGACAGCGACAGGCGGCGGGCGCGGCTCGCCGTCAGATCATCGCCGCCGGCGAACGCCAGGATCTGCACCCGCAGATCCTCGTCGTCGGACAGCGCGCCGACGACCAAATCCAGATTGCCGCGGTTCCCCGGCGCCAGACTGGACGTCTCACCATCGAATGGCAACGCGACGATGCTGCCGGCGGTGATCGCGGACGGCGCCGGCATGGCCGCCGCTTCGCCCCCCGGCGCGGCGGTTGCCACCTCCACCGGGGCCTCGACGACGGGTGGCGGTGGTGCCGGCGGCGACGGTGGCAGATCGGGCGGCGGCGGCGGTGCTGCCGCCGGCGTTGCCGGCGCCGCGGCGGGCGTTGCCGGCACCACGGGCGCGGCGCGGCGCGCCTCGGCTGGCGGCGTCGGGGTCGCCGCCGACGACTGGCGCACGGCTGGCGATTCGGGCTCTGGCGATTCGGGCGCTGGCGCTGGCTCTGGTGCCGTCGTCGGCCCCATCGCCGGCGGTGGGGAAACGGGCGGCGTCGCGGCGGCGACCGTCGGCGCCCTGGCAACCGGCGCGTCCGATGCTGCTGTCGGACTCGAGGCCGGACTGGGGGCCCGACTGCGCGCCGGGCTGGGAGCCGGACTTGCCAAACTCGTCGGTGGAGCGCTCGCCGCCCGCGCCGGACGCACGCTCGCCGATCCTGGCGGCGGCGGCACGTGCAGGCGCGAGCGCGGCGCCCTCGCCGGCGGCCGTTGGAGGTTGGGGGCGCGATAGATCGTGCCATCCGGGCCGGACGCCGCGCCGACGGCGGGCGGCCCGCCGATGACGCTCCAATCCACCTCGACCTCGGGTTGAGCGGCGGCCGGCGGCGCCCAATTCGCAAACAGGGCGACAGCCATAAACGACGCGATCACGTGCGCCCGGCAGCGGCCGAAGGGACGAGGCGTTTCCGAGGCTCTGGTGCGGCGGGTCACCGTCTGCGGTCTCCGGCTGGCGTCAGGAGCGGCCCGCTCCCTTTCGGCCCACAGGCTGACGGGTCGCTGAAGCGCGGAGGATAGTCAGCGCGTCGACGCGGCACAACCCGTTTCGCCCGAAGCTCAAAGGCTGGCGAGCCGGGACGGGGATGGGTCCGACGTCGATGTCCCGCCATCCTCACCGGCGATCAGCTTGCCGAGCGGCCGATGCAGATCGGGATTCGCCGCCAAAACCCCGCCGCCGTGCAGCATCCGGTCGCCGCCGGCGAGATCGGTGACGAAGCCGCCGGCTTCCCGCACGATCACCACGCCGGCCGCCAGATCCCAGGGGTTCAGACCGTTTTCCCAGTAGCCGTCGTAGCGGCCGGCCGCCACCCAGGCCATGTCCAGGGCCGCCGCGCCGAATCGCCGTACGCCGGCGGTCGCCGCCATGACGCCGGTGACCTGCCGGCGGAACAGGTCATGGTCGGGCAGACCGCGGAACGGCATGCCGGTGGCAAACAGCGCTTCGTCCAGCCGGCGCCGGGCCGAGACGCGGATCCGGCGGCCGTTGAGCGACGCGCCCAGCCCCTTCTCGGCCATGAACATCTCGTCGGGGATAGGCGAATAGATGACCCCGGCATAGGGTTCGCCATCCCGCTCGACGGCGATGGAAATCGCGAAGTGGGGAATGCCGTGCAGGAAGTTGGTGGTGCCGTCCAGCGGATCGACGACCCAGCGGTTCGACGTGTCCTGCCCTTCGGTCTCGCCGCTTTCCTCCATCAGCAAGCCGAAGCGCGGCCGCGCCTTGGTGAGTTCGGCGCGCAGGATCGACTCCGACTTGCGGTCGGCCTTGCTGACGAAGTCCGACGGTCCCTTCTTCGACACCTGCAAGTGTTCCAGCTCACCGAAGTCGCGGATGAGTCCGCGCGCCGCCTTGCGGGCGGCGTCGGTCATGACGTTGAGCAGCGGTGAGCGTGTATACACGGTCGACGAGGTCTCCCTGGCCGCGCCTCAGCTCTTGGCGCGTTCGACGTAGCTGCGATCGGCGATGTTGACGACGACCCGCGTGCCGCTTTCGATATGCGGCGGCACCAGGACGCGGACGCCGTTCTCCAACAGCGCCGGCTTGTAGGATGACGACGCCGTCTGTCCCTTGACCACGGCGTCGGCCTCGGTGATCGCCAGCACCACCGTGTCGGGCAACTGCACGCCGATCGGACTGCCCTCGTGCGACTCGATGGTCACCTCCATGTTTTCCTGGAGGAACGGGATCTGATCCTCGCCGACGAAGTCGCCGGGCAACGCGATCTGCTCGTAGGTCTCGGTGTCCATGAACGTGTACATGTCGCCATCGGCGAACAGGTACTGATACGGCCGCTGGTCGAGGCGAACCCGCTCGACATTTTCCGACGAGCGAAAGCGCTCATTCAGCTTCGTGCCGTCGCGGATGTCCTTGAGTTCGACCTGCAGGTAAGCGCCGCCCTTGCCGGGCTGGGTGTGCTGGATCTTCACCGCCCGCCACAGGCGCCCCTGATGCTCGATGATCATGCCGGGTCGAACGGCATTGCCGTTGATCTTCATTGTGCGAAACCGTGTCCGAAAACCTTGAGAGGGAGCGCGGACGCTAGCAGGAACCACGGAGCGGGGCAACGCCGGCTCTGTCGCCGCCGTGCGATCGACAGCGACGACAGGCAGGGACGACGCCGGCGTTCTTGCGCTCGGCGGCGTCTCCCGATAAACCCGGCGGCTCATGGAGATGCCGACTTGGCCGCAGGGATGTGCCGTCCGTGCCGCCACCGCGGTTTCGCACACCATCAGCGAAGGAGGAAACGGCCATGCGCGCGTATTATGACCGCGACGCCGACGTCAATCTCATCAAGGGCAAGAAGGTCGCCGTCGTCGGCTATGGCAGCCAGGGCCATGCGCATGCGCTCAACCTGCGCGACAGCGGCGTCGAACACGTGGTCGTCGCCCTGCGGGCCGGCTCGGACAGCGCCAAGAAGGCGGCGGATGCCGGCTTCACCGTCATGGCGCCGGCCGAAGCCGCGACCGCCGTCGACGTGGTCATGGTGCTCACCCCCGACGAGCACCAGCGCGCCCTCTATCTCGAGCATCTCGCGCCGAACATGCGCGACGGTGCCTCCCTCGCTTTCGCCCATGGCTTCAACATCCACTTCGGCCTGGTGGAACCCCGCGCCGACCTGGACGTCTTCATGATCGCGCCGAAGGGGCCGGGTCACCTGGTCCGCTCCGAGTACCAACGCGGCGCCGGCGTGCCGTGCCTGGTGGCGGTGCATCAGAACGGCTCCGGGAACGCGCTGGAGATTGCGCTGTCCTACGGCTCGGCCATCGGCGGCGGCCGCTCCGGCCTGATCGAGACCAGCTTCCGCGAGGAATGCGAGACCGACCTGTTCGGCGAACAGACGGTGCTCTGTGGCGGCCTGTCGGCACTGATAGCCGCCGGCTACGAGACCCTGGTGGAGGCCGGCTACGCCCCGGAAATGGCCTATTTCGAGTGCCTGCACGAGGTCAAGCTGATCGTCGACCTGATCTACGAGGGGGGTATCGCCAACATGCGCTACTCCATCTCCAACACCGCCGAGTTCGGCGACTACACCCGCGGCGCGCGGATCATCACCGACGACACCAAGGCGGAGATGAAGCGCATTCTCGACGAGATCCAGACCGGCCGCTTCGCCAAGGAATGGATGCTGGAAAACGCCGCCGGGCAGCCCAGTTTCAAGGCCATGCGCCGGCGCGCCGCCCAGCACCCGATCGAGGAGGTGGGCACGCGGTTGCGCGACATGATGCCATGGATTGCCGAGAAGAAGCTGGTTGACAAGTCGAAGAACTGACGCGGCGACAGCCGATAGGGCGCCGGCGCCCGGCCATCGAGGCCGCCGCCGGCGCCGCTGGGCCGCGTGGATCGGCCTGGGTTTCATCGCCCTCATCGTGATCGCCGGCTCCGGCGGCTACGCCTTCCTTCGCGGATCGCTGCCCGAGCGCAATGGCTATGCCGGGCTCGCCGGGCTGGGCGCCCCGGTGGAGGTGCTCCGCGACGCCCACGGCGTGCCACACATTTTCGCCGACACCGAGGCCGACGCCGCCTTCGCCCTCGGCTGGGTGCACGCTCAGGATCGGCTGGTGCAGATGGAGGCGATGCGCCGCCTCGGGGCTGGACGCACCGCCGAGGTGGTCGGCGCCCAGGCGCTCGGGATCGACCGCTACATGCGCACCCTCGGCCTCTACCGCCTCGCCGAAGCGCAAGTGGCGCAGCTGTCCGACGATCTGCGGCAGGTGCTGCTGGCCTACGCCGACGGGGTCAACGCCTGGCTGCAGCAGCATTCGGGACCGCTGCCGCCCGAGTTCGCCGCCCTCGGCATCGCGCCCGAGCCGTGGACGCCGGCGGACTCGCTGGTCTGGGGCCGGCTGATGGCGATGCAACTGGCCGAGAACCGGCACGAGGAACTGCTGCGGCTGGCGCTGACGGATCGGCTGCCGGCCGCCAAGCTGGATGACCTGTGGCCGCCCTACGCCGCGGATGCGCCGACCACCGTCGAGGCCGCCGCCGCCCGGTTCCGCAGCGCCGCGCTCGGCGCCACGGCCATTGACGCGACCGCATTGGCACTGCTTGACGCCGATCCCGTAAACGCGCGGGCGACCCGCGGTGCATCCAACATCTGGATCGTCGCCGGCACGCGGACGATGACCGGCAAGCCGATGCTGGCCAATGATCCGCACCTGTCGTTCGCCATGCCGGGCACCTGGTATCTGGCGCGGCTGGTCACGCCCGACCGCCAACTGGTCGGCGCCACCACGCCGGGCGTGCCGCTGGTGATTCTCGGCCACAACGGCAACCTCGCCTGGGGCCTGACCACGACCACCGCCGACGTGGAGGACTACGTCGTCGAACGCATCGCCCCGGGGGCCCCGGACCACTATCTCGCGCCGGACGGTCGACAGCCGTTCACCACCCGCACCGAAACCATCCGGGTGCGCGACGGCAGCGAAGAAACGCTGGTGGTGCGGCAGACCGCCAACGGTCCGGTCGTCTCGGACGTGTTGCGCGACAATCCGCTCCGCGGGGACGCCGGCCGCGTGCTCGCGCTCGCCGCCACCTATCTCGCCGAGGACGATCGCACGCCCGAGGCCATGTTCGGCTTCAACCGGGCAACGACCAGCGCCGACATGCGCCGGGCGATCGCGGACTTTGCCGCGCCGGTGCAGAACATCGGCTGGGCCACGACGGACGGCGACATCGGCCTGATGGTCGCCGGGCGCATCCCGATTCGTCGGGACGGCAACGGCTTGATCCCCCGGGACGGCACGACCCCCGCCGGCGACTGGACCGGCTGGCAGCCCGTCGCGGCGCTGCCGCAGGTGGTCAACCCGACGAGCGGCCGCATCGTCAACGCCAACAATCGCCTCGCGCCGGTGGGCGTGCCGGACCACCTGTTCGGCCGCTACGATCCGGGTTTCCGCGCCGCGCGCATCGTCGAGGCGTTGGACGTCACACCGCGCCACGACCTGGACTCCCTGGCGGCGATCCAGGTGGACACCGTCTCCGAGATGGCGCGGACGCTGCTGCCGATGCTGTTGCAGGCCCTGCCCGAGCCGGCGGCGGCGCAGCCGGCGGTTACGCGTCTCCGCGCTTGGGACGGCACCATGGCCGCCGACCGCGCCGAGCCGCTGATCTTCGCCGCCTGGTACAACGCCCTGCATCGTATCCTCTACGCGGGGGCTCTCGGCGAGCTGGCCGACCGCCTGTCCACCGATAAGCCGCGTTTCATCGCCGCCGCGCTCACCGGCGAGTCGGGCTGGTGCGACGCGCCCTCGGCGCGGCCGGCGAACCCCTGCGGCGACGCCGTGGCGGCCTCCTTGACCTCGGCGCTGGCACAGATCGCCGTCGCTCACGGCGACGACATGGACGCGTGGCGCTGGGGCGACGCGCATCCGGCGCTGTTCCGCCACCCGTTGACCCGGCCGGTGCCGCCACTCGGGCGCCTCCTCGACCGCGAGATCCCGGTGGGCGGCGGCCTGCACACCGCACTGCGCGCCGCCTATTGGTCGCGCGACGCAGACCGGCCGTTCGCCGCCATCCACGGCGCCGGCTTTCGCGCCGTCTACGATCTCGCCGACCTTGCCCGGTCGCGCTTCGTCATCGCCACCGGCCAGTCGGGCCACCCGCTGTCGCCGCATTACGGCGACATGATGGAGCGCTGGCGGGACGGCGGCTCGATCACCCTGGGACAGGACCGTGCCAGCCTGCGCGCCGAGGCCAGCGGCCGGCTGCTCCTGGTGCCGCTTAGTCAAACCCGATGAGCGTCGACCTGGCGTCGATCCGCGATGCCGCGGGACAACTCGCCGGGCGGATCGTTCGCACGCCGACGGTGTTCGCCGAGGCGCTGTCCCGGGCGATTGGCGCCGACATCCGCCTGAAGCTGGAGACCCTGCAGGCCACCGGCTCGTTCAAGGTGCGCGGGGCCTACATCAAACTCGCGGGCCTGAACGCGGCAGCGCGGACCGCCGGCGTCGTCGCCGCGTCCGCCGGCAATCATGCGCAGGGCGTGGCTTGGCATGCCCGCGCCCTCGGTATTCCGGCGACCATCGTCATGCCCCGCGGTACGCCATTCACCAAGATCGGTCGCACGCGCGCCCTCGGCGCCAAGGTGATCCTGGAGGGCGCCGCGCTCAGCGACGCCCAGGCCTTCGCCCGCCGGTTGGAGCAGGAGGGCGGACTCACCTACGTTCACCCCTACGACGACGACGACATCATCCGCGGCCAGGGCACCGTGGCCCTGGAGATGCTGGCGGACGCGCCCGACCTGGACTGCCTCGTCGTACCGGTCGGCGGCGGTGGGCTGATCGCCGGCATGGCGGTCGCCGCCAGGGCGCTGAAGCCGTCGGTCGAGATCATCGGCGTCGAGGCTGCCCTCTACCCGGCCATGCGCCTCGCCATGCGGGGCGAGATCGGCGCCCCCGGCCAGGGCAACACCGTTGCCGAGGGCATCGCCGTGACCCAGCCGGGGGAGCGGACGCGACCGCTGATCCACGCGCTCGTCGACGAGATCGTGCTGGTCGACGAGGCGGCGCTGGAGCAGGGCATCCACACCCTGCTCGACGCCCAACGCCTGGTCGTCGAAGGCGCCGCCGCGGCGACGCTGGCGGCGGTGCGTGCCGCGCCCGAACGCTTCGCCGGCCGCGTCGTCGGACTGGTGCTCTCCGGCGGCAACATCGACCCGCTGGTGTTGTCGTCGATCCTGCTGCGCGGCTTGGCGCGAGATGGCCGCCTCACCCGGTTGCGCATCCAGGTGGCGGATGCGCCGGGCAGCCTGGCGCACGCCACGGCGGTGATCGCCGAGGCCGGCGGCAATGTCATCGAGGTGGAACACCGCCGCCTGTTCTGGGACGTGCCCGTGAAGATGGCCGAGGTCGAAGTCACGGTGGAAATGGAAGGATCCGAGCACGCCCGCCTGCTGATGGAGGCATTGGCGACGGCGGGGCTGCCGGCGCGGCTGTTGGCCGGCACGGTGGCCGCGGACAGCGCTCAGGCGATGGCGGTAAAGCTGCCGTAACCGCCGTGATAATAGAGCAGCGGATGGCCTTCGGTGACCGCCGCCCGATCCACCCGACCGACGAACATTAGATGGTCGCCGCCGTCGTGGGTGGCGACGTGGGCACATTCCAAATGAGCGACCGCCCCGTCGATCAGCGGACAGCCGTTCGCCCCCGTGTGGTGGAGGGCCGCAGCAAACTTGTCCCGGCGCTGACTGGCGAACACCTCCGAGACCGCCCGCTGATCCTCGGCGAGGATGCTGATTCCGAACCGGCCGCTCTCGCGGAACGTGGACAGGCGAGTCGTCGTCCGATCGAGGCAGAACAGGACCAACGGCGGCGTCAGCGACAGTGAGGCGAAAGCGCTGACGGTAATACCGGCCGCCGCGCCGTCGGCGCCGATGGCGGAGATGACGCAGACCCCGGAGGCGAAACGACCGAGGGCAATCTTGAACGAGTGGGGGTCGACCCCGCCAACGTCGTTGCCGGACGGGCAGGCAGTAGGACGTTCCGACACGACTCCGGCTTCTAGGCGGGGCGCCTGATCTGGCGCCGGTTTAGAAAAACGTAACCCAATGGATCATATGCAGTCGGGCGGGATGCGTCAGCTTGGTAAACGCCGGCGCTCCCGTCGCACTAGAGCTTGGGGACACGCCGTCCCCGGGTCAAGGGGATCATGGGGCTCGATCCATGTTATTCATCGTTGGCTTCGTGATTGTCGCCGGCTGCGTCGTCGGCGGCTACATGGCCGGTGGCGGTCATCTCGAGGTCCTCTGGCAGCCATTCGAATACCTCATCATTTTTGGCGCCGCATTCGGCGCCTTCGTCATTTCCAATCCGAAGAAGGTGCTGCTCAACACGATGAAATCCTTCGGCAAGCTGCTGAAGGGCTCGCGGTACAAGAAAACCCACTACCTCGAGTTGCTCAGCATGCTCTACATGCTGTTCAAAACGGCGAAGTCGAAGGGCGATCTGGCGCTGGAGAGCCACATCGAGCGACCGGACGAAAGCCCAATTTTCCAGAACTATCCGACCTTCGCCAGTGATCATCACGCCGTCGAATTCCTCTGCGACTACCTCCGCCTGCTGACCCTCGGCGCACCGCCGGCGCACGAGGTGGAGACGGTGATGGACGTGGAACTTGAGGTACACCACGAGGAAACCCACGCCGTCGCCAACGCTCTGCAGTCGGTCGCGGACGGGCTGCCGGCACTCGGCATCGTCGCGGCCGTGCTCGGCGTCATTCACACCATGGGCTCGATTTCCGAGCCTCCCGAGGTGCTCGGACACCTGATCGGCGCCGCGCTGGTCGGCACGTTCAGCGGCGTTCTCGTCGCCTACGGCTTCGCGGCACCGGTCGCCAAGTCCATCGAGAACACCATCGTCTCCGAAGCCCGCTACATGAACTGCATCAAGATGGGCGTGCTCGCCCACATGCAGGGCTATGCCCCGCAGGTTTCGGTCGAGTTCGCCCGCAAGTCGCTCGAGTCCCACGTGCGCCCGAGCTTCATCGAGCTGGAGGAAGCCCTGCAGAGCGTTGAGGCCTGAGGCGCAGCGCGATGGCCGGCGGCAGCAACTCCGTTATCATCATCAAGCGCCCCAAAAAGGCGGGGCATGGCCATCACGGCGGTGCGTGGAAGGTGGCGTACGCCGACTTCGTCACGGCGATGATGGCATTCTTCCTGCTGCTCTGGCTGCTGAACGCCGCCTCCGAGGAACAGTTGATCGGCATTTCCAACTATTTCGCGCCGGTCGCGATCCCGGCGAAATCCGGTGGCGCCACCGGGATGCTCAGTGGTCGCACCATCGCCGCCCAAGTGGAAATCCGCGATGCCGGCTCCGAGCCGACCGACAAGACCGGTCCCGAGGCTGAGCTCGCCGCCGTTCTTGAACGGATCGGCGATCCGACCGCCGTGGAGGACGAAGACGACGAAGACGACGAAGACCTGGAACCGACGCAAGAAGACCTGGATGCCCGGCTCGCCGAACGGGAAGAGGAGCAGTTCGCGGCGGCCGAACGGAAGCTGCGTGAGGCCATCGACGGCGCTCCTGGACTGCGGGCGCTCGGCGAGCACCTGCTCGTCAGTCAGTCGCCGGAAGGCTTGAACATTCAGATCGTCGACCGCGAGGGCCTGCCCATGTTCCCGCGCGGCGCCGCCGCCATGCACGCCCACACCGAGGAACTGCTGAAGCTGGTCGCCCAGGTCATTGACCAAATGCCCCAGGACGTGGCGATCACCGGCCACACCGACGCAACCCCATTTGCCACCACATCCGGCTACTCCAACTGGGAGCTGTCGGCCGACCGCGCCAATGCCGCGCGCCGCGCCCTCGTCGACTTCGGCGTTCCGCCCGCGCGCATTTCCCGGGTCGTCGGCAAGGCGGCGACCGAGCCGCTGCGCCGGGATGATCCCACGGCGCCGGCGAACCGCCGGCTGTCGGTGATCCTGCTGCGCGGCACCGGCGCGGACACACCGCCGGACACGACCGCGCGGTAAGCAACGGCGGCGTTTGGCGCCGCCGGGTTCACTGCTAATATGATTGTTGTGATCGGTTGGTTGCGAGTCGACGAGCGCCGCTATCCATGAAGCATGTTACCGACTCAGGGTCCCGCTGTTTTTTTGCCACGGCGCCCATCGCCTGCCCGTATCTCCCCGGCCGGATGGAGCGGCGCCTGGTCGCCGAGTTGACCGGCGATGAGGCCGTCGGTTTCCACGACGTGCTGTCGCAGGCCGGCTTCCGGCGCAGTCATCGCTTCGCCTATGTCCCGGTCTGCCGGGACTGCTCGGCCTGCGCGACGGTCCGGGTCGTCGCCCCGGCGTTCCGGCCCACCCGGACGCAAGGCAAGCTCTGGCGCCGCAACGCCGACATCATCGGGGTCGAGCGGCCGCCGCAGGCCACCTACGAACAGTTCGCCCTGTTCAGCACCTATCAGGGCGATCGGCACGGCGGCGGCGAGATGTCGCGCATGGACTTCTTCGACTATCAGGCCCTCGTCGAGGATACGCCCGTCGACACCGTCGTCGTCGAGTTTCGCGAGCCGGGCGGGGAGCTGGTGGCCGCCTGCATCACCGATCGGCTGGGCGACGGTTTGTCCGCCGTCTACAGCTTCTTCGATGGCGACCGCACCCGGCGCAGCCTCGGCACCTACATGATCCTCTGGCTGATCGACCGCGCGCGGCAGCGCGGGCTGCGCCACGTCTATCTGGGGTTCTGGGTCGCCGACTGCGACAAGATGGCCTACAAGGCCGGTTTTCAGCCGCTCGAGGCGTATACGCCGGAAGGTTGGCAACCGCTCCGCGCCGACGATCCCGAGACGACCCGGCCATTCCAGTCCGGCAAGGGCTGACTCCGCCGGCAGCGCTCCTCCACGTTGCACTTCCACCGCGGGTGTGGATACCATGTCGGCGGGCGCGCCGTCCGCGCAGGGCCGCGCGTCTCAACGCACGACCCAACGAACGGAGGACCGTCCCCAATGAAACGACGACACTTCCTGCACGGTGCCGCCGCCGCTGGCGCCACCGGCGTCGCCGTCTCCAGCTTTCCCGCCCCCGCCATCTCCCAGGGGCGGATGGAATGGCGCATGGTCACCACGTGGCCAAAGAACTTTCCCGGCCTCGGCACCGGCGCCGAACTGCTCGCCAAACTGATCACCGAGGGCACCGGTGGCCGGCTCTCCGTCAAGGTGTACGGCGGCGGCGAGATCGTGCCGGCGTTCGAGTCCATGGATGCCGTGGCCAGCGGCACGGTGGAGATGGGACACGGCGCGCCATACTACTGGAAGGGCAAGATCGCCGCCGCCCAATTCCTGGCGGCGTTCCCTTTCGGTCTTTCGGCGCAGGAAATGAATGCCTGGTTCCAGTATGGCGGCGGTCAGCAACTCGCCGATGATATCTATGCCGAGCTCGGCTGCAAGTTCTTCCCCTCGGGCAACACCGGCGTCCAGATGGGCGGATGGTTCAACAAGGAAATCAACACGCTGGAGGACTACAAAGGGCTAAAGATGCGGATTCCAGGCCTCGGTGGCGAGGTGGTCAAGGCGGCGGGCGGCAACGTCGTCAACCTGCCCGGGGCGGAGATCCCGCCGGCGCTGCAGTCGGGTGCCATCGACGCCACCGAATGGGTCGGCCCCTACAACGATCTCGCCTTCGGCCTCTACAAGAGCGCCAGGTTCTACTACTACCCCGGCTGGCACGAGCCCGGCACGACGCTGGAGAACTTCATCAACCTGAACGCCTGGGAACGCCTGCCCAGCGATATCAAGGCGGTCATCGAGGCGGCCAACACCGCGGTCAACCAACTCGTGCTCAGCGAGTTCGTCGCCCGCAACAACGACTCGCTCCGGGTGCTGGTGCAGGACCATGGCGTCGTTCTGAAGAAATTCCCGGACGAGGTGCTGATCGGTCTCGGTCGCCTGTCCGGCGAGGTGATGGACCAGCTCGCCTCGGCCGATCCGACCAGCCGCAAGGTGATGAACAGCCTGCTCGCCTTTCGCCGCGACGCCATCGGCTGGACCAACCTCTCGGAGACGGCGTTCACCTCGGCGCGCGCCCTGCAATACCCGTATGCCGAACCGCGCGAAGGCTGAGTTCGGCGTTTCGGCGAAGGTCGCCCCCGCTCCCGCCGCTTGACGGCGGCCGGGGCGGGCTTGGCGCCGTCGTCTGGCCGGTCCGCGGCGCCCCGCCGGGTCCGCCGCCGCGCCCGCCTGCAGGCGGCGCCCACCTACAGCTCTCCTACAGATAGTAGAAGAGCAGATACAGCATCAGCATCGCCATCACCCAGAAGGCGACGGTGCCCGTCGGCCAGGACCGGGCGAGGATGCTGTCCGGCCCGTGGTAGTGGAACAGCCGATCGATGAAGCGCTCCATCTGCAGCAGCGACCGGGTCCGGACGTTTGCGCGGAATGGCTGCGCCGCCACGATCAGGCCGCGAAGCAAGGCCGGCGCGGCGCGGCGGTAGATCCAGTCCGTATCCAGGCTGATCTTCGCTTCACCGCCCACATGTTTAAGCAGGACGAAGAAGCCGACGCCGGTGAACAGCAGGAGCTGCAATTCCCAGAGGATGTGACCCGTGGTGTAGGCGTGGTAGTCGACCGGCGTCGGCAGCATGGCGTAGAGCCAGTCGGGATAAACGCCGATGAAAATGCAGAGGATCGCGGCGATCCCCATGGCGACCAGCATATTGACAGGCGCCTCGCGCGGCCGCAGTCCCGAGTCCTTCCCGAGGAAGGTGAAGTACGGCAGCTTCAGCCCCGTGTGCAGGAACGTCCCCGCCGAGGCCAGCGACAGCATCAGCCAGATCGCGGCCCGACCGTCGACGGCGGCCGCCTCCACCACCATCGTCTTGCTGACGAAGCCGCTGAACAGCGGGAACGCGGAAATGGAGAAGGCGCCGACCATGTACAAAAGGAACGTGATTGGCATGAACCGGTAGATGCCGCCCAGTTCGGTGAGCTTGCGGCACCCCGTCATGTGGATGACGGCGCCGGCGCCCATGAACAGCAGTGCCTTGTAGAGGATGTGCGTGAAAGCATGCGAGGCGGTGCCGTTCAACGCGATCGCCGTGCCGATGCCGACGCCCACCACCATGTAGCCCACCTGGCTGATGATGTGGTAAGCCAGTAGCCGGCGGATGTCATTGGCCAGCACCGCGTAGACCACCCCGTAGATCGCCATCACCGCGCCGAACCACACCAGCAACTCGGTGCCGGGATAGCCGCGCATCAAGGTGTAGACCGCGGTCTTGGTGGTGAAGGCGCTGAGGAACACGGCGCCGGTGACGGTCGCCTCCGGATACGCATCGGCGAGCCACGCGTGCAGCGGCGGCACGGCAGCGTTGATCATGAAGCCGAGCAGGATCAGCACGAAGGCCGGGCCCGTATCCTGGATCACCTCGAAGGCCAGCGACCCGGTGTCCAGATAGTAGAGGGTGATGCCGCCTAAGAGCAGGACGCCGCCGACGGCGTGCACCAAAACGTAGCGCCAGCCGGCCCGCCAGGACTCGCGGTCACCACGCCCCCAGATCAGCCAGACGGACGAGAAGACCATGATTTCCCAGAAGACATAGAGCGTCACCAGATCGCCGGCGAAGATGACGCCAAGGGCCGAACCGGCATAGATGTAGGCGGCGACGTGTTGCAGCGGCTGTTTGACGTGCAGCGAATAGATCGTGCCGATGACCAGCATGATGCCGAAAACGTGCGCGAACACCAAACTGAGGGCATCGACGCGGCCGGTGACCAACTCGAAATAGAGGAACTGATACGTGCCGAAGGTCCCGTGCGACAGCGTGACGATGATCCCGAGGATCGACACCGACAGCAGCAGGCAGTAGGCCTGCCGAATCCGCCCCGAAAACGCCGGAATCAGCAGGGCGCCCAGGATCAGGACGAGAGAAGGATGCAACCAGCCAGACATCTGTCCCTCAATCATCGTAATAATCTTCGCGGCGATAGAGCAGCGCGTAGCCAAGGGCCTTCGACACCACGATGATCAGCACACATGACACGAAGCCATAGACCGCGCCGAAGCCGCCAATGCCATCCCAAGGGAAGCGTTCGTATTTCGCCGGAATTACCACGTCCAGAATCACCAACGTCGCCAGGATCACGAACATGATCCATTTGAGCGTGCGAGCCCTGCCGACGAGGAATTCGAGAAACTGGCCGATCTTCATGGCTGTGCTGCCCTCGATTGAAGAATACCCTCAAGCAGTCCAAACAGCGGCTCCGCGAAAAAGAACAATGTCAGGCAGCCGAGCGCCGTCAGGGTCAACGGCACCACGCAGAAGATCGGCGCTTCCCGGATGCCCGACGCCCAGCCGTCTCCCTGGCCCGCGCCTCGGCCCGCGCCTTGGCCCATCCCATCGTCCGCAGCCTGGCCGTTCGGGTTCCCGACCGCGTGGTCGTCCGCGGGGCTGACGGCATGGTCATCCGGATGGTCGTCTTTGGGCGGCAGCAGGAAGGCCCGCACCACCGGCGGCAGCAGATAGGCGATATTGAGCAGGGTGCTGATCAGCAGCACCGCCACCGCCACCGCCTGCCCCCCCTGGTAGGCGCCCATGACCAAGTTCCACTTGCTCCAGATGCCCCCCAATGGCGGCACGCCGATGACGCACAACGCCCCGAGAAAAAAGGCAAAAAAGGTGAACGGCATCTTCCGTCCCAAGCCGTTCAGCTGGCTCACCTCGGTCTTGTGCGCGGCGACCATGATGGCGCCGGCGCAGAAGAACAGCGTGATCTTGCCGAAGGCATGCATGGCGATGTGCATCGCCGAGCCCATGATCGCCAGCGGGGTCGCCAGGGCCGCGCCCATGACGATGTAGGAGAGTTGGCTCACCGTCGAATAGGCGAGCCGCGCCTTCAGGTTGTCCTTGGTCAGGGCGATGCAGGAGGCGGTAATGATGGTGAAGCCGGCGAGGTAGACGAACCACTGGCTGACACCCGTCTCCAGCAAATACTCCGGCCCGAAAATGTAGATGATGACCTTGAGCACGGTGAAAACGCCGGCCTTGACGACGGCGACGGCATGCAGCAGCGCGCTGACCGGCGTCGGCGCCACCATCGCCGCCGGCAACCAGCCGTGGATCGGCATCAGCGCCGCCTTGCCGATGCCGTACAGGTAGAGGAACAGCAGAATCCCCAGTTCCGGCCCATCGACGTGGCCGGCGAGGATGCCGCCCGGCGTGAAGTCCAGCGTGCCGGTGGCGAACCACGTCCACAGGATGGCGATGAGCTGGAAGCAGATCGAGGTGGTGAGCAGGATCCCGAGATAGACGCGCCCGGCGCGCTGCGCCTCGTGGCTCTGGTGGTGCACCACCAGCGGATAGGTGGAGAGGGTCAGCACCTCGTATGCGATGAAGAGCGTGAACATGTTGGCGGCGAACGCCACCGCGATGGCCGCGGAGATGGCGACGGCGAAGCAGGCGAAGAAGCGGGTCTGCTTCTCCTCGTGGTGCCCCCGCATGTAGCCGATGCCGTAGAACGACGTGATGATCCAGAGAAACGACGCGATCAGCGCGAACAGCATGCCGAGCGGCTCGACCTCGAAGGCGAGCGGCAGGTTCGGCACGATCTCCAGCAGTTCGACGCGCGGGCGTCCGCCGGCTTCGACCTCCGGCACGATCCCGGCGACCGCGGCGAACGTCACCACCGAGGTCAGGACCATCATGACATCGCGCTGGTTCGGCCGCTCGTCCCCCGACAGCAGGATCAGCACCATGCCGACGAGGGGCGCGAACACCGCGATCGGGATCAGCACCTCGGCACTCACGGCGCATATCCTCCCAGCAAGCTCCGCGCGGCGGCGAAGGCACCATCGACGTTCAGCGAGGTCTCGATGCCGAAGTAGATGTTGGCAAGCACCAGGATCCAGGTCGGCACGAGCAGCGTCAGCGGCGCCTCCTGCATGCGTTCGGTTCCGGGTTCAGGCTCGCGGAAGTAGGCCGGCTCGACGACCCGCCAGATGTAGATCAGGGCGAGGATCGAACTCAGCACCAGAAGGACCGCGAGGGGCCACCAGCCGCGTTCCAGCACGGCAAGGATCAGGTGCCATTTACTGATGAAGCCGGCGGTCAGCGGCACGCCGATCAGGCTCAACCCGCCGGCGCAGAACGCCGCCATGGTCCACGGCATGCGCCGTCCGGCGCCGGCGAAGCTGTTGAGGTGCGCGCTGCCCATGCGATAGACGATACAGCCTACGGCGCAGAATAGCGCCCCCTTCATCAACGCATGATTGAAGACATGCATGAGTCCGGCGGCGACGCCGGCGACCGAGTGCAGGCTGATCCCGAGCACCATGTAGCCGATCTGCGCGACGCTCGAGTAGGCCAGCATGCGCTTGATGTCGTTCTGAAAGATCGCCACCGTCGAGGTGGCGAAGATGCCGAGCATCGCCAGGATCGCCAGCGGCAGGCCCACCGACAGCGTGTCGAAGGAGAACTCCGGCCCGAACACGGTGAAGACGAAGCGGACGAGAACGTAGAAGCCCACCTTGGTTGCCGTCGCCGCCAGGAAGGCGCTGACCATGGACGGTGCGAAGGTGTACGCGTTCGGCAACCAGAGGTGCAGGGGAAACAGCGCCAGTTTGAGCGAAGCCCCGACCACGAGGAACGCATAGGCGACGACGATCGCCGGGTTGGCGCCATAGGCGCGCACCTTGCCGGCCAGATCGGCCATGTTGAGCGTGCCGGTCATCGCATAGAGGAAGCCGACGCCGATGACGATGAAGGTGGCGCCGATGGTGCCGACGATGAGGTATTGGAAGGACGCGACGAGCGCCCGTCGATCGCGCCCGGCGGCGATCAGCACGTAGCTGCCGAGCGAAGAGATCTCCAAGAACACGAACAGATTGAAGGCGTCGCCGGTGATGGTGACGCCGAGCAGTCCCGAGAAGGCGAGCAGATAGGCGCAGTAGAACAGATACTCGCGGTCGCGCCCGAATTCGGCGAGGATGCTGTCCCGCGCGAACAGCATGACCACGGCACTGACACCGGAGACGACCAGCAGCACGAAAGCGTTGAGCGCGTCAACCCGGTATTCGATCCCCCAGGGGGCCGGCCAGCTGCCGAGCGCGTAGAGGATCACGCCGCTCCGCTGCACCTCGGCGAACAGCATGCACGAGATGATGAACGCCGCCCAGGTCGCCAGCGTCGCCGCGCCCCATGCCAGATCGCGCTTGCGCAACAGCACGCACAAGGGCGCCGCGACGAGGGGAACGGCGATCTGCAGGACCGGAAAGTGAAGCGCGATCATGGCTTCATTCGTCCTTGTCCAAGTCCTGGATCTCGTCCTCCTCGATGGTGCCGAAGGCCTCGTGGATGCGCACCACCAGCGCCAGCCCGACGGCGGTCGTGGCGATGCCGACGACGATGGCGGTAAGGATCAGCACATGCGGCAGCGGGTTGACGTAAACCTCCCAGGCCTCGTCGATGATCGGTGCCGTTCCCTCGCTGACATAAGCGAACGAGATGTACATGACGAACACGGACGCCTGGAAGATGGACAGTCCGACCAACTGCTTGACCATGTTGGGACGCGCGATAACGAGGTAGAATCCCGTCATCATCAAGACGACGACGAGCCAGTAATTGTAGTGGGTAGCGATGCCGTTGGCTGCGTCCATGGCGTCAGCCCTTGGGCCGCGCGAACGCATAGAATGCCGCAACCATGACCGCGGCCACGGTAATGCCGACGCCCAACTCGATCACCACGATGCCGATGTGCTGGCCGGTCTTGGCATCGGCGGCGAGCACGCCGTAATCAAGAAAGTTGCCGCCCAGCGTGATGCCAAGGAAGCCGACCGCGCTGTAGAGGAGAACGCCTGCCGCGATCGCGGCGCGGAAGGTACCGACCGGAAAAATCCGCTGGGCGGTCTCGATGCCGAATACCAGCACGTAGAGAATGAAGGCCGCGGCGAACATCACGCCGGCCTGAAAGCCGCCGCCCGGACCGAAGTCGCCGTGAACCTGGACATACAGCGCAAACAACAGGATGAACGGGATCAGTTGTTTGGTCACCACCCGCAAGACCACGTCGTCGGTCATTTCTCTTCCCCCCGATTGCGACGGCGGCGGCTGTCCAACAGCGCCATCACGCCGACGCCGGCGGCCAGGATCACCACCACCTCGCCCAGTGTGTCCCAGCCGCGATAACTCGCCAGCACCGCCGTCACCACGTTCGGCACCCCGGTCGTTTTGAGTGCCTCTTCAAGGTAAAGCGGCGCCACGTGCAGTTGCGCCGGCGAGTCGGCGGCGCCGAACGGCGGCAGGCTGAGCGTGCCGTAGATCAGTACCAGACCCGTCACCACGACGACGAGCAGCGGCAGCGGGCGGAACCGCACCGCCTTCTCGCGGCGCACCGTCAGCGCCAGCGAGCCAAGCATCAGCACGGTCGAGGCGCCGGCGCCCACCGCCGCCTCGGTGAGCGCCACATCGGGGGCATCGAGAACGATGAACAGGCTGGCGGCGAGCAGGCTGTAGATGCCCGACAGCATCACCACGCCGATCAGATCGCGGAGAAACACCAAACCGATCGCCGTCGCCGCCATGAACAGCAGCAGCAGATAATCGATGATCTCTGCCATCAGCCGACTTCCTCCGGTGGCGGCGCCACCTTGTCGTCCGCGGGGGGACGCACGCCGCTGGTATAGGCGGCGTGCGCCAGCGCGTGGGTGGCCACCGGCGACGTGAAGAACAGAAACATCAGGATCAGGATCAGCTTCACGGTCACCAGGCTGAGCCCCGCCTGCAGCATCAGCCCGACGAGAATCAGCAGGGTGGCGCCGGTGTCGGTGACCCCCGCCGCATGGCATCGGGTGTAGAACTCCGGCAGGCGCACCAGGCCGATGCCGCCGGCAAGCAGCAGCACCACGCCCGCGGCAATCGCCAGCCAGCTCAGGATATCGACCACGATCCCGATCACGGCTCGAGCCCTTCTTTTCGTCTCGGTCCAGCGCTGCCGAGGTCGCCGTACTTGAAGACCTTGAGGGCGGCGATCACGCCGATGAAGTTGATCAGCGCGTAGGCCAGGGCGACGTCCAGGAACTCGGGCCGACCGGTGAGGAACCCGATCACCGCGATCATCAGCACGGTCTTCGTGCCGAACACGTTGACCGCGAGGATGCGGTCATAGATCGTCGGTCCGAGAAAGGCGCGCGCCAGCGCCATCGCCATGGTCACGAGCAGGCCGGCAGCGGCGGCGGAGAACATCATCGCTCCCCTTCGGAAATGAAAGCACCGACCCGCCGCTCCATCTCGCCTTCCTCCAGGGAGGTCGCGCCCTCGCGGGTGAGCGAATGCACCACGAGCATGTCGGGATCGACACAGATCGACACCGTGCCGGGCGTCAAGGTGATCGAGTTGGCGTAGGTCACCCGGGCGAGATCGGAGTCCAGCCGTGTGGGCAGGTGCAGCAGCGTCGGGCTGATCTCGGGGGTGCGACGGAGGACCCGGCGGGCCACGTCGACGTTGGCTTTCAGGATCTCGACGAGCAGCCAGGGCCAGTACGTGAAGATCCCGGCGCTGAGGTGGACGGGATGCCCCTCCTGATCGAGCACGTTCATGCGTCGGGTGATCAGGATGACGATCACCACCGACACGACACCAAGGCCCAGGATCAAGGGGTTGTCATAGATGCCGGACAGCAGAAGCCACGTGATCGCCAGCACGAGGCCGAGAGAGAGTGCGTGCACCACGTCCAGGCTTCCTCCCGAAGCACGGTCTGTTTTTGTGCAGGCGCGAAGGAGCGGTCCCCCCTCACCCGCGGCGCGATCCTATTGAGCACGTGCACCATTTTCCAGAAAAAACGCACCCGCCCCCCGCCGGATGTTGCGTCGCCGTCGCTCCGCCCGCTGCCTGCCGCGTCTCAGGCTCCGAGCGCGACCCCGATCAGGCCGGCGACGACGACCAGCGCCGGCCCGGCGACCCCCCATCGGCGCAACAGGGACTCGATCACCTCGTCCGGCGCGAGCGCCAGCGTCGCCGGGGCCAGACGACGGGAGGCCGCCGCGCCGAAAGCCACCACCGCGGGGGTGCTGCGGATGCGCCGCATGCGGCGGATACCGGCCTCGGCGAGGACCACCAAGTCGCCGGTGGGCACTGTCAGTGGTGGCCGCGACCAGCGCCGCCACACAACCAACGCCACGGCGCCGGCCAGCAGCACCGGCCAAAGTCCCGACCAGAGGCTCGCCGGCATCAGCGCCACAACCGCGGACCGCCCCGTCAATTCGGCAAACAGCATCCATGGGACGGCCACGGCCGCCACCACCACCACGACCCAGGGGAGGAGCAGGCCGAGCGCCGGTGGTGCCGACGCCAGTGGCGCCGTCCAGCCACGCCCAAGGACGACGAGAAAGCGCAGCATCAACAGGGCCGTGCCCACCGCCGACAGGGTCACCAGCGTCGCCGCGAGCCCGTCGCCGAGCGGCTCCTTGATCGCCAGCTTGGCCAGCGCGCCGCCGCTCAAGGGCAAGCCGGCGACGGCCAGGGCGATGCCGGCGGTGATCCCCATCACGGGAAGGAGCATTCGCCGGCGGCTGGCGGCGACGACGCCCACGGCGAGGAACAAGGCGCCCTTGGCCAGGCCGTGGTGGGTGACATACAGGGTCGCCGCCGTGATGCTGCCGCCCACCGCTGCCGTCTCCTCACCCATGCCGTGGCCGAGCACGGCGACCACCAACCCCAATTGGCTGAGCGTGGAGTAGGCCAGGATCGCTTTGGTTTTTTCCTGAAGGACACCGACCAGAACGCCATAGTAGGCGGTGACCAGTCCGGCGACGACCAACGCCGTCCCCCAAGTTCCGGCCGCCTCGCCCACGGGCAACAGGCGGATCAGACCGATGATTCCGGCCTTGACGATGACGCCGCTGAGCACCGCCGAGGCCGGCGTCGGCGCCTCCGGATGCGCCAGCGGCAGCCAGACGTGCAGCGGCACCAGCCCCGCCTTGACCCCGAGGCCAACCACGAGACCGGCGACGATGGCACCGCTTCCCGGCGACGCCGAAAGCCAGTCCCGGACGACGGCGATCTCGGTGCTTTCCGCGCCGGTCGCCGCCAGCATCAGGGCGGCGAGCAGCGCCGTCTCGCCGATGACCGCGACGACGATGTAGACGCCGGCGGCCCGCCGGGCGGCGGCGGTGCGGTCGTGAATCACCAAGCCGAACCCCGCCAGCGTCATCAGCGAGAACGACAGGTAGAAGGTGACCACATCGGCGGCGATGAAGGTGCCGAGGGTGCCCGTCATGGTCAGCAGCCAGAACACCGCGAATGCTCCGGCACGCCGCGTCTCCTTCAGGTAGGTCTGGGCGTAGGTGCCGGCGAGCAGCCACAGCGCCGCACCGAAGCCGAGGAACACCGCACCGATGTCGTCCAGTTGGAGGCTGAGGCCGAGCACGACCGGTGGGATCTCCAGCACCATGTCCCGGGGCGCGAGCAGCGCCGCCGCCAGCCCCGGGACGGCCGCCCAAGGCAGCAGGCGGAGCGGCAGCGCCAGCACGGGGACGACCGGCAGCAGCGCCAGCGGCACCGCCAGCGTCAACCAGAGCAACGCGGGCGCGAACTCGGTGATGGCCCCGGTCATGGCCCCAGCCCTGGGCTATATTTCCGCTCGACGATCAACGTCGTCCAGCCCAGGGGGCTGAACTCCAAGGCGGCGAACAGTCCAGCGCCGACGGTCACCGTCGCGGTGATCACCGCCGGGGCAATCAGCCAGAATGGCCGTTCCCGTGCCGGCCCGTGCTCACGCGGCGCGGCGACGAACCAGGCGCGATAGATGAAGGGCAGAAAATAGGCGGCGTTGAGCAGGCTGCTGCCGGCCAGTACCAGCACCACCCACGGCTGCCCCGACTGGATTCCGCCGACCCCGAGATACCACTTGCTGATGAACCCGGCCATGGGCGGGATGCCGATCATCCCCAGCGCCGCCACCGTCAGGGCCGCCACGGTCCACGGCATCCGCCGACCGACGCCGTCCAGTTCGGCAATCGTGTGGACGTGCAACCGCTCCGCCAACGCGCCGGCGCAAAAGAACATGGTGATCTTCATCACCCCCTGGTGCACCAGATGGACAAGCCCGCCGATGGTGGCGAATGGTCCGAACAGGCTGGCGCCGAGCGCGATGTAGGACACCTGACTGACCGTGGAGAACGCGAGCCGGCGCTTGATATCGGTCTGCTGCAGGGCGCGGACCGAGCCGTAGAGAATGGTGAAAGCGGCGGCGAGCCCCAGCGGCAGGCTCAAGCCCAGATCGTGGACGAGGGAAATGCCGTAGACGTCATAGATCATGCGGACGATGCCGAAGGCTCCGGCCTTGACCACGGCGACCGCATGCAGCAGGGCGCTCACCGGCGCCGGCGCCACCATGGCCGCGGGCAGCCAGGAGTGCAACGGCACCAGCGCCGCCTTCACCCCGAGCCCGCCGATCAGCAGGGCGAAAATCATCCGCAGGGCCTCCGGATCCAACCCGGCGAGGCGCCCGGGGATGGCGAACTCGATGGGACCGGTCAGGCTCTCGAGCCAGACGATACCGACGAGGAGGGCGGCGCTGCCGCCCAGGGTGTAGGCGAGATAGCGTCGCCCGGCGGCCATGGATTTCGCGTTGCCGTAGTAGACCACCAGCGGCCAGGTGGCGAGGGTCAGCATCTCGTAAAACAGAAAAAAGGTGATCAGCGTTCCGGACAGTGCGATGCCCGTGGTCGCGGCGACGCAGAGACTGAAGAAACCGAAGAAGCGAGAGAGATGCGGATCGTCGCCGAGATAGCTGATCGCATACAGCGTGGTCAGCAGCCAGAGAAACGCCGAGAGCGAGAGAAACAAGAGGGACAACGCGTCGATGCGCAGGATCAGCTCCAGCTCCGGCAACAGCGCGAAGCCGGTCTCGTAGGTGACGCCGCGGGCGACACCTTCGAACAACACCAGCACCGTGGCGACCTTGGCCAGCGCGCCGACGACGTTGACGGCGATCCGGGTCCGCTGCCGGCGTTCCTCGAGCACGAAGTTGATCAGCGCCGGGATCAACGACGTCGACAACACGAGCACCGGCATCAGCGAGGTCACGTCAGTCCCTCGTCGGCGGCGAGCGGCGAGCCGATCTGCAGCAGCGCGTAAGGGGCCAGCGACAATAGGCCAAGCAGCACGGCCGACGCCGCCAGGGCCAGCACCACCAGTTGCTGGCCCACGGGCACGGGCGCGCGGTCCAGGGGTGTTTCGGGTTCGGCGACCAGCCGATTGAGCACCCGGAAGACGTAGCCGGCGGCGAGCAGACCGCCGGCCATCATCACCGCGACCAGCCACCATTGGCCGCTGGCCAGCGCCGACGTCAGCAGCAGATACTTGGCGGTGAAGCCACCGCTCGGCGGCAGCCCCATCACCGAAAAACCGGCGAGGCCGAAGGCGAACGCGGCGATCGGCAGATCGCGGGCGACCCCGACCAGCCCTTCCAACCGGTCGTGGCCGACCGCCTTCATCATCATGCCGGCGGCCAGGAACATTGCCGCCTTGGCCGGCGCATGGGCGAGCGCGTGGAAGATGCCGCCGGTCCAGGCAGGCGCGCTCCACGGTTGCGGCGCGCCGGCGCTGCCGGCCAACGGGAACATCAAAAACAGATAGCCGAGCTGCGCCACCGTCGAATAGGCGACGATGAGCTTCAGGCGACGCTGGCGCAGCGCCAGCACGGAGCCGAAGAGAATGGCGGCAGCCCCGAGGACGCCGAGCAGGTCGGTCATGCCCGGCGTCGCCGCGATCGGCAGGACATCGAACCACAACCGCACGATCACGAAGAACGAGGCTTTTACCACCAGGGCCGACAGCATGGCGCTGGCCGGCGCGGGTGCGCCCGCATGCGCCGGCGGCAACCAGGCGTGCAGCGGAAACAGCGCCGTCTTGGCGATCAGTCCGGCCGTCATCACCGCCCCGGCGACGACAGTCACCCGATCGGGCTCGGCCACCGCCTTGAGCAGGCCCATGTCCAGCGTGCCATATGCGCCATAGAGCAGCACGACGCCGAGCAGGTAGGCGAGCGAGCCCATGAGCGCGAACAGCAGATAGCGCATGGCGGCGGCGATGGTCTCGGCCGTGCCATCGAGGGCCACCATCGCCACCGCGGTGATGGAAAGCAACTCCAGCGCCACGTAGAGATTGAACAGGTCGGCGCCGACGAACACCGCGTTCACGGCGGCCGTCATGCAGAACAACAGCGGCCAGAAAGCGAAGCCCGCCCGGCTTTCGCCGCCGCCCGACACCGTGAAGCTGCCCCGCGCTGCCAGCGCGACCGCGGCGGTCACCACCGCCGCCATGACGAGGAAAGCGGCGGTGAGCCCGTCCAGTTGCAGGCCGATGCCCAGCGGTGGCGCCCAGTCGCCGACGGCGTACTCGATGGGCCCGCCGCGGGCGACGGCGAGGGCGGCGCCGAGGGCGATGACGAGTCCGGCGATGGCCGCCGGCACCGCCAGCCACCGCGCCTGCCGGCCGAGCGGGATCGCCGCCAAGCCGCACGCCAGCGGCACGACGATGGCGAGCACCGCCCAACCCGCCGCCATCTCCTCAATCCATGCCAGCCTCACCGCCCGATCCCTCGTCTTCTCCCGGCAGGGCCGCCCGGCCGGTTGCCTCGAACAGCCGCACCACCAGGGTCACCGCCAGGGCCGTTGCGGCCAGGGCGACGACGATGCCGGTGATCACCAGGGCCTGCGGCACGGGATCGGCACCCTGCTCGGGCAAGCGATAACCAAGGCCGCCGAACATCAGGAAGACGCCGCTGCCGATGACATTGAAGGCGAGGATGCGCCGCAACAGGTGGCCCTGCGCGGTCAGGCCAAAGATGCCGACGCCGATGACGATCGCGCCGGCGATGCTGAACAGCGTGGCCGAGGTCACGGCTGACGCCTCGGCACGCCCAGCACCAGCAGCGCCAGCGTCGCGGCGATGGACACGGTCAGGCCGGCCTCGATGACGAGGATCGCCGCCTTGGCCATGTCCGGCGGATAGCCGAGGAAGCTGCCGCGGACCAGTCCCGCGATGCCGATCGCCAGGAACACCGCCGGGCCGAGGACCACGAGGAGGCGAAGACGGACGCTGCCGACCGGCGGGGCGTCGCTCAGCCCGGCCATGATGACGAGCACCCAGACCGCGGCGAGCACGGTGCCGGCCTGAAAGGCACCGCCGGGCGCGTCGCTGCCGGCCCAGAACAGATGGACGCCGATCAGCAAACCAACAGCCGGCAGCAGACGGCCGAGAGTGGCGAGCACCCCCTCGGGCACCGCGTGCTGCCTTGGCCCCGGCAGTCCACCCCAGAACGCGTCGGCGGACAACGACCAGACGGCGACCAGCGCCACCAGGATGACGATGCTTTCCAGCAGCGTATCGTAGCCGCGGAAGTTCAGCAGAACGGCAGTCACCGGATTGCTCACTCCCGACACCGCGAGTTTCTCGTCGACCTGGGCGATGAGGCCGCCGCCGTCCCCGGGCAGGCTCAGCACCAACGAGGCCAGCGCCGCGGCGACGCCGACGGCCACGGCGGCGACGACGGCGCGACCGAGGGCGGACGCAGACGACGATGGCGCAGAAGACGCTGGCGCCTGGGATGCCGGCGCAGAAGACGCTGGCGCCTGGGATGCCGGCGC
>CAZVRW010000014.1:33193-67607 GCA_964630265.1 uncultured Rhodospirillaceae bacterium
ACGCTGGCGCCTGGGATGCCGGCGCAGAAGACGCTGGCGCCTGGGATGCCGGCGCCTGGGATGCCGGCGCCAACCGGTCGTGCGCGCCCCCGCGGCGCAGGCGCCCGGCCGCGCCGATCAGCAGGATCCCGGTCAGGCCGGCGCCGATGGCGGCCTCGGCCAGGGCAACGTTGACGGCATCCAGGCGCACCCAGGCGATCGCCACGAGCAGGCCGTAGACGACGAAAAACACGACCGCGGCCAGGAGTTCGCGGGCGGCGACGGCGCCGATGGCGACGCCGATCACCATCAGGCAGAGCAGACCGTCGAAGGCCAAGGCGAGCGTCACGGACGCGACCTGGCGAAGATCCGCTGCAGTGACCCGGCCAAGGCGGCGCGCGCCACCAGTTGCGACATGGCCGCAGCCGCCAGAATTGCCAGCAGCCAGACGAGGAGCAGCTTGAGCGCCAACCAGACCGAATCGGTTTGGAAGATCAGGCCGACGACGATCAAGCCGAGCCCAAGATTGTCCGCTTTGGTGAGCGCGTGCAGACGGCAGAAGACATCGGGAAAGCGCAGCAGCCCGACGGCGCCGGCGACGAAGAACAGCACGCCGATGGCGACGAAGGCCACCGTGGCCAAGTCAGCCAGTGTCGCCACGTCGGCAAGGCTCACCACGGGCTCTCCTCCTCCGGGTCGCCGGCGCCATCGCGGCTTCCTGCCTTGACCAGGGCGACGGCGGCGAACGCGGCGAGCAGAGCCAG
Source organism: uncultured Rhodospirillaceae bacterium (assembly GCA_964630265.1). Classification (GTDB taxonomy): domain Bacteria; phylum Pseudomonadota; class Alphaproteobacteria; order Rhodospirillales; family Defluviicoccaceae; genus CAZBWP01. Next base: position 33,937 of record CAZVRW010000014.1, read on the forward strand.
GACCAGGGCAACGTCGACGATGGGCTCGTTGCCGCTGGCGCCCGCCAGCAACAGCAACACGGCGATGCCGCTGGTGCCGGCAAGCTGGGCGCCCATCATCCGGTCCGCCGGCGTCGGACCGCGGAACACCCGGATCAGGCTGGCGGCGACGGTGAGCAGCAGGGCTCCGGCGAACAGGACCAGAAGATCAGGCATCGTCGGTCTTCAGCGACAGACCCAGGGTTTCGCCGACCCGCCGTTCCTCCCGGGCGACGGTGGCGGCGATCGGCTGCTCCGCGTCCAAACAATGGATGAGCAGGGCGCCATCGTGGCCGCCGGCGGCGAGGGTCCCCGGCATCAGGCTCAATACGCTGGCGAGCGACACCCTGGGCGCTCCCGCTGGCAGCCGGACGTCATGGGTGAGCCAAGCCGGGCGCAGGGGCAGGCGCGGATGCAGCGCCCGAACCGCCACGTCGATGCCGCCGGAAACGGACTCGGCGATGAAGCCCGGCACCAACCTGAGCAGCGCCGTCAGCCGCACCGGGCGCCCCGTCGGCGGCAGCAACCGAAGACTGGCGCCGGCGGCGACGCCGGCAGCGACGGCGCCCACCAGCCACGCCGAGGCGTCGTTTCCCGTCAGCACCAGCCACAGGCCGAACAACAAAGCAAAGCGTTTCAGGAGAATGGTCATCGCGGCCCCGGCTTCGAGCGAACGCGACCGGACCCTTCCACATTTCGCCGGCTCGCTCAACGACTACTCGACCGGCCGGTGCCGCCGCCACGGCGTGGCACGCCGGTGCGGCGCCGCGTCGTGACAGGACCATCGCCATTCGGTCGAACCTAAGATAGGCTCCCTGGTCTCGTGTCGAAACGCGCGTCCGGTGGCGCGGTGGCTGCCGCGGCGAGGCGTGCGGGGGGAGGCTCGCAGGGGAGACTCGCAATGGTCGCTGACACAGACATCGATCATCCGCCGGACAGGCGCATTCTCTACGTCGCCGATCCCATGTGCTCCTGGTGCTGGGGGTTTTCGCCGGTGATCGAGGCGATTGCCGCGGCGGCGGCCGGCCGGGCCTGGGTCAAGGTGGTGGTCGGCGGTTTGCGTCCGGGCACCCCTGAGCCGATGACGGCGCCGGCCAAGGCCGCCGTGCGCCAACACTGGGAGCACGTCCTGGCGGAAACCGGGCAGCCCTTCGACTTCGGGTTTTTCGAGCACGCGGCCTTCGTCTACGACACCGAGCCCGCGTGCCGCGCCGTCGTCGTCGTGCGTGGCCTCGATCCGGCCGCGGCACTGCCCTACTTCGCCAGCGTCCAGCGGGCGTTCTATGCCGGCGGCCGCGACGTCACCGCGGGCGACGTGCTCGCCGATCTCGCTGCGGGCTTTGTCGAGGCCGGCGCCTTCCGCGAGCGCTTCGTCGCGCCCGAGTGGCTGGCGGCGACGCGCTCGGACTTCGCCCTCGCCCAGACTCTCGGCATCGCCGGCTTCCCGGCCGTGGTGCTCGCCGACGACGATGGCTATCGCCTGCTCACCATGGGCTACCAGCCGTTCGAAGCCCTGCGCGCGCCGCTCGAGCAGTGGCTTTCCCCGTAGTCGCGACGCGGCACGGCTGCCCGTTGCCCATCGCCCCGAACCGCCTATACTGCCGCGCTTTCGCGGACACGCAGGGGGATGCTTGGTGATGGCCGATGCCGTAAGGAAGGTGGTTCTCGCGTATTCGGGCGGACTCGACACGTCGGTGCTGTTGCGCTGGCTGAAGGACGCCTACGGCTGCGAGGTGGTGACGTTCACCGCCGACGTCGGCCAGGGCGAGGAGTTGGAGCCGGCGCGGCGCAAGGCCGAGATGCTGGGGGTTCGGGAGATCTTCGTCGAGGATCTGCGCGAGACGTTCGTCCGCGAGTATGTCTTCCCCATGTTCCGGGCGAACGCCCTCTACGAAGGGGTCTATCTGCTCGGCACGTCGATCGCCCGGCCGCTGATCGCCAAGCGGCAGATCGAGATCGCCGAGGCGGTCGGTGCCGACGCGGTGGCGCACGGGGCCACTGGCAAGGGCAACGACCAGGTGCGCTTCGAACTCACCTACTATGCCCTGAAGCCGGACATCCGGGTGATCGCGCCGTGGCGCGAATGGGACCTCACCTCCCGATCGAAGTTGATCGAGTACGCCGAGCGCCACCAGATCCCCATCCCCACCGACAAGCGCGGCGAGGCACCCTATTCCATGGATGCCAACCTGCTGCACATCTCATACGAGGGCCGCGCCCTCGAGGACCCGTGGCAGGAGCCGGACGAGGGCATGTTCCTGCGCACCGTCGCGCCGGAAGCCGCGCCCGACACCCCCGCCGTTGTCGAGATCGATTTCGAAAAGGGTGATCCCGTCGCCGTCGACGGCGAGCGGTTGTCACCGGCGACGCTGCTCGACCGGCTCAACGTGCTGGCGGGGGCGCATGGCGTCGGCCGCGTCGATCTGGTGGAGAACCGCTTCGTCGGCATGAAGTCGCGCGGCGTCTACGAGACGCCCGGCGGCACGGTGCTGCTGCACGCGCGCCGGGCCGTCGAGAGCCTGACGCTCGATCGCGGTGCCGCCCACCTCAAGGACGAGCTGATGCCGCGCTACGCCGAACTCGTCTACAACGGCTTCTGGTTCGCACCGGAGCGGGAGGCGTTGCAGGCCGCCATCGATCACACCCAGGCGATGGTCACCGGCACGGCGCGGCTGAAGCTCTACAAGGGCAACGTCATCGTCACCGGCCGCCGCTCGCCCCTGAGCCTCTACGACGAGAACGTCGCCACCTTCGAGGCCGACACCGTCTACGACCAGCACGATGCCGAAGGCTTCATCAAGCTGAACGCGTTGCGCCTGCGCTTGGCCCGCGCCCGCCGCGGCGGCTAATCCTCGGTCGGGCCGAGCAGCGCGTCCAACTCTTCCTGCGTCAGGGTGACGGCGGCGCCGGCCCGATCCCATCGCCGGTCGTCCGGGCCGCGACGATCGGCCTCGGTGCGGCGCTCGTCGAGCGTCCGGCGGTCGTCGAAACTGCGAAAGGCATAAGGGCGCACGGCGCCCGGCGGGCTGGGGGTGCGCAGGCCGCTGCCCCGCCGATCGCGCAGGCCGCGACGGTCGTCCTCGCCGCGGCGGTCGCCGTCGTCGCGCCGGTCGATACCGGCACGGCGTTCGCCAGCACCCGCGTCCGTGCCCATCGCTTCCGGGTCAGCCCGGTTCTCGTCGCCCACCGCCATCGCTTCGCCCGCCGTCACCGTCCGACCCTGCGTCTGCAGGATCCGGCCCACGACCGTAAAGGCGCATGGTGCAGAAAGCGTAAACCGCGCGCCGGTGATCCGGCCGCCCTACGCCTGCCGCTCGGCGATGACGCCGCGGCGGATCTCGCGGGTCCGGGTGAACATGGCTTCCAGCGTCTCGCCCTCGCCCCAGCGGATGGCGCGTTGCAGCGCCGTCAGGTCTTCTGTGAAGCGCTGCAACATCTCCAGCACCGCCTCGCGGTTGTTGAGGAAGACGTCGCGCCACATCACCGGATCGGAGGCGGCGATGCGGGTGAAATCGCGGAAGCCGCCGGCCGAGTAGCGGATCACCTCGCGCTTCAGGTGCTCCTCCAGGTCGGCGGCGGTGGAGACGATGGTGTAGGCGATCAGGTGCGGCAGATGTGAGGTCATCGCCAGCACCATGTCATGGTGCTCGGCGTCGAGGACGTGCACGGTCATCCCCGCCTGCTCCCACATCGCCCGGATCCGGGCGAGTGCCCCCGGATCGGTGCCGGGCGGCGGCGTCAGCACACAGAACCGGCCGTCGAACAGCTCGGCGAAGCCGGCGGCCGGGCCGGAGTGCTCGGTACCGGCGATGGGGTGGCCGGGCACCAAGTGCACGCCTTCGGGCAGGTGCGGGTCCACGTCGCGGATCACCGACTGCTTGGTCGAGCCGACGTCGGTGACAATGCAGCCGGGCTTGAGGCTCGGCGCCATCGCCGCCGCGATCCCGGCATAGGCACCAAGCGGCGTGCCGAGGACGACGATGTCGGCGCCGTCGACCACCTGCCGCGGATCGGTGGTCATGGTGTCGGCGAGACCCAGGTCGCGCACGGTGTCGAGGGTCTTGTGGCTGCGCGCGCACACCGCGATGTGCCCGGCGGCGGCATCTCGGCGCAGCCGGCGGGCCAACGACGAGCCGATCAGCCCGACGCCGATCAGCGCGATGCGCTCGACGTGGAACAGCGGAGCGGGCGCGGTCATGATGCGAGAAACGCCTCCACGGCGGCGACCGCGGCCCGCATCTCGTCCTCGCGGCCGATGGTGATGCGGAGCGCGTCGGGCAATCCATAGCCGGCCATGCGCCGGGCGATGATGCCGCGCGCCTTGAGAAAAGCGTCCGCCGCCTCGGCGTTGCGGTTGGAGACCTTGGGAAAACGCGTCAGCACGAAGTTGCCGTAGCTTTTCGGCACATCGAGACCAAGGGTCCGAAGCCGCTCCGTCGTCCAGGCGCGCCACTCGGCGTTGTGGGCGCGGGCCATCGCGACGAACGCCTGGTCCCCGAGCGCGGCGAGCCCGGCGACCTGGGCCGGTGTCGCGACATTGAAGGGATTGCGGGCGCGGTTGAGCACATCGGCAACCGCCGGCGGACAGTAGGCCCAGCCGAGGCGCGCGCCGCCGAGGCCGTAGATTTTCGAGAACGTCCGGGTGGTCACCACATTGACGGACGCATCGACCAGCGCCTCGCCGGCTTCGTAGTCGTCAGCCTCCATGTATTCCGCATAGGCGGCGTCGATCACCAGCAGGACCCGGTCGGGCAGTCCCGCATGCAGCCGGCGCAGTGCGCTTGCCGGCAGATAGCTGCCGGTGGGGTTGTTCGGATTGGCGAGGAAGACGAGGCGCGTGCGCTCGTTCACCGCGGCAAGGATAGCGTCGACGTCAGCGGTGAGGTCGATTTCGGGCACGGCGACCGGCGTCGCGCCGGCGGTGCGGGCGGCGATGGCATACATGAGGAAGCCGTGCACGGTGTGGACGACCTCGTCGCCCGGGCCGGCATACGCGCGACAGAGCAGCCCCAACAGTTCGTCCGAACCGGCGCCGCAGACGATGCGATCGTCGTCGAGATCCAGGTGTTCCGCGATGGCTCGGCGCAGCGCCGAACAGCCGCCGTCCGGATAACGGTGAATGTCGGCGGCGGTGGCAGCGAGCGCCTCGACGGCGAGCGGGCTGGGTCCGAGCGCGCTCTCGTTCGACGCCAGCTTGATGATCCGCTTGACCCCGGGGACCGACGACTCACCACCAACGTACGGCTGAATGTCGAGCAGGCCCGGACGGGGAACGGGACGGGACGCGGCCGCACTCATCCGGCGGGCGTACCGGCAGGCTTGCCGGTGCGCCGCCCGGCGCCGCGCGCCGGCGCGGTCACGGTCGGCGGCGATGCCGCGGCGGATTTGGCGGGCGCCGGATCCGCCGGCGCCAATTCCGAAGAAGTCAGCGGCCGGGCATAGCCGCCGAGCCGGATGCACCGCTTGAACATGCTGCCGAAGCGCTCCTCAAGGGCAGCGAGGCGCGGGTCGTCGGGCGCCACCCAGGCATCGATCTCGAACAGGTAGAGCCAGGCACCGGTCCCCGAGTCCTCGCGCCACTGCACCACGAGCGTCGGTGCCAGCCCAATGTCGGTGAGCGTCTTACGCACGTGGTTGAGGCCGAGGCCCGGTTCCAGGTCGAGGCCGAACAGCGAACGGTCTCGGCCGCAGGGCGTCCACGCGATCGGGCAGACGATCAGCGCTTCCAGATCGCCACCAACGCCGTTGCCACGACCGGCGAACGGCAGCCGTCCGATGATCCTGGGGGCACCCGGCTGGTTGGTGACGATGTGCCGCCACCACGGGTCGGCGTCGTCGTGCGCCACCATCGGCAGCACGCCGACCGTGGCATCCTGGCGGTGCACGGCCTCCAGCACCGAACGGACCGAGGCGTGCCGGGTCATCGGCGCGGCGCTGCCGAAGTGGTCGCGCGCCAGATCCCAATAGCCGCCGTTTTCCAGGGGCGTGAACACGGCGACGGAGAACGGCCCCTCGAAGGCCAGCGTCGCCGTGATGAGCAGCCGCCAGATCGCCGCGAGGTCGCGCTTCGGGAACGCCCCGCGGTGACGGCCGATGAGGCGATAGATGATTTCCGCCTCGCGTGCGGGGCGAATCTTGATCGCCGCGTCGCGCTTCAAGGCGCGCACCTGCTCGACCAGTTCGGTGCGGGCAATCACCAGATCCTGGATCTGGTCGTCGATTTCGTCGATCTTCCGCCGAACGGCGTCCAGTGAGGCGTCCGTGGTCATGGTCCGGTTCCGGGAATGTGGCCACGCGGCCGCAGGGTGCCGCGCCGCGCGGGCCCGATAGAAATACTGACCCGTCCGTGGGAACGCAAAAGAAAACGTTGACTCGGCCCGAGGCGGGTTTCTAGCTCTCCCGCTCCGGCCCCTGGGACGCGACGCTGATGATCGACAACCGGCATCTCTTGCAGGACGCGACGAGCACGCGAGGCATTCCGCTCCCCGGGCACCGCGTCCACCTGGGCCGCGATGCGCCGCTGCAACTCGACTGCGGCGTACCGCTGCGCAACTTCCCGGTGGCGTATCAGATGTACGGGCGGATGAACCGCGAGCGCTCCAACGTCGTTCTCGTCTGCCACGCCCTGACCGGCGACCAGTTCGTCGCCGAACCCCATCCGGTGACCGGCAAGGAGGGCTGGTGGAGTCTCCTGGTCGGGCCGGGACGGCCGCTCGACACCAATCGCTTCTGCGTCATCTGCGTCAACGTGCTCGGCGGCTGCATGGGATCGGCGGGACCCAGCGAAATCAATCCCGAGACCGGCGAGCCGTGGGGACTGGCGTTCCCGGTCATCACCATCGCCGACATGGTGCGGATGCAGGCCATGCTCCTCGATCATCTGGGCATTGATCGCCTGTTCGCCGTGATCGGCGGCTCGATGGGCGGGATGCAGGTGCTGGAGTGGGCGTCGCTCTATCCCGAACGGGTGTTCGCCGCCGTGCCGATCGCCACGGCGTCCTATCACAGCGCCCAGAACATCGCCTTTCACGAGGTCGGCCGACAGGCGATCATGGCCGACCCCGACTGGTGCGGCGGCGACTATTATCGCCATGGCAAGCAGCCGCAGCGGGGCCTCGCCGTCGCCCGCATGGCGGCGCACATCACCTATCTCTCGGAGTCGAAACTGACCGAGAAGTTCGGCCGCGCGCTGCAGGACCGCGAGACGGTGGCCTACGGCTTCGATGCCGACTTCCGCGTCGAAAGCTATCTGCGCCATCAGGGCATCAGTTTCGTCGAGCGGTTCGACGCCAATTCCTACCTCTACATTACCCGCGCCATGGACTATTTCGACATGCCGGGGCGGCACGGCGGCGTGCTCGCCAACGCCTTTCGCGCGACCCCGGTGCGATTCTGCGTCATCTCGTTCACCAGCGACTGGCTGTATCCGACGGTGGAAAGCCGCGCCATCGTCAAGGCGCTCAATGCCGTCGCCGCCAACGTCAGCTTCGCCGAGGTGGTGTCCGACGCCGGCCATGATGCGTTCCTCCTGGATGAGGCGAACTTCCACAAGGTGGTCTCCGGGTTCCTGACCGGGGCCGAGGTGCACTATTCCGGGGCCCTGGTCCCGCTGCCACTGGCAACGCCATGAGAGCGCCGTCACGCGTACCCCTGCGCGGCGATCTGCAGATCATCGCCGACATGATCGCCCCCGGCACGCGGGTGCTCGACGTCGGCTGTGGCGATGGCGCGCTGCTGGACTACCTCGTGCACGAAAAAGGCGTCGACGGCCGCGGCATCGAATTGTCGACCGATGGCGTCAACGCGCTGGTCAGCGCCGGCCTCGCGGTGATCCAGGGCGACGCCGATTCGGACCTCTACGACTATCCCGACGCCGCCTTCGACTACGTGGTGCTGAGCCAGACCCTGCAAGCGGTGGAGGCGCCGCGCATCGTCCTCGAACAGTTGTTGCGCATCGGCCGCCGCGCCATCGTCTCCCTGCCCAACTTCGGCCACTGGCGGGTTCGCTGGTTTTTGCTGGTGCATGGGCGGATGCCGATGAGCGGCGCCCTGCCCTATGCGTGGTGGAACACGCCGAACATCCACCTGTGCACCATCAAGGACTTTGTCGCCCTGTGCGAGTCCCTGCAGATCGGGATCGAGCGCAGCGTCTGCCTGGATTCCAACGGCAAGCCGCACCGCATTGGCCGCGGCCTGCGCTTCGCCAATCTGCTCGGCGAGCAGGCCGTCTTCCTGCTGCGCCGCTGACCCTGCCCAACGCCCCATTCGAGTCCGTCCGCCATGTCGACAGTCAGCCCCGGCAGCCCCGGCAGCCCAAGCATCCCCGGCAGCCCACGCGATCCATTGCGAACGATCGCGCTGACGCTGTTCATCCTGATCGCCGTCGTGGTCATCCTCGTTCAAGGACGCGCCATCCTGGTGCCGATCGCCATCGCCATCGTCATCTGGTACATCATCGTCGCATTGTCGCAGGTCATCGCCCGCCTGGCGATCTTCGGGCGCCGGCTGCCGCGGTCCTGGTGCGCCACCGCGGCAATCGGCTGCGTGTTTCTCGCCTGCTTCATGTTCGTCGAACTCATCCGGCACAGCATTGCGGCCATTCAGGAGGCCGCCCCCCGCTACCAGGAGCGGCTGGATGGATTGCTGCAGCAGGGCGGCGACATCTTCGGGTTCGGTGACGCGCGCAGCCTGACGCAGATCTCGCACGACATCGACCTGCGCGTTGTCGCCGAGTATTTCGTATCCGCCGCGACACCCATCGCCTTCGACGGCATCATGATCTTCTTCTACGTGGTTTTCCTGCTGGTCCAGCAGCGGTACATGGCGCCGAAGCTCCGCGCCATCATCAGCGACCCCGTGCGTCGCCAAGCCATCGAGGGCGTGGTCCAGGAGATCCACGGCGAGGTGCGCAAGTACATCGGCGTGATGTCCTTCCTCGCACTGGTCACCGGCGCCATCACCTATCTGGTGCTGACCCTGGTCGGGATCGATTTCCCGATCCTGTGGTCGGTGGTGATCGGGCTGTTCAGCTTCATCCCGACCATCGGCACCGCCTTTGGCATCGTGCTGCCGGCGGCCCTCGCCGTGTTGCAGTTCGGCATCGGGGGCGAGTTCGCGATCGTGCTGGCCACTCTCGGCGCGGCGCAGATCCTGCTCAACAATGTCGGCCAGCCGGCGCTGATGGGACGGTCCCTGAACCTCAGCCCGTTCATGGTGCTTGTGACGCTCTCGACGTGGGGAGCGATCTGGGGGGTCGTCGGCGCCGTCCTCAGCGTGCCGATCACCGTCTCCATGGCCATCATCTTCTCGCACTTCCCGTCGACCCGGTGGGTCGCGGTGCTTCTGTCGAGCCAGGGAAAGCCCCGCTGACCGGGCGCCTCCGCCCCCGCTACCGCGTGCCGATGGGGACATACGACGTGGCGCGGGCCGTCTCGGCGGTGAACCGCCCCGAGTAGATCTCCTTCGATGCCTCGACGATGATGACGCCGGCGAGGCCGGTGAACCAGCGCCGGCCCACCTGTTCCAGCGCCGCCGCGGCGGACAGCACCACGTTCGAATTGACCGGCGGCACGTAGAGCGCGGTATCCGTCCGCTGCACCGCGAACAGCGTGTCGCCGAGCCCCCGCGTGAGTTGGCCCGGCGAATAGGGCCGGCCGAAACCAAGCGGCGTGCGCTCCAGTTGCGCCCACAGGCCGCGGCGGTTGGGCACGACGATCAGCAGCCGCCCGCCATCGGTCAGCACCCGCCACAATTCGCGCAGCAGGGGCCGCGTCGGCTCGGCGCACTCCAGCGCGTGCACCACGAGGATCCGATCCATCGACCGGTCGGCGAACGGCAGTTCCAACTCGTTGACCAGTGCGGTCAGGCGCGGACCCTCGCTCGGCCAGGGGACGACGCCCTGCGCCTGCGGCATCGTCGCCAGCGCCCGGGCCGCCTCCGCACGGAACGCCCCCAAGTAGGGGGTGGCATAGCCGATCCCGAGCACGCTCAGGCCGTGCACGTCCGGCCACATCGCCCGGATGCGCCGGCCGATCATCCGCCGTGCGACGCGGCCCAGGCCGGAGGCGTAGAAATCACGCAGGTCGATGGCATCCGTCCACATGACACCCACATGTAGCGCACCCTGGGTCGTCGGCGATAGTATCGGTGTTCGCCGTCGGCCATGCGGAGACCGCTAATGCCCGAACCGTTGCAGATCCACCAGATTCCGGTCCTGCAGGACAATTACATCTACCTGGCGCGAGATCCGGAGAGCGGTGCCTGCGCCGCCGTCGATCCAGCCGTCGCCGAGCCGGTTTTGGCGGCGCTCGACGAACTGGGCTGGCGCCTCACCCACATCCTCAACACCCACCACCACGGCGACCACGTCGGTGGCAATCTGGCGCTGAAGGCGGCGACCGGTTGCACCATCGTCGGCAATCGCGCCGATGCCCGCCGCATTCCCGGCATCGACGTCATGGTGGCCGACGGCGACAGCTTCGACCTCGGCGCCCAGCGGGCCCTCGTGTTCGACGTCTCCGGCCACACCGTCGGCCACATCGCCTACTGGTTTGCCGACAGCGCCGCGGTATTCTGTGGGGACACCCTGTTCGGGCTCGGCTGTGGCCGGTTGTTCGAGGGCACGCCCGAGCAGATGTGGTCGAGCCTCGGCAAGCTGCGCGACCTGCCCGCAGAAACCCGCGTCTATTGCGCCCACGAGTACACCCAGGCCAACGCCCGCTTCGCCCTCACCATCGAGCCCGAGAACGCCGCGCTGCGGGCCCGGGCGCGGACGATCGATGCGCTGCGCGCCGCCGGCCGGCCGACGGTGCCCTCCACCATCGGCGAGGAGCGGGCGACCAACCCGTTCCTCCGGGCCGACGGCGAGGATCTCCGGCGCGCCGCCGGGCTGGCCGGTCGCGATGCCGTCGCCGCCTTCGCCGAGATCCGCCGCCGCAAGGACGTTTTCTGAGGGCCATCCCATGAAACTGCGCTACTCGCCGACCTCGCCCTACACGCGGAAGGTCACCGTCACTGCGCTCGAGACGGGTCTCGATGAGCGCATCGAACGGCTCGCGACGAACGTCTGGGACCCGGCCACCGACATCGCCCGGGACAACCCGCTCGGCAAGGTGCCGGCGTTGATCCTGAAGGACGGCTCGGTGCTGTTCGACTCGCCGGTGATCTGCGAATACCTGGACAGCCTGCACGACGGCCCGAAGCTCATCCCGCTGTCGGGGCCGGAGCGCTGGACGGCGCTGCGCCGCCAAGCGCAAGCCGACGGCGTCCTCGACGCCGGCGTGCTGCGCCTCTTGGAGAGCCGTCGGCCCGAGCCGCAGCGGTCATCGACCTGGGACGCGCGGCAGGCTGCCGTCGTCGCCCGTGGGCTCAACGCCTTCGAAGCCGAGGCGGTAACGCTCGACGGTCCGCCAACCATCGGCCATATCGCCCTTGGCTGCTGCCTCGGCTGGCTCGAGCTGCGCTTCCCGCACGAGGATTGGCGCGCCACGCGGCCGGCCCTCGCGGCATGGTACGAGGCGTTCGCCGCACGGCCATCGATGCTGGCGACACAGCCCGCCGAGCCCGCCTGACCGGCCGGGCGCGCGCCCGGCCGGCCAAGCGCTCAGGTCTTCGCGTCGATCGGGCAGGTGCGCATGCCGATCAGCCGGTAGGCCGGGCAGAAGCCCACCAACCCGGTGCCGACCAGAACGATGCCGGCGACGATCGCCACATAGTTCCACGGCGCGGCCACCGCGCTGACGAAAAACAGCACGATCAGCGCCGCGCCGACGACGAAGCGCAGCGCGCGATCGATGGTTCCCACATTCTTGCCCATCACGGTCTCTCCTCCACTTCGGGGACAACGACGATGGCGTGACCAGAGCACATGCTCGCTCGCCGCGTCTGTGACTTGGTCACGTGGACGCACGTCTACTGGCGGACACCTTCGATGGACAGGGTCAATTCGACGGTGCGCGCCGCCGGACCGAGGTCGTAGGTGATGTCGAAATCGGCGAGCGTCAACGTCGTCTTCGCCAGGAGGCCGGCGCGATAACCGCCCCACGGGTCGGGACCGTGGCCGATCTCCTCGACGCTGAGTTCGACCGGCCGGGTGACGCCGTTCAGGGTCAGGTCGCCGCGGATGATCCCGGTGGTGTCGCCGGTGGTCTCCACGGCGGTGCTGACGAATTGCGCTTTCGGGTGCCGGTCGACGGACAGGAAATCGTTGCCGCGCAGGTGCTTGTCGCGTTCGGCATGATTGGTGTCGACGCTCGCGGTGGCAATCTCGACGGCGACCCGCGACTGCGTCGGATCGTCGCGATCGATGACGAACTCGCCGTCGAACTCATTGAAGCGTCCATACAGCCAGCTATAGCCGAGGTGCATGACGCGGAATTCGATGAACGCATGCTGGCCCTTGACATCGATGGCATAGGTCTCGGCGGCGGTGGCCGGCGCCGCCGCGGTCAGCATCAGCGCGGCGGCGGCGAACACGGAGCGGACACGCATGGGGGCTTTCCTTTCCTGCGGTTTGATGGGTCAACGGGTCACGGGGGGCTGGGTTTCGGACTGCTTCAAGCCGAGCATCCGCTTCAGCGTCGCGTCGCGGTCGATCAGATGGTGCTTGAGGGCGGCGAGCGCGTGCAGGCCGGCGAAGCCGATCAGGCCGATCGCCACCCAATAGTGCACATCGCCGGCGATATCGGCCTGGCGCGGCAGATCCTGCACGATGGCCGGCACCGAGATGCGGCCGAAGACGTCAACCGGCTGCCCCTTGGCGGTGGCGATCAGGTAGCCGCTGACAATCACCACCAGGAGCCCGACGTAAAGGAGCGCGTGGACGATCTCGGCCACGTGCCGCTCCCACGGCTTGACGGTCGGCTCGGCGGCCGGCACGCCGTTCGTCCAGCGCCACGCCAGGCGCACCCCGATGATGGCGAGCAGCACGACGCCAAACGCTTTGTGCAATTCCGGCGCGCGGTGGTACCAGGGATCATAGTAGCCGAGGTCGACCATCCAGAGGCCGGAAACGAACAGGCCAATGGTCGCCAGCGCCGTCAGCCAGTGCAGCACGACATGCACTGCGCCGTAGGTTGAGCGTGAGTTGAACAGCCGCATCGCCGCGTCCGGCCCCCGTCCTGTGCAGCGCTAAGATGGCTGCGCCGGTCGCTGAGGCCAGATCGGAACGGCGGCGGTCACGGGTTCGTGACCACGCGCCGTGAGACCGTGCGTCGTCGGGCGCCGAAGCTCAGGGCTTCGGGCCGCCCAGCAATTCGGTCTTGCAGTAAGACCAACTCGCATACTTCGTGCACTCGGACATGAACGCCCGCTCTTCCGGATCCATGCCGGCGGCCCCGGGCCCCCAGTCCATGGGGTTCTCGCCGGGTTCCACGGGCGCACCGGCGCAGCCGCCGAGTGCCACAGCGAGCAGGAGGGCCAAGCCTAATGGCATCGCGCGTCGCATCAAGGATCTCCGTGTCGTCGGGCCCCCTCAGGTCAGGGACCGCGTCAAAAAATAGCCGGCGGTCGCCGAGACGCCGGTGATCACCGTTCCCCAAGCCACGTCGACGATGGTCACAGTGATCGGCCAGTCCCGCAGTGTCGCAAGATTGGTCATGTCATACGTGGCGTAGGCGAACAGCCCAAACAAGGCGCCCATGGTCAGCGCCGTCTTCCAGGATCCCGATTGCAGCGCCGGGGCCACCGCGAAAATGACGATGCCGACCACGTAGAACAAATAGAACCCGGTGGCCGCGACCAAGTTAAACTGATCGGCCAGGAGGTGGCCGATGCGATCCCGGTAGAAGGTCTTGGCGACCACCCCGAGCCAGACGAGATCGATGGCGAGGAACACCACCGCCGTTGTCAGGTAGGCGATCCCGTACTTTGCCATGGCGTTATCCTTTCCTCTCGGGCACGTGTCGGCGATCGGCGCGCCCATTGCTCGGAAAGGGAATACGCTGCGGCAACCGCTCCGGACGACTGCCAGATGTGACGGTCGGTCGCGGCGACGATCAGTGCGTGACCTTCGGCTCCAACGTCTTGGCCTGGGCGATCCAACCGGCGACCGTCTTCTCGTCCGGCACGCCGGGAGCCAGGCTCTTGTCGGCATTCACCTTCGCCATCGTCGACGCCAGCGAGTCGGCACGGCGCGTGGCCAGTTCCTTGACGGTGTCGACGCCGGCGGCTTCCAACAGCTCGGCCGCGTTGCCGTCGACGCCCTGCAGCCGCATCAGGTCGGCCATGTTGACCCAGCGCAGGACACGCTTCATGGGAATGCCGGTGTGATCGACCACCGCCTTGCGGCCCTTCAATCCACCGCACTTCGCCAGCAGCTCCGTCGGCGTCGTGATGCCCGCCGCCTTCAGCTTCTTGGCAAACGCCGGACCGATGCCTTCGATATCCTCGATGCGCGCGGGGCCGCCCGGTCCCGGCGTCGCAGCCGGCGTCGGCTGGACTGCGGGCTTCGGCCCGGCCTTCGCTGCGGGCTTCGCCTCGGTCTTGGGGGCCGGCTTGGGCGCCGGCTGCGGCTCGGACTTAGGCGCCGGCTTGGCCTCGGCCTTGGGAGCCGGCTTCGGCTCCTCGGGCTTCTTCTCCGCAGCCTTCGCCGCGGTCTTGGAGGACGACGGCATCATGGCCTCGGTCGCTCGCTGCATGGTCTTCAGCACCTCGCGCTCCGCCGCCAGCCAGTACTCGCTCGCCATGCCTTGCTGACGTCCGGCAGTCTCCCACATCATGTACGCCATTTCGCGGATGCGCTCCTGCACATCCTGTGTCATCTTCTTGATGTCGTCGTTCATCGGTGCGCCTCCTGGTCGTCCGTCGTCGCTTGCAGGGTCCCTGCTCGGCGCGGCCTCATGCCAAGGCAGCAACCATGTCCAAACCCGTCGCCTGAAGCAATCCGAGCAGCATCCCCGTGCCCGCCGCCGGCATTACGGGACAGACCCACCGCGACAGACGGCGCGATTTTGAGCCGATCCGATCCGCGCATGCAACGTGTTTTCGTCTTGCGGGCGCCCAGGCGCACACCAGAGCGCACACAGGGGCGCCGGCGCCACCGTTGCCTACGGACTCTCGGCCCCCGCGGCGGCCCTGCGATCGCCATCCGTCGACCCGAACTTCGGCATCGCGGTACGCGTTATCGGCGAATCGCGGCGGACGGCATGGCCTCGGCGCCGATCGAGCGGCCCCCGAAACCGCCTCAGGAGCGCGCCTCGACGGCGTCGCCCTCGCTCGTCAGATCGGGGATCGCGCCGGTGTCCCGCTGATAGAGATCGTGGCGGAACTGCACCGTTCCCGCCTCGTCGACCCAGGCGGTCCAGTAGACGAATTCGACCCCGACCGGTTGCTCCAGCTTGACCGTGCGCATGCGCCGGCTGGCAAAGGCGGCATCAAACCGCGCTGCGTCCCAACCCGCATCGTCCTGCAGCAACGCCCGGGCCAGTTCCAGCGGCTTTTCCAGGCGGACGCAGCCGTGGCTGAAGGCACGCTGCGGCCGCTGGAACAGATGCTTCGATGGGGTGTCGTGCATGTAGACATGGTAGCGATTGTCGAACATGAACTTCACCTTGCCGAGGGCGTTGCGCGCGCCGGGCGGCTGTCGCAGCCGATAGCCGCGGGCTTCGGGGCTCCACCAGTCGACGCTTGCCGGGTCCAGCCGTTGGCCATCCTTGTAGACCTGGATGTTCTTGCGGGTGAGATAGGCCGGGTCGCGCTGGGCATGCGGGATCAGTTCCCGGCTCTGAATGCGCGGCGGCACGTACCAGGCGGGATTGATGACCAGGTGATCGAGGGTGCTCGACAGCGTCGGTGTCGGCCAGGACGGCAGGCCGACGACCACATTCATGGAGAGGTCCGCGTCCGCGCCGCGGACCAACCGCGCCTCGAAGCCCGGAATGTTGACCAGGACGTAGTTGGCGTGCTGCGGCTGGAAGCGCTGCATGCGCGCCTGATTGCGGCGCAACGCCGCCAGCCGGTTCTCGACCGGCTCGTTGAGGGCGGCCAGCGTCTGCGGGCCGACGACGCCGTCGATGGCGAGCCCGTGGCGCGCCTGAAACGCCTCGACGGCGGCGATCAGCGCGGGATCATAAACGGCGCCAGCGGGCGCCGGATCGTAGACGGCGCCAGCGGGCGCCGGATCGTAGACGGCGCCAGCGGGCGCCGGGCCGGCAAGGTCTCCGGATACGACCAGCCGATGGCGGAGCGTTGGCACCCGCCCGTCCGTGGCGCCGGGCTTCAGCGACGCTCCGGCCGGGACCGAAGGCCAGCCGCCGGCGGCGGCGATCGCTTCGTGGCGAGCCACTGCCCCGGCCATCCGCGCCTCGGCCTTGGCATGCCATGCCTCGGCCCCCGCGGCGGCGGCCACGGTGCTCGTCGCGACCCCGCACAGCAGGACCAGCCCACCGACGAGTCGCACCGGCAATCGCCAATTCATCCATGATGTCTGAGGTCCGCCCTGTCCCATGGCAGCCGTCTCCTGTCCCGAATCGTTGCATCCCCCATTCCGCTTGCCACGACTCTACCATGGGGGCGTTAACGAAACGACCCCAGGCGGGACGGCTCTCGGTCTGTTGATGTGGTGTGGTTCTCGCCGGCGCGCGGCGTCAGGCGGCTTGGCGCGGCCGCCCGGCCCCGCGCCTCAGGGCCGCTCGCCGGCGGCCAGCCGGCGCTCGAAGGCGTCGAGGCACGGCTCGATGTCGGCGACGGTGTCGATGACGAGGTGTGCACCTTCGGCACGCAGCCGGTCGCTCGCCCGCGACCGCAGCACGGCCTGTTCGGCCGGCGGCAGCGCCGCCCATTCGTCCCTGGACAGCCCGACGGCGTTGCCGGAGACGGTGACACCGACCGTCCAGCTGCCAGCCGCGAGGCCCTCGGCGATACCCGGCTCGGTGTCGTCGACCTTGACGCACGCGGCGGCCGGCCAGACGGCCAGATCGAGGAAGCAGCGGTACATCATCAACGGCGACGGCCGCCCGGCCGCCACATCGCCGGCGCACACCAGGCAATCGGGGACGAACCCCTGGGCCGCCGCCACCGGCAGCAGGCGCTCCATGATGTCCCGCGTGTAGCCCGTGGTCGAGCCGATCTTCAGGCCACGCGCCCGCAAGCGTTCGACCACGGCGACGGTGTCGGGAACCAGCTCGGCGTGCTCACCGACCGCGACCACGTCGGCGTTCATCGGCACGAACACCTCGTAAATGGCGTCCACGTCGGCGTCCGTCGGCGACTGTCCATGCGCCGCGCGCCACGCCGAGACGATCTCCGGATCGTCCAGCAGCGCCTGGATGTGCGGGCGCTTCGGCAGCCCCATGGGCCGGCGCGCCTGCTCCACCGTGATGGCGACGCCGAACCGCCGGAACACCTCGACGAACACCCCCATCGGCGCGCGCGAGCCGAAGTCGAC
Source organism: uncultured Rhodospirillaceae bacterium (assembly GCA_964630265.1). GTDB lineage: Bacteria > Pseudomonadota > Alphaproteobacteria > Rhodospirillales > Defluviicoccaceae > CAZBWP01. The sequence goes on from CAZVRW010000014.1 coordinate 51,338, forward strand.
CGTGGTGCCGGCCCAGTCGAAGATCACGGCGGCGAGCCTGCCGGTGTTCATGCTGGCACCACGACGCCGCCGATCAGGTCGGCGACCACCTCTTCGGCGAGGGCGAAGGCGGTGCTGGCGCCAGTACCGCTGGTGACGACGACGACGCGCACGGCGTCGCTCGGCCGGTCGACCAGCACCAGTCGACCGTCGGCCGCCGTCGGGTAGGTGCCGATCCAACGCTCGACGACACACCCCTCCGGCGGCGCCAGGCTGGCCGCCAGTTCGTCCAGAATGATCGCCTCGACGCCGGCGGCGGCGAAGGGCTCCACGGTGGCGCCGCCGTGGTGCGAATCACCGACCACCAGCGATCCGTCGGCGCTCTGCACGACGATCAGGTGGACGCCGTGGGCCAGCGCCTCCGGCTGCTCGGCCATCAGGCGCGCACGCAGGGCAGCTGCTTCCGGCAGGTCGGCATAACCGCGATAGCGAACCAGGCTGAGGTCCGACATCACCGCCGCCGGCAGCCGCCACAACTCTGGTTGTGGTGCCAGCCGCAGCATCTGCAGGGTGCATGTCTCGAGACTGTAGGCGGCGAGCCGATCGGCGAAGAGCGTGCGGCGGTCGTCCCCCGGACAGACGATACAGGCATCGGCGGCGATCCTGCCGGCGCTGGTGGTGATCACCGGCGGCGCGACATCGAGCACCGCCGTCTCCCACAGGAACGTCACGCCGAAGGCGTCGCGCAGCCAGTCCCCCAACCGCGGCATCGCCGTCCGGGACTCGACGCGCAGCTCGTGCGGACTCCACATCGCCCCCTCCAGGGCGACGGCGTCGAGCACCGGAAAACGGGCGCGCGCCTCGTCGGCGACCATCAGCGCGCAGCCGGCCCCCATGTCGCTGCGTCGGAAGGCTTCCAGCACGTCCATGGCCTCGGGCCGCCGGGCGACGACGATCAGGCCGCGATGTTCGATGGGAATGCGCGCGGCAGTCGCCACCTCCGCCCAGATCTCGCGCGCCCGGGTGGCGCGCCGCCAGCCCTCGCCGGCCTGCTGGCCGGTGACGGTGACGAAGCCGAAGTTGCGCACCGACGCGCCGACCGCCTTGGTGTCGCGCTCGATGACGCAGACCCGCTTGCCGCGACGCGCCGCCGCCAGGGCGTGCGCAAGCCCAACGATCCCGGCCCCGACGATGGCGAGGTCGAACGAACGCGACACGAAATCCACCCCCAGCCACGACGGAGGCGCGGGCGGCGTCTGCTGCCCGGGCCCCGCGAATTCAGTGTATGCCATCCCCGCAACGGGCCGGCGATTGCGCGTTTGCGACGCACCGCCGAATTTCCCCTGGCAATGACCCGGCCGCGGCGATTTCCACCCGTGCCGACAGCTTTTTTTGGACATCACCCAACAAAAGGTTAGCGCAGGATAGCCGGAGCGCGGCAAGAATATTTTATGACGTGGCGCTGGGCGGTGATCTTCCGTGGGTTGGCGCCGATGCCGCCGGCAGCGCTGGCAAGCCCCGTCCGGCTCCCCACGTTCCGAGACGGGCGTCGGTGGACCGGATCGACCCGACACGGAATCCCGGGGAGGTGATCATGCAACGACACGTGACATCGGGCCGACGCTTCTGGCGCCGCGGCCACCGGCAACTCGCCCCAAGACCGGTCGCAGGACCGGTCGCAGCACTGCTTACGGCGCTGGTCGCGGCGCTGGTTACGGTTTCGGCCGCGACCCCCACCGCGTCGGCGCAGGAGACAACGATCTTCAGCGCCTTCGACCGCCAACATCCCGTGGTCGCGGAGAACGGTATGGTGGCGACACAGGAGGCGGTGGCGACCCGCATCGGCGTCGACATTCTGGAACGCGGCGGCAACGCCGTCGACGCCGCCGTCGCCGTCGGCTTCGCGCTTGCCGTCACCTTGCCGCGCGCCGGCAATCTTGGCGGCGGCGGGTTCATGCTGCTGCATCTGGCAGAGACCGGCGAGACGGTCGTTATCGACTACCGGGAGACCGCGCCGGCCGCCGCCGCGCGGGACATGTTCCTGGATACCGACGGCAACGCCGACGCCGAACTCTCACGCTTCCACGGCCTCGCGGTTGGCGTGCCGGGAACGGTGGCCGGCCTGGCGCTGGCGCTGGACCGCTACGGCACCATGTCTCTCGCCGAGGTGCTGGCGCCGGCCATCGCGCTGGCCGAGGACGGCATCACCGTGACCGGCGACCTCGCGGCGTCGCTGATCGGCCTGTCACGCCGCCTGAAGCGCTGGCCGAGCAGCGAGAAGATCTTCTTCAAGCGGTTCGGGCTGCCCTACCTGCCCGGCGAGACCCTGGTGCAGAGCGATCTCGCCCAGACGCTCCGCGCCATCGCCGACGACGGGCCACGGGCGTTCTACACGGGGACGATCGCCGAGCAGATCGCCACGGCGGTGACCCAAGCGGGCGGCGTGATGACGGTGGACGATCTCGCCGGCTACGCGCCGGTGGTGCGCAGTCCCATCTCCGGCACCTATCGAGACTACGAGATCCGCTCGATGCCACCACCCAGCTCCGGCGGCGTCCACATCGTCCAGATCCTCAATATCCTCGAGGGCTTTCCCATCGCCGAGCTGGGTCACAACACCGCTGACACCATCCATCTGATGGCCGAGGCGATGAAGCTCGCCTACGCCGACCGCAGCGAGCATTTGGGCGACAGCGATTTCGTCGACGTGCCCGTCGCCGGGCTCACCAGCAAGGCCTATGCCGAGACGTTGCGCAGCCGCATCTATCCGTTGCGGGCGCGGCCAGCGGCCGAGATCAAGCCCGGCGACCCGGCCGCCTTCGAAAGCACCGACACCACCCACTATTCCGTTGTCGACCGCTTCGGCAACGCCGTCGCCAATACCTACACCATCAATTTCAGCTACGGCAGCGGCTTGGTCGCCGAGGGCACCGGTGTGCTGCTCAACAACGAGATGGACGACTTCTCGGCGAAGCCCGGCGTGCCCAACGCCTACGGGCTGATCGGTGGCGACGCCAACGCCGTCGAACCCGGCAAGCGGCCCCTCTCATCCATGAGCCCGACCATCGTCCTGAAAGACGGAGAGCCATTCCTGGTCACCGGCAGCCCCGGCGGCAGCCGCATCATCACCACCACCCTGCAGATCATCCTGAATGTCATCGACCACGGCATGAACATCGCCGCGGCGACCGAGGCCGTCCGCATTCACCATCAGTGGCTGCCCGACGAGTTGCGCGTCGAGCGGGGCTTGAGTCACGACACGGTGCGCCTGCTCGAAGTCAAGGGGCATACCATCGACGTCGGCCACGCTATGGGCAGCACCCAGTCGATCGTCATCACCGGTGACGGCAAGCTGCGCGGCGCTTCCGACCCGCGCACGCCGGGCGCGCTGACGGCGGGGCATTGAGATGCCGCAAAAAAAGTGGACGTCACCCGGGGAGGTGACGTCCTTCCTGGCAGTGGCCAGAGGAGGTGTTCTACGTCCTTCCGAGGCGGTGACCGCGGAAACGCCACCGCCCACGAACCGAGCGATATCAGGTCTGGTGGCTACCAGACGCTTGCGGACGGCGTGGGGTTTTCCCGTCCCCAAACGGAGGTCGTCTTACCCGGCAAAAATGGCAAAAAAAGGGCCAAGCGGGCCCGTCCGCGCATCGCCCGTCACATGAGAAAACCAAGCCCCGAGGGAAGAGGATTTCGCCGTTCCGGCTACGGCGTTCCGGGTACGGGCCGGCCGCCATCGGCGCCAACAAGGACGCCGGCGACGGGACCGCCATCACGTCAGCGGACGGCTCGCAGCGTGTCGTCTCAGACTGGCGCCTTCGAGCCACGCCGACTGCGCGCCATGGGCCTTGCAGAAAAGGCGTCACCCGGAGAGATGACGCCCTTTTGCAAAAAGGAAACCGTGAGGCATACGTCGCGTTTGTCTTTTAAACGCGACACCCCTGTCCAATGGGTTTCTATTTGCTCTCCATCTCTTTTTCGCGGGCCTCACGGTACGCTTCCATGGCCTCGTTCATGCAATCCTCCCGCTGGTCCTTTTGCAATGCCTCGCACTTATCGAGCGCCGCATTGAATGTCGCACGGGCCCACGAAGCGGTGGTCGCTTGCGCGCTCGCCGCCAACAAGAGGGTCGACCCGAATAGAGCTACCACCAAGAGCTTCGACATGTCTTTTCCCCTATCTAAGTGACAATGCGCGGACACTAGGACATGCCCGGACGAATGTAAAGAGGCCTCAAGACGACGAATTGCCGTGCTGCGTCTGGATCCGACATGTCACTGACTTGATGCATCAAGCGTGAACGATCTCGCCGTTCGCGCTGCAGCCGGGCTCGGCCAGGGCGACGAAAACGTCGGTCACCGCCTCCGGCGGCTTGACGTTCTCCGGCTTCTCGCCGGGATAGGCGGCGGCGCGCATGCGGGTCCGCGTGGCGCCGGGATCGATCAGATTGGCGCGGACGCTGGTCTTGCCGATTTCCGCCGCGTAGGTGCGCACCAAGGTCTCCAGCGCCCCCTTGCTGACCGCATAGGTGCCCCAGTAGGCCCGGCCGGACGCCACGCCCGAGGTGACGAACAGGGCGCGGCCGGCGTCCGAGATGCGCAGCAGCGGATCCAAAGAGCGGATCAGCCGCCAGTTGGCGGTAAGGTTGACCGCGATCACCTCGTCCCAGGTTTTCGGATCGATATGCCCGACCGGGGTCAGCGTGCCGAGCACGGCGGCGTTGCCGACCAGCACGTCGAGCCGCCCCCAGCGCTCGAAGATCGATGCCCCCAGGCGGTCGAGGGCATCGAAATCGGTGAGGTCGGCGACCACCAGGGTGGTCTTGCCGCCGGCCGCCGAGATCGCGTCATCCAGCTCTTCGAGCCCCGCCTGCGTCTTGGCCAGCGCGATGACGTGGGCGCCCTCGGCGGCATAGCGCAACGCGACGGCGCGGCCGATGCCGCGGGACGCGCCGGTGACGAGCGCCAGCCGTCCGGTCAGGCGCCCAGCCGAGTGCCCTGCGCCGGCCGGCGCGTCCGCGGTCACGGTCCGGTCCACTCTTCCAGCAGGGAGAGCTGTAGCGGCTGGGGTTTTTCCTGGAAGTCGGTGAGCCGGATCGGGTAGTCGCCGGTGAAGCAGGCGTCGCAGTAGCGCCGCCGCTCGGCGCCGCGCACCGGCTCGCCGACGGCGCGATAGAGGCCGCCGAGCGAGATGAAGAAAAGCGAGTCGACGCCGATGTAGCGAGCCATCTCGCCCAGATCCCGTCCCGCCGCGAGCAACTCCGACCGTTCCGGCGTGTCGATGCCGTAGAAACAGGAATTGGTAGTCGGCGGGCTGGAGATGCGCATGTGCACCTCGGCGGCGCCGGCGCTGCGCACCATTTCGACGATTTTCACCGAGGTGGTGCCGCGGACGATGGAGTCGTCGATCAGGATCACCCGCTTGCCCTTCAGCCGCGCGGCATTGGCGTTGTGCTTGAGCTTCACGCCCAAATGCCGGATCCGGTCCTTGGGCTCGATGAAGGTGCGCCCGACGTAGTGGTTGCGGATGATCCCCAGCTCGAACGGGATGCCCGACTCGGCGGCGTAGCCGATCGCCGCCGGCACGCCGGAGTCTGGTACCGGAACCACCAGGTCGGCGGCGACGCCGTTCTCACGGGCGAGCTGCCGGCCGATCTGCTGGCGCACCTCGTAGACGTTGCGGCCCTCCAGGCTGCTGTCCGGCCGAGCGAAATAGATGTACTCGAAGATGCAGAAGCGGCGCGGCATCTTGGTGAAGGGGCGGACCGACCGGATCCCCTCCTCGTCGACGATGACGATCTCGCCCGGCTCCACGTCGCGCACGTATTCGGCACCGATGATATCAAGCGCGCAGGTCTCGGACGCAAAGATCGTCGACGACCCCAGTCGGCCGATGACCAGCGGTCGCACGCCATAGGGATCGCGCATGCCGATCAGCTTGCGCCGGGTGATGGCGACCAGGGAATACGCCCCCTCGAGCTGGCGCATGGCATCGACGATGCGATCGACCACGGTGCCATACTCGCTGGTGGCGATCAGGTGGATGATCGTCTCGGTATCGCTGGTCGACTGGAAGATGGCGCCGCGCCGGACCAGCGCCTTCCGCACCGACAGGGCGTTGGTGAGGTTACCGTTATGGGCGATGGCGAGCCCACCGAACGCAAGGTCGGCGAACAGCGGCTGAACGTTGCGCAGGACCGTGTCGCCGGTGGTGGCGTAGCGCACGTGACCGACGGCCGCTGTGCCCGGCAGCCGCCGGATCACCGATTCCGAGCTGAAGTTGTCGCCGACCAGCCCCAGCGCCTTGTGGCTGTGGAAGTGCTCGCCATCAAAGCTGACGATACCGACGGCCTCCTGACCACGATGTTGCAGGGCGTGCAACCCAAGCGCCGTCGTCGCCGCCGCGTCCGCGTGGTCATAGATACCGAAAACGCCGCATTCGTCATGAAACCGGTCATCGTCCAAAGCGCCGCGGCCGCCGGCGGACTCCGGTTCCCGTTGTGCCATTCATCGGCCTCCTGTGCTGCTCTCGAGCAGGCGTTGCATGTCTTGACGTTCCTTGTCGCCGTAGCCCTGGGCGCGTCCGGGCTCGGCGGCGGTCGGGCTCCGCGGTTCCGGACTGACCATCTCGCGATAGATGCGCTCCGCGTCCATCGCCCGGTGCACCGCCTCGCCGGCCTGGTCGACGGCGGCTTTCGCCTCGTCGTCCGCGCCGGGAACCAGCGTACGCACCCAGGCGGCGCCCGAGGCGACCAAGTCACGGGACCGGGCGTTCTTCAGCCAGTCCGGCTGATCGTCCGGCTTCACCAGGAAATCGACACCAATATAGACAAGAATGATCAGCAGCGCTCCGCGGGCCAGCCCGAAGACGAAGCCGAGCGAGCGATCCAGGGGGCCGAGCCCGATGCTGCGAACGGTTCGCGAAAGCAGCCGCGTCAGCAGCGACAGCACGATGATGGCAACGAAGAACACCGCGATGCCGGCGCCGATGTTGGCGATGCGGGTGTCGGAGACGATGCCGAGCAGCAAGGGCGCGACCATAGGGTACGTGTAGACGGCGATGACGATGGCGCCGACCCAGGCCACCACATCCAGCACTTCCTGAACGAAGCCGCGGACGAACGCCAGCAGACCGGAGGCCAGCAGGATCGTAACGACGATGACGTCGCCGAGCGTGACCGGCAGGTCAGACATCGCCGGCCCCCTTTGCCGTCCGCGCCCCGGCGGCGGCCCGCGCTCCGCCTGCGGCCCGCGCTCCGGTCGTGGGCGCCTGCAGCGCGGCGATCAGCTCACCCACGTGGCCGATTTCACTCACCACCATGTCCTCGGGCACCGCCCATCCCGTTCCGCTTCGCCGTGCCGGCACGAACGCCCGTCCGAACCCCAGTTTCGCCGCTTCGCGCAGGCGCGCGTCGATCCGGGTCACCTGACGAACCTCGCCGGCCAAGCCGATTTCCCCCAGCACCACCGCGTCGGCCGGTGCCGGGCGCGCCGCGGCGGCGGAGCCCAGGGCGGCGGCGACGGCCAAATCAGCGGCGGGTTCGCTGATCCTTAACCCGCCTGCCACATTCAAGTAAACATCCTGGCCGCCAAACGCCAGCCCACAGCGCGCCTCCAGCACCGCCATCACCATGGCGAGGCGGCCGGAGTCCCAGCCGACCACGGCGCGACGCGCGGTCGCATACGCCGAGGGTGCCACAAGCGCCTGAACCTCCAGCAGAACCGGCCGGCTGCCCTCCAGTCCGGCGAAGACGCAACAGCCGGGCACGCCCTGTTCCCGCTCGGCCAGGAACAGCGCCGAGGGGTTGGTGACCTCGCCGAGCCCGGTGCCCGTCATCTGGAACACGCCAATCTCGTCGGTGGCGCCGAATCGGTTCTTGACGGCGCGCAGGATGCGGAATTCATGGCCCCGCTCGCCTTCGAAATAGAGCACCGTGTCGACCATGTGCTCGACGACGCGGGGTCCGGCGAGCAGGCCCTCCTTGGTGACGTGGCCGACCAGCAGCAGTACGAAGCCGCGACGCTTCGCCAAGCGCACCAGTTCCTGCACCGACGCCCGCACCTGGGCAACGGTTCCCGGCGCCGAGTCGAGGGTGTCGATGTACAGCGTCTGGATCGAGTCGACGACCACGGCGCCGGGGGACGATGGCGCATCCAGCGTCGCGACGATGTCGCGCACCGACGTGGCGATGGCGAGGTTCACCGGCGCTGCGGCGAGACCGAGCCGGGTCGCCCGGAGCCGCAACTGGTCGAGCGCTTCCTCGCCCGAGACGTAGGCGCAGCCGATGCCGCCGGCCAAGGCCGCCGCCACCTGCAGCAGCAGTGTCGACTTGCCGATGCCGGGATCGCCGCCGATCAGCAAGACCGAGCCGGGCACCAGGCCGCCGCCGGCGACGCGATCGAACTCATTGATGCCGGTGACATGACGCTGCACCGGCGTCGCCGGGCCGTCCATCGGCACCAGCTCGAGGCGGCGGCCCGGCTTGTGGCCGAGCCCCTTTGGCGCCGCCTCCCGGCGGATTTCTTCGACGATGGTGTTCCAGGCGCCGCAGGCGGGGCAGCGGCCGACCCACTTGGACTGCACGGTTCCGCAGTCCTGACAGACGTAGGCCGGAGCGTCACGCGCCAAGTTCGGCGTCCTCCGCGCTCCGGCGGCACCGGCTCACGACCGCACCTGCATCGTGATCGGCCCCTCGGCCCGGCCATGGATGAACTGATCGACATGGGCGTTGGCGCAATCCTCGATCTCGGCGACGCTGCCGCTCCAGATGATCTTGCCCTCGAACAGCATGGCGATCCGATCGGCGATCTTGCGCGCGCTCGCCATGTCGTGGGTGATCGAGAACGCCGTGGCACCGACGTCGCGGGTGATCTTGACGATCAGGTCGTTGATGACGTCGGCCATGATCGGATCCAGGCCGGTGGTCGGCTCGTCGAAGAAGATGATCTCGGGATCGATGGCGATCGCCCGGGCCAGCGCCACGCGTTTCTGCATGCCGCCCGACAATTCCGCCGGATAGAGGTCGGCAACCTCGGCACCGAGCCCGACCTGCGCCAGCTTCTGCACGGCGATCTCTCGGGCCTCCCGCCGGTTGGCGGCGCGCGTCGCGATCAGGCCGAAGGCGACGTTCTCCCACACCGGCAGGCTGTCGAACAGCGCACCGCCCTGGAACAGCATGCCGGTGCGCCGGTGCAGCGCCTCGCGGCGGGCGGGGCGGGCATGCACCAGTTCCTCGCCGTCGATCTGGATGCTGCCGGCGTCCGGCTCGATCAGACCGAGGATGCACTTGATCAGCACCGACTTGCCGGAGCCCGACCCGCCGATGACGACCAGCGATTCGCCCTCCCCCACGTCCAGGTCGACCCCGGTCAGGACCCGCTTGCGGCCGAATGCCTTCTGCAGCCCGCGAATGCGGATTTTCGGCGTCGCGCCGGTCATTTCGAGAAGAACACCTCGGTCAGGATGTAGTCGAAACAGAGAATCAGGATGGCCGCCGCCACCACCGCGTTGGTGGTCGCCTTGCCGACACCCTGGGCGCCGCCGCGCGAGTTGTAGCCGAAGTAGCAGCCCATCAACGTGACGATGAAGCCGAACACCGCCGCCTTCACCAGGCCCGACACCACGTCCTCCGTCTGCAGGAAGTCCCACGTGTTCTGGATATAGAGCGACGGGTTGAAGCCGAGCTTGTAGACGGCGACCAGGTAGCCGCCGAACACGCCGATAATGTTGGCGACGATCACCAGCAGCGGCAGCATCAGCACCCCGGCGATCAGGCGGGGCGCCACCATGTATTTCATCGGGTTGGTGGACAGCGTACTGAGCGCGTCCAACTGTTCGGTGACGCGCATGGTGCCGATTTCCGCCGCCATCGAGGCGCCGATGCGCCCGGCGACCATCAGTCCGGCGAGCACCGGCCCGAGTTCCCGCGTCAGCGACACCACGACCACGTTGGCGATCGCCCCCTCGGCGGAGAACCGGGCAAAGCCGGTATAGCTCTGCAGCGCCAGCACCATACCGGTGAAGATCGCCGTCAGCCCGACCACCGGCAGCGAGTAGTAGCCGATCTCGATCATCTGCCGGCCCAGGTTGCGCAGGTAGAACGGCGGCCGAAAGCAACAGCTCAGGGCGTTGCCGGTGAACAGCACGAGCCGCCCCGTCACGGCGAGAAAATTGAGGAACAGCCGGCCGACGGCCTCCAGCGGGTTCATCGGCGCTCAGCGGGCAGGGGTGTAGACACGATGATACCGGGCGCCCAGCGATGTCAGGATTTCGTAGCCGATGGTACCCGCCTCGGCGGCCACGGCGTCGATCGGCCGGTCGGGACCGAGCAACTGCACCGTCCGACCCGGAGCGCACGCCGCCGCTGGCACATCCGTGACGTCGAGGGTGATCAAGTCCATGGACACCCGGCCTACCAGGGGAACGACGCGACCGCCAATCACCGCAAAGCCGGCATTGCTCAGCGATCGCAAAAAGCCGTCGGCATAGCCGACGGCCACCGTGGCGATCCGCTTGGGATGTCTCGCCGTGAAGCTCGCACCATAGCCAACGGTGGAATTTGTGTCAATTTCACGGACTTGCAGGATCGTCGCATCGAGACGCACGACCGGGCGCATGGGATTGGCGGCGCCGGCGACCGGTGCGCCGCCGTAGAGCGCGATGCCCGGCCGCACCAGATCGCCATGGCAGCCGGCGCCGAGGAAGATGCCGGCGGAGTTGGCGAGCGACGTCGGCGCCTGCGGCAGGCGGCGGGCGGCGGCAAAAAACGCCTCGCGCTGGCGAGCGTTCAGCGGATGGGTGGGCGTATCGGCGCAGGCGAAGTGGCTCATCACCGCCGCCAGCGGAAACGCGGCCAGCGGCGACGGATCCGCCGCCAGGGCGGCCAGTTCATCCGCCGGCAGACCCAGCCGCGCCATTCCGGTGTCGATGTGCAGGGCCGCCGCGGGCGGGCTCCCGGTCGTCACGGTTCGCGCATACGCCGCCCAGGCGTCGACGGCGGCGCGGCTGTTCAGCACCGGCCGCAGGCGATGCCCGGCGAACACCGCCTCGGCCCCCGGGGGCGCGCCGTTCAGCACGTAGAGCACCGCGCCCGCCGCGCCGGCAGCCTCCAGCAGCGCCCGGACGGCGACGCCTTCCCCGGGCGTGGCGACGAAAAACGTCCGGCAGCCGACCCCGGCGAGCGCCGGCACCACGCGCGCCGCGCCGAGCCCGTAGGCGTCGGCCTTGACCACCGCGGCGCACTCCGCCGGTGCGACACGCTCGCCGAGGGCCCGCCAATTGGCGACCACCGCATCCAGATCGATGGTCAGAACGGCGCTGGCGAGGCGCCCATCCGGCGCACTGCCGGCGAGGCACCCATCCGGCGCACTGCCGGCGAGGCGCCCATCCGGCGCACTGCCGGCGAGGCGCGTCTCCGGCACACCACCGGGACGGCGCGGTGCGGTCATCGCAGCTCAGCCGTCCGGATAGCCCGGCGGCTGACGATCGGCGAACCGAATGTATTCGGGAATGAATCGGAGCTTGATGGTGTCGGTGGAGCCGTGCCGGTGCTTGGCAATGATCGCCTCGGCGACGTTACGCTCCTGACCCTCGTCCAACTCCTCGCCCTTCAGCCGTCGATAGTAATCGTCGCGATACAGAAAAATCACCACGTCGGCGTCCTGCTCGATGGATCCCGACTCCCGCAGATCGGAGAGTTGCGGCCGCTTGTCCTCCCGCTGCTCGACGGCGCGCGACAGCTGCGAGATGCCGATGACCGGCACGTTCAATTCCTTGGCGATGGTCTTCAAGGTCCGGGTGATCGCCGACAGCTCCTGCACGCGGTTCTCGTGCCGCACCCCCGGCGCCGGCGAGATGAGTTGCAGATAGTCGACGACGATCAGGCCGAGGTCGTGCTGGCGCTTCAGCCGCCGAGCCCGGCTGCGCAGCGCGCTGATCGTCAGCGCCGGCGTATCGTCGATGAAGATGGGCAAGCTCTGCAGCTTGTGCGAGCCCTCGACCAGCCGCACGAACTCGTCGTTGCTGAGCTTGCCCCGGCGCATATGGTCGGACGGGATGTGCAGGTGCTCGGACAGGATGCGGCTGGCCAGCTGCTCGCTCGACATTTCCAGCGAGAACAGCCCGACGACGGCGCCGTTGACGTGCTCCTCGGCATAGCGGGCGTAGGCCGCGTTGGTGGCGATGTTGGTGGCGAACGCCGTCTTCCCCATGCCCGGACGGCCGGCGATGATGATCAGATCCGACGGATGCAGGCCGCCGAGCAGGGCGTCGACGTCGGCCAGTCCGGTGGTGACGCCCACCAGTTCGCCCTGCTTGCGCGCCGCCTCGGCCATCTTGACGGCGGACAGGGCCGACGTCTTGAACGGCTTGAAGCCGCTCTCCTGGTCACCCTTTTCGGCGAGGCTGAACAGCGTCTCTTCGGCGCGTTCAATCAGTTTCGGTGCCGCCTCGTCGACGCCGGCATCGTAGGCCGAGTCGCTGACGCTGCCGCCGAAGGTGATCAGCTCGCGGCGCAGGAACAGGTCATAGATGATCCGCCCGTATTCGCCGGCGTTGAACACCGTGACCGCCGAGTCCGCCAGCTCCATCAGATAGGCGACGCCGCCCAGGTCCTCGAGCTTGCCGTTCTGCGAAAAATAGGGGGCCAGCGTCGCGGGGTTGGCCGACCGTCCCGACTCGATCATCGTGGCGCAGGCCTCGAAGATGCTGCCGTGTTCCAGCAGCGCGAAGTGCTCGGACCTGAGAAACTCGCCGATCGCCTCGTAGGCCCTGCGGTTGTCGATAAACAGCGCGCCGAGCAGCCCGCGTTCGGCTTCGATGCTGTGCGGCAGTTGGCGGAAGCCGCCGGGGCGGAGACTGGAGGCGCGAGACGGATCCATGCTGGACATGACGCCAGTGTACGCCGCGCCCGCCCCGCGGCAAACGCGGGCAAGTGAAACCAGCGGGGACGAATCGATGCGCTGTGGGTGGGGCTGTGGACAACGGGGACAAGCCGGGTGGGACCTGGGGAAAACCCCGATCGCCGACGCTGCTCAGGCGGCGCGGATGGCGCCGTCCCGGGCGGCCGCGGTGATGCGCCGCTCGTCGTCGACCATGTAGTCGCGAATCAGCGGCACGGCGTCCGGGCGCTTCGTCAGTTGGACCTGGAAGACCACCAGGCCGAGGTGGCGGAAGGCCACCTCGCTGCCCGCAAGGTAGAATTCCCACATCCGGCAGAATCGTTCGTCGTAGAGCTGCAGCGCTCGCTCCCGGTTCGCCAGGAAGCGCTCGCGCCACTGCCGCAAGGTCGCCGCATAGTGCATCCGCAGCACCTCGACGTCGGTGATCCAGAGGCCTTCCTTCTCGACCGCGCCGGCGATTTCGGACAGCGCCGGTATGTAGCCGCCCGGGAAGATGTATTTGCGCATCCACGGATCGGTGACGCCGGGGCCGTCGACGCGGCCGATGGTGTGCAGCAGCGCTACGCCGTCGTCGGCCAGCAGCCGGTGGACAGAGGCAAAGAACGTGCGGAAATGGTTGACGCCCACGTGCTCGAACATGCCGACCGACACGATGCGATCGAATTGACCGCCCTGCTCGCGATAGTCGCGTGCCTCGAAGCGCAGCCGGTCGGTCAGGCGGGCCTTCCCGGCCCGCTCGGTCGCCACCCGCAACTGTTCGCTCGACAACGTGATGCCGGTGACGTCGGCGCCGAACCGCTCGGCCAGGAACAGTCCGAGGCCGCCCCAGCCGCTGCCGATATCGAGCACCCGGTGCTCCGGCCCGAGGCGCAGCTTGGCCGTGATATGCTGCTTCTTCTGGAGCTGCGCCGCCTCCAGGGTGTCGGTCTCCCGGCGGAAGTAGGCGCAAGAATACTGCATGTCGGCATCCAGAAACAGCCGGTACAGATCTTCCGACAGGTCGTAGTGATGGGCGACGTTCTTGCGGGCCCGGGCCACCGGATTGAACTGCTGCAATCGGCGGGCGACGAGCGCCAGCGCGCGCGTCAGCCCCGTGCCGGCAAACGACTCGAATGCCCCGGTGTGCGCCGTCAACAAACTCAAAAAGTCGTAGAGGGACCCCTGCTCGATGGTCAGCCGACCATCCATGAACGCCTCGCCGAGCGCGACCTGGCGTGAAATCGCGAGGCGGCGCGGCAAGGCCGCGTCATGCAACCGGACGACGACGTGCGGACCCGGCGCCTCGCCGAAGTCATGCCGACAACCGCGGGCATCAATGATCGTCAGTCGCCCGGTCTTGACGAGCCGACGAAACAAGAACGGCAGGATCATCGCGTCCGCCACAACCCTCAATCACCGCGACGCGATCGGAATCGTACGCGCTGGGACGACAGCGTCAACCGAAAACGGCGGAGACGGCGCGCCTGCGGCGCCGTCTCACTGGGAAGCGTCGGTTTACGGTGGGGGTCGGCGCGGCGGCTCAAGCCTTGCCGGCCGTCTCCTGCGTCGCCGCGTCCTCGTCGTCCGCGGCATCGCCCATCTCGCCGCCGATCTCCTCCCGCGCATGCTCGGCCGCCTCGGCATCGAACACCGCCTCGATCTGCTCGTCGACGTCGAGGATCTCTTCCTCCTCCTCCTGGCTGCCGATCAGGGCGCGGCCCCGCGCCGCCTGGAGTTCCGCTTCCTCGGGCGTGCGGGCGACGTTGACGGTGATGCCGACGACCACCTCCGGGTGCAGGCTGACCGAGACGGCGTGCAGCCCCAGCATCTTGATGGGCCGCGGCAGTTCCACTTGGTGACGCTCGATGGTGACGCCTGCGTCGGTGACCGCGCCGGCCACGTCACGGGCGTTGACGGAGCCGTACAACTGGCCGCTCTCGCCGGCTTGGCGGACCAGCATCACCTTCATGCCGTCGAGTTGCCGGGCGACCGCCTCGGCCTCGCCGCGGCGCTCCAGGTTGACCGCCTCGAGCTGGGCGCGCTCGACCTCGAACCGTTTGCGGTTATCGTCCGTGGCCCGCACCGCCTTTCGCTGCGGGATCAGGAAATTGCGGGCATATCCGGGGCGGACCTTGACGATCTCGCCCATCTGGCCGAGCTTGGCCACGCGTTGCAGAAGAATAACGTCCATCACGATGTCTCCCGATCGGAGGGGCCGCCGGGCAGGCGGCGCCGGATGCCGATCCATTGCTCGATGATGCCAAGGAGAGCGACGACGGTGCCGACGCCCGGAAGCATGATCAACAGTAAAACGTAGAAAGCGGCGAGCATGCCGCCGCCGAAGCTCAACCGGCCGGTCAGCCGATGCACCACCGCCAGACCGACGAAAAAGAACGGAACCGCCAACACCACGGCGATATTGCGCGCCAGATAGCCGAGATCGCCCCCCGCCACCAGCGCCAGCGCGGCGGCGGCCACCAGCACCCACGACAACCAGTCCGGCAGGGTGAGATCGGACCAGCGCGGCGTCGGTCGCAGGTTGCGGCCGCGCTTGACCAGCAGTGTCTGTGCCAGCCCCGTGTTGAGCGCCATGGCGGCGATCCACACGGCGCCGCCGAGGCCGAGGAACATCGGCGTGATCGAGCCGGTCACCTCCCGCCGATCAACCTCCGACAGGGTCGGAAACCCCTGCTTCACCCAGTCGTCGAGGGCCTCCTGCAAGGTCGCCTCGATGCCCATCGCGCCGCCGAGAGCGAAAAGGCCGAAACCGGCGACGGCGACGGCGGCAAAGACGCTGAGCGACGCCAGCACATCGCCGGCCGGCACCCATGTCTCGGGGCCGCCGGGACCCGCCGCCTGGCGTCGGCCGAGCGCTTGGCGGACCACCATCCATGACGGCAGCGCATGCATGCCGACGAACACGGCGGCCGCGGCGGCCGGGCCCAGCAGCATGATGAGCACGATGCCGGAGGCCGCGGCGATGGGCACCGCCCCGGCGCCGAGCCCGAGGCCGACCCAGAGGATCGGCAGCGGCGTGAAATACGCGAGCAACGCCGCGAACATCCCGCCGCTGAGGCCGGTCAGCAACAGCAGCGCCGCGACGCCGCCGCCGAGGATGGCGAGAACCATGGGTTGAGCCATGCTGCGTGCGTGCCTGTTGCCTCGCCGGCGCCGTCCTGGTTGGGCGATCCGCGCTAACTGATGACGTAGGGAAGCAGACCGAGGAAACGCGCCCGCTTGATGGCGCGCGCCAGTTCCCGTTGCTTCTTCGCCGACACCGCGGTGATCCGGCTCGGCACGATCTTGCCGCGTTCCGAGACGAAGCGTTGCAGCAGTTTCGTATCCTTGTAATCGATCTGCGGCGCGTTGGGGCCGGAGAACGGGCACGACTTGCGCCGGCGGAAGAACGGGCG